>CANDZL010000036.1:0-35885 GCA_947425205.1 uncultured Hungatella sp. | reverse complement strand
GCCGTGTTGGTCACCAGACAATCACTGACTGTCTCCATCCTTACGCCATCCGCCTCCAACATCTTGCTCCAGAAATCATTGGAGGGCGTGTAGCCGTCTGGAATGTATTTGCCGCTGCTGATATAATCCATGCCAAGACCGGAAGCCACGCTTCGGATCATAACAGACACCGGTTCACCGTTGACCTCATATCCTTCCCTGTTAAACCGTTTCGCCACCTCGTTGATCCATCCGTCTTTCCCGGGACCGCACTTTTCTGATGTGGCAAAGATCTCCGCATAAAGGGCTGTGTCCGGTCTTACAGTAATCTCATTGGTATCGATCTCCGGCAGCTCATCTACGCTGGTATCCGCCAGTTCCACCGGAGATTTAATCACCTCCGCCTGACTGGGATCAATCTTCTTTACATACCGGGCAATGGCTGCGGCAGCTGTCTCCGTATCCACGGTCTTCTTGGACTTTCCGGCATTTCTGGTAAGAAGGATTCCGGCAAATGACACCACAAACACTAGGATTCCAACAGCCACGATGATAACTATCTGATTTTTACTGTTTTTCATGTTCTCTCTCCTTGTCGTTCCTTGTAGATACCTTCTGTCTCTTTCTATTCAATATCCATTAGTTAACACAACAACGTCTTAACGAACCGACATTGCTTCGTATCTGAAATGTTTCAACGATAATACTCCAGCTGCTTTAAAAGCTCATCAATCTCCTGAACCGCATGATCTGCCTCCTGGTCTGAATATTCCACATTGGACAGTTCCATCAGCAGGTGGTCGATCCCTAAAAGAACCCTCTCATGGTTTTCCAGAATAGACCGGAGGTCTCCCAGGTTCTTCTCATACAATTCCCGCTTCTCCTCCTGGATCCTGTCAGGAATGTCGTCTTTTTTGTATTCATCGCATGTCAGCTTCCTGTATTCCGCCTCGTCGAAAATAATCATCTTATTGACCATCTTCACATATCCTCTGGACAGAGACTCCTGGGCGGAGTGAATGACCGCCATAAACTTCTGGTAGCTTAAGGTTCCCGGCTCAAACCTTCTGGCTGCCAGCTTCTCAAAGTTCTTCCCGGCATTCTCCATCCGCATCATCTGGGATATGGCAGATTTAGCGATCCCTCCAAGGACCTTGCTGGAGCGGTAACTCTCCATCCGTTCAATGGTTTTCTCCTCCACCTTCTCTTCCCCTGTCCCCAGAAGCGTGATCTCCTTTTCCGCCAGAAAATATCGGTTCATCCAGACAAACGCAGGAATCCCCGCCACGCCGATGGCAATGGACGCGGCTGCAACAGCCGCGCTGGGACTAAAGGGAGACAGCCCCAGAAGCCCCGGCGAATACAGGCAGATCGCTGCCGCCGCAAAAGCCCCGTTTCCTATAATCAGTTTCGTATACTTATTCAATGTCCCACCTCTATGTAGATTCCGAATCTGTGTCGGCTTCTTTTATTCTATGTTCTATTTTAATCCGTGAGCGTCCAATAATCAAGACATGTTTACAAAGAATAGCCTTGGAAACCCAATGTCATAACGTAACCTCTTGATTTTTTCTTTGATTTTTGTTATGATTCTTTTACAGTTTTAGTTCCTATCATGGAGGTGATAACTATGGATATTGCAGCATTATCCTTTTCCATGTCTACAAGCCGGATCAGTTCCAACATGGGTGTTGCCTTATTGTCAAAGGTTCTGGACACGGCGGAAGTTACCGGAGATGCACTGAATGAGATGCTGGAGAGCGCATCGGTTGCAGTTTCCGGGCTGGGAGAGCATCTGGACATCCGGGTATAATCTGGATTTTCCAGTGTGTTAAGTGATAGCATATTCCAAAAGGGCTGCCGCATTCTGCGACAGCCCGCCTTATTTTCTGCCTTCATCCGGATCTAGAGCATCTAATACCCAAAGGTTCCGTCCAGGGATTCATCCTTCTCCACCCAGTCGCTTACCGAAATCACCCGATAATGGTTCTCATCATCCCGCACATACACTGTGGCAATTCCCGCATTGATGACCAGGCGCTTACACATCGAACAACAGCAGCAGTCTTTCACATAATTTCCTGTATCCACCTCAAATCCTGACAGATACAGAGACGCTCCTATCATCTTTTCCCGCTCCGCACTGATGATGGCGTTGGCCTCTGCATGGACGCTGCGGCATAATTCATACCGCTCTCCCCTGGGGATATTCATCTTCTGCCGGATGCATACTCCCAGATCCGAACAATTCTTTCTTCCTCTGGGAGCGCCTACGTATCCGGTAGAGATCACCTCGTCATTTTTAACGATCACCGCCCCATAGAGTTTCCGCAGGCATGTCCCCCTCTTGGAGACCACATCCGCCAGATCCAGATAATAATTTACCTTATCCCTCCGCTCCATGTACTTTCCCTTCCCTTCTCATTGATTTTTCTCCTATATCAGATACTCCAGCTGGCAGTCGTAGGGCTCCAGCTCCACATGCTTCTGATTGTATTCTTTGGCCTCCACGCACCCCATCGCCTTATAGAACGCCTGGGTTTCCACCGCCGAATGCCCTGAGATATACAGCTTTTTAGCACCCTTCTCTTTGGCCCACTTTGCAGCTGCAAGAAACAATTCCTTTCCGATGCCTTCGCCACGCAGATCTTCTGATACATGAATACATGACAGATCCAGATAATCCCCGTCTTTCCCGAAGGGTTCTGCCTCCACAGAGAAGAATCCCTTCAGATCGCCGTCCAAAAAGGCTCCACAGACAATACCTCCCGAAGCCACCGTATGCTTTAAGCACTTCACCAGATATTCATATTCCCTCTCCCCCCAGTCATCAATAAAGGGATCATCCCGAACCACCCATCTTCCCTTTACCCTTCTCCAACACTTGGTAACCTTCTGATGCCGGATGAACTTGTAAAATAACCGGGGACTCAACTCCTCCTCACGCAATGCTCTGTACTGAATCATCCTCATTCTCCTTGTATAATCGGCAGACGCCGCACCATGACCAGTGCCGGCCAAGTGGTCAGAACACCTTCTGCCTCTGAGAAGGCATCCTATCCCTTACTCTTCTATGTGAAATCCAGCAAGAGCCTGTGCGAACGCATTGTTTAAAGGTTTATCTGCCTCTTCTCTCTGCTGGCTCATGTATCTGGCCACATCCTTTTTCGACACACCTGCCCCTTCCTTCTTCCTCCGTTCCTGAAACGCCTTCAACTTCTCTTTATATCCGCACTTGCACACAAAAATCTGCCCGTCGTCCTTTCCTTTTAACTCCATCTTCTTGTGGCACACCGGGCATCTGGCATTGGAGGTACGGGAAACCGTCTCTCTGTGTCCGCATTCCCGGTCCTGGCACACCAGCATCTCACTGTTCTTTCCCTTTACTAAAAGCATCCGTTTTCCGCAGTTTGGGCACTTCTTGTTGGTTATGTTGTCATGACGGAAGCTGCCCTCTCCTTCCTTGATCTGACGGATCAAATCTTTTGAATATCCCCGGATATCCTTCATAAACACACTTCGTTTTAAGTCCCCTTTGGCAATCTTTGACAGCTTCATCTCCCAATCCGCCGTCAGTTCCGGCTTTCGCAGATCTTCCGGCACCAGTTCCAAAAGCTGCCTGGCTTTGGATGTCAGGCAGATATCTTTTCCCCTTTTTTCCAGGAGAAAACTGGAAAATAATTTCTCAATGATATCCGCCCTGGTTGCCACCGTCCCCAGTCCCCCAGTCTCCCCAAGGGTTTTCGCCATAGCATGATCCTTAGACTCCATATAGGCAGCAGGATTTTCCATAGCGGAAAGCAAAGTCGCCTCATTGAAGGGAGCCGGCGGCTTGGTCTTCCCCTCTGTCACAGCCAATGACACCCCATCCAGAACATCGCCTTTTTTCAGCTGCAAAAGCTTTTCTCCCGCCCCAGTCTCCAACTGCCTTCCGGTTCCGGTTTTCCACTGTCCGTTTTCTGCCCCTTCCTGGCTGTCATCCATCTCCTCATCCCAGGCATCCACAAGGGAACAAAGAGAAGTTCTGCCTTCGCTGCCTGCATCATACACTGTTTTCCATCCCATGGAAGTGGTAACCGTTTTGTGGGCTGTGAAGTCCTCTCCTCCCAAGTCCACCGTAAGGGTGATCTGCTCATACTCATACGGCGGCTCCAGAACCGCCAGGAACCTGCGCACCACCAGATCATAGATTCTTCTCTCATCGACTGTCATATGATCCAACTGGACAAACTGTTCCGTTGGAATGATGGCATGGTGATCGGAGACCTTCTTGTTGTCCACGAAAAAAAGATTCTGAGGCAAGGCTTTTCCAGCCAGACTCCCGGCCTGCTTCTTGTACGGCCCTACTCCGCAGGCACGGAGCCGCTCTTTCAGGGTAGGAACCAGATCAGAGCTTAGATATCTGGAGTCCGTCCTTGGATAGGTCAGTACCTTGTGATTTTCATAAAGCCGCTGCATCATGTTTAAGGTCTCTTTGGCAGAGTAGTCATATCGTCTGCTGGCATCTCGCTGCAGCTCTGTCAGGTCATAGAGAAGGGGCGGCAAGGTCTTCTTCGAGGTTCTTTTTATCTGGGACACAACCGCCTTCTGGCCCTTTAGATGCTTTGCCAGATTCTCCATCCTGGCTTTATCAAAGGACTGGCTATTGTTGTTTTTATCCCTCCATATCAGGGTGATTCCTTCCACAGAAAGCTTCAAGCCATAGTAAGGCCTGGGAACAAACTGGCGGATCTGCTCTTCCCGCTTGGCGATCATGGCCAAAGTGGGGGTCTGAACGCGGCCGCATGACAGCTGGGCATTGTATTTGCAGGTTAAGGCTCTGGTAGCGTTGATTCCTACCATCCAGTCTGCCTCCGCCCTGCACATAGCGGCATCATAAAGGGGCTCATACTCCCTTCCGTCCTTCAGATGGGCAAATCCCTCCCGAATCGCCTTATCTGTCACCGAAGAGATCCATAGCCGTTTAAACGGCTTCTGGCATCCGGCTTTCTGAAGAATCAGCCGCGCTACCAACTCTCCCTCCCGTCCTGCGTCTGTCGCAATGATAATCTCTCCCACATCCTTCCGATGGATCTGGGCCTTTACCGCCTGATACTGCTTTCCTGTCTGTTTGATGACTTCCAGCTTAAACACCTCTGGAAGCATAGGCAGATCCTCCATCTTCCATTCCTTATAGTTCTTGTCATAATCTTCCGGATCTGCCAGAGTCACCAGATGCCCTAACCCCCAGGTAACAATATGCTTCTCCCCTTCTATGGCTCCGTTTATCTGCCTTGTACAATGAAGCACACGGGCGATGTCCCTTGCCACAGACGGCTTTTCCGCAATGACCAGTGATTTGATGGTTCTCTCCCTCCTTCTTTCATACTCTGGAAGTCTCTTTGTACCTGATTTTGCAAGAGAGATTCCAAACGTACTTTCATACCTTTCCTTCTCATATCAACTCAAACTTCCGAAAAAGCGCCCACAGATACGGCGCTCCAAATACTCCCAGCTTTTTGGGGCCTGTGATCATCTCCGGGTTTTCCTGCACCTTTTTATACGCCGCATCAAAGGTGCTTCTTGTGATCGATTTACTCCTCCGGCTGATAAACATTTCCCCTCCCTTAATGGTATAACTGAAGGGAAGGCCCTTTGCCGTAAAAAACTCCTCATTCTGGTGATGAGTGAACATCTCCCAGACTTCCTCATTGGTATATGAAGTCATATAACTTCTCCTTTAACAATAAAATAGTGATCCTATGCTCTTTTCAATGTGCTTCTCTTTTATTTTAACACCGTAATGTCCGATCCGATCTCCACACTGCCCACTGGATTCTGCCTCACATCCAGATAGCGCAGGCTTTCCGCCTGGTTTAATGGCGATAAATCCGTCACATAGTTGTTGTTCAGTCCCAGATGGGTCAGATTTTTTAAAGATGCAGCAAACTGGATGCCTGTCAGTTGGTTTCCGTCCAAATACAACTGCTCCAGATTCGGATAATGGGTAAGAAAATCTGTATGCTCATCCATGGTTACATCATCATACCAGAGATCCGTTATCCCATTGGAACTTTGCACATAGAAATTCTCTTTCAGGCTGGCATCCTTGATCTCCAATACCCGCAACGAAGCATTGTCCTGAAGTTTCCCAAAGTCAATCTCGAACATACAGTTGTTCAGATACAGTTCCTCCAGCCCTGGATGATTAAGAACATTGGAAATATCTCCCAGAATCTCCATATTATTCTGAAAACTTCCCCAGTTGTCATCGGAATGCCTTCCGGAGAAATCCAGACACTTAAGGCTTGTCATTCCGTCAATAAAGTTTACATTTTTTAAGGGAACCCCATAGGTCCACACAGAATAGCAAGAAAATTTTTCCACACCAGTAAGTCCGGATAGGGATTTAATCTCGTCGATGTTGCACCCGTGAATGGACAGTTCCTTCAGATTCCCCATATTGCGAAATCCTGCCACAGACATAAACCCGCTTACATCCAGAGAAACCAGATTCCCCAGGGAAGACAGATCCGGGTCATCCTGAGAGGTAGATTTATCCAGGGTTAAAGACTTTAGGTTGGTCAGGCTTCCGATAGGGCTGTAATCCCGAACCGAATCGTTGTCAATCAGGCTTAGGGACTCCAGCTGAGCCAACTCTGCCAAAGGTTCCACCCCTATAGCCTCGCTGTCCTCGATGGACAATTCTCTTAAATTTGCCAATGGCTTTAAAAAGCTGAACTCCCGGATAAATTCCGATTCCAGATGGAGCTTTTCCAGTCCTGTAAGTACAGACAATCCAGAATAATCTGTCAGGGTATTGGAATTACCAGAGGAGAATGGATCCGGATTATCATCTTCCATGATAGACAGGGATTTTAGCGACTTTAAGGGGGTTAGCTGGCGTATGTCAGGCGCATACACGTCTTCCAGAGTCAGAATCTCCAGATTTGTAAAGGCCGCCAGCCCCTCCAGAGATTCCACCCGATCCAGATAAAGTTCTACAAGCTGCTCTGGCTCCACGCTCTCCACAATCTCCGAGATCTCAATTCCAGAACAGCAAAGTCCCTTTAGATTCTCAAGAGCCCCAAATGTTCCTGGGCCAGGCCAGTTATAGCTTACATCCACCTTCACAAGTCCTGGAAACCGTGCCAGATCCTCCGGCTTCCAATCTGCTGCCGCCAGCTTCAATGTTACTTCCCGGAAACCTTCTGCCTTATAGGGATCGTCAAAGCTGTACTTCACGGTCGCCGTCTCGCTTCCTTTCTGGACACTTATGTACTTCACCTGCTCTAAATCCTGATCGGTCACAAGATCCACAGATTTTCCAAACATCCCTTTTACCATCTCTTCATACAGAGGCGACGGCTCTCCAAGGCTTTCTTTGACGGTTGCTTCTGCTTGGTCAATCTCATCTTTGGCCTCTTCTCCAGGCAAATAATCTGCCGCTACAGTAAACCGGGTTTCCTCTTTTGCGCCGCCAGATGGCTTAGAGTTTCCTGCGATAATCCCGATTCCCACAAATACAGCCGCCGCTGCCGCCAAACCAGCTATGGCTGCAATCGCCGCCTTGGGTATCCCGGACGATTCCTCTGGAAAGTGCTGTATGGGGACATTCCTTCCAGGGGGGCAGTTATTGACTCCTCCAGTTCCCGCGGTACCTCCGACTCCTCCGGCTCCATACTGATGAATGTGATAGTTGATCACATTGTCTTCTTCCAGGACGAACTGGCTGTTGCAGTACTCACAAACTACAATCTTGGGATTCCCCTCCATAGGAACCAGCTTCCCTCCACAGGAAGGGCACTTCAAATCCACGATTTTCATAAAACCACCTCTTGTACTATATTGCGTTTTTTTGTTGCTATTTTGAGATCTTTTGCTGTCGCTTTTGATTCTTTGTTGCTGTTTTTGATGCCCTTTTTGTTGTTGCCTTTGATTCTTTGTTGCTGTTTTTAATACTCTTTTTGTCGTTGCTTCTGATCTTTTTTGTTGTTTTCAATACCTTTTGCTGTTACTTTTGGCGTCTTTTTATACTGCTGTTTGTTCCGTTTTTGCTTTTACGTTGTGGCTGTGGTATTTCTGTTTGTTTTATTAATAAAAACAGAGAATCTTTAGAGGAACTGCTTTAAAGTACCTCTTTATGTCGAGAGGGACGTTTGGGAATATTCCTTTTTTCCAGAGGGTCCGCTTCGGAGTACTGATAAAACATCTTCCGACACGCTCTCGCCAGGTTTTCACGTAGCGGTACTAAGCGCCCAAAAGACTGGCGCTAAGTGCCGACGTGAAAAATGGTCTACAGATGTTTTATCAGTACTCCGAAGCTACTTTGTTGGATTGAGTGAGGAAAATGTTGTAGCTTTTTATCTTCCATAGATTCCATATTTATATTAAGGCAACGCCATAACACATCTTCAACAACCATATCATCTACATAAAATTTATTCGCCAGCGATAACGTAGCCCGGAGAAGGAGTTATATGATATTCTTCAGGGTACTTGAAGACCATCGGTACTTAGGCGCTGTCTTTTAGCGCCTTACGTACCGCTATGCTCTTCACGTAGCGCGAGCGTGCCCGGAAGAATATCATATAACTCCTTCTCTGGGCGGCCTCTTTACGACTCCTTAAGCAGCCTCTCTCACCACTCTCTTCACGACTCCTTAAGCAGCCCCTCTCCCACCACCCTCTTCACGATTCCCTAAATATGCAATCCCTCACAGCGCCCCCTTCGTAGACAGCACTCCCTCAACGCGTCCATCCACCTGAACCGCCTGATCCAGCGCCTTCCCAAATGCCTTAAACGCCGCCTCAATCACATGATGGCAATTCTCCCCACTTAATTGCTTTATATGCAGGTTCATCTCCGCTCCATAAGACACTGCGTAGAAAAATTCCTTCACCATCTCTGTCTCTAAATCCCCTACCTGCTCTCGGTCAAGTTTCAAATCGTATACCAGATAGGGCCTTCCACACAGATCCAGGGCGCACAGGACCAAGGTTTCATCCATAGGGATCATCATGGAGCCAAAGCGCCCGATTCCTTTCTTATCGCCTACAGCCTCCTTAATAGCCCTCCCCAGCACAATTCCAGTATCTTCTATGGTATGATGGGTATCTACTTCCAAATCACCGTCTGCCTGAAGTTCCATATCAAAAAATCCATGCCTTGCAAAACTATTGAGCATATGGTCGAAAAAACCGATTCCTGTATGGATGTCTGCCTTCCCTGTCCCGTCCAGGTTAAGCATAATCCGGATCTTTGTCTCATTGGTAATTCTCTCGATTCTGGCAAATCGTTTCATCTGATCCCTCCTTCGTTATGAATCGGCACGTGATGCTATGTGGCGGCTGCTCCAAGATGTGCCATGACTCTCTATTCAAACCGCACCTTTATTGAATTGGCATGGGCTGTCAGGTGCTCTGCCTCTGCAAATGCCTCAATATCCTTGTGGGCTTTTTGAAGGGCCTCACGGGAATAGTAGATCACACTGGACTTCTTTATAAAATCGTCTACCCCTAAAGGGGAGAAAAACTTGGCCGTTCCATTGGTAGGGAGGACATGATTGGGGCCTGCAAAGTAATCACCCAAAGGCTCGGAGCTGTATTCTCCTATGAAGATGGCCCCTGCATTCCGTATTTTTGTCATCACCTCGAAGGGATTTTCCATCATGATCTCCAGATGTTCGGAGGCGATCTCGTTGGCCGTCTCAACAGCTACCTTTACAGAGTCCGCCACCAGGATGTATCCGAAATTCTCCAGGGATTTCTCAAGGATCTCTTTTCTGGACAGTTCTTTTACAAACTGGTCTACCTGCTCTGAAACCTGATGGGCAAGGGTTTTGCTGGTGGTGACCAGAATCGCAGATGCCAACTCATCGTGCTCTGCCTGGGACAGAAGATCCGCTGCTACGAACCTGGGGTTGGCTGTGTCATCTGCCAGGATCAGGATCTCGCTTGGGCCGGCGATGCTGTCAATGCTGACGTGGCCATAGACCGCTTTTTTAGCCAGAGCCACAAAGATATTTCCTGGGCCTACAATCTTGTTCACCCTGGGGATGGATTCCGTTCCGAAAGCCAGGGCTGCCACTGCCTGGGCTCCCCCTGCCTTATATACCTCTGTGGCCCCTGCCAGGCAGGCCGCCGTCAAAGTGACCGGGTTTACCTTTCCGTCTTTTCCAGGAGGCGTCACCATGACGATTCGGTCAACCCCTGCCACTTTGGCAGGAATGATATTCATCAGAACCGAGGACGGATAGACTGCCTTTCCTCCTGGCACATAGACTCCTACCCGCTCTAAGGCCGTTATCTTCTGTCCCAGAATCGTGCCGTCTGGCTTGGTGTCAAACCAGCTATGCCTTACCTGCATCTGATGGTATTCCCGGATATTGTTCATGGACGTTTCCATGACGTTTAAAAGTCCTGGATCTACCAAGGCTCTGGCCTCCCGGATCTCCTCCTCTGTCACTCTTATGGTTTCTGCTGTGATGTCCGCGCCGTCGAATTTTTTCGTGTAGGCGAACAATGCCTGGTCTCCCTTTTCCTTTACCTCATCCACAATCTCCTGAACGGTCTTCCCGTAGGCTTCATAGTTGTTGGGATCCCGCTTCAGAAGATCCGACAGGATATGGCTTCTGGTATCCTGGCTCAAATCCACAATCCTCATGGCTGCTCCTCCAAAAGTATGTTTTTTATATCCCGGATCAATTGGGTGATCCGTTTATTTTCCCGCTTCATGCTGACCTGGTTGACGATGACCCTGGCAGACAACTCACAGATTTCTTCCAGTACTCCAAGGCCATTCTCCCGCAAAGTAGAACCTGTTTCCACAATATCCACAATCACTTCCGAAAGGCCTACTAACGGTGCCAGTTCGATGGAGCCGTTTAGCTTGATGATCTCTACGGTCTGGTGCCTCTTATTGTAAAAATAGTCCTTGGCAATGGCCGGATACTTGGTGGCTACACGGATCAGCTCATGGCGTTTTAATAACTCCCTGGCGGACTCTGGCCCGCAGACACACATCTTGCACTTGCCAAAACCTAGATCCACAACCTCGTATAATTTCCGGCCTTCTTCCAGGATCGTATCCTTGCCGCAGATACCCATATCTGCCGCTCCGTATTCCACATACGTAGGCACATCGTTGGCCTTGGCTAAGAAAAAACGCACCTTGGCCTCTTCATTGGTAAAAATCAGCTTCCGGGAGTTTTTATCCTTTATCTCCTCACAGGTGATCCCGGCCTGTGCCAGCAAATCCAAGGTTCTATATGCCAGACGTCCCTTGGTTAAGGCTATGGTCAAATAACTCATAGGATCCTCCTTTTATCCGTCTGCGTTTTGCTTTTTTCCCTCACCCACAGAATCTTGGGGATCCCACGGTTTTGGGCATACTGTTTATATGCTTCTTCCGATATAGCCGGCGATTGTTCCATCAACACCGCTTTTTTCTTATGGCTGCGAAGGTCAAGGGCGGATTCCACTGCATCTTTCAAAGCATTTTTCTCATAAATAACCAAGACATCCGTTGTCTCTGTGGGAATGTCCAGCTTCTGCCTGGACAGGGCCATCATCAGCTGATCCACAACAATGGCAAATCCGATGGCAGGCGTGTCTTTGCCGAACTGTACCAGCAGCTTGTCGTATCTTCCTCCGGTCACAATATATTCTCCTGTTCCATAGGTGTAAGCCTTGAAGATAATCCCAGTATAATACTGGTATTTGCTTAACATGCCAAGATCATAGGACACATACTCTTCCATCCCGTAAACTTCCAGAATAGCCTGCACCTTTTCCAGCCGTTCAATGGCCTTTAAAGACCGGGGATTCTTCACCATGTTTTTGATCTTCTTCATCTCATCCAGCGAGCCGAATAGCTCCGGCAACTTTAAGAACAGGCCTCTCAGTTCTCCTGAAAGCTTCCTCTCAGAAACCAGCGCCTCCACGCCAAAATAATTCTTATTCTCAATTAATTCCCGAAGAGTATCCTCTGTCTCCCTGTCCATGCCGGCTTCCTCCACCAGGCCCTTAAAGAACTCCATCTGCCCGATCTCCACCTGGAACTGGGAAAGGCCGGCTGCCTTCAGGGAATCAATGACCATGGCAATCATCTCCCCGTCAGCTGCCTCGGAATCCTCCCCAATGAACTCTGCCCCGGTCTGAGTCACCTCTTTTAACCGGCCCTGATAGCTGGTGTTGTTGGTAAAGGTCCTCTCCCGGTAGCACAGACGCACCGGTATGTCCTGATCCATAAAATATCTGGCCACGCACCTGGCAATGGCCGGTGTCACATCCGGCTTCAATACCAGGGTATTGTTGTCCCTGTCAAAAAATTTAAACATCTCCCTGGAACTAACGCTTCCCCGTTCCTTATTGAAAATATCAAAAAATTCAAATGCAGGCGTCTCTATATCCTCATACCCATATAGATGAAACACCTGGCTGATCTGTTCCTGTACCGCCAGTTTCCTTGCGCATTCCAGGCCGTACAAGTCCCTTACACCTTCCGGTGTATGAAATAATTCCAAAGCCGCCATAGCCATTCCCCTTTCTCTTCGCTGCTGCCTCTGCATGTTCAATGTTCTTCGGCGGCAACCAGCCGGCAAGCCATCTAAGATACCCTCTGCCTGCCATCCATCTATCAAAGCGGCGCCTGATAGAACTTCCCATAAAAGTTCTCGGTCCGCATCATATTCACAATAATATGAGGATCCTGGGTCTTCATGAGAGCCACCACCTCACTTACCTCATAAGAAGATACCACCGTGTGCAGAAGATACATTTTCTGGTGGCTGTATCCGCCTACCGCATCCACGCAGGAAATCCCGTGCCGGTACTGGGATACATATGCCTTGATCACATCCTCCGCATTTTTCGTGGTGATCTGAAGCGTCACCCGCTCATACCGGTGATGGAAGGTGGAAATGGTCCTGGTAGAAATGAACTGAAACAGAATGGAATAGCCTGCATACTGCCACCCGAACAAAATCCCATACAGGCTTAACAGCGCCACATTTCCTGCAAACACATACTGCCAGATGGATCGTCCCGTCCGGTTGGACACATACAGAGCGATGAAATCCGTGCCTCCTGTGGAAGCATTCCCTTTTAAAGCCACTGCTATGGATACGCCATAGAGAAATCCTCCGAAAATCACATTCAGCATCAGATCGTCAAACAACGGCGTGAAATGGCAGACCTTAAGCAAAAAGCTGGTGAGAAAGACCTGCACCAGGGAATAAAAAGTAAACCGCATACTGATACTCCGGCTGCATAGAACCGCTACCGGTATGTTCAGTACCAACATTCCAAGAGACGTGGAAAAATTCCTTCCATACAATTCTGCTATCTTGTCAAGCAAGATGGCAATACCTGTAAACCCGCCGGAAAGCAAGCCAGCCGGTCGGATAAACGCCTGAATCACATAGGTCTGAAGAACTGCCGATGCCACAACCGCAACGATTGTAATCAGCCTGTGGACCATTCTGTTCTTTTTTAACTGGGCTATCATAGCCAAAATCCTCTCTTTTCTGAAACTGTACTGACCGCCTGACAGGCGGCTGACTCTTATCTGTTCTTTCCGTCCCCCTTATACCTGGAATATTGGCAGCGTTTCCACAAAGGAAAATGAAAAGTAAGAAAAGGGCCAAGGACAGCTCCTTAGCCCTTCCTGTCAGGATACGAATGTCTGTCTATTCCTTGCCGTCAAAACAGTACGTACAAAGCTTGCACTTAGGGAGGCCGATAGATTCCACCATATCATCCAGGCGGTGATACCTAAGGCTGGTAAAATTCTGTTTTTTGCAGATCTCCTGACACATGCACTCATAGCGTTCACTCTCTGGATCCGCATACTCACCCAGCGTGCTGTCTGCATGCTCCCCTTCCCTCTCCAGGATGACTCTTCTGGAGATCAAGTCCAGATCCGACTGTGACCGGGAGAAGTTTAAATACTTACATCCGAACAAGATCGGCGGACAGGCCGGGCGCACATGAACCTCCTTGGCACCGCTTTGGTACAAAAATTCCGTTGTCTCCCGCAGCTGAGTTCCACGAACAATGGAATCATCAATCAGCAGAAGCCTCTTTTTCTCAATCAATGCCTTCACCGGAATCAGCTTCATCCGCGCGATCAGGTTCCTCTGCTCCTGGTTGGTAGGCATAAACGACCTGGGCCAGGTAGGCGTGTATTTGATAAAAGGCCTGGCAAAGGGAATCCGGGATTCATTGGCATATCCGATGGCATGAGCGATTCCGGAATCCGGAACGCCTGCCACAATGTCTGCCGATACCTCTTTTCCGTCACGTTTGGCCAGCATGCTGCCGCATTTGTAGCGCATTTCCTCCACATTGACTCCCTCGTAAGAAGAGGTGGGGTAACCATAGTACACCCACAGGAAGGAACAGATTCTCATCTTATCCCCTGGAGGAGCCAGCTGCTTTACGCCCTCCGGTGTCACCAGAACAATCTCTCCTGGGCCCAGCTCCTTATAATCGCTGTATCCCAGATTAATATAGGCAAAATTCTCAAAACTAATACAGTATGCGTCTTCTTTTTGTCCCACAATCAGCGGAGTCCGGCCGAACCGATCCCTGGCAGCATAGATTCCGTTCTTAGTAAGCAGAAGCATAGTCATGGATCCGTCAACCATCTCTTGAACATAGCGGATCCCGTCCACAAGGCTGTCCCTCTGGCAGATCATAGATGCCACCAGTTCCGTGGCATTAACCTGCCCGCTGCTCATCTCCTGAAAATGAGAATTGCCGCTGGCATATAACTTGTCCAAAAGAGCACGGAAGTTGTTGATCTTCCCCACAGTTACTATGGCAAAGCTTCCCAGATGGGATTGAATCAACAGAGGCTGGGGCTCATAATCAGAAATGCATCCAATTCCCATGTGGCCTTTCATCTCTTCCACGTCCCGCTCAAACTTAGTTCGGAAAGGAGAGTTCTCAATGTTGTGAATCGCCCGGTTAAACCCTTCCGGCCCGTAAGTAGCCATCCCGCCACGGCGTGTTCCCAGATGGGAATGATAGTCGATTCCGTAAAATAATTCAAGTGTACAGTTCTTCTTGGCAGCTACTCCAAAAATTCCACCCATTCTGTGTCTCCTTCGTTTTGTCAGTTTGCTTTATACCTGGCCTATTCCACATAGCCTTCCGGATTGTTCTTCTGCCATCTCCAGGAATCCTGGCACATCTCCTTGATTCCCCGCTTGGCAACCCATCCCAACTCCTTGTGGGCCTTGGATGGATCCGCATAGCAAGCTGGAACATCCCCTGCACGTCTCTCCTTGAACACATAGTTGATCTTTAAGTCATTGGCTTCCTCAAAGGCATTGATCACATCCAGAACGCTATAGCCAGTGCCAGTACCCAGATTGTAGATCCACACACCACCCTTTTCATCCTTCATCTTCTGCAGCGCTTTCACATGGCCGTCCGCCAGATCCACTACATGGAT
This sequence comes from uncultured Hungatella sp., assembly GCA_947425205.1. Lineage (GTDB taxonomy): Bacteria > Bacillota > Clostridia > Lachnospirales > Lachnospiraceae > UBA3402. Next base: position 20,465 of record CANDZL010000036.1, on the reverse strand, counting down.
ATAGTCTCTCACACAGGTTCCGTCCGCCGTGTCATAGTCATTGCCGAATACGCCAAGGCATACCAGCTTGCCCACAGCCACCTGGGTAATATAGGGAAGCAAATTGTTGGGAATCCCCTTTGGATTCTCACCGATCCTTCCGGACTCATGAGCGCCAATGGGGTTGAAGTACCGAAGCAACATGATCTGCCACTCCGGATCCGCAGTGTGCAAGTCTGTCAGAATCTGCTCCAGCATTCCTTTGGTGCGGCCGTATGGATTGGTGATCTCTCCCTTAGGGCACTCCTCCGTGATCGGCACAAACGCCGGGTTTCCATAAACCGTGGCGGAAGAGCTGAAAACAATGCTCTTGACTCCATGCTTTCTCATCTCATCGCAAAGAATCAAGGTGCCTGTAATGTTGTTATGATAATACTCAAGAGGCTTAAATACAGATTCTCCCACTGCTTTTAATCCTGCAAAATGAATCACTGACTCGATCTTTTCATTGTCGAAAACCCTCTTTAATCCAGCCTGATCCAACAGATCCACCTCATAGAAGGTTAAGCTCTTTCCTGTTATCTCTTCCACTCTCTTTAAAGATTCCTTGCAGGAATTGCAGAGATTGTCAACCACCACCACGTCATACCCAGCGTTGAGCAGTTCGATACAAGTATGGCTGCCAATGTATCCGGCGCCTCCAGTTACTAAAATTGCCATATGTTTGTCCTCCTGATTATGAATCATGATAAAGAATTTCAAAAAGCCTTCCTCCCTATTATAAAGGGGAAGGCTCTGAAATACAATGTAAATTTTTCTGTTTTTGAAATTTTAAGGGTTTCCTATAATAAGCGTTCCCTTGATTTTATGGAAGACCTTACTCTTTCACTGCCCCCGCTGCAACTCCTGCCAGAATATATTTCTGGAAGAACACATAGATCACAATGGTTGGCAGCATGATCACAATGATTCCTGCCGCCAGTTTCTGCCATGACCCTTGCTGGGCATTGGCGAAGTTCATCAGGAACGTGGTTAACGTTCTTAGCTTATTCTTCGGCATATACAGATATGGAATATACATATCATTGATAATGGTTATGGCTTTGATGATAATCACCGTGGCTGTAGCCGGCGCTAAAAGCGGCAGGATAATCCGTGTAAACAACCCGAAATAACTGCAACCGTCCAACAGTGCACTCTCATCCAGGGACCTAGGCAGCGTGGAGATAAACTGCCGGTAAATGTATAGCTGCATCAGATCCGATGCCACATAGATCACTATAGGCGCCCCCAGCGTATTGTAGAGACCCAGCCCATTGATGATCTTAAATCTGGCGATCTCCGTCACAAAACTTGGAATCAGCATCCCCAGGAAAAAAAGCCCCATAATCACTGGCCGCAGCCGGAACTGAAATCGTTCCAGTATAAACGCGGTAATGGTTCCGAACATTACATTGAAGAAAATACTGATTACCAGGATCACGCCGGTATTCTTAAATCCGATCAGCAGATATTTATCCCCCAGAACCTTTTTAAAATTCTCCGTAGTGACTCTTCCAAGGGGTGGAAGCAGAAGAGGCGATGTATTCACCATATCCGCCTTGGTCTTAAATGCTGCAAATAAGGTAAGCAGAATGGGTGCCAGTACCACCAGAACCATTCCTAAGCAGACTAGCTGCTTTCCCGTCTGAATCAGGCTGCTCTTCTTCATTTCTTATCCCTCCTTAAGATCACGCCGTGAATGATCTTGTCTTGCACCACATAGATCACCACGATCATGATCATGATTGCCACAGCCATAGTTGAGGCCAGGCCGAAATTGCTGTATTTAAACGCTGTGTCAATGGTATACAGAGTGAAGGTAGAAGAAGCATACCCAGGACCGCCGCTGGTCATGACATACGGAATATCGAACACCTGCAAGGCTCCCCTGATGTTATCAAACAGCACAAAATCCACCATCAACATAATAGACGGAATCTGTATGTACCGAAACAACTGCCAAGCGCTGGCCCCATCCACCTGGGCCGCCTCCTGTACATCCTGGGGAAGAGACTGCAATGCCGCCATAAACAGGATCACATGATACCCGGAAAACCGCCACAGAGAAACGGCTGTCAATACAACATTCACGATTTTCGGGTCAGACAGCCAGTTTCTTATGAGAAAATCCAGGTGAAGCACCGACAAGATCGCATCAAACGCGCCGTTAATCGGTGAGAAAAAGTAGGAAAATGCATAGGATATAGCGACACCGTTGATAATATAGGGCATAAACACCATGGTCTTATAAAACTTTGCCGCCCGCAACTTGGATGTCAGAAGCACCGCAAACATCAGCTCGATGGGAATAAACAAAAGGTGCCCAAAGAAGTACACCGCATTATTTCTTAACGACAGCCACAGATCCTTATTTTTTAGCATGGATCCATAATTTTCAAACCAGATAACATTCCATTTTTCCGAGTACCCGTCCCAGTCTGTAAAACTCATTCGGATCAGATCAAATGCAGGAAACACCACAAATCCGATTAGCAGGGCCATAGGGATGATTAAGGACAAAAAGATAAAGATACGTTTCTGTTTTTCCAGTGATTTCATGATTCCCTCCATTCCATAAAGGCAAAGAAATGGCGGTGGCGTCTTTTTATGCCACCGCCTATATATGGTTCATCCTTTATTTTACTGGATTCCCAGCTTTGTCCTTGCTGCCGCCCACTTTTCATTTAAAGCATCCAGCTGGGTTGTCAAGTCAAAGCCGTCTGTGAACATCTGAGCGCCCAGCTTCTTGTAATCGAATGCGATCTCATTCTGAATCGCCTGGAAATCATCTCCGCCACCGTCATACATAACCAGCTCCATCCCTGGCTGAAGAGCATCGGACTCCGCCAAAATCGGATCCTTCTCCTTCGGGAAGTTGGTCATAGAGGAAGCGCTGGATACATAATTGATATATCCCGGATACCACTCCTCGCTGTAGAACCACTCCACAAATGCCTTGGCCAACTCTGGATTCTTGCTGTGAGTGGTAACTCCCATAAAAGAGTCGCCCTGGACGATCACCCGGAACGGATCGGACTCACTGTCGCGAACCGGTAGGTAGAAGGTTCCCAGCTGGGAATAATCATCTGTCCCGTTCTCTATGTTCTGCAGTCCCCAGTCTCCCAGCGCCAGGATTGCAGCCTGCTTCTGGGCAAACAAGGTGGTCACCTGGTCGTTGCCCATACCCAGAGGATCCTTCCCAAACACATCCATGGTAAACAGCTCGTTTACCTTATCATAGGCTTTCCGGATATCGGTTCCCTCCGCAAAAGGAGCGTCTGTCTTTGCCATATCGTTCCAGTTCTGGCCATTACCTCCCTCCAGAGCCGGCATAAATTCCATGTACGGATAGTCCGGCCATTCATCCTTTGCGCCTAAGGCCACCGCCATAAAATCTGGATTGTCCTTGCCGAAATGATCCTGGAGCCTCTGGGCCGCGGCCTTTAATTCCTCCCAGGTATCCGGCACCTCCACACCTGCCTCCTCAAACATGTCTTTCCAGTAATATACATACTCATATCCTGCTGTCATAGGCACACCCAGAATCTTCCCGTCGATAGCATAGCCTGCTGCCAGCTCGTTGTTCTTTGCTGCCTCCAAGTCCGACAGATCCAAAAGATAATCCTTGAATCTGGACAGTGTAAACGGTTTGTTGAACATCACATCTGGCAACTGATTGGCGGAGGTACGCATCTTCATGGCGTTCCAATACTCAGAATCGTCCTTGATCTTCTCCACCTCAATCTCTGCATTGGGATATTTTTCCTGGAACTTTCCCACCATATCATTCTCATCGATGTAATCCATCAGGTTGTTATCCCAGATAGCAAATACCAGACTGCCCTCCAATTCCTCGGAAGCCTCCACTGCACTGGTAGTCTCTTCCTTCTGCTCCTGGCTCTGACCTGCTTTCGTTGTCTCTGCTTCAGTCTTGGCCGCTGTCGTATCCTGGCTCTGGTCTTTCGAGGAACACCCTGTCACGGCCCCTGCTGCCATAACCGCACAAAGCCCTAGGGCTACAATTTTTTTCTTCATCTCTTTCAAAACCTCCCTTATGTTTGATAACCAAAGGATACCATTTTCAGCCTTTTTTCTCCATGACCTTCCGTTGGATTTCTTGATATATCGTCAGGTATTTGCAGCCTGCCTATTCTTTCCGGTAGCTTCCCGGGCTTACTTTGCATATTTTCTTAAATACTCTGGTAAAATGCTCCACACTGTTGTACCCTACGCTCTGGCTTACCTCATAGATCTTTAAGCTGGTCTGATCCATAAGTTCTCTGGCCTTGCGGATCCTTACCTCTGTGAGATAATTGGAAAATGTCATTCCCTCCTCCTTGGTAAACTTAGAACTGAAATATTTTTCATTCAACCCCACATATCCTGCAACGCTTCCCAGAGTCAGTTCTGGATTGGAATAATTGTCCAGGATAAACCGTTTGGCCCGTATGATCATGTCCTTCTGGCTCTTATCCTGCCTTCCGTTCTGGTAGTCCAAAACCCACCGAAAATAATTGTTAAGCCACAATTCCAGCTCCCGGATCTCCTGAAACCGCTCCAGCTTTTTATAATAATCGATTTCATCTGAAAACATCGTCCGGATGTCGTCATGATTCTCGTCAAATTTCCAGGCCAGACAGCAGATCAGGCACAGGCTTAAGGAGACCGCCTGGGAAAACTCCATCTCATACAATGCGGCAAACAGACTGCGTTTTTCCAACTCCACAGCCAGCTCATCACTGATAAAAAGAGCCTGAATCAGTTTTTGGTACTGTTCTCCTACCTTGATTGCCTGTCCGTAGTCTATCTGCTTCTTCTCCCACGGCGCACATATCTGCGTTCCGCCCTTCAGATATCGAAGCTTTATATATTCTCCCGCCTCCTCCAGACGATCCAAAAAAGCCTTTGCACTGCTTTCCTTTCTACTGACTCCTGCGCAAACCGGCAGGTTCATGTAATTTTTCCACACTCTGCACAGCCTTAAGCAGGTAGCCGTTATATTTTCCTCATATCCCTGGCTGTCTGTTATGAAATACAGCATCACATAGCGGGACGGGGAAATACTTCCCATCACGCATCTGGAAGCCACCCTTGGAATCTGGTTAGCAAAACTTAAAAATGGCAAAACCAACTCCTCTTGGGGATTCTCTGAAAATCTGGCCCCGTGTTTTATGTAATCTTCGATCTCAAACTGGATCACCACGTACTCACCTGTAAACAAGGCTTCGTCAAGCTCTCTTTTTCCCATAGCCATGTCCGCCAAATATTCCGGGTCATATCTGCCTGGCCTACCGTCACGTTCCCATGGATTCTTCTGTGCCTGCCCTGGTACCTGGCCTTCTGATTTCTTTTCAGTTCTATCCTGTACACTTTCAAGCCATCCTTCCTGCTGTGTCCCTGGCTCTGTGTCCCTGGCCTGCCCTAGCCTTCTTAATGCACCTTTGAGCATCTGCTCATCCAAATCCGCTTTCAGAAGATAATCCGCCGCTCCCATGCGGAAAGCCTCCCGCACCAGCTTAAAATCATCATATCCACTTAAAACAAGAATCTGAGGAGACATCCCCCTCTTATGGATCTCCTCAATCAGTCCCAGGCCATCCATTACCGGCATCTTCATATCGGTAATCACCAGATCCACCGGTCCCGATTCCAGATACAGAAGGGCCTGTTTTCCATGAACCGCATCCCCGGCAACCTGGTAGCCCATCTCCTCCCAATCAATAAGCGACCTTAAGGTAATCCGGACAATGGTCTCATCATCAACAATCAGCACACGTTTCATGCTTCCTCTCCCTCCTTCGGCTCAACCTCAACATATCGGACAGGAATCCTAAGGGTAATCCGACAGCCCTGATGCTCTTTGCTTTCTACAGAGAGTGCAGATGTTTCTCCAAAATTTAAGACCAGCCTGGCGTTTACATTGGACAAACCAACGCTTTTCCTGCCATCCACCACCTTCTCTGTCAAGGCCTGCACTGCCTCTTCCTCTGTCATTCCTTTTCCGTCATCCTCCACTGTCACGGTGAGAAACTCTTCCTTTATAAGGGCTGTAAGACGGATATGCCCCATATCCTCCATCTCACTGAACCCATGGACAATAGAATTTTCCACAATGGGCTGGAGAATCAGTCTGGGCACAAGGCAGTCCATACACGCCTTGTCCACCTGATACTCTATGTCAAAACCGTCTGAATACCGTATTTTCATCAGATATAGAAAGCTGTCCAGCACCTCCAGTTCCTGGCCAAACGTGTAGAATCCCGCATTGCTTCGAAACGAGCAGGACAGGATTTTCATGAGAGCCTCCGCCATCCTGGCGATGGCATCATAGTGAGACACCTGGGCAATGAACCGGATGGAACTTAGGGAATTTACCAGAAAATGCGGATTGATCTGGGACTGAAGAGCCAGAATCTCTGCCTCATGCTTCTTCTGCTGATGTCTTGCATTCTCTGCAATCAGCGCCTTCAGCCTGCGAACCATGTGATTGAAGGAATGCACCATTGTCCGAAGCTCCTCCTGTCCGGAAGGTTCCACATGAACCTCCAGGCTTCCTTCCTCCACCTGTTTCATTCCCTCCACCACATGGTGGACAGGGATGATAATATGTTTTAGGAAATAGGCGGAAAACCGATAAAAAAGAACAAACAGAAGAACCATCACCGCCGCGATCCCTGCCGCCACCTCATTGAAGCGTCTGGTTAACACCTTGGCGGGAACCACAGTCACAAACAGGCATCCGGTCACTGGCTCCCTGGTGGTAAGATACACATAATTCTTCCCCTGAACCCTTCGGCGAAGCTTTCCTGCCTCCACCTGCTCCCGGACTTCCCCTGGCAGGAAATGTTCTCCATTCTCTTCGATATCCAGTAGGATTTCCCCATTTCCGTCAAGGAGTACGGTCATGCCCATAAGAGGATCCTTATTGTAATCCCGAATCAGGTTACCCACTTTTGAAGACACAAACAGGGAAGCCATCTCAATCACCCCGTCCCGATCCACATCAATGTCCGGAGACAGCCCTGCCGCAATGGTAAAGGTGTGGGCGCTTCTTCTGGAGGTGGTAACACCTGTATCATAATATCCGATCTTCACCATATCTTTATCCTTTAAGGCCTCCTGATACCAGCCAGCCCCTTTTATCTCCTCATCCGGCAGAATGATGTCGTCCTTTAAATAGGTAGATCCGCCATCCTTCATATAAAACACAACCGACAGAATATCCTGAATGGGAACCATAGCATAATTAAAGGATTCTGTTAAGACCTTTGTATAATGGTACCGCTCCGACACCTTCCTGGTATCCGTCTTCGCCGCTGTACGCATAATCTCATTATCATTGACATACACAAAATGAGAAAGGCGCAGAGAGATATCCTGCACCTCACTTCCAAGAACCGATACCAGATTGTCCTGGGCACGAAGAATGGCCCTGGTGGAAGAATCCTCCAAAAGGGCCCTGATAATCACCATAGAAATCAACATAACCGTTAAAATCGGAATAACAATCAAGGTAAAAAAGCTGCGGTAGTAATTGTCCTGCAGACGCTTTTTCTTGTCAACAGTCCACATATGCTTCTCCTTTCCATTCCATCATCCCAGGCCCCGGAACTGAAAAACTCTTATTGTCTGCCGTGAAGACCCCCAGTCTGTCCACTACTCCTCGCTGCCCGCCTTAAAATTGTAGATTGGCTTTATCACCTTGTGGATCTGGACCGTGTCCCCGATATTGCTTACGATGTCGTCCATCCCCTTATACGCCATGGGGCATTCATCCAGCGTCTCCTTGCTTACCGAAGTGGTATAAATCCCCTTCATCTGCTTCTTAAACTCTGACACGGTAAAATTCTCCTTTGCCGCTGAACGGCTCATCAGCCGCCCTGCCCCGTGAGGCGCTGACCAGTTCCAGTCTTCCTTGCCCTTTCCGGTGCAGATCAGGGAGCCGTCCCGCATGTTGATGGGAATCAGGAGCCTCTCCCCATCCTTGGCAGACACCGCCCCTTTCCTCAGAATCATAGCATCCGTGTCAATATAATTGTGAATCGTAGTAAACTGCTCCAGCACATGAAGCTTCATCCCCTTCACGATCTCATCCATCATGGCCTGCCGGTTTAACTGGGCGTAGGCCTGGATGATCTTCATATCGTGGATGTACTGTTCAAATAAATCGCCGGACACATAGGCCAGCTGCCTGGGGATATTGGTTCTCTTGGTATTTTTCAGTATTGTAATGCTCTTCTGAATCTCCTTTTCCCTTCCCTGGGATTTCAGATGGGCAATCAGTCTGTCAATGTCCTCCTTTGTAGACCCATTAACTGATTGATACCCCTGCTCCTGGTAGTAATTGGCTACCTCCAGTCCCAGATGGCGGCTTCCCGAATGCACCACCACGTAGAGGTTCCCTTCCTCATCCCTGTCGGCCTCAATAAAATGGTTGCCACCCCCTAAGGTCCCCAGGCTTTTTTCTGCTCTTCGGATGTCAATATAGGGATAGCAATAAAGCTCCTCCAGATTAATGTGATCAAAATACCGATGAGGCTTCTCCCGCACACAGAACCCGGAAGGAATCTTCTCATAGATCAGCTTATCCAACTTCTGCAGCTCCATATGTTTTTCTTTTACTTTAATGATCTCCATCCCGCATCCGATATCCACGCCTACCAGGTTTGGCACAATCTTATCTGTGATGGTCATGGTAGTGCCGATGGTGCACCCGGCACCGGCATGGATATCCGGCATCAGCCGAATCCTGCTTTCAGATACAAACTCCTGATTTAACAGAAGAAGCACTTGGGAAATGGATGCCTCATCCACCACATCCGTGAATATCTTTGCCTCATTATACTTTCCTTTTAATTCAATCATCTTTTTTCCTTTTTACCTCTAAAATTTGCCGTAATCAGGCAACTCATACCATTTCAGGAATTCTTATAGATTGTCAAAAACCGTTGTCTCCTTCTTCAGTTCTCCCACAATCTTCTGGTTCACACCCATGCGTTCTGTAATGTCCTCCATGTTGGATGCCAGATCCCTGGATAAACCTTCTTTTTCATATACTCATTTTCTGTGAGCCATAATCATTTCCATAATATTTTATCATTGGACATTGGTTCTTGCAATTACTAATTGAGGTTATTAAAGGCATTCGTTGAAGGCGTTGCAAATCATTCCTTGATAAAGGTAATTTTCCATGTTACACTAGTACTGTCTTGAGGAAATATCAAGCACTGTATTCACCGTTATTTCCGCAAGGCAGTACTAGATGAAACAACAAACATACACATCGAAACATAGAAACCACAAGAAAGGAAGCGGGCAGGCGTGGCTAGAACGGTAGGGATTGGGCATCAAGATTTCCAACGGATACGAGAAAAAAACTACTTTTATATCGATAAGACTAATTTTATCAAAGAATGGTGGGAAAACGGAGACAGTGTAACACTTATCACCCGCCCCAGACGATTTGGAAAAACATTAAATATCAATATGATTGAAAAATTTTTTTCTACCCGATACAAAGATCGAGGCGACCTGTTTGAAGGTCTTATGATATGGAATGAAAAAAACTTTCGAGCACTCCAGGGAACTTATCCTGTCATTTCTATCAGCTTTGCCGATATAAAGGAGACTTCTTATATCCAGGCCAGAAAAAAACTATGCAGCACCATCCAGGATGTCTATGAACAATACCGATTTTTATTGAACGGGAATCTGTTGAGCAGCAGCGAAAAACAGAATTTTCTGAATATCTCTGCTGAAATGGAGGACTATGAAGCTTCCGGCTCTATAAAAGCATTATCAAACTATCTTTCCCGCTATTATGAAAAAAACGTGATCATTCTTTTAGATGAATATGATACTCCTATGCAGGAGGCTTATATATATGGATATTGGGAAGAATTGGTTTCCTTTACCAGAGGTCTGTTTAACTCCACATTTAAAACCAATCCTTACTTGGAACGGGCAATCATGACAGGCATTACTCGCGTAAGCAAGGAATCGATCTTCTCAGACCTAAATAATCTTGAAGTAGTGACTACAACTTCTGAAAAATATGCGGATTGTTTTGGTTTTATGGAAGAGGAAGTATACGAATCTTTGAATGAGTTTGACCTGTCAGACAGGAAGCATCTGGTAAAAAGCTGGTATGATGGATTCACTTTTGGAAATCTGACAGATATTTATAACCCTTGGTCCATCTTAAATTACTTAGATAAAAAGGAACTTGCTGCTTATTGGGCAAATTCCAGTTCCAACAATCTGGCCGGCAAGTTGATTCGTGAGGGTGGAAAACGTATCAAGCAAGATTTTGAGCAATTATTGCGTGGCCAGTCTATAGAAATTGAGATTGATGAACAGATCGCCTACGATCAGTTATCAAGAACGAAAAATGCTGTCTGGAGCCTTTTGCTTGCCAGCGGATACTTAAAAGTGGTACAAAAGGAATTTGCGGAGAGAACCGGCAGATGGAATTATCATTTAGCACTGACCAACAGAGAAGTTCGTCTGATGTTTGAAACCCTGATACACGATTGGTTTGCCAAATCCAACGATGACTATAATGATTTCATTCAAGCTCTTTTGGATGGTGATGTTAAAGCAATGAACACTTATATGAATAAAGTGGCTCTGGTTACGTTCAGTTATTTTGATACGGGAAAAAATCCTTCCGTAGAGGAACCAGAACGATTTTATCACGGTTTTGTTCTGGGCCTGATGGTGGAATTGTCTAATCAATATATTTTGACTTCCAACAGAGAAAGCGGATTCGGTAGATACGATGTAATGCTAGAGCCGAGATTTCCTGGCGGTGACGGAATCATTCTGGAATTTAAGGTACAGAATACTGATACTGAAAAAGAACTGGCAGATACCGTCAAATCCGCACTGGCACAGATTGATAAGAAAAACTATGAGATTCTGCTGACAGAAAAGGGAATTCCAACAGAAAAGATACACAAATATGGATTTGCTTTTTCCGGAAAAACCGTGTTGATTGATGGAAGGTAGGTGTTTCTCCTGCCTTCCTTTTTCTGATCTGTTTGCTGTACAGAGTTGTCTGTATTTGCTTTTCGCTGTTTGCTGAGTGATGTATTCGAATGCCTTTTTTCAATTAATCTTCAGCATTCATTTTTGCACAATTTTTTGAAATGGAAATTGTACTACATGAACCAATACGCTACTAATATTCATATTCAAATGAGGCCTGGCTGCTTTTAAAAGAAAAAAGAGTCCGTCCTGCTTTTTGGAAATGATAGTACGCTGTACAAGCTGCACTTTCGTGGATCGTCCGCGTCATCTTTCCCATAACAGGCGCTTTTAGGGGCTGGAAGGCTTGCGATGTCTTTTTAAGCAGACGGACTTCCAGCCTCATATCATTCTGAACAATCCGCAGAATGCCGTTTTTGATCATAACCGGCTTCGCTCCCAGATACGTGGCCAGCCTGTATTGCTGCCCTTTCCACAGTATCACCCCTATAATCCCTGTAAAATGTATCCCTGCCATCGGAATGTCCGCCACAGAGAGCATAAGGGAACCTTGGGGAAACATACACTGCGTCCATGCATACCTTTTTGGAAAGGACCTGCCCGAGTCCCCTTCCCAATATCCCAGAGCATTCTGAAACGAAAAGCATCTGTCGTTTATATAGACTGTCCCTTGAACTGTATGGCGCATACTCCATACATGATGGCGGCATTCCATAAACGGCAGTAATGCAAAGGGCCCCATAATATCATACCGCAGCGGCGTGACGGGGCCGAATTGGAGCATACCTTTCGCAGACAGACCTGGCGCATCCACAGACAGACTCATTCCCTTTTGACTAAAGTAGTTTTTACCCATAGAAATGGTTTTTCCTCTGAGGCAAAATGTTTTGCCGGGAAAGCGGGCAGTATATACGCTGTCATCGGTGATGAACTGAATCGAGCATGTCCTGTAATGCTTTGTGCGATGAATTGCCGGTATCACTGCCAACGTGTCAGTTTCAGACTGACACTTCATATACCAGCCGTAAAAAAACTCCTGCATGATGTTTCCTCCATGGTGTGTTTTTTCTGTTTTGGAATTTTCTAATTTTCGTCTTGGGTTTCTATTTTCTCTTCTTGGCATTCCTTTTTCATTTCCTATTTTCTTCTTAGTTTTACCATGGTTTCGTGTCTTTACTCCTCATCATTTCATTCTTTTCTCAGTAATTTTGTTATATCCGTGTATCTGCCTCCCTAAAACTACCTGTGCTGCTTCGGAAAATCTTTTGCTGCCAAAATGCTGGCCGCCTATTACTCCAAAGGCGCTGATTCCAAATCACTTTTTGAAAACCTTAACATTGCCAGGCAGAATAAACGAAATGATGAAGAATCTGTTGGCTTTGAAAAGCATTTGAACCAGCATGATGTCCTTTTTATCGATGTCACCTCCTTTATCTCAATGGCCAGCGACATCTGGGAGACCGTTGTGGATCTCCAGGCGGATATCATCCGGGAACTGATAAAAACATATCCTGGCTGTGTCGACGAAGGAACCAAGTCCTTATTCCGGGCTCTTATGCAGGTTCATGAAGGAACCGGAAATAAATTTTTTGTGATTATTGACGAATGGGATGCGCTTTTCAGAGAAGCAAAGGATGATGAGCGTTTACAGCATTCTTATATTCAGCTGCTGCGGAGCATGTTTAAAAGCAGCCAGACCTCTCAGGTTATTATTGGCGCATATATGACTGGCATCCTGCCGATCAAAAAATACGGAACCCAATCTGCACTGACAGATTTTAATGAATTTACCATGCTTGATCCCGGGCCCCTGGCACCGTTTATTGGATTTACCGAAGAGGAAGTGAATACACTGTGCGAGATGAATAACCTGGACTTTGAAAAAGCAAAAAAATGGTACGATGGATACCGTTTTCATGGGGATGAACACGTATACTGCCCGAATTCAATCATGGAATTTATCTCAAAAAAGAAATTTGACAGCTACTGGACAAAGACAGAGACGTATGAGTCCTTGCGGGACTACATTGATCTTGATCGCCTGGGGCTTAAGGACAGTATTGTCGATATGTTGGGTGGAAAACACGTAAGGATTGACACAGGAACCTTTCAGAATGATATGACATCCATTTCCAGCAGGGATGATATCTTTACTTTGCTTGTACACCTTGGATATCTGGCATATGATTTTGACAGGGAAGAAGTGTTTATTCCCAATGAGGAAGTCCGGAAGGAATTTATCCGTGCTGTAAAAGAAGGAAGACGGCCAGAACTGGCAAACGCAGTAAAGATGTCTGACAGACTTCTGGAAGCAACCCTTCGAAAGGATGAATCTACCGTGGCAGAAATGCTGGAAAAAGCACACTTATCAGAGACTTCTCCCAAGAATTACAATGACGAACAGGCTCTTCGGTATGTTGTAATCATGGCTTATTTAAGCTGCATGGATCATTATTTGCGGTTTGAAGAAATCGCAGGCGGCAGAGGCTATTGCGATATCCTTTTCCTGCCCAGAAACGATTCTTTAAAACCTGCTCTTCTGATTGAATTGAAATGGAACAAAAGCACGAATAAGGCAATCACGCAGGTGAAAGACCTACAGTATGCAGAGATTCTCAGACAATATGATTATCATGGGGAGTTTCTCATAATCGGAATAAACTACAGTACAAAAACTGGTAGACATGAATGTAGAATTGAGGAATATGTTCGATAAAAAGATGGAAATTGGATGGGGAGGCCGACTGTCGTGAAGTATCGCGCAGATGGCAGGCGGCCTATTCATTCTTCATCTTTGTTAAATTCCACCAAAAATACTTTTCTTTTCCTTTATTAATATCATACTCTTTATTCTTATATCTATTCAAAAGTATCTTATAATTATCATTATATTTTGACATTAACTTATATTGTTCAAGTTTTACATTAATCTCCTTGTCTATCATATTGTCTGTCATCGCTGGTATACCAGCATAATTTTCCCCATACAGCCGATAAAATGTAGTTGCTTCGGGAACCATTTTCCCTTCTGCTCCATTCAATAACAATCTCGTAAATAAATACCAGTCAAAAACCTGTGATTTATATTCCTGAAAAGAATCAATAAAATGATCTGCCATACAGCCCATGTTTATAGCCGTGTTGGAAAGCCCCAGATAGTTATACTCCAATATGCATTCTACATCCCTAGTTTCGCTGCGTAATTTTGGCATAGCACTTTTACCATTCATCAGCAATAATTTATTATACACAAATCCTAACTGGTTATTTAACTCTAATGCTGTAATACTTTCCTCTACTCTATTTGTTGAAAACGTGTCGTCAATATCACCGAGAATTAAATATTCAGCGTTACGTAATTTTGCTTCTCTTAAAAGATTTATCCTCAATTCAGCAGGTGTAAAATTATTCGGATAAGAAATAATTTCATATTGAATATTGTAATTATTAATTAATTCAATGAGAGCTGGTTCATCAACCCCATCATTGATCAGCAGCAGGGTGAATTCTTTAAAAGTCTGCAGATTGAGACTCTGCAAGAATTCATCCGCAAAGGAAACAGCATTAGGATAAATCACACTTCCGAAAAAATAGTTCTTCATGTCATACTTCCTTTTTATGATTACACCACCACATGCTTATTCAGGTAAATGAATTTTGACAAGCGTATATATGAACTTTTCACACACCCGATAAAAAGAATCTTCATATGCCTTACCTGCTTTTATTCTTGCTCAATAAATACTCTGCATATTCAAAATCCTCAATAGAGTCAATATCTATTGACTCAAGCCTGCTCATAATATACGGAAGTGTATTGTCCGTATAATAGGTTCGCTTCTCTTTGAGCAGATCATAATCCAAGATATAAATCGCTCCGTTGGGAATATAATACCTATCATATTTTTGTCTATTGCTGACAGGGGATATTGCTGCTGCGAAACCCGCATTACGAATCCGGCCGTCAGCACTGCATGTCATATACCAATTAGGGGGTGATTCAGCTTCCTTTACCGATATAACTGTATCCGCCTGGCTTGAAACGAACAATTCATATGCTTTATCGATGTGTGCAGCAGTACGGAGAGGAGCAGTAGGAAGAAGAACCATAAATTTTTTGTTCCTTTTGCAGGATTCTCCAATATTTTCTATTGCGTGAATGTAAACATCTACAGCACTGGCAGTATCAGATGCTAAATGCCCTGGCCTTATAAATGGCACTTCTGCGCTGCTTTCCTTTGCAGCTTCCATTATCTTCGGGTCATCTGTTGTAACTATTACACGTTCAATATGTTTTGCATTTAGAGCAGCTTCAATCGTATGCTGAATCAATGGTTTACCATCAAGCAGCCTTATATTTTTCCCAGGAAGGCCTTTCGAACCCCCTCTTGCAGGTATAATTGCAACCATTGGACTCTCTCCTCATCATTTTATTTATATAGCAATTAAAAATCCTCTGCCTTTATTTGTTCATCAAACTCAATATCACGTTTTGCGGTTTTACCAATTATAAATTTATAATATTTAGGCGGAAGCCCCGTTCCAGGCCGCTTATAATCGATATCATCCTCACGAATTACTTCACCTTTCTTAATCTTATGTGCAGCAACAATACTCCTTTGAAATGCATTACGCCGTTCCTGATCTTCATTTATAATCTTTTCGAACCTTCCCAACATGGCAGGACCATATTTAGCCGCATCGCATATAGCCTTCAGCTCATCCGGATCAGCAGAAACCTTATGATCCCATCCTTCCATATTATGGTCAAGTGTAAAGTGTTTCTCAATTACACATACACCCTTAGCTATCGACATAACAGGTGCAACCGTTCCAAGTGTGTGATCTGAATATCCTATGGGCAGGTTGAAGGCCATACGGAGCATATCAATATTATTCAGGTTTACCTGATAATCCTGAGGCGGATAAATCGCGACACAATGTAATAAGGTAATACTACTGCATCCATTGTCTTTCAGTGTGCTTACCGCCTCAGCGGCATCGGCAAGTCCACAAAGTCCAGTACTGACAACAACCGGCTTACCTTTTTTTGCAATATATTTTAAAAATGGAATATTGTTCAAATCCATCGATGCGACTTTAATAAAGGGAATATCTAAATCATCTGCAAGTAAATCAACCTCTGGCTTAGAAAATGGCGTAGATGCAAAATCAATACCGATGGAATCACAATATCTTTTCAGATTAATATGCTGCTGTCTGCTTATATGATATTTATCAACAATTTCCTCAAGTGTATAATCTATGCGGCTGCGGTAATCATCCTTTAAGAAAAAGTTATCTTCATACACCTGCCTTGAGAAGATAGAATCTTTTGTCCATGACTGGAATTTAACACAATCGGCTCCGCATCTTTTCGCTATATCGATCATTTTCACCGCTAAATCCATATCACCATTATGATTAGCACCAATCTCGGCTATAACGTAAGGCTGCGCAAATTCTTTTGCTTCATTAAACTTCATGAATCTTTCCTCCTGCTTTTACTGTCTCGGTAATCATTCCATAGACTTTCCTTTGATTCTCAACATCAGTTAAAACTGTACTGTTTATACCGATTACGGTTTTGTTTCCTATCGAGACTCCCTGAATGACTGCACTTTTAGCACCAATAAAGCTGTCATCTCCGACTCGGACATTTCCACAAAGGACTGCACCTGATGCAACATGGGTAAAGTTCCCAACCGAACACTCATGTTCAATAATTGCCCCTGTGTTTATAATGCAGTGGTCACCTATACGGGCATCCGCATTAATCACTGCGCATTTTCCAACAAAGGTTCCCTCACCGATCTGGGCATATTCTGAAACGGCTGCTGATGGATCAATAATAACAGGAAAGATAAAGCCAAGTATGCGTGCTGTCTCTACAAGTTTTTTCCGAAGCATTGTACTTTTAATACTTCCAACTGTGATAAATGCCTCAAGGAATCCCTGACCTTTTAATCCAGGTAATCTGTCATCATTACCAACCACCCTACATCCAAGGATTGCTTCTCCAGTTTGTATTGCCGGATCAGTAATTACAATCTCTGAATACTCATTTGATTTAAGGGCAGTATCAAGAACGGATCTACAGTGTCCTCCGCCTCCAATTAATACAAGTTTTCTGTCCATAGGCTTTCGTCCTTTACTCCCCATAGAGTTTCATTCTCATCTTCTCCAGTTCAGGCAGCTGTCCCATATCCATCCAGTCATTTTCACTGATTGGAAATACAGCAGCTTTTCTTCCTTTTTTCCTTTGCATTTCGACAATATCTGGGAAACCAATCGGGACATCATTTTTCATGTCATCTATTACTTCCGGTTCAACAATATAGATTCCTGTATTCGTGAGAAATGACATTACAGGTTTTTCCTTCATATCCTCTATAGTTCCATTAACTCCCATCTCAACCACACCATAAGGAATATTCAGATTTTTATATGCACAAATCATTGTGATTGCATTTTTATTTTCCTTATGGAATTTAAACATACTCTCATAGTCAGCTGTAAGAAGCGCATCACAATTAGCAAAGAAAAATGTAC
Source organism: uncultured Hungatella sp. (assembly GCA_947425205.1). Lineage (GTDB taxonomy): Bacteria > Bacillota > Clostridia > Lachnospirales > Lachnospiraceae > UBA3402. The sequence goes on along the minus strand of CANDZL010000036.1, from coordinate 2,903 downwards.
TGTTAAGCGTTCCACGCAGTAAAGTTAATCCTCCGCCAGTTCCCAGCGGTTCGTCCTCGTCATACCATGTAATATTGTATCTGCTCTCATTATCGCTAAAGTATGCTTTTATCAGATCCCGCTTATAGTTAACAATAATATGGAAATCGCAGCATTCATATTTTTGATATTCCTGCATAATGAGCTCTATAATGGGCCGTTCACCAACAGGAATAAGAGGCTTCGGAAGAACTTTTGTAAAGGGTTCCAGTCGTGTCCCTTTTCCACCAGCGTTTATTACTACAGGAATACCCAACTTGCCATAAGTTCTTTTTATTTCTTCGCCCTCATATATATCAACGATCTGTTTTTCATCATTGATAACCGGAATTGCCTGATATTTTGCCTGATGCAGTTTTACCGCTTTCTCCATATCATAAGCCACTATCGGTTTACAGTTTGCAGCAAGCAAGCTTGAATCCTCAATCCTGCCACCTTTCAGTATATATCTCCGTATATCACCGTCCGTAAGAGTTCCCATCAAACGCTTATTCTCATCAACAAGAAACAAAATGTGACGGGACATTTCATTTATTTTCATCATGGACTCCGCAAGAGACACGGATGCTTTTCCTATAAACTTCTGAAGTTTCTGATCATCCATTTGCCATCATCCCAAGCAGCTGCTTCACCCCTCCGGCCACATACCGCATATCCCCCTCAGTAATCTGCGTACTGGAGGGAATATTCAGAATACAGTCGGCATAATAAGGTGCCTTTTCAAGTATATAAGTTTCTTCACCCTCACAAGGCTTCTGCTCATTGATCAGGCCCCAGATAGTTCTGATAAAATCCGGCAGTTCTTCCATCCATGCTACGTCAAGGGCAGCCTCTTCGGTTGAAACCCACCCTTGATCAATTTCATCATCAATGTACTTTCTTTCATTCCCTTCAAAATTAGGGATTGATAATGGTATATACCGTCCCATATTTTTCCTTCCATCTTACATTCTGCTGTCCAATGTTTTGCCTTTTTCAATATGTTCAAAATTAGGAAGATATCTACTCATTATTTTTACAATATCCTCCTTACAAACCTCATCACATTTAAAAACATTATCAAGTTTCTCAAGAAAATCATCAACTTTTTTCTTATCAGGGAGTTCCTTTTCGACAACTACTCCAAGAGATTCAAATCGTTCCATATCTACTGTTTCCTGTTCTGTATAAAATTCTTCATATGGCTTTTCACCGGATGTATCCGAGTAAGCGTAACGAACTGGATATTTTTTGCTTCCATTTCTAAGTGCCTCTGCCTTTTCAACTGCTTCTTCGTCTGAATCACATTTTAATACTTCATATCCCTGTTCTTCTAACAGTTTCGTTGCAATCTCATCAAAACTCATCATTTGGTTTTCATGAAGTTTGGGAAAAAATATCTCTCTATTTTCCCCCAGCATACATGCCAGCATACAAATTTGACCTGACTCCTCTAAAGATACAAAATATCGAACTATATTTAAAGGTGCACTAATAGGTTGAAGCTTTCGTATTCGTGCAAGAAAACCAGCTGGCAGAGAGCCATTGGAAAAAGCAACATTTGCAAATCTGGCTGTCTTCACCATAAATCTATCTGAATAGGAAAAAATAACGTCTTCCATAATACGCTTTGAAGCTCCCATAATATTAACCGGGTTAGCCGCTTTATCTGTAGATACACAAAAATATTCTTCTGGTGGAAATTCAGCCAATAATTCAAGAAATTTCCTCACATGAAGCACATTATTTTTGAGAAGAGCCTCTACCGAATAAATATCTTTTTCTGATCGCACATGTTTATGTGCAGAAAAATTGGCCACTATATCAAATCCTCCATAAAAACGAAACATCTTCTCAAATTCAGAAGATGCAAAATCCATTGGATATGTGACATATGTTTCAGGTATAAACATTCCTTTTGTAGATCTGATGTCTCTTGTCAACTCAGTCAATTCATTTTCATTTATATCAACAACAATCAACGCCGCTGGTTTAAATGGAAGGCATGCCTTAATAAAAGAGGAGCCAATTGACCCGGCACCTCCTATTACTAAGAATGTTTTATTTTGTATTTTAGATACTAAATTTTCGTGATTCTTGTTAATATCCTGTAAGAACATACTTTTTCTTCTTTTTGTAACGTATTCAGAAACAAAGTATTTTAACTCGAACACGCTTATACCTCACACTTTCTTTTTTCTATTTTGTAATTCTATATCTCCATTGAATAGAAATAATTCTTATATTTTTATTTGGAATTCCTTTGAAACATGCTCGCACCAGAATTATTTCTTAAAATCTTTATGTCATTCCATATATCTCTCATATAATTTCCGCAACTTCTCTATTTCTTTTTCATATTCGCCTGTCAATGCTATCTGCCCCCTAGCAATGGAAAATCCATCATCTAACAGCTTTAAAAACTCAATCGGCTCTCCCAATTCTTTAACTGCCTTTATGTAAGCCGCACATGATCTCTTGTTATCCAACTGATGAAACCCCTTAATTAACTTTGGGATTTCCTCAAAAGAATATACCCGTGTAATCCCATCAATCACATTAAAATTTACATCCCCGAATACCAATGATGGTTTTCCCATCAATGCTGCCTCATAAGCTGTTGTTCCTGTTATTGTTACAATTCCAACTGCATTTTGGATCCAAGGTTTTGGATCTTTATAATAATTAGGTTGTACTAGTCTCACATTTGGTATTTTCTTAATCCTTTTATAAAAATCATATCCCCGTTCTCCAAGCATTGACTGGTGTTCCTTCACGTACAAATACCATCCAATAGGCAATGCCTTTGATACTGCTTCAATAAGAGTCAATTCATTAATATAAAAGGGTGCCTTTACAAAAGTAGTCGATTCGGGTATTAGATG
>CANDZL010000035.1:0-35904 GCA_947425205.1 uncultured Hungatella sp. | reverse complement strand
TTTTATAGGGTATTGCATTTACTGTTACATACCGCATTTACTTTTACAATTCACGGCCCAATCTTGGTTGTAAAATTATGGAAGATATGAGAATTGAATCTTTAAAAGAGGTTGCACTTTGTATGCTGGCAGCTGGAAAATATGCGCTGGAAGAAATTGCAAATATTTCTGGACTTTCGCTTGATGAAGTAAAAAAACGGAAAGCGAACAGACAGCATAAATGATACTGATCGGGAATCTAAAAACAGGTTTCCGGTCTTTTTTTGCAAACATATGGTTAGGTATAATAAATCGTTTCGATACTTTCCCCTTGTCAATCACCGGGAAACAACGTATAATCATCTTCTATCAAGGAACAATTTATCAGGAAAAAGAAGTCTATTTCAGAAAAAATAAAACTTAGAGAATTCAGAGAAAGGATACGTATCCCCGATGACCTACCAGTTTCCAACGTACTATCGTGATTTCCAATGTATCAGCCGTAACTGCCCTGACACCTGCTGTGGAGGATGGAATATTGCCATTGATCCCAAGTCTCTGGAACGCTACCGGAGAGTTCTTCTTGCTCCCCATGACAATATCTCCCAACCTTCCCAAGCCTTTCTGCGTCGCTTCAAAAAATCCATCAATTTCAGCAACAGTACCATCCGCCTGAGCAAACGTTATTGTCCTCTCCTGACAAAAGAAAAATTATGTGGCATGTATCTTCATCTTGGCAAGGATTCCCTATGTAGAACCTGCCGCACATATCCACGCCATCAGGAAGAGTTCGGCAACCTGCGAGAGATCAGTCTGTCCCTCTCCTGTCCGGAGGCTGCACGGATCATCCTGTCCCAGAAGACAAGGCCACAGATGCAGGTCAGGCATACTTCTAAAAAATGTCCTTCCAATCAACAGATAGAAGAAGACCTACTTACATGGATGGCCAAAGCCCGTGGAATCCTCCTGGATATTCTCTGGACTTCTGACTATTCGTTCACAACTTCTATATCTATGACGCTGGCTTTCAGCCATGACCTACAACGCCGCCATTCTCAGGGCCGTTTTTATGAAGACGGTAGATTCTGTCTGGAAAAAGCCAGCAAAGACTTAGACCGTCTGGCACAAAAATATCTTGCAGTGAATGGGGCGGATCGCTTCACACAAACATATTTAACAGAGAGAATTTCCTTTTCCTCCTCTCCGATGTCTTCTCCCACTGCCAGTCAGTTATCTCATCGTTCCTGGCTCTCCAGTCTTTTAACATTATACTCCAAGCTGGAACCTGTAGTCGAAACCTGGCCCCGGCTTATGAAGCTATGTCGAAACAGCCAGAATTTGCACGTTCCCTTTTCTCAGGCAGATTCCGCCAAAGACAGGCCGGATAGCCTCTGTCTGCCAGAAAAACAACTTTTTACCTATTTCATTCAGGTATATTTTCTGGGAGCCATTTATGATGACAACCTGTTCGACAAGGTTCAGTTCGCTGCTATTAGCTGGCTTACTATCTGCCTGCTGGCAGAATCTCTGAAAAATAGCAGCTGCCCACAGATATCAAACAGCAATCCGCAAGCACCAAACAGCTGCCCGCAGGCACCAAACAGCTGCCCGCAAGCACCAAACAGCTGCCCACCAGCATCAAACAGCAATCCATCAGCATCAAAGCCAGCCCAGGATTCCTCCCTGAATCCCTCCTTCGATTCCTTCCTAATCCAGGCTGCCTACCTATATTCACGTCAGGTGGAGAACCATGATCCAAATCTGAACACTCTGTTTGGTGCGCTTCACACAGAAAGGGCCTTCCAACTTTTGCCATTTCTGTCCTTCCTAAACACACAAAGTACTATTTAGAGTTCCGCATCCTATGGACAATCTGTCTTTGCGGCTAACTCTCCACAAACTCCAGCATAAAGAGACCTGGAAAGTACATAGAATGGGTTCTGTCGATCAAAACGGCAGAGATTCTCACAGTCTCTGCCGTTTCTCTTACTTACTCACCTTTAACTTCTGAATATCTGTCTTCATACTCTCCGGTTCTATCTGATCAAGAGCCTCGATGGCTGCCTGCACCTGATTATCTTCCCTCAGTTCCACCACAGCCTTTGTCTTCAGTTCTTCCTCCAGATCCACTTCCACATCTGGCTCCAATCCCTTCTCATGAAGATCAAACCCACTGGGCGTATAATAGTGAGATGTGGTCAGTTTAATCGCCGTCCCGTCTCCAAGAGGAATCAGCTGCTGCACGATCCCCTTGCCAAAGGTCTGGGTTCCTACAGCGATACCTGCCTCGTAATCCTGAATCGCTCCTGTAAATACTTCTGCAGCGCTGGCTGAGTTGCCGTTCACCAGCACAGCCAAGGGAACCTTCAGTTCATGATCATCCTTCTTCGGATATCGGTTATCCTGAATTCCACTGTCCGACTCTTTTACGATCTGGCCATCTTTGCAGAAATACCGGTCTCCCTTTCCATTCTTATCCTCCGTATAGATCAGCATCCCGTCCATCTTGTCTTCCGGAAGCACGTAGGCCAGCATCTCCACCGCCGTATCAAGAACCCCTCCCGGGTTGTTGCGCATATCGATGAGAAGCTTCTTCATCCCCTGCTTCTCCAGATCATCGACGGCATCCTTGAACTGCTGGGAGGTCACCTCGTCAAACTGCATGACGTAGATATACCCAATCTTATCCTCCAGCATCTGGTATTCCACCGTAGGCACCTCAATCTGCCGCCTCTGCACCTTTAGTTCTACCTCTTCCCCGCTCTCCCCTCTGAGAACGGTGATATTCACATAACTTCCCTCTTCTCCACGGATATCCTCCTTTACCACCAGCGCCAGTTCCTTTCCTGTCACCGCCTCATCTTCCACCTTATAGAGAATATCTCCTGGAAGCATCCCGGCCTCCAAAGCCGGAGAGCCTGTAAACACCTTGACGATGGTCATGATCCCTGAGGATACATTCTGTTGTACCATAGCCCCGATCCCACAGTACTCGCCCAGCGTATCCTCCATCAGAGACTCATAATCCTCTTGGTTGTAATATACAGAATAGGGATCATCCAGGCCGTACATCATTCCCAGATAGATACCGTCCTCGATCTTCTCCACATCCTCCTCAAACAGAAACAGCTGGTCTACAATACTCTTCATATATTTTAGCTTCGTATCGATGTGTTCAAAATCAACCTTGGAATCGCCTTCTATGCCGTTACTGTCGTTTCTGTTGTCCGCCTGTTGCGTCTCAACCTGATTGTCAATCACTGTGCGTCCGATCAGAAAGATCCCTGCCGACACTCCCACAATGATCAATCCTACAAACGCTGTCACCAGTGCCCCTACCAGGACACCTTTCCAAAATTTATTCTTAGCCTCTCTATTTTCCATTTCTGTCTCCTCTTAGGGCTTACTATTCCCAATTGCAAGCCATAATATACCATTCCCAGATCTCATCCTGTGCTCCTCCACACAGAATGCCAAAGGGCATTGTGGCACATCCTGTCTTACACCTTCAGATGCTTCCGAATCGTAAAGAAGCTTGCAAAAAATCCAATCCCCAGCCCCAGCAGAACCGCTGTCCCTGCCATATAAGGAAAGATCTGTTCCACTGGCAGAATCTGGAAGATCCCAGACAGAATCTGGAACCGCTCCGCCACATATACGATCACCTGCCGATACAAATAAAACATACAAACCAGCGGAATCACCGCCCCCAAAAGCCCAATGACGATCCCCTCCACCACAAAGGGCGCACGGATCATATAATTGGTGGCACCTATGTAACGCATGATCTGGTTCTCATTCTTCCGAAAAGCCGCCGCTACATTGATGGTATTGCTTATCAGGAACACAGACACAGCCAGAAGCACCCCGATAATCACAATGGACAAAAGGCCCACAATGGTATTAAAGCTGGTAAGGCCATCTGCCGCACTGTTGGAATAATTGATCCGGCGGATCCCATTTACGCTCTCCAGATAAGCCACAAATTCATCCTGCTGGGAGATATCGTATAAAAAAATTTGATACGAGGCTGACCCGGCCAGAGGATTATCCTCCATAAAACCTTCCACCAGATCCTCCACGCCTGCAAAGTAATCCTTGGAAAAAGTCTCCCAAGCCTCATCTTTGGAAGTAAATTGTATTTCCCTCACTTCGCTTCGCCTGCCAATCTCATCCCCTATGGCATGGATCTCGCTTTCTGACAGGCTCTCGTCAAAAAATATGGAGATGCCAACCGTAGTCTCCACATTGTGAACCATACTTCTCACGTTGGTTATAATGCTAAAAAACATACAGAACAAAAAAATACACGCAGAAATCGTTGCAACTGATGCAAGAGAAAACCAAACGTTTCTGCATATATTTATGATGCCCTGCTTCAGGCAATACCAAAATGTACTAATCCTCATGTAAATATCCGCCTTCTATTTCATCACTTACCACGCAGCCGCGCTCCATGACAATGACGCGCTTCTGCATTCTGTCTACAATCTCCTGGCTATGGGTGACTACCACCACAGTGGTCCCCATCCGGTTAATCTCATCCAGCAGCTTCATAATCTCTATGGCATTGTGGCTGTCTAAGTTTCCTGTAGGCTCATCCGCCAGAAGCACCTCCGGGCGGTTGATCAGTGCCCGAGCGATAGCTACCCGCTGCTGCTCCCCTCCGGACAGCTGTTGGGGGAACATCTTATACTTGGAGGACAGTCCCACCATCTGAAGCATGGCGGGAACCGACTCCTTTATTCTTCTGGTAGAAGTTCCGATGATTCTCTGAGCAAATGCCACATTCTCATACACGTTCCTGTCCTTTAAAAGGCGGAAATCCTGGAATACCACTCCCAACCTTCTACGGTACTTGGGCACATACCGTCTGGGCATTTTCCCAAGATTCATATCATTGACAATGATCTTGCCGGAGGTAGGCTCCACTTCCTTCAAAAGCAGCTTTACCAGAGTTGATTTTCCGGAACCGCTGCGGCCCATGATAAATACAAACTCTCCGTCTTCAATGGTTATATTAACATTCTTAAGCGCCTTGTTGCCGGCATCATAGGTCTTGCAAATATTTGAAATCTCTATCATTCTGCTCTCCGGTTCCTAAAAATCTGAATTTTCCATATATTTCATATACTTAACCACCATAAGGGCGATCTTGAAAGTGATAGCATCCTCAAAGGTACGCAGATCCAGCCCAGTACTTTTCTGGAGTTTATCCAGACGGTAAACCAGGGTGTTCCTGTGGATATAAAGCTGTCTGGAGGTCTCCGACACATTAAGGCTGTTCTCGAAAAACTTGTTGATGGTCGTAAGGGTCTCATCGTCAAATTCGTCTGGAGACTTTCCGTCAAAGATCTCCTTTATAAACATCTTACACAGCGGAATGGGAAGCTGATAGATCAGACGGCCGATTCCCAGCCTGCTATATGCGATCACATTCTTGTCGCTGTAGAAAATTTTCCCCACGTCAAGAGCCATCTTGGCTTCCTTGTAGGATCTGGACACTTCCTTGATCTCCCCCACTACCGTGCCAAAGGCCACATGAACCTTGGTCATAGCTTCTGTGTTCAGCATATCCAGAATCACGTTGGCTGTCTTCTCCAGGTCATCCTGTGTCTCTCCTGGGCGAACCTCCTTCACCAAAATGATGTTCTTCTCATCCACTGCCGTGATAAAATCTTTCACCTTACCTGCAAAAAGACTTCTCACTGTCTCCAGCGCACCGGCATCCTTCTCATACTTGGTCTCAATAATATAGACCACCCGCTTGGCACTGGTCTCAATATGAAGCTTCTTGGCACGATTGTAGATATCTACCAGAAGCAGGTTGTCCAGAAGCAGGTTCTTAATGAAATTATCCTTGTCAAAGCGTTCCTTATAAGCTACCAATAGATTCTGGATCTGAAATGCAGCCAGCTTCCCGATCATATATACGTCTTCACTGTGGCCTCTGGCCAATAAAATATATTCTAACTGATGCTCATCAAACACTTTGAAAAACTGATAGCCCTGGATTACCTGGCTGTCTGCCGGAGAATCTACAAAAGCAAGGATCGAATTCTCATTCTCTTCTGCATCCGGAAATGTGGTTGCAAGTACTTTTCCTTCCGTATCGCAGACACAAAGATCAACTCTGGTAATTCCCTTTAACCCGTCAATTGCATTCTGAAGGATTTGATTCGATATCATAGCACACTCTCCTTTTCGTAATTCTACTGTAACTTTACCATAAAATCCGCCGCCCAACAGGCGGCATACATGCAAGTCTGCCCACCGCGCCCACCAGACATTCCTGTGTGGTGGTGCATCCGCTGCCGGGGCACATGCAGGTTTACTGTCCCGTCAGGTATGCCGCTTACTGCGGCAACCGCCTTATTCTATATTAATGCATAAGACAAAAAAAAGCAAGCAAGTATGAATACTTGCCTGCTTATTTTTCTCTTAAGATTAGTTGCAAACAACCTGCTCGGTATCTTTGTCAAATACGTGAACTTTGGACATATCCAGAGCGATCTTCACAACGCTGCCTACTCTTGCAGTGGTACGCGGATTTACTCTTGCGATGAACTGGGACTCATCAATATCAAAGTATAAGTTAACCTCAGCACCTAACAGCTCGTATACACGGATAGTAGCTTCGATTACGCTCTTTGGTGAGCCGGTCAGCCAAGCTTCGTCATCATGCAGATCTTCTGGACGGATACCGATGGTAACGGTCTTTCCAACATAACCCTTCTGCTCAACAACTTTTGCCTTCTCTGCCGGAAGAGTAATCTTGTGGCCACCGAAGGACAAGTTTACATCTGCACCGTCTTTGGATACAGCTGCGTCGATCATGTTCATCTGAGGAGCTCCGATGAATCCAGCAACGAACTTGTTGCATGGCTTGTCATACAGATTCTGTGGAGAGTCAACCTGCTGAATAACGCCGTCTTTCATAACAACGATTCTGGTACCCAGGGTCATAGCCTCTGTCTGGTCATGGGTTACATAGATGATTGTAGCCTGCAGTCTCTGATGCAGCTTGGAAATCTCAACACGCATCTGACCTCTCAGCTTTGCATCCAAGTTGGACAGCGGCTCATCCATCAGGAATACTTTAGGATTACGCACAATAGCACGTCCCATAGCAACACGCTGTCTCTGACCACCGGACAAAGCCTTCGGCTTACGGTCTAACAGATGCTCCAGATCCAGGATCTTGGCTGCTTCATGTACTAATTTATCAATCTCGTCTTTTGGTGTCTTTCTCAGTTTCAGGCCGAATGCCATGTTGTCATATACGGACATATGAGGATACAGAGCATAGTTCTGGAATACCATTGCGATATCTCTGTCCTTCGGCTCTACATCGTTCATCAGCTTTCCGTCAATGTAGAATTCACCAGAAGAAATGTCCTCCAGGCCTGCAACCATACGAAGCGTAGTGGACTTACCACATCCAGATGGTCCTACGAAGATAACAAATTCCTTATCTGCGATCTCCAGATTAAAATCCTTAACTGCAACGAATCCATTTGGGTACGCTTTTGTTACGTTCTTCAATGTTAAACTAGCCATAATCCAAAATCCTCCTAATTTTAGAAAATAAATGTATTTGGGCTCTTTAGCAATGCGGTATCAGGCCCTTGCTTGATTTCTGTTACTATCATACACGAAAGACACTATTTTGACCATATGGTAAATCACCAAAATATTTTTCTTTAATTTGTCTATTCTGTATATTTACAAGAAAAGGTTACTAAAATTCTTAATTTTCCCTGTCAATATTCTATAAATCCCTCACCGAACACCTCGCGGACATCGCTTACGATCAAAAATGCCTGCTTATCAAGTTCTTCCACGATCTCGCGGATCCCCACAATCTCCTTCTTGGATACCACGCAGAACAGCATCTTACGGCACATTCCTGAGTACATTCCCACTGCATCCACAACCGTGACTCCACGGCCCAGCCGGGTCATAACCGCATGTCCGATCTCCTCATACCGGTCAGAGATGATAAACGCCTGTTTGGAAAAATTAAGTCCCTCCAGGATGCCGTCAGACACCTTGGCCACTGCATAGATGGCAATCAGGGCATAGAGCGCGTAAGAAATGCCGAACACTGCGGCTCCGGCCAACACCACGATTCCATCCAGCACCTGCATGATCTGGGCAATGGAATAGTGTTTTAACTTCCTCTGGAAAAGGGCCGCCAGCATATCGGTACCACCGGTAGTGGCTGAAAACATGAACACAAGTCCGGTTCCCACACCAGTCACGATCCCTCCGAAGAGAGATGAGAGAAAAATCTCTCCTGTCAGAAGTTTAATCTCCGGTATCACTCCCAAAGAGACAGACAGCGCCACCGTAGCAACTCCAGTCCTTTTCAAGAACTGTCCGCCTTTTATCTTCCAGGCAGCCAAAAATAGGGGAACATTAAGCACCGTGTTGGTGATCCACAGAGGGAGCCCTGTCAGGTTTTTCACAATGATAGCGATACCGGATACCCCTCCTGTGACCAGACCCGCCGGGTCATACATGTTCTTGATGGCAAACCCCATGACAAAGGCTCCCAGTATAATCAATCCATAATCCACCCAAACCGGTCTTCTCTTCATCTTGCTGTCTCCCTCACTTCATGCAGTTTTCACAGCACGGCTGTCTCATATCTGGCCTTTAAAACAGTGCCGGTTCCCGTAAACCCTGGGTTTGCATACTTGTGCCTTAAGCCTTCGTCTGCTTATGCCTTCTGCTTTCTCCCACGCAGGCTACTGGTTTCCCTCCTTATGCCCGCAGGTTTTCTGGCGTCACCTTACCGCTTTTTTGCCAACAGATTGACCCACATGGTGTCCGGATGATTTGCCCTTGCATCCTCGGTCTCCCAGACCTTCAGGATCTCAAACAGGCCGGTCCGCTCCACCATGGCTGTCAGACTCTCCATAGTATAATCGCAAAAATACCGCTCTCCCCGAAATCCCTCATACTCTCCTTTTCGCACGGACATAAACAGAACTCCGTGAGGGCAGAGGGCATCGCAGATCCTGCACAGAATCTCCGGCATCTCGTTCTTAGGCACATGAATCAGCGAGTCGCATGCCCAGATACCGTCAAAAACATTCTCGAACTCCATGTCTTCGTAGGTCATCAAAAGCACATCCAGCCCTGTATGTATCTCCGCCAGCTTGCACATCTCCTCCGATGCGTCTAGGGGAGTCACATCATATCCCATGTCATACATCACCAGGGAATCCCGCCCGGAACCGCAGCCTAAATCCAGAATGGTGTCGCCTTCTTCCAGTTCCTCCAAAAACTGGTTCAAAAGCTCACTAACATCCATGTCAACCGTGTCTTCATATATTTTTGCCGCATATTTATTATAATATTCGATTGAGTCCACAACAGCCTCCTATACTTTTTCTATGGTCTTATCCGTAATTTTAATGATTCCTTCTTTTAAGAGATGCCCAACCGCTCTTTTAAATGCATTCTTGCTCATATGAAATGTCTCTTTTATCATCTCTGGAGATGCCTTGTCATTAAATGGAAGCACCCCGCCCTGGTCCTCTATGGCCTTCAGTACCAGCTTTGCGTCCGTATTGATCTGAATGTAGGCCTTTTCCCTGGGGCTTAAGTCCAGTTTTCCATCCTCCCGTACCTTCACGACTCTTGCCTCAACCACGTCTCCTTCCTGAATATTCCCGTACAACTCCTTCTGCGGGATCATCCCGTAATACCGGTTGTCCACTGCCACAAATGCCCCCAGGTTTTCATTGATCTCATATACAGTTCCTGTAACTTTATCATCCTTCTGATAGGGTGACTGGCTGCTCATGTAGGAATACACTTTCATAGTCGCCGCAAGCCGTCTGCTCTTGTCCACATACAGAGCTACCAGGCACTGCTCCCCCTGACGCACCTTGTGGTTCTGTTCTTTAAATGGAAGCAACAAATCTTTCTCCAGCCCCATATCCAGGAATGCTCCGATTTTTCCTACTTCCTTTACAGTCAGAACCGCCACTTCCCCCACCTGCAGCCTTGGAACCGATGTAGTAGCAATCAGCCGGTCCTCTGAATCTTTGTAGATAAACACATCCAGTTTATCTCCGATCTTCGTTCCCTCCGGAACCTGTTTCCTGGGAAGCAGGACTGCCGCCTCATCGTCACTCTTCTCTCCCAGATAAATGCCAAATTCCTTTACACGGACTACTTCCAAAAGCTGCCTTTTCCCTAACTCGATCATTCTCTTCCTCCGTTGTCTTGTCATATTAAGTCATCCACTTGCTGCCACAATCCGTTCACGGCCTGTGAGGCCTGCCTTAAGGCCTGTCTAAACCACTGCTTCCCCCCATCCATATCACTGCATACGGGCTTTTCTCTTCATCACACAGGGCCGTCACATACCCCTCCTTAATCCTGCTGACCCGAGGCGTCAAGTAATCCCCCATTACCGCCGCCTTCCGATACTCAACTCTCAACTCCTTAATGTGGAAATCATCTGGCAAAAACTCCCTGGCTATCTCCACATATTGGGCATTGTTCACATGATGGTTGGTGTCTATGTGATGCTTCATCACCAGCACTGGATGGCCTAAGCCGTAATCCTCAGGAAGGGCAATCCTCCTGGGCGCATACTCCATGTCCAGCCTTTCCTCCATAGCCCCGTATCCGTCAATATCCACATTGGTCACTCTGGCTGGCCTGCCTGCCTTGGTGTCGAACAGAAACCAGATGGAATTGGCCCTGACCAGATAGTCTCCTTTAGAATCCTGCATCATGAAATTACGATATGCATAGATCCCCTTAAAATCATAGGGCCAGGTGCTTATGACAATCTTTTCGCCAAGAGCCGGATACCGGTCAATGATAATCTGCCAGGAAGACAGCCACCATGCCTGATGGCGTTCCTCCAAGTAGGAAACTCCCAGGCCAGCGTCCTCAGACTGGAAGGTGGAGCAATCCTGAAGATAATTCATCATCCCCGTCACACTTAATCGGCCTCTCTCATCCGTCTCACTGTATCTCACCCGGCTGTCAAACTGATACATATGCCTGCTCCTTTTCACACAAAATCACTTTTCATTATATAGCATTTTCACTGGAATGTCTAGGTATGACGGCCAGGCGCTGCAATTTTCTCTGATAAAAGAGTGACAGCTGCTTACTCTCCGGCAAGCAACCGCCACTTCCATTTTGCATAACCTCAATCACTGCAATCCCAGCATCTCCTTCAGCGGTCTATAATAATGATACGCAAATCTCATCCGTTCGTATCCAAACTGGCGTTCTAGCCGTTTGGACGACTGCCACAGCGCCTCCATCCCTTCATTGGCGTAGGTATTCTCATCCTCAAGGTCATGGTTTCCCGGCTTTTGCAACTCATAGATGCAGATGATTCCTTTCCCGTATTCTCTGGCAAAGCCGGTTTCCATGGCGATCTGCCCATATTCATCCCTTCGGTTATAATTCATCACCGCCACCCCGTCGCAACCGTTGCTTATTAGTTCCTCCAACATATCCTTGTCCACGGCATCATAAAAGGTAGGGATGCATACCCAAAACTCCAGCTGGTTCTCAAGCGCATACTCATAGGCAGATTCCATGCCCGTTAAATAGTCTGCCATAAGCTGTGCCCTGGCTTTTCGCCCCTGATCCCATTCTTCCAAAAGATACGGCTCCACGTCCGCCAGGATGCCCTTGATCCTGACATCCTCCTTCTGCTTCTCATTGTATGTTACAATCCTTTGCATCTGGTCAATCAGAGTCTTCCCATCCCTGTCATATGCCCACTCCGGCTGTCCCATTAGGCCATATACCTCCACACCGGCTTTGTTCATCTGATCAAGAAAGCTTTTGGCGTTTTCTTCTTCTGCCAGAAGCATTTCTTCTGAAAACTGCTGATAAACCGTGGATATGTCCGCCTTCTCAAGGCATGCGGACAGAATTTCCTCTTCCTCTGATATCATTTCCTTATTCCAGCTAAGGACGCCGAACCCCTGCTTCTTTGTCTCCTTCTGCCCGGCTCCCAATGCCTTTCCCACAGCAAATGCCCCGCTGCCAAGAAATAACGCTATGCCCATAGCCAGAATCATTTTATGCTTCATACACCGCCTCCATCGTCAGCACTCTCTTGATCTCCCATTCCAAAACCGGGTAATGAAAATAAAAACCCTGGAGAATATCACATCCCATCTCCTGCAAGGCTGCCGCCTGCCCCTCATTCTCCACGCCTTTTGCCCAAACGCTTATCCCCAGTTCATGTCCCATCTGAATGATATGCTTCATGACTACATGTCCCTGAGCTGTTTCCCCATAGTCAATCAGATCCTTATCCAGCCAAAAAACATCAACCAAATGTTCCCGCCCATCAAAAAACTGGGAAAAACCATTTTTAAAAACTTCCGCCATGGTCCGTACCCCTAAGCCTTTTATCTGGTTTAGACTGTCTCTTGTCTGGCATTTTGCAACGCCCAGGATCAGCATGTTCCTGGAAAATGTATGATTTATGATAATGTTGACGCACCGCTCTGAGACATTCTTTTCCTCTAGGGTTTTTTCTGAAAATTTTAAGTAAACCGGAAAATCCTCTATTCCCATATTGTGCAGCTGTTCCAGAAAAATACATACTTTCTCCAGAAGATAGTAATCAAGACGGCCAATCATTCCTTCCTGTTCCATAAGAGGGACATATCTTCCTGGCAAAAGAAATCCCTTCTCCGGGTGCTCCCACCGAGACAACGCCTGGCCTCCTGCAATTCGTCCGCTGTTTGCCTCCACACAACACTGGATGTACAGATCAAACTCCTCATCATTCAGTCCAGTCTCCATATCTTCCAGCAGCCGCTGTTCTTCCATGTAGCTGGCAAGCCACGCGTCCGTACCGATTTTATACTCTGTCCCTTCCCGCCGGGCAGCCTGGGCGCTCTTGGCAGCATAGACCATAACTTCTTTTATATCATGGTCTTCCACCTTTAGTTTATAGATGCCTGCTGTCACATAGCCTGCCTGTTCCGAATCAGAGTCGGTAAAATAGCCGCGCAGCCGCCTCATAACGGAAAGGATCCACTCTTTTGCCTCCTGCTCTCCCGGAGACAGACGCAACACGGCAAATCCGTCGTCGCAGACCCTGGCCGCTATATCCCCATCCGTAATGCTCTTTACCAGGACAGCTGCCATATGCCTTAAAAATTCTTCTGTCTTCTTACGCCCTTGTAACCGTTCCATGGATTCCATATCAACAGAGAAGTAAAACATCCGGTAGAGAATCCGATTGCCGTCGTGGATAACGCTTTTCTGGATCCGCATAAAGAACTCCCGATTTCCAATCCCTGTCAGCCGGTCAGTCTCTTCTGTCTTCCACAGCTTTTTCCGCCGGATAACTTGTCTTCCCGCGATCAGAGCCAGGCCGACCATAACCGCCGCCAGGAAAAAGAACCAGGCCACAGTCCCGGCCTCCATCTTTCTGCGATATCCGGCCGGCGGCTTCTCTGCTTCCTCCAGAAGAAGCCCTGTCTTTTCCTCCCAGGTTTCCCCCGCCAAAAAAGAATTCAGATCATCTGCCAGTATCTCCGGTGCCGTCTCAGAAAAATAGAAACCAAAGGACAGCCTTTGCCCCTCTGTCATAGTTTCCAGCAAAATGATTCTTCCGCCTTCTCTGTGACGAAAGTCTTCTGTCTCCATACAGGCGGAGATCAGATCCACCTGAAGGTTATCTGCCAGTTGTTGCCGCATATCCTCTTTACCGGCAGCATAATACCGCACATCATATTCCGTCCTCTCTGAAAATTCTTTAAGAAGCCGGGGGATTACCCCATTGTACGTTCCGGTCTCCGGATCATAGTATTCTAATGGATAGCCGTCTGGTTTGCCTGCTATATAGATGATGATTTTTTCCACGATTTTCCTTTCCCGATGTCCTTTTCACTGCTTTTTATCATCTCATCCGTGCGAAACGAAATAGTTTTCCTTTCAATTGTTCCCCAGTTCTTCCTGGATCTTCTGGTTCCAAAAAGCGCGATCATACGTACCCATGCCAGGATCAGCCTCAGGCCGAAGATCTCCACCCCGCACAATGCCACTGCCTTCATGGTGTCGGAGAATGTCAGTTTCAAGTCAATCGTATAGGTACGGGTGAAAAATGCTGTCAGGGACAGGATGGAAGAATACACCACATAGATTCCAAGGTAGGTTATCATATACGGGCCATTTAAAAATCCCATCCGCCATGCCAACACCATGGCTGCAGAGCCAATGATCTCGATGTAGGGCGACAAAAGTTCATACAAAAGAAAGTACAGGTAGGATATACAGCCTACCAAACCGTACTTTGGATTGGCCAGCACATGCCTGTGCTCCATCATGGTCTGGTACAGCCCGATGTGCCAGCGCCTTCTCTGCCTGCACAGATCAGCCAGCCTCTCCGGCACCTGGGTCCAACAGATGGCATCCGATGCATACCGTATGCAATAGGGTATGCCGTGTTCTCTGCAAAACACGTGAAGCTTCACTACCAGTTCCATATCCTCCCCCACAGTGGACGCGTCATACCCTCCGGCACTGATAACCAGGCTTTTCTTAAACAACCCGAAAGCACCTGATATAATGATGTTTCCGTTAAACTGGTCAAATAAAATGCGGGTTGCCAAAAAAGAGCGGTCATATTCCAGAACCTGCATGCTAGGCAGGATTCTCCTGGGCATGCGGTAGCCCATGACGGTTCCATTTCTGATATCCATGCCATTACACGGCCGCACGGCACCTCCCACTGCAACCACCCGGTTATCTTCCAGCACAGGCCGTACGATTTTCTCCAACGAGTCTTTCTGCAGAACAGAATCAGCGTCCATACACAGAAAATAGGGATACCGTGCGGCATTGATTCCCATATTCAGCGCATCCGCCTTTCCTCCGTTCTTTTTTCGGATGAGGGTGATGGGTACTTTGTATGTTCTCGTCTCAAACACTGCTTCTGCAGCCCGGCACCGAAGCCTTCTGTGGATTGGACGGTTGATATGCACCATTCCAAATGCCTTCTGTACCACCTGATAGGTATTGTCTGTAGAACCATCATCCACAATCACAATCTCATACAGCTTGTAGTTTAAAGCCAGCAGAGATCGGATGGTGGCCTCAATGGTAACACTTTCGTTGTGGGCTGGAACAATCACGGATATGGGAACATAGTACTGATCCGGCAGCTGATTCTTCAACATATCTCTGCGCTTTAAACCAAACAAGACACAGGCTCCCACCGTAACAGACAGAAAAAGGAACGTGGCATAGCCTGTCATGTACACCACAAAAAATCCTTCCACAACATTAAAAACCGCTCGCAACCGTTCTTCCATAGGGCTGCCTCCTGTCCCTCATCTGTTTTAATTCCAGCTGATACATGATCATTTCCCTTGCATACCGATCCTGTCCGTTTGTCACCTGGGCCACGTCGCTGTAACTGAGCCCGCTTGCCTCCAGGCTGGCTGCAGCATGAAAGCGAATATACCAGTTAGAGCTATGTACTGCATCCATCAGCACGTCTATCACTTCATCCCCGCTGTATCCTGCCAGAGCCGAAAGGCTGACAGCCGCATATTCCCAATAGCGGGGATCTTTATCTGCAGCAAATCTTAACAGCATGCCTTTCGCCGGTTCATACGGATACCGGCCAAAATATCGGATCGCCGAAAGACGCAGTTCCTTATCCCGGGTGGTATCCGCCATGATTTTAAAGATCCCTTCACAGTAATCCCCTGTCTGAAAACGAATATAATTGAGTATCGCTAACTGAATGCTGTCTGAATAATGGTTAAGCTCCTCCCAAAGCAGCTGAATCAGTCTTTCATGATTCCCTGTAAAATTTAGCAAGCCATCTGTCAATATCTTATCATGAAAGCATAAACCCTCCCAGTCCAAAAGCGTAATAGCCTTCGCAATGCTTTCCTCGGATCCAAATTTATACAGAGCCTGCAGGGCGTTAATCCGGCAATAGACATTCTTCCTCATATAATGAATCATAGAGTCCGCGACTGCTTCCACAAATTTCTGTCCTCTCACCAGATGCCTGGAAACAAAATATGCAAAATATGCTGCCTGCATATCATCCTTCTTTTCATAGAGTCCGGCAAGATATATCACAGTCGGCCCGATCTGCCTGCAATACTCCTCCACAAGAGAATCCCCTTTTTTCTCCCTGTAATCCTCCATTGCCTTCTCAAAAGCAATCAGAAACGTTATCTTAGAAAGCCTGCGCCTAAGGTATCTTACATGGATCGGCCCCACCTGGCCTCCCTGTTTTATATGGTTCAGCTGCTCATCGATCTTTCCTGAGAACCTTTTCGTTCTCCTGTTTAATCTCTTGTCCCTGCGCTTCAGCACCAGCGCATAGGCCACATGAAACACCATCATAATCAGGCACACCGCCCCATAACCATACAACAATCCTTCACTTTTCAGCGTGCCCCACCTCTTTCTCCTGCTCCAATCCCTTCCAATACTCCTGTAAAAGATAGTACGATTCTTTCAGCCGCTCATGAAATGTAACCTTCTTCCCCCAGCCTTTTAAAGGGACAAACTCCATAGGGATGCGATACTGGGTTTTGCCCCCATATCCTGCCCCTACATAGATTCCTTTTATAGGAAGATTTTCAATTCCATAGTGTTCATAATAATCATCGTGAACCATCATATCGGAAGGGTTGGAAAAATTTAACAACTGCCAGGGAACCCTGATCTCCACGAAATCTTCTCCAAACATAAAGTCCGCCAAAGAATCAAATTCCTGAGATTCTGGGTTTCCGTTCCCGAAGCGCAGCTTCCCTGTCTCGTATTTAAGCCCTCCTAGGTCTGTCCTCTTAGGATCTGGCAGGATCTCAGAAAGGATCAAAGGCAGATAGATCCGCTCAAATTCCGGCGTATCAGCTTCCGGAGGATTTATATAAGGATCCTGCCGGTAAAATGCGATTCCATAGGTACTTAAAAGGGCTTCATACCGCTTCTGTACAAGGATCCGGCTTCTCTCTGTTCCATCGATGACAATCAGGAAATCACAGGCCTGCTCAAAGGAAATGTCATATTCCTGGCAGTATGTACTCCCGGTTTTGGGAGTGGTGTCAATGGGAAGATACAGGATATCCTCTTTTTGGAATCCCTCCTTCTTTACCAGAAAATAGATAAATTTCTCGTCATACTTCAGGGACAGCTCCATCTCCTCTGATCTTGTAACCAGGTCTTCCTCTGTCCACTCTGAAGCGTCCCCGTCCACATAACATACGCTTTTTTCTATGCCTGGGTCAAAAGCTAAAAGGCCGAAATATTGCTCGTTAGTCTGGTAGTCGCTCCAGTAGGCCGTATAGTTTAAGTCCACCAGATTCATCGTATTCCATGTCCTCTTAAACCATTCATCCTGCCAAGTAAACACGCAGCTTCCGGCACACCCGGCATCCATAATATCTCTGTAACAATCAATCAATGCCATTCCCTGCTCTTGTTCTGTCATATGGCCCTGATTACGCCCTGTGTTCACATCCCGCTGAGCCATTCCTCTTCCAGTGGTAACTCCGTATTCCGAGATTATTACCGGAAGGTTGTGATAACGGTTAAGAGCCCTCAAATACGCAATGTAAGTATTGTAGCATCCCTGGGAATCATAATAATCCCGATCCTCCAGATATTCTCTGATATCAGGAGCATGCAGCAAAGAATTGTGGTATTCAATAGCCTCCCAAACATGCCTTCCCAAACGTTTCCTGATTATCTCCTGGGAGTACCTCTCTCCCTCCCTCATGATTTCCAGATAATCCGGGAAATATGGATATACATGATAGGAAGCAAACATTCCAGCAAAGAAAAGGTCCGTGGATCGTATCTTTTCTACGTCCACACAGGCTACTTTACTGCGATATTGTGACACGAGTACCGGATACACGAAAGGATCTGTCGTCGGCCAGTTAGCAAATGCCACCAACCGCTGCTGTTTATACCGTTTGCTTTCATATTCTATCATTTGATCCCCGATCCGACACAACATCCCTTCAAATGCCGTGGCATCTTCTGTTGTATACAGATAGGTCCCTGAGTACTGGTTAAGTCCCTGACTCTTTTGATTGGTATAGGTTACAAGGCTGCTTTCCCACTCTACTCCTATGATATAACCGATTACCCATTGGGAAATATCCTTCCGATAGCTTCCAGATCCCGTCCCATATCCCAGAGACAGATTCTTCTTCCCGTGAATGATATCCACAACAGTTTTGCAATCCTCCTGTAAGGTTCCAAACAACTCCTCATCGTAAGCATCACGGTGGGAATTGGCCATATAATCATTTATCCAAACACCGTGAAGCAGATAAAGAGGCTCCTCTCTCCCCTGGTTATATTCATAAAAGGCATTGTAAAAATCATCATGAAGAATCGTATAGACTCTTATGGTGTTGGCTCCTAATTCCTGAATTTGTTTAAACCACCTCTTATAAGTTTCTTTACCTATAGCAAAATCTGTCGCCCACTTGCCAGGGAATCCTACCCCCATATCAACTCCCCTGATTTCAAACGGGACGGCTATTCCCTGCTTCTCCATGAAAATTGTTTTGCCGTTTACACTCATAAAAGAGGTTACCGGTTTATTGGGTTGTAAATCAATGTAAATACCCAGACGGTAATAGGCAGCATTCCACCCAAACAGCAACACTACCAATATACAAACCACTACAATAAATTTTTTCATGGATATGCTGCCTCCCCGTTCCAGTCTGTCTTACACTGCATCAATGATTGTACGCTTTATTTCTGGAGGGATGAGCATACTGCCTCAATGTATGTATGTTCCCATCCATCCACCGTCCCCTGGCTTGAATCCATTCCTTTAACTGCACTAAGGCTTCTTCCTGGCTATGAACATTTCTTTCTGCTTCTGTTAGGCCATCCCAGCCAGCAATCTCATCTGACCATCGGATGTTGTTTCTCTCCGCTGCCGGCCCTAGGTATGCAATCGTCTGGTCCATATACTCCATAAGATACGCCTCGCTTAAGTATGTGGACCGCAGTTCCTGATAGCGCTTTAGAACTTGTTCCACAAAGTCCTCATCCTTAAAGAGCATAGAAAACCACAGGTTCTCATGAAGGAAAAATCCTTCTGGCGGATTGACCTCCTCCTGATAGTTGTCACAGGCATTGTTAAAATCCCATACACACAATTTAAGCTTCTCCCCCACTTCTTTATAGATATAGGTAGAAAAACTGCCGGCATCCACATTTTTTGTAAATTCATTAATCAGATAGTAATCCACAAAACTTTCCGTATCAATCCAGTTCCAATACCCATAGTCTTTTGCATCATAGTCATAAGAAAATAATGCCTTTTCAAAAGCGGAAAAATCCAACTCAATATTCCTTGACAGTTCCGGTGTCAGATCAGACAACCTGGGATATCGTATAGCCACATCATCACCTGCATTGGCCATACGCTCATGATATGTATAGATGTCTCTTACCGATTCCAGATCCCTTTCTACAGGCCGGTCAACCCGAAGCAAGTACCCTGTCTCCTGTGTACTTTTTACTTTCTGAGACAGGTTGAGACGGCAGTCTTTTCCATCCGTTATGCTTTCTGCCAAAAGATACAGCCCCTCGTAGCTTCCATTCAGAATCAATTCGCAAAATCTTACATTGGGCGCGTAATCCATGATCTCCCCGGAAAGGTTGTACCACATGTAGTTGCGTATCAAGGATTTATCCAGAATCGGCCCATTTAGGACCCAGTCCTGGTGGGCATCCATTCCCATCATTGCCACCTGTCTTGCCTCCCCATGGTTATCAATTACTTTTATCTTATAGGATAGCTTGGGAAAACGACGTGAGGAGTTGCCTCGGATACGGAACTCACAGAGGCCTGTCAATTTGGGGATGTCACCAGAATGATTGTTGCCGCTCTCATTGTCAATCACCATGACTTCTGCAATGATCACAGAGGCTCCATCTTTTGCTGTCATATACACGTCCTGTCCGAACCGATCCTTCTCTTCAGTGATTTTCCCTGGGATCTCCTGCCCTTTTGTGTCGATGATCACAACCGGAAGATGGGTACACAGTTCTGTTTTATCACAGCTGCAACCTGTATCCATGGGAAATACAAGGTGCTGATGAATACGTCCCCTTTCCTCTTCCTTTTCAATAACAGTAAAGGCAGCCATGGTTACCAGCATCATAAGCGCCATAGCTGCCCCCCCTATTTTATATTTCACCCCAATCCGCTTCCTTTCGTCAACTGCTGATGTCGTCGTTCTGGGTCACGATATTCAGATATTCTACATTTCCCACAGCATAGATTTCGTCTGTAATCCGTTTTCCCCTTTTCTTATCCTTGTCCAGAATCCGTTTGTTCAGTTCATAGATAAATTCCACGCTGGTCTCCGTAGAGTTATGGGCCCGAAGAACCGCTTTTCTCGCATAATGCTGAAAGATCAGGGCTTCCACCTGGGCCTCGTTTACCCTGGCTGTGCGGATGATTAGCAGAACCCGGCTGTCATTGCGTATCCTTCCCAACAGCAGAAGCAACACGAACACAAAGCTGCTTCCCATGCCTGCCGTCATAAAATCACCGGCCCCGCAACAGATGCCGGCGACGATTGTCCAGAAGATATAAACCGTGTCCCTGGAATCCTTGACAGCTGTCCGAAACCGTACAATGGACAGCGCTCCCACCATACCCAGAGACATGGCCAGATTATTCCCGATGACAATCATGACTGTAGTGGTAATCACTGTAAGTGCTGCCAGAGACACATTAAACTTCTTACTGTAGATGCTTCCGTCATGAGAGATTCGATAGGATACAAAGATAAAACCGGCGATTATCGCTGCCGCAGTCAACCTGGTGACAATCGTTTCTGCAGACAGATCATTGGACGATCCAAATAATTCAAAAAGTTCTTGTTTCATAATCTCTTTCCTCTCATGCTAAAATCCGTAATGCAGCCCTGTTGTCCTGGACAGACAGTATTTACTGACAGAGAACTCGCTGCGGTCTGTCCTGTCAAGCAGTTCTTTTATATAGCTTAACAGAAACCCATTGTATTTTACTTCCATTATGACGTGGAAAGAATCCAACACCGGATATTGGAGAAGCTGGCTGGAAAAAAGGTCAAAGCTGGCCTCCGTGGCTGTGATCCTGCTGTCCATTGTGATCCTGATGCGATTCTCCTTGGCAATAAAAGCCCTCCGCCTGTATTCCACCACTGCTTTGGGGCGGTAGCACATCCGGTTCATAAGCCCGTAACATTCCGCTGCAAAGGGCTCTTCATAATGTGTCAGTGGCTCATAATCGCCGTGGGTAAGCTGTCTGGCTTCTTCCTTCTTTAGACGCAGGGACCGTTTTCTCTGATAGGCGCCTTCTTTTTGCTTCATCTCCAGCATAGCAAAGTCTGCCCCTGGTCCATAACACCGCAACCGGATCTTCCTTCGCAATTCTATGCCATCCACCTTTTCCCAGTAATCCCTGTCATTAAGGGTATCAAAATAGAGGGAGCGTATCGCATAACCCTGGCTGCCATTGTGTTTGTCTTCCGCCAGAACACTGCCAAGGCAGGTGCCAAGTCTGCTTGCGTCCACCACTGTCATCAAATATTTCTTTTCCTGCCTGAGTACCTCATTCATCATCTCTGCGTAAAATAATTCCTGTCCTTTTTATGTTCCAAACTAATTTTGTATTATAGCAAAGAAACGATCTTTGGAAAAAGTCTCTGGGATATATCGCACCATTTAAGTCGTAAATCGTCGCATATGCCATAAGGAGCCCAAAGCCTTGGATCTTCTCTGAAAGCCAAAAGGGGTTGTGAAAAACGCAGTAAATAATACTTCATTTTCCACAGCCCCTTATCCTTTACAAAACCGTGCTCCGTGTGTTGAAGTTTCATCATATCTTTTTCCTTTCGCTCTTAAACTTAGGAACAATAGTTGGAACGCTTTGACTTCTTACACACGTGTTTTATGTTCTATTCTCTTTTTATCCTAGGATCAAAAAAAGGCCAGAACCGTTGCAAAATCAACGTTTCCTGCCTCTTTTTAAACTGGGCTACAAGGATTCGAACCTTGAAAATGACGGAGTCAGAGTCCGTTGCCTTACCATTTGGCGATAGCCCAATCTCAATCCGTCGCTTGCTTTATCTCGGCGACGAATTGTATTATACAATAGGGTTTTGAATTCGTCAACCCCTTTTTTGCTATTTTTCCGTTTTTTTCACCACTCCTCAAAATGCACATCCAAACAGCTTCTTTATGCTCTACACCCTAAAACCTTACGCGCCTTTAGGATATCCCTACCCTTTCACCGCCCCCGCAGTGATCCCGGCGATAAACTGCTTGTTGGCCACAAGATACACTGCCAGAATCGGAGCCAGGGCAATGGAGGCGCCTGCCATCATCAGATGCCATTCCGCCGCTGCATTGGCCGAATACCTTAGATTGGCCACCGCCACACTAAGAGTTTTAAGCCCTGGATTGGACATAGTAAACACCTGAGCCGTGATAAACTCATTCCAGGCTGTCCGGAAGGAAAATAAGGCTACCACTCCCAGGATTGGCCGGATCATAGGAACAATGATCTGCCAGTAGATACGGAAAATCCCCGCACCGTCGATGGTGGCCGCATCATCCAATTCTCCTGGCACACTGCGCACAAAACCGGAGATCATAAACACATTGGCCACCTGGCCGCCTGTAAGCAGAAGCGCCAGGCCCAGCATATGGCTTGTCAGTCCCAGGCGGTTTAACAGCTTATAAAGGGGATACAGGGCCACAGAACCTACGGATATAAACATGGAGCTTAAGTAAATTGTAGAAATAACCTTTTTCCCTGGAAAGTCTCTCCGCCCCAGAACATACCCTCCCATGGAAGCCGTCACCACAGACAGGATCACAGTCAGAATTGCAAGCAATACACTGTTCCACGTATACTTTCCAAAATCCAGTTTGCTGAACGCAAAGGCATAATTCTCAAAGTGCCACTCCTTAGGCAGAAGATTTCCTCCCAGTGTCAGTTCCGCATTGGACTTTAAGGATCCCAGCACCGCATAAACCACAGGATAGACGGTGAACACGCACATGCTTCCCAGAAACAGCCATTTGAGCACCTTCCTCGCGGTCT
The DNA here is from genome assembly GCA_947425205.1 of uncultured Hungatella sp. GTDB lineage: Bacteria > Bacillota > Clostridia > Lachnospirales > Lachnospiraceae > UBA3402. Next base: position 12,809 of record CANDZL010000035.1, on the reverse strand, counting down.
TCCATCCCCTTGACATTCCATATTTATTCAGCATCTTCCTCTCTCCTCCTTTACTCCGTGATCTTATCCAGCTTCCTGGCAAAAAACAGGTACAAAAGCGTCACTCCTCCGATAATAGCCGCTGCCACCAAGCTTACCGCCGCACCGTAGCCAAATTCCTGAGGTACCGCCGAGCCGGCCGTAACCGGGAAAAACAGCTGGTAGATATAGAGAAACATCACATTGGTCCGGTTCATAGGCCCGCCCTCGGTCAGAACCATAACGCTCTGCATATCCATAAATGAGATCACCAGCGCCAGCATCAGGATCATCTTAAGGATAGGGGCCAAAAGAGGCAGGGTAATCCGAAACATGATCTGGGTATTGTTCGCCCCGTCAATCCTGGCGCTCTCGTATAAGTCTTCCGAGATCCCTGTAAGCCCTGCGATAAAATAGACCATATAATTTCCTATCCCTCCCCAGGCCGCTATGATAATCACTGTCACCATGGCATACTGGATTCCCAGCCAGTTTATATTTTGTTTGATCAATCCCATAGACATAAGAATCCGGTTGACGCTGCCATTATAGGTATTAAAAATCAGATAAAAAATCAGGGCCATCACCGCACTGCTCATGATAGTAGGTGTAAAGATAATGGATTGGGCCACAGCATTAGCCCTGCCGTTTTTACTGACCAGTACTGCCAGAAGAAAGGCAATGGGAATGGTCAGCAGAAGTTTTCCTCCCACATACACAAAGGTGTTCTTCACTGCCCCCCAGAACACAGGATCCCTGGTAAACACACGGACGAAATTGTCAGCGCCTACAAAGACGGCCTCCCCGTATCCCTTATAATCAAACAGCATATACCGCAGTGCCCAAAGAATAGGATATACGGTAAACACGCAGAACATAACCAGGTTGGGAAGCAGCATCAGGTAGGACACCCTCTCCCTTCTGAAATGTTTCTTAAACTCCTTACGTTTCTTCATCATTTTTATCCCTCCTGTTCTCCTGATTCTGATACTCTCCCGGAGATATATGATACAGCTTCTTAAAGCTGGATGAAAAATACCGGGAATCCCGATAGCCTACCTGCTCTGCCACCTCCCCGATCCTTCGGGCCTTTCCCTTCAGAAGAATCCTGGCCCGTTCCATCCGAAGTTCCGTGATGTATTCTGTAAAGGTCATCCCTGTCTCCCTCTTCCACAAGGTCCTTAGATAATTGGGGCTTAAAAACAGCCTGGATGCCACATCGTCCAGACAGAAATCGCTGTCTGACAGATGAGCCTGGATGATAGGTTTTGCCTTTTCCTGGATCAGATGATTCCCCCTATCTTTTTCCCCACATTTTCTCTCCAGAACATCTAAAAACTCGGTAAAGAACTGATACGCCTCATCCAGGCTTTTTGCACGGGCCAGATGATCCTGATATTCATTCAATTCCCGGATCCCTATGCCGTTTGTCTGCTTCTCCATATCCGACATTACCTGGAATCCAAGGCTTAAAAAGAATATCTTCAAGCATCCGGCATCATAAAACTTCCGTTCCGAAAGTATGCCCTTTAACTTCTCCCACTGTCCCCCAAGTTCCTTCCTGCTTCCACTTTCTGCTGCCAAAGCCATCTTATTGGAGATATCTTTCACAAAAAATGGCTCCTTCTCCCCCTGGGCATCTACCATCTCCTCGTAGCACACCACCGGAGGAATCTGGTCTTTAAAAAAAGCCTCCCCGCACCGAAGGGCTTCCCTCTGGGAACGTCCAAGTTTTTCCCGTTCCTCCACAAAACGTCCAAGGAAGAAATGGATCCGCTTCCCCTGTTCCCTTCGGAAATAATTGCACACGGATGTCAAAGACCTGGTGATCCTTAAAAACCCTTGTCCAGTTGACCCTTTCTCCGCCTTTAAAAACAGAAGGTTTTCATCGGCTGGAAACATTGGATGTAAGATTTCAATATCCGGTGCCAGCCGGCTCCCTGCCCGCTCATAAATCTCCTGAAATTCTGCCTCTCCTCTTACCACAGCTGCACAATACAGGTATCCGGTATCCGGCACATGCTCCCTGCCATCATCTTTCTTCTCCCTCTCTGGGTGCGCCTGGGCTTTCCATGCATCCCTCTGTTCATCCAGTTCTTCCTTAAGAGCCCGCAATACTTCCATAAGCTTTTCCGTATCAATGGGCTTTAAAAAATACTCCCGCACCCCCAGGCGCAGACAGCGCACCGCATAATCAAATCGGTCATACCCGCTGATTACGAGAAACTTGGAATCTGGGAGAAGCTCCTTTAAAGCTTCCAGATATTCCAGTCCGCCAAGCCTTGGCATGTTGATGTCTGTAATGATCACCTCAGGAAGAAACTCCTCTGACAGACGCAAAGCTTCCATGCCGTCCTTTGCGGTTTTCACCACCTCAAAATCCGCTGTGTGCATATGCAGGTATCTGGCAAGTCCTCCCCGAATGCCGGCCTCATCATCTGCAATCAAGATACGATACATAGGTTTCCACCTCTTTTTCTCCCACCAAAGGCATCCGAAGGGTCACCACCGCTCCTGCCTTTGGCCCATTCTCAATGGTCAGGCCGTACTCTTCTCCAAAATACAGCCGGATCCTTTCATTAACATTGAAAATCCCATATCCTTCCCGATTCATTACCAAACCCTTATCAAGCCCGCCTTTCAGGCGCGCAAGTAACTTCGGCTCAATGCCAACCCCATCATCCCACACCTGAAAACGCAGGGCGTTTCCATCTGCCATTCCTATAATACGAATCGTTCCGCCTTCGTCTTTTTCCTTCAGTCCATGGTAGATGGAATTCTCCACAAGAGGTTGAAGGATAATCTTGGGTACATAGGCATCCAAAAGCTGCTCCTCCACCTGAATCGTATAATCCAGAGTATCCCCGTAGCCGTATTTCTGAATGGACAGATAACTGCTGACATGCTTAAGTTCTTCCGATATAGGAATCATCTCCCTGCCTCTGCTTAAATCGATTCGGAATAACGTGGCTAGAGCCTGAACCATGGCACTGATCTCCGTTGCATCATGCTCCTCCGCCTTCCACCGGATGGAATCCAGGGTATTATATAGAAAATGAGGATTGATCTGGGCCTGAAGGGCAATTAGTTCCGCCCTGCGCTTTAGCAGCTGTTCGATGCGAACCTTCTCCTTCTCTTCCTTCAGCCGGGTAATATACCGCTCTGTATTCTCTACCATCCGGTTGAAGCTGTCTGTCAAAATTCCAATCTCATCCTTATTCTCGTACAAAAATGATGTCTGGTAATCCGTCTCCCCCACTGTCTCCATGACATGAGCCAGTTCTTCCATGGGGCCGGTGATCTTTTTTACAGCCTTGGTTGTAAAAAAGCAGATGCCAGCCGCCGCTCCCAGATTTACTAAAAAAAGCGCCACAGCGATTCCATTTAACTGTCCCATTCGATCCTCTGGATAAAAATACAAGACATACCACGGTGTGGCATGAACCTGTTTCCAGCCTCCTAAAATCGTCTGTCCATTCTCCTTAAGCCGCACGACTTCCTCTTCGTCCATCTGGGAAAGCATCCCTGGTATCCTTGCCTGGATCCAGCCATACTTTGATGGAATATGATCTGCAAATACTTCCCCTTTTACTGAACTTACTGCGACAAATGCACCGGAGGGAACCTCAATCTGGCTGAGATATTCGGAAATCTTTGCCTGATCTAAATTGACCAAAAGCCCGGCCGGTTCCTGGCAGCCTTCTACCTCCAACCGGCAGATCACCGGTATCACTGGCCGGTTGGAAATGAAAATGGGGTCATAATAGAAATCTCCCCAGATAACCGGGCTCTTCTGTGTCAAAAAATCCTCATACAGGCTACTTTCTTTAAAATCATAATGCTCATTCATCAGAACCGTCATATCTGAATAGCTGCCTTTCGGCGTATAGAGATAGATGGTGGAGAGCCACGGCTCCGTCACTTTATAGGAGGACAGAACGCCAGCCATCTCCCCCAGCAGAACCCCGTTATTCTTGTTCTCCTCAAACAGGATCTTCCTCAGATTCCTGTCAAACAACTCGTTGGTCTGAATATAATACAGCCGCTCAATCACACTTCTGACCTTATGGTGGATATACGATTCTGTCTGCTGCAGCTGTATCTTGCAGTTCTCATTGTTTTGTCTGGACACATAACGATAGACAAACCCATACAGGCAGGCATAGCTTACCAGAAATACAAGCAGTGAGCCAAAAAGGACAGAACGGGAGATTCTGGACTGCAGGCTCTGAAATGCTTCTGCCTTCTTCTTTGTCCTTCCTCCCATATTCTGTCCTCCTGTGATCCCTCTGCTGCCGTTTGATTCCTTACGGTCCGTTGATTTCATGCTGCCTCTTACTTGCTGATATCCTGTCCCAACGGGTCAAAGTTTGGATAAAGAATTCTCTCCTGCCCTCCATCCACAACTTTATCATAAGCAGCATTGTAACGAGTATTCAAGTCTTCGATAGCTCCATCGATATCAGTCATTCCAAAGATACACTCTACAGCCACCGTAGTATAATCTTTCCCTTCCACCACCACATTGAGGGGCAGAGGGGGCCAGTTCTGATCTCTTTCATTCATGGCAAGATCCGGCATCTTGGCAATGGTTTCCGGCGGTTCTACTCCCTCTATGGCACTGGGGATCATGACCGTTCCCAGGCCCAGGGTATAGTACTCTCCCATCACATCATCACTGTGAAGGAATTCCATAACCTCCCACGCTTCCTCCGGGTGGGAAGTATTGATATTGATTCCAAGATTGCTTCCGCCGAACCACAGAGACTGCTTCCCCTCTACCTGGCCGGTCATAGTCGGAAGCTGGGCGCAATTCCAGTTTACATCCGTCGGGAACTGGCTTAGATAGACTCCTGGCTCCGCATGGCTTATGGAAATGTACATTCCAATATTCCCTGCTGCAAACTGGGTTCTCAAAGGATCAATGTCCAGAGACTCGCTGCCTGGGAATGCCACCCCTGTTGCGCAGATCTCCTTAAACAACTCCAAAACCGGCTTGTAGCTGGCAAAATCATACCGGCCCTCTTTGTAGTCAAATCCGCATCTTGTTCCACCACTTAACTGTACAATGGGATCAATACTTCTCATCACCGCGCTCTTGGTTGATTTGAAATTCCCTGCAAAACCATAGATTCCTTCTCCGCTTAACTGCTCCGTGATAAGCTTTGCATCCGCTGCCATCTCTTCCACAGTCTCCGGTGGTCCGGCAATGCCTACACGGTCAAAAATATCCTGATTATAAAACAGTCTACAGGCCGAAGCCGTATAGGGAAGGCTGTAGATTTCTCCATCATAGGAGTTGATTCCTTCTATAAAAGCACCCTGGCCGAATCTTGCCTTGTATGTATCATTCAAAAAGGAATCCAGGCTCATCATATATCCCTTTGAGAAATTGGTAGCAAAATCTGTAAGCTGAAACACATCCGGTGCTGTACCTGTGCTGAATGCCAAATCCAGCATCTGAGAATAGTTATCAGCATACACCTGAAAATCAATGTAGATGCTTTCACTGCTATCATTAAATTCTGCAATCTTCTTTGTCATATATTCCTGATCATGACGGTTGGTCGTCCAGTAAGAGATCGTCGTCTTCCCCTCTGCCTGAGCGGAAACCTGTGTATCCTTTCCCGCCTCTACCTGGGTCGTTGTCTCCTTCGGGCTGTCTCCTGTGCTGTTACCACCACTCCCCCCGGAATTTCCTCCGGAACATCCTGCCAGCCCTGCTGTCACAACAGCTGACAATATAATCGAAACAATCCTTCTCACTTTTTTCATTGCGTCCTCCATTCTACAGGAATGTGGTTCTCTTCCTGCTCCTGCATTGGTTTATCTCTGCCTACCTTAAATGTTCCGGATCATAAAACAACCGGACTTTATTGTGGTAAATCCCCAGTCCCTGGTGAATACCGTCATCGATCTGGGTTCCCTGGATCTCTCCTGACAGCAGCTTATCCGCGGCTTCCAGATAATCACTGATAAAGCTTTTATCCGCTTTTCCCAGACAATCATGCCCCTGGCAGATGTAGTCATATTCCTCTCGCCGGCTCCACAAAAGAGCAACTGTATTCCGGTACTCCTGCAGTGTGGTGGTTATGGGCCAGAAGTTCAAAAGCAGGCAATCGTTTACTGTGTCCCCTGTAAACAGAAGCCGTTCCTTCTTATCTAAAAAGCATACAGATCCCAAACTATGTCCCGGCGTAGAAATCACCTCTACTGAACGGTCTCCCAACTCAAAGACCATTCCTCCCTTCATAGGCAGGAAAGTCGCTGCTCCATCCTCCCGGATCAGTGCAAGTAACTCTTCCTCTGTGGCTTCCGGGTTGCGAACCCTTCCTCTGGTCCTGGCATAGCGTTCCCGAAATGCATTGCCTTCTTCCTCTGTCCGTACCCGTCCATCTTCCGTCAAAAAGGCCATGTCCTTCTGACACAGGTATGTAGGCTCATGAAACAGATGGCTCCCTCCAACCCCAGCCCCCCGTCCACGAGTCGCCGCGATGCTAAGGGGCTTGCCCGTCAAATTCCTTACGTCTTCCTCCACAGGTCCCAGGCCGGCTCCTGTATCGATCAGAAGTGCCTTCTCCTCTCCTTCCAGCAAATAAAAATTGTCCAGCTTGTAGTCACTGATCAGCCATGTCTTCGGCGCAATCTCTACAATCGGTCGTTCTATCATGTCGTTCTCCTCCTTTTTTGAACTTGGTTGACCCATATCCATGGTCCATTGCAAGGGAGCTTACATTCACCATAGCTGCCGGTCAACACTTTTATAGTAATTATACATGAAACCTGGCTTTTGGGTGTTGAACGGATTATCAATCCTTGTGGAAATATTTCAGATGATGGCTACAAAAAAGAAGGGCTGTGTAAATGTTTCGTTGCCCTGCATTTACACAGCCTTTCTCGTCCTCTATCCTATTGCCCAATGGCCTCTTGGTTTCTCCTATCCTTTTAGAGCCTTAAGCTTTGCATTGGTCTCCTCCACATTCATCTGGGAAAGCACCAGCATGATTACCACATCAATTACCAAAGGCAGCCACAGATACATGATATGTAGCATGTCAATGCAGGAATCCGGCTGGATGGCAAGCTTCCCGTCAAACTTGCTGATCTCCAACAGCCAACCGGCAATCGCCGTTCCAAGCCCTCCTCCAAGCTTTACTCCCAGGGAGGTACAGGAATACATGGTTCCGTCCACCCGTTTTCCCTTTGTCAAAAATGTGTACTCTGAGCAGGAGGCAATCACCGCATTCATATCCCCCTGCCATGGTCCTTGCCCCAGCGCTGCCAGTGCTGTAAACAACAGCATCAGCTGCACGCTTCCCATATAGCCTGCGACTACCACAAGGGCTCTGCCCATCACGGCGATGATATATCCTCGCAGATTCAACTTATACATGCCATTCCATTTGCCAACCAGCGTAGGAGTGAAAATAAGTGCGATAATCAGAGGGATATTGATCGCCCACGAGAACACCCCGTACAGGTTCTCATTTTTCAGTACATAGGTCATATAATAGATGCCTGCGTTGATCATCGCCCCATATAGCTGCTGCAAAATGTAAACACCGCAAATCATCAGGTAAAACTTGTTGGATATCAGAAGCCGGAATGCCTCTGCCAATCCATATTTCTCATCTTCTGAAGCTTTGTCCTTCCCCTCATTCAATTCCTCCTCCGGAAGTTCCTTTACAGAGAGCGCCGAGACCGTATTGATCACCAGGCCGATGACTGCGTAGATGACTGCCACAGTTCTCCAGGCTGCCGCTCCTCCTTTGCATCTGGCAACCAGGCCAATGGTGACGGACTGGATAAGCAGGCTTGTGGCAAAGGCAAAGATAAACCGGTAAGATCCCATCTGAACCCGCTCCTTGCTGTTCTTGGTAACCAGGGAGGTAAGGGCTGAATAGGCGATGTTGTTGGCCGTGTAAAACACGCCGTTTAACAGTGTGTAAGCAATAAAAAACCAGGCATACTGGGCTGTCTCGCCCCAATCTGTGGGAACCGCGAAGATGGCCACCAGGGTAACTGCACAGCCAATGTAGCCGTACAGCATCCATGGCCTGGCTTTTCCAAGCCTGGAATGGGTCTTGTCGATCATAGATCCGAAGAAAATGTCTGTAAACCCGTCAAACAACTTGGAAACCGCAATCAGTGTGCCCACAATCCCTGCGGACAGGCCGATGGTATTGGTCAGATAGATCATGACAAAGGATGATAAAATGCATACACCACATTGCCGGCAATGTCTCCGGAGCCGTATCCCACTTTGTTATACCATTTCAAATAGGTCTTCTCTTCCATAAAGAATTCTCCTTTCATATTCGGCGCTTTCACAAACGCACATCATGATGTTTTGGTAGTTACTCTTTATGCCTTCAGACACTCCATCTCCGGATTTTTGCATGCTTGAATATCCAAAAGCGATAATTGCTTATCCTTTCACAAACGGAACGAATTTAACCTGAAAATAAAAGGCTGTCTCATCAAAACGATAGGGAGTCGCCAACTTAGGCCCACAGCTGTTTGAACCTATCCCGTTGAGGGCATAATCGATGCACAGTACTGTGCTCTCTGATTCCTCCAATTCAAAGTGGTGCATCTTCTCCTCCAGTTCCTCCTGAGTATAGACAGATGCATTGAAGGAAAATCTCTGTTCTGATGCCGCCGCAATCCCAAACTGTCCATTGGACAATTCCACATAATCACAGTCAAAATGGCTTCCGTTTTCCTGCGGGCGGATATAGTCCTCATGAAGCTGCCCAACTATCCCACGGTACAGCCCGTGGCTGGCCGCCATATGCTTATCCCGATAACTTTCCATCGGCCCATAGCCGTAATAGGAAACATGTTCCAGGTTCTTAGAGAGGAAAAGGCGCAGGCCAAACCGGGGAAGCTCTGGAAACTCTCCATTCCTCACAACTTCCATAGCTGCTTTGATGCCTCCGGCGCAGTCCACAGTCCAGGATGCCTTTATGTCCAGTATCCGTGAGACCGATGCCGCCGAAACCGACATCCTGGTTAAGATCACCACTCCATCCCCATTCTGTTTCACAAGAGTGTCATAGGCTCTTGCATAGGCCTCATGATAATGAGCCCTCTTCCATTCCAGCTTTGCATACATATCATTGTCTGTAGGAGCCCTCCAGATATTGACTTCCATAGGTTTATCCAGATATTCCCTGCCGGCGTAACAGAGGGCTTCAAACAGTCCGGTTTTCTTGCTGTATGTATAGGAAAATCCTTTTCCCTTTATGATCACCCTGCAGTCTGTCTCCATTACATCCAATCCTTTGTCTGTATCCGCTACCGGATTCAGCCATCTGAGGGCTGTCTGATTTCTTCCATCCTCATTCTCAAGCAGGAGTTCGTCAAAGCCAAGTATGTGCCCTGCCGGAACCATAGGGGAATCAAAAAGACATTTATAAATGATCTTTAGATACGCTCTTCCGGACTTTGGAACCGTCACGTCCAGCTTCACAGTCCCTTCCCCATGAGGCGGTATGGAGCATCCTGAAATCTCCCCTCCACAGATGCAGATGCCGTCACTGCTTACCTCATAACGGATCTCTGCATAATCCTTCAGATCCGTAAAATCCAGATAATTCCGAAGCCTCAGTTCCTTTGTCTTGACATCATAGGAGACTACCCGTGCCGGGCGGTGTACATTTTTATATTCCAGCAATCCTGTATGGGGAGTCCGATCCGGATAGACCAGACCGTCCATACAGAAATTACCGTCATGTATGGTCTCGCCAAAATCCCCTCCATAGAAATACGCGGTTCTTCCGTTTACCGTCTTGCCCATACAGATTCCGTGATCGCACCATTCCCACACAAATCCTCCGCACATCCTGTCGTTATTGTGGATCAGCTGAAAATAGTCTTCCAAATCCCCGGGACCGTTGCCCATAGAGTGGCAATACTCAACCAAAAGAAACGGCTTACTTCCATCCTTTTCAAAATACTCCTGAATCTCGGGAATATCTGGATACATTCTACTGTACAGATCCAGGTTGGAATAATCATAGGTCACATCATAATTTCGGTATCTTGCGCTTTCATAGTGGGTGATTCTCCCTGGATCAAAGTGTTTGGTCCAAGCCAGAGCCTTCTCAAAATTGCATCCGTATGCGCTTTCATTGCCCATGGACCACATAAGAATACAGGGCCGGTTCCTGTCCCGTATCACCATGCGCTGCACCCGATCCAGAATGGCCTCCTCCCACGCCGGATCGTCGGCAATGGTTTCATTCCATCGCTTAAACCGGTTGGCATCTGTGTCTTCTCTGTAATAGATCATGTAAGGTCCATGGGCTTCGATATCCGCCTCATCCATGACCATGAACCCATATCGGTCACACAGCTGATAAAAATATGGCGCGTTAGGACAATGGCTGGAGCGGATGTCATTGAAATTATGTTGTTTCATCATGGTAAGATCCTTTTTAAGTTGCTCCATACCAATGGCAAATCCAGTAACCGGATCCGAATCATGACGATTCACTCCATGTATCTTTATCTTCTGACCATTCAGATACAAAATCTTGTCCTTTATTTCAATGGTACGAAAACCCACAAAATCGGTGATGGCTTCCTTCTCTGTCTCGATCACAAGGGTGTACAAATTGGGGGTTTCCGCACTCCACCAATCCGGAGCATCTACCGTCAGTGAAATACTGTCTGAAATAACGTTGCCAGCTGCCACGACACAGTTTTTCCTGTCATAAATCGCAACCTTTGTATCCGTTGGCTGGCCAATATAAGTAATGGTTACATGAACCTGAGCTTTTCGCTCTCCTGCCGTTGTGGTGATGCCATAATCCCTGACACAGGATTCCGGCCGTTTTAGCAGATAGACATCCCGGAAGATCCCACTCATGCGGAATTTGTCCTGATCTTCCAGATAGCTGCCGTCACACCATTTCAGGACGAGGACTGCAAGGGTATTCTTTCCCTCCTTAAGCATCGACGTGACATCAAACTCGCTGGTCATGTGAGATACCTGGCTATACCCCACGTAAGTCCCGTTTACCCAGACATAGAAGCAGGAATCAACCCCTTCAAAGTTTAAGTATGTCTTGGGGGCTTTGCGATCCGTTTCATAAGCAAATGAATAAACATAAGCACCGCAGGGAATGTCCTGTGGAACAAAGGGCGGATCAAAAGGAAACGGATAACGGATATTGGTGTACTGGTGGGAATCATACCCGGCCATCTGCCAGACACCAGGCACCATCTGTTCTTCAAACTCCGATGTGTCATATCCTTCCTCAAAAAACCGATCTGTCACATCATAAACACTGTCAAAGTATCGAAACCTCCAGGTTCCGTTTAAAAGCTGCATGCGGTCAGATTCCTCCCTGTGCTCAACCAGATGATCCATCCGGACAGATGCCGGAATGTAATATGCCCTGGCAGGCATTCGATTGTCATGGAGTATATTAAGATTTTCATAGTATCTTGGTACGATCATGGCTGTAACCCCTTTCCCCTGTTTTCTTTCTTCCTTTGATTCCCACTTTGCCCTTATCGTTTCATTTTCCTTCTTCCTCCAATTCTTATACCCTTCTTTTTTCTTCCACCTCTTCCTTCTTCTCTCGTTTCTTTTTTCTTTCTGATTCCTATGTTCCTTTTGCCTCTTCTGTTCCCCTTCGTTCCCCAACGCCTTTCCTACAGTGCCTTTCCCGAAGCAGTTTTTCTTTTTCCCGTCTGTTTTGTGGTTACATTGTATAATGTTTTGGGATTAAAGTCCATAAATAGGATTAGACAAAATATGCACAAAATGATACAATAGGATTATTATTACTTTAGGAGGCCTCTCTTATGTACGTCAATTCCGCTTACCTTAACAATTCTCATATTGATTTTAAAGATAAATCAAAGCCGCTGATTGTAGGAAGTTGTGGCACTTACCGCTTGTATTCCCGCCCCAAGCTGCCTACCTACCGTCCAAGGGGAAGGTTAGACTTTCAGATCCTCTACGTGTGCTCCGGCACTGCGCATTTTCATTTTGATCATGCAGAAAATGATACATCTGTTACCGCTGGCCACATGGTAGTCTATCGCCCCAAAGAATTTCAAAAATATGAATACTACGGCAACGACCAGACCCAGGTCTATTGGGTTCATTTTACTGGAAGCAATGTGAAAAACATTTTAAGAAGTTATGGGATCATGGATGATATGCGTGTCTTCTATACAGGCACGTCTCTGGAATATGAAAGAATATTTAAACGAATGATATCCGAGCTGCAGCGCTGCCAGGCCGACTATCCGGAGATGTTGGTTCTTCTTCTCCGCCATCTCCTGATTCTTATACACCGGCAGCTTACAAAGGAACGGATCCTAAAGAATGAATACCTGGACAATGAGATGGATCTGGCAGCCCAGTATTTTAATGACAATTACAGTTCTGACTTGAGCATCGAAGAATATGCCGCCTCCCGGGGAATGAGCGTAAGCTGGTTTATCCGCAATTTTAAAGAATATACCGGAAGTACGCCTCTCCAGTATATTGTCTCCATCCGTATCACCAACGCCCAGATGCTTCTGGAGACCACCACCTACACGGTGGCTGAGATCGGCCATATCGTAGGGTATGAAAACCCTTTGTATTTCAGCCGAATGTTCCATAAGCAAAAAGGGGTCTCCCCTTCCGCTTACCGGAATCAGAAGGGGAATTGAATGCAGCTCTCCAGGTCTACTATTGGATGTCATCGAACAACATAACAGGCCATAATCTGATGCCTCCTCAGTGCTCATAGAACTTGATATCACTTCCTGGTTTCTCTCAC
>CANDZL010000034.1:0-36282 GCA_947425205.1 uncultured Hungatella sp. | reverse complement strand
TTCCTTCTCTCATCTGTCTCAATCTCAATTCCCAGGTATAGAACCCTCTTCCTCCCCATAATCTCTGCCTCGATCTCTGCAATCCTTTTATGAAGATTCACCCGCCTCACCATATTTCCCATTCCTGACAGCGGCCCGGACAGATAGCAGATCTTCCCGTCTGTTCCAATTTTTATTCTGGAGATTCCAATCTTTCCGCTTCGGTCTGAAAGCCGTTCCATCAGCTCCGATTCATGCTGTTCCAGTGTGGACACATAGTCATCATCGCTGAACAAAAGCTTAGGTTTTGGTGTCTTCTTAAGTTCCCGGTGCACCCTGTCCGGTTGGTCTGTATCGATAAATACATACCCGGGAAACAGTTCCTCCTGTACGGTCTGCCACTGCCCTTCATACTTTTTCCTTCTGCTTCTTGTCAGATGAAAACACCGTGCATTGAGGCTTTTGGGCAGCAGGCCGGCAACCAGATCTTCGATATGTTCCTCACCGCCGTCTCTTACATGCACGACACACCACATCGGCATTCACCTCCATCTGTTCTTCAAAGTTCCTGTTTTTGTTTGCTTCATCCTTGATTCCGTACTCTTTAAAACCATCTGTTTCTCTTTATGGTGGGGAAAAACCCATAGGTTTTTCCCCGAAAAACTATTGCAAATTTTTCTCGGTTGTGCTATCCTATGCTTGTCAAATTGAAACAAAAAAAGAGCAAATATTGGATATTTGCCCGTTTTTGTAACACTTTTATAAGATTTTTTAAATACTTTCTGTAAAATTAAATCAACGCATCAACGATCTGGCAGTGGGGAAAAACCTATGGGTTTTTCCCCACTATTGTCTATTTACTCCAATGATTCCCTTAAATGGCAGCCACACCCTCTCTGCCCTGCTTCGCTTTTCTATCATGTCTGCTATTTCTTACAGTTTTGTATGCTTTTCAATCACGCACCGATTCTCTTTTACTATCTGTTGGTCCTCCAACCTGCTTTTCACCCATCATCTATCGCCTAATTAGAGAAATCCGTAGCATCAAACCAACCTCCAACCAAGCTGTCAGACCACCATCCTTCTGCCTCTCAAACTTTCAGCCAGGCAAAGCAACTCGTTCTCTTCCACGTATTTTGTAAGACACCCTACTCCCTGGACGCAATACCCGCCGGTAATATTGCCAAACCGAAGACACTCCTCCACTGGGTATCCCTTATAAATCCCGTAGATAAATCCACTTAAAAATGCATCTCCAGCTCCGGTGGCATCCACTGCCACCACACCTTCCAGAGGGCGGATGATCTGGATCCCTGAACGGTTCTTAAGCAGGCATCCATCCTTATCCAGCTTGATGATCACATCAGGGAAAAACTGAGAGAGACATTCCGCAGCTCCCTCCACTGTACTCTCGCCGGTAATCTTAAGGGCTTCCTTCTGATTGGGCACATAATAGTCCGCCAACTCCAGATACTCCCTGTATTTGTCGATGGAAAGATCCTCCTCCCACCCGGTATCAAATATATGGATGGTTCCCTCCGCTTTCAGTGTCCTGTATACATCCATAAAGCCCTCATGCATATCAACCACCCTGGCTCCCCGAAGGTAACAAAGCGCCTTTTTCCGAATCTCCGGCGTGATATCCACCTTATCCCGAAACGACAGAAATGTCCTGTCATTATCACAGACCATGGTGGAAGACAACGTCACCGGCATCCCGTCGCCCTCATAGAGGTCAATCATCTCCACCGGATATCTGGCAAATTCCTGTCTCACAAAATTGGAAAAGTAATCCTGCCCGATAAAGGTGAGAACCCGGGAAGGAATTCCAAGCCTTGCTGTATTGATCATCGTGGCAGGGATGCCTCCACCCAGATACATCCCGAACTTCTGGGCATAGACTTCCTCTCCCTTCCCTGGCAGATTTTTCAGTCCGGAATAAATCAAATCAATATTGGCGAATCCGATGCCTCCTGCGAATTCCATTTAGCTCCATCCTTCCGTATATTCATGATTTGACTTCACATATTCTTCCACCAGTTCTTTGGCAAGGGAATAGGAGTTCACCAGCGGGTGAACCATCAGACAGTCGATTGCTTTGGAAATGCTCTTCTCTCTCAATGCCTCTGAGGCCAGACGCTCATAGGCCTTTACCTGTCGGATCAGTTCCATGGGCATCGGATCTGGTGCTGCAATCTTGTGAGGGATATAGGTACCGTCTTTGATGGTGCAGGTAACCTCTACCACATCTGTATCCAAAAGCCCTGGGATAGCGCCCTTGTTAGGCACGCACAGAATCATCTCCCTGGCCTGTCCGCTAAGTTCTGCCCGGATATAGTTTAAAGCTACCCCCGCATAACCGCCGGCTTCTTCTGCATACATATCAAAATGGTAAGGTGCCTTGGCTCTTGAGATCTTGGTCTCATTAGCCATATACGCATTCTCCCGTTTCCCATACCAGGAATCAAAAATCTGAAGACAGCTTTCAAAGTCCTGTTCAATGTCCATCTTGGCCAGCTCACCAGTCATATGCTGGTTTACATCCCGTATCACCTCGCCCCGGGTGATATCCGCGTCCAAAATATTGTTTATCGCTTGCTCTCTGTAATAGAAATAATACAGGTACTCATTGAGGATACAGCCCATGTGCTCCACCAGATCCTTTTTGAAGAACCTCATGTCCGTGTCTGTGTAGAGCCGCTCATCCTTCAAAAGTTCTCCCATGATCTCCCGTCCGTTTAGCCGGACACTCTGGAAGAAGGACAGGTGGTTCAGTCCGTAGCAGTCTCCGGTGACCGCATCCTGAGGCACGCCGTACATCTTGGCAAAGGAATGGAGAAGGCTGCTGGGCGCGTCACAGATTCCAAACGTAAAATCATATCCCATATCCCTTAAGGTCTGAGACACCACCCCTGCCGGATTGGTAAAATTAAAGATCTTTACATGTTTCGATCCATACTGTTTTGCCAGCTCACAATACCTTGCAAGGGCAGGAACTGAACGCATGGCAAAGGAAAAGCCTGCGGCGCCAGTGGTCTCCTGGCCTAAAAGCCCTTTGGCCAGTGCCGTCCTCTCATCCTTGATTCGCATATCATCCTGGCCGACACGTATGGTGGTGATGATATAATCTGCATCTTTTACTGCCTCCACCGGGTCTGTAGTCAGAGAAAACTTCAGATCCGGCTTCAGCCGCCTGACCACTTCAGCCGCCATCTTTCCATAGATATTCAGCTTCTTCTCATCATTGTCCATAAATACAACTTCATCAAACCCCAGCTCCTCACTGCTCTGAGCCAGGCTTTTTGCCAAGAACATAGAGCGGACGCCTCCGCCTCCGATTACTGATATTTTCATAAAAACCTCCTGCTTTTTGCTGTACGCTTCCTGTTGCTTTTCACACCTCAATGTCATTTAGATAACATGTAGTCTTCCAAGATAACATAGCCTGGGGAGAGACTTGTGTTGTTTTCTCCAGGGTACTTGAAGACCATCGGTACTTAGGCGCTGTCTTTTAGCGCCTTACGTACCGCTATGCTCTTCACGTAGCGCGAGCGTGCCCGGGAGAAAACAACACAAGCCTCTTCCCAGGCGGACACTTTATAACATCTCAAACTGTAAGATCTTAACTGAATAACATGATACCAGGGTCAAAAGGTCAAAAATCCGATGCAAGCAAGCTTGCAAGAGGATTTTGGGCCTTGGGACCCGCCAAAAACATGAAAAAGTAGCCCGATTAGGGCGAATTTTGAATGTTTTTGAGGATTGCGGAAGCACAAAGTGCGGAGCAATCCGGTATCAAAACACCTACATAAAGTAAAAACCTGATTCCTAATAATCCCCCTCGTTCATTCGGAACAACCGGTTGATACAGTATACCACGATAACACCTGCTACAATCAGGATAACTCCCATCATATTGGCATACCCGTAATTATTGTCCATCATGGATGCTTTATATAGGTAGAGAGGAAGATTCAACGTCTTATCCCCCGGCCCTCCATTGGTGGTTAAGTAAATAAGTTCAAACTCCCGCAGCTTGCTGGTGGCCGCCAGGATCACGCAAGTACCCATGACCGTCCGTATCAGCGGCAGCCGTATCCTTAAGTTCACCTGCATGTTGCTGGCTCCGTCGATCTTCGCCGCCTCCACCACATCCTCTGGTATGGACATGATTCCTGCCAGTACCAGGATGACGATCAGCCCACTATACAAAAGCCAGGTAAGGGTCACTGTGAAAAAGGCGGAATTCTGCTCAAAAAACCAGTTCTTGTTAAACGGCTTTCCTATGATCTGTGCAATAAAGGAATTTAACAGACCGTACTTGGCATTGAACACATTGAGGAAAATCACACCCAGAGCTGCAGCCGACACCACATTGGGTATCATATAAATGGTCCGAAGTACCTTCCATCCCTTAAGCCTGCGGGCCAGAAGAAATGCGATCACGGTTCCCAACCCTACGTGGATGACCGACTGAAGCACCACCCAGATGATTGTATTTTTGATTGCCGTCTTCATGCGGGCATCTTCTAAAAATGCATAGATGTAATTCTCAAGCCCTACGAACCGAAAGATACCTCCGGCCTTCCATTCAAAGAACGAGCTTCCAAATACGATACACATAGGAAGCAGATAGATCAATCCGAACAGAAGTAGACAGGGCAAAAGAAAGCTTATCAGTTTCCATCGTTTCACTCTCATGCGTTATCTCTCCATTTCCCGGCCGCCTCCCGACAGATCACCTCTGCAGGGAGGCGGCCCTATCATTGCCAATACTATTTCCTGTTATCCATCCCACATTCATCCACAGGAAAACCAGATACTAGTCAGAAACCACGTTAATTCTTGGCTGCCGCATCCGTAAGCGCCTGTGCAAACTGCTCCGGCGTGATCTCCCCCTGAGCCAGAAGAGGATACTGGATGCTGATCTCATCCACCACGTTGGCATACCACAGACTCTGGAAATCGTTGATGCTGTGGGATGCCTTGCCTGCATTTTCAATGACTTCGTTTACTAACGGAGCTGTCTTATCCGATGTGATGCCGTCTACAGCCGGAATATCTCCTGTGATCTCCAGCATCAGTTTCTGGCTCTCCTCGTTGGTAAGGAACTTAACAAATGTCAGGGTTGCCTCCAGCGCCTTCTCATCCTTAGATCCGATGTTGAATCCGATCTTACCGCTGTTGTACATCACTCCGCCTGGATACATCGCTGTCCCAATCTTGTCGGCAAAACCTTCCTCCACCATGTTGGTGTCATAGAAATCACTTACCATCCAGGGGCCGTTGGCGATGATAGCTGTCTCTTCCGTAAAGAAGTTCCCGGCAGCATTCTCATAGGCACCGCCTACCGCATCGCTGGTAGTATAGTTCTGGAACATTCTCTGAATATTTCCTGCTGCCTCAATAAACTCCGGAGTATTATAATCCTTAGGCAGGTTGGTATTCATGAATTCCTCTCCTGCATCCGTCTGGCCGATCATGGCTCCAAGCATTAGAGAGGTAACCCATCCGCTGTCAGCGGTGTCCATGGACAATGGAGTAATCCCTGCCGCCAGCAGCTTGTCACACTGCTCGAAAAATTCATCCCATGTCTCGGCTGGCTTCTCGATACCTGCCTGGGCAAACAAATCCTTGTTGTAAAAATATCCAATGGCCTGTCTTGCATAAGGAATTCCATAGATCTTCCCGTCTCTGGAGTTCACCTCCCAGGAGACATCCGTACCCATCTTCTTCCACTCATCATCAATGTAGGGAGTCAGATCCACCAGCTTATCCTGCATAGTATCGATCAAATTGTATCCCCCCGTACAGAATGCATCCGGAAGAGAATCGGAAGAGTATAACACCTTGATTTTATCCACATAATTCTGGTCTCCGGCAATCTCCTCAATATTGACCTTGATGCTGTCTCCATACTCTGCATTGAATACTTCCATCCGGTCCTCAAACCACTCCTTAAAGGTGTTGACACCTACCCACATGGAAGGAAACGTGATCTCAACCACTTCACCGCTTCCCCCTGCATTCTCCTTAGAATCTCCTTTCTCAGCCTGAGCCGTCGTCTCTGTGGAGGCTGCACCTGAATTGGCAGAATCCTTTGCGCCTCCGCCATTTCCAGAACCTCCTGAACTGCATCCTGCAGCCATTCCCAGAGTCATCACACCTGCCAGTGTCAACGCCAACATGTTTCTTGCTTTCATAAACGGTTCCTCCTTAAAAAATATAATTTATGTTTTTTAACTTTCTACCCTTTGATGGACCCGGTCACCATGCTTTCCGTCACCTGCTCCTGGAGCACAACGTAGATAATGATACTTGGCAGAATCACCATGGTAAGGGCTGCAAACATAGCCGTATAATTAAAGGAAAACTGGGAAGTAAAATAATTAAGTGCCAGGGGAAGGGTCCGGATGCTGGTTCTCTTTGTCAGAATCAGGGCAAACATAAACTCATTCCATGACATAAGGAACTGAAGGATCGCTCCCGTAGCCAGTCCTGACTTGGCAAGGGGAAAGACGATGGTAAAAAACGTCCGGTAAAATCCTGCCCCATCGATATAAGCCGCCTCCTCCAACTCCTTTGGGATTCCCTGAAAATAGCTTTTAAATACAAACAGGGAGGTGGGAAGCCCCAGAGCCGCGTAGACTAACACCAAACCGGTTCTGGTATCAAACAGCTTGATCCCTGTCATGATCCGGTAAATCGGCATCAGTAGAGCCGATGTGGGAATCAGCATGGAAGCTGACAAAAGCAACGTGAGAAACGTGCTTCCTTTAAACCGATACCTGGCCAGTACATAGGCCGCCATAGAAACCACGATCACATTGAGAATCGTACTGACCGCAGATATAAGAATGCTGTTCCCATAAAATAAGAAGATGGGCGCCATATCCAGCGCTACCGCGTACCCTGAAAAATTGATACCTGACGGCAAGGCAAACGCAGATGCCAGAATCTCCTTGTTGGATTTAAACGATGACATGATGATCCAGAACAAGGGCCCTATGGAAATCAGTGCCATAACTCCCAGAAACACAAACCGGGCTACCCTCCCGATCCCCGCTATAATCTTTTTCCCTGTCATACCTCTTCCTCCCTCCTGATGCAGGTTCCCCTCTCTATCAGCCGGTAGGGAAGGGTGTATTCAATATTCTCCTCCAGATTTTTCCTGTTTCGGTTACACAACTCGTTTAACGTCCAGTCTACCATCTTGTCGATAGGCTGATAGATGGTGGTCAGCTTTGGGACAATCCGATTGGATACCTCCAGTCCGTCGAAGCCAAGCACAGAGATGTCATCTGGCACCTTAAGCCCCTCCTCGTATAAAGCGGAGATGGCACCCATAGCCGTCTCATCGCTGAAGGCAAATACCGCCGTAAACTTCCTTCCCTTTTTTAAAGCCCTCTGCATAGCGCGGTAGCCATTTTCATACGTCAGATATCCAAACTCCACCATCTGATCCTGGTCATACGGAATGTTATGTTCCTTCAACGCCTGCTGGCATCCAATAAGGCGCTGGAACCCGGAACTGAAATTGTGGGAATAATCCGCCAGAATCAAGATATCCTTGTGGTTTAAGCCCAGAAGATAATTCATTCCCTCATAAGCAGCCGCCATATCGTTGATGTGAACCATATCACAGCGACTTTCAAACGCTGCGCCTCCCAGCATGATGACCTTGATACTCTTGGCCTGAATGTAGTTTAGCATATCCCTGTCAATATCCTCATCCAGGTAGATGGCTCCGATCACATACATTTCATTAAAAAACCGTTTGTAACTGTCATCTCCCATAATCGTGGGAACAATCACCACCCTCAGGTTATATTTGGGCATCTGGGCTATGATCTCTTTCAGCACTTCGCTGAAATATCCCAGCCGAAGGTGGGGAACCAACACAATACAGACCCCCTGAGACCGTTTCACCGAGCGGTCCGGAGTGTACTCCAAGGTTCTGGCTGCCTCTTCAATCCTCTTGGACAGATCCTTTCCCACCACGTTACTTCCTGAAAAATACCGGGAAACTGTTGCAGGAGAGACACCTGCCAATTTAGCAACATCACGAATCGTTGCCGCCATTTTCCACTCTCCTTTTGTATAAATTCATTTATTTTTTATGAAAATACGTTCTTTTTTTGTTGTTTTTACAATACATCATCCCGTTTCAATTGTCAATTTTGTTACACGTGTTTCATTCTTGTTTCTTCAGTTTCTCATAGATAGTATTTCCCGACATAGAAAAAGGATGTAACGTGCTTTTAATGATCCCCTTAGCGCGTTACACCCCTGCTGGCATTCTCTGAATAATTCCTCTGCTATTACATCAATCGTTTTCCCTTTTTTCGTTTCCGGCAAACCAAATGTGTAAAACCCTGAATTGCCTGCCTGGGCTGCCTCTGCGATGGATTCCACAGGCAGATCCGAGGTCCAGCCGTAAGCGCGTCCATGGAACTCCTGCACTCTGACCAGCACCTGATGAATCTCCTCCCTCGTAAGGGGATTCAGCTGCGGTGATTTGATCAACAGGTTCAATACAGTCTTAGCTGGCTCCTGCTGATCTGGATAGACAGCCTCCAGATTGTCAAATTCATGCTTGCCTTCAATCACATCCTCCACATAGGAAGCGCTTAAGGCAAACATACTGAATACGGATTCCATCCGATGTTTGGGAAGAAGGAAATAGGCCATGCTCCCATACGCATTCAGCCTGGCTTTCTTCCCAGGACGGCCCATCCGTTCTGTCTCGTCTACAAGAATCACCCAGCCATTGTACCCTAGCTTCAGAAAGAGATGGCTCATAAATGCAAAATAATCCAGGCAATGCTTGGTCTTGCTGAAGGACACGTTGTACTTAGCCGCCTGATTGAAGATCCGCTTGTATATTTTCTTAAGGATTCCATTGCCGATAAAGTCCCCTTCCAGGTCAGCCTGAAGAGAAAATTTCTCTTCCTGATCCTCTGTATTCAGATAGGAGCGAAGAAGGTAGTACAGCTTGTCCATATGAGTTTCCTTGCTAAGGGACAGGTAGGAGACCACCATATGATTGGACTGAGCCATATTAAAAACCGTGTTCAAAAGATGGGTTTTTCCTTCACCGTATTTGCCGCAGATGACATATCCGTCAGAAGTCCCAGTCTCGCATGCCTGGTCTAACCGTCCTGCAATCTCCTTCATGATCTGGGGGCGGGCCTCTGAAAAATACTGTCCCACTGCCCTGGAGGGAATTCCGGAACGCAGCGCTTCAATCACGTGTCTTGCTTCCATATCAAGCATGCTGCTCACCTCCTGGCACATCAACAATTTTCGGTATTCAAACGTCTTTTTTTACAAAATCCTACATAAATTGTAGTTTTCTTCGATTTAGTAAACTAGATATAGTTATCAGTTGCTATCCGTTTTTGTATATATGTTCCATTTCATTGCCAATTAATTCCTTATACACCATACTTTCCTGTTTTTTCATTTTTCCGTCCTGTCTTTCCTCTTATCTTCACACATCATCCTTCCCCCATTCCCTTTCCATTGCTTTTATGATAATACCATGATATAGTGTCCTGAACTTGATTGGCCAGCTTGACCGCCAGGGATTTACCGGAAGAATCCTGATCTTTGGAGAGCGGATCCGCCAGGCCAACACCACAAGGGAAAAAATTATTGGATCTGCATGAAATGGATGGTTGCATCATCAGGTGATCAGACTTATAGATAGCACTCAGCCAGCCCCCTTTCCCCAAAATGCGTCCATCAGCTGCTTCCTCTGGGTTTTATTACAGACAATCACACAATGGATCCCCGTCCCCAGTACCGCGTATACCAGGATACAGATCCCTAAGGCCATCCAGGAAGAAGGTACATAGAACCGGGAAAGCCCTTTAAAAACTCCTAAAAGGGCCAGACAAGCACACACATTCCGGATGATATCCGGATAAAAGGTGGTAAATGGCACCCCCAAAATATGGGAGATATAAAGGGGATTGGTGATGAGATGAATGACTGTCATCACGGCTGCGGTCGTCCACGCAACTGCATACACTCCCATTTTGGCATACCGAATCAGAACATACATCCCTGCCACATTGATCATCCCGCCTGCAATGGTGACCAAGCACGGAACCATTTTTTTGACGGTCAATGTATAGACATAGTAAAGGGGATGCACCGCGCCTGCCGAAATGCAGGTCAGGATTGTGATCACTGTAAGCTTATAGATCACGCCGATCTCCTGTCCGGGGATCCACAGCCTGTAGTAGGCCAGCCCCAACGAGACAAAGCCGGCAAAGATAAGATTGGCCAGAAGCCCTGAAACTTTCATGGAAAGCTTTAATTCCTCCAGAAGCTTCTGTCTGTCATGTTCCGCATAGCTTTTCAGAAAACCGGGAATAAATGCCTGGTCAATGATCATATGCAGCCCTTGCACCACCATATACATGGTCTTTGCCACTGCAAGCTGCCCCATTGCCAGAGAGGAGATCATCTGATTGCACAGAATCAGATCCAACCCATGATTCAGCATTTCTCCCACCGAATTAAAAGATGCCCAGCACCCGGCCACAACCAGTTCCTTCACGGCTGCCAGAGAACGATCTGACCGTTTTGTATGAAAATCCGGAGTAAATCGCCTGGTCATCCACATGTCCGAGCACGCCACCACCAGGGAAGCGCCCATAGCGCCGATTCCTATATAAAAGATTTTTGCCGGAAACAGCGCGTAGGCCAAGATGAGGATTGCCCCATTAACCAGGTAAGACAAGGTTTTAAACATTCCGGTCATGGCAACCTTGTCTTTGATGTATCCTGCACATCCAAACACCGAAAAAACTGTGGAAACCCAGAAGTTCAAAAATATCAGGAGGAATAAAATCTTTACATCCCCCACAATCTCAGACGGGATATGAATCAGCCGCTCTAAAAAAAAGAGCGGTCCCAGGGCTGCCGCCATAATACCAGATGCCAGAAACAAATCTCCCCAAAAGACCGAACTGAAATAGGTATTGGCCTTTTCCCTCTCCTCTTTGTGATACGCAATCCCAATATACCTGGCGGCATATGTATTCAGCGCAGTTGTGACAATCACCGCATACTGGGCAAACTGCTTGGCCAGAGAGACAAATCCATAGGCTTCTGTGCCTACAGTCTCTGTAATATAAGGCGTCAGGACAAGGATCGTCCCATAATTTACCATATAGGCCAGACCTGTCGTGCCTAATGTGTGAAAAATATGCCCCAGTTTCCGTTTATAGTCCATGTCTCTCTCCCCAGGGGGTTATCTGCTTTTTCCCTCTACAATATTCAGAAAAGTATCTGCACACCGATTCCAGGTAAAGGTCTGTATCATCTTTCTGGAACTTTCTGCCAGCACGTCTTCAGAAGGATACTCACCAGTCAGCCAATCCTCAATCTGCTGGTCGGACCGGCACAGACAATGGCCCTCCATTCCATTAAGAGTTATGGCCGGCCCCTGTGCCATAACCGCAGCCACAGATACCTTATAATACACCGCCTCCATAATCGCCATACCGAAAATCTCATTTCTGTTTAAATTAATAAAGTAATCCGATATTGCATAGATCTTCCACATTTCTTCATAAGGAATCCGGTTTATTATTTTTACTTCATCCCTGATCCCATACTCCTCAATCTTCTGATCCATCGCCTGGTAAAGGGGCCCCTCGCCCACCACGATCAGCCTGAAGTTCTTCTTATCCTTAATGTGCATGAATAGTTCCAACAGATCCAATGGCCGTTTTTCCTCTTCCAGCCTGGCTACGCTGCAGAGGACAACCGCGTCTGCCTCACATCCAAATTCTATGCGAAGCTGTGACTGCCTGCCAGGTTTATACTCCTTTTTCAGTACGGCTGTATCCAACCCTACCGGAGCCACCTGTATATCCCCAACGCCCAACGACTTCAGTTCCTTCCTCGCCCCATTGGTTTTCGCGATCACAGGATTATCCTTATACATCTTAAGAGTTCCCATCCCAAACAAGGCGTTCATGAATCTGGCATGAAACCCGCTGTGGCGACTGTGTGCCGTGCCAATGTATGGAACAAAACAAATCCCGTATTTCTTACAAAACCGGTAAATGTGCGGAAGGAAAATCTGATTGTCCGCGAAACACAACAGTCCATCCAGATCCTTTGCAAGGGCCTCTGTTCTTAGATATCCGTGGGCCCCAATTCCACCTATCGGAAGATAGCGGATGACAAGCCCTGGTTCTATGTCAACATCCTCATCCTGCCCTCCCCCTCTTCTCTTGAAACACTTATAAATTGTCACCAAATGACCTCTGCGGGACAATACCCGTCCTAAGCCCACCTCCTGCATATGATAGAACCCTCTTCTTCCAAAGCTGTTGACCATGGTGCAAAGAATTCCCAATTTCATATCTGTCTTTCCCCCGCTTCATCAAAGGCTTCCAACTACGTAGGTGTTTCCATTCCTATATGCCCTGGCAGCCCTGTAAACCCTTTCGCTCACGTATCTTCCCTTTGCCTTATGGTTTCCTTCGGTACTTCCAGGCAAGACGGAAAATTATCATATCGTCAATAAAATACCGTTTAAATAATCGTCTAGGTTCCTTTAAAAACCGATAGAACCACTCCACCCCATGATCAGACATCCATCTGGGCGCCCGTTTTATATTGCCGGCTTCAAAGTCCAAACTTGCTCCCATTCCAAAGGAAACGGAAACCGAAAGATCTCTGCAGTGATCATATATGAACCGCTCCTGCTTGGGACACCCGAGACAGACAATCAGCATGTGGGGCTGGGCATGTTGAATCATAGATTTGATTTTATCCACTTCGGCCTCATCCTTTTCAAATCCATAGGGCGGTGAATAAGTGCCGACTACATTTAGTCCCTGATATCTTTTCCTAAGATTCTCAGCCGCCTTTTTCGCCACACCTTTTCCTGCTCCCAGAAAGAACATTCTGTAACCTTTTCTGGCAGCCATCTTGCACAGTAAAGGAAATAGATCCGAACCGGATATTTTTTGTTTGATGGGGGTTCCATACCAGTGAGCAATCCACAGAAGAGGCGTTCCATCTGTTAAGATAAGCGAGGCATTGGCATAGATCTCCTGCAGTTTTTTGTTGGTTTCCAACTGCACGATGCAATCCACATTAGGATTGACTACATAGTTGCCTTTCCCCTTTTTGATTAGAGCATCAACCGCCTGAAGCGTCTCCTCCATCGTCAGGTTGTCAATCTCTGTGTTCATAAACGTTATCCTTGGCATGGCTTATCCTTCCTGATTTCATAGGTGTCAGCATCTGTCACTTTGTGGCAGATGCCATATCATCGGAACTGTTCTCTATGTTTCATAGACATGAGCTGTCTTAACCGCTGATTTTTTCCAATTATATTTTTCCGATACCAGTTCACCAATCGCCTGTCGGTATTTCTCCATCTGTTCCTCGCTGCATGCCACAGCCTCAAGGATTGCATCCGCCAATGCCTGGGGATTGTGTTTTGCAAACAGGATTCCGGTTCTCCCCCCATCGGTCTCTTCGCAAAAAGCTGGAATATCGCTGGCAACCACCGGTTTTCCATAAGTATATGCCAACAATAGAGCGCCGCTGCCGTATATATTCCTGTAGGGAAACAACAGAAAATCCATATTCGCCAACAATTCTGGTATATCTTCCTCCCGCACATGTCCCGGACAAAAGCTTACATAGGGCTCTAATCCCAATTTCCGAATCTTTGCCATATAGTCGGTTCCATCCAGCTTGGGAAACTGTTCCCCAGCGATGGTAACATGGAGGCCTTTTCTTTTCTCCGGCTGGATGAGGGCGATCGCGTCCAGCAAAATGTCAATCCCTTTATAGGTTCGAATAAATCCGAACTGCAAAAACTGCTTTACTGCTTTATCCTGGTATCTCTCTTTTTTTGATTCCTGGAATTTCTGGTTCTGATAACTTCCGTGTGCAATAACCGTAATCTTTTTTTCTGGTACGGAAAATTGTTGCATCAGACAAGCCTTCGATGTCTCATTGTGAACAATCAGTCCATCACACTGGTCATAAAATCGTTTGTATCGTTCCCAGTCACCAGGGCGTGCCTCATGGGGCAGAACATTGTGCACCGTACAGACAAGTTTGCCATAGTATCGTCTCATCCGATAAAAAACTTCCATCTCATACGCAGCATGATGAAATGATTGTACATGCACCACTGCAAAAATTCCTCTGTGGATCGTCCCCGCCAGTTTTAGCAGAGAAATCCCATATGCCAACACTGCCACTGCCCTTTTTCCTCCTACCGGATAACCTTGGGGGATCCAGGTAATCCCTTCTTCCTGTACGTCGGCGTTCTTCCTGCAGAAAATGGAAAGATCGCAGGACTTCTTTAACTCCCTGCCCAGTTCCAGTGAATAGGTACTTCCAGGAAGAAAATTATCGATCATCAATACCTTCATTTCAAGTGTCCCTTTCTACCGATCACTTCTTCCAGGCAATCCCTAAGATATTGGGGAAAATAGTACCTTAACTCTTCATGATTTTTATAATTTCCTACGTCTGTATGAATCCGGATCCCCTGGGCGGACAGATCCTGAAGCAGATCCTTGATATGTTCTTCATAGGTATGCTCTTGATCCGAGTAATGAATGTAGATATTCTGAGTTTTCCCAACTGTGTCACGCCTGATCTTGTCTCTCAGCCTGTGATCCAGCTTCATGATCTGATCCTTCCTTATATCTTCTCCCAGAATGTCCTTCAGATTTGGCAAAAATGTTTCACAGTTTAGATATGTGCCTATATAGTACTGGGGAGCAGCTACAATCATGACCCCTCCTTTGTAGCAGATTCCAAAATTAATAGCTGCATAAGCACCTTTGCTGGAACCTATGAAGATCAGCTTTGTTGCATTGCAGATCGCTTTGCAGCGGTCAATCAACTCCAACACAGAGGCTTCCACAAAATAGGTTCCATTGCGCCCCAGATAGTAATTACCCCGATGGTTTTCTGCAAAATCATCCTTGATATACAGCCGGTTAGCCCGAACTCCACAGATGGATCCCACATAGTTATAACGTGCTCCTTTTTCATTGCATGCCTGAAACCCAACCACCAACACAGGACTGCCTTTTTTTCTGAAAAACAGATAACGAAGCGGCTCTTCACCTTTCTGGAAAACAAACTGCTTTTCCTTTATGGGCGCTGCGACCATGATGTACAATCGATTCAGTACTCTCTGTACCCATTTTCTATCCATTCCGCCTATCTCCCACCCCTCTTTTGCCTTCCGTTTTTTAGTGTCTGATCCCTTTCTTCCTTCTCTGCATACCGGCCACAGTAAGGATCCCTCCTATCAGGCATCCCAGGGAATTTGACAGAATATCATCAATATCGCAGGTGCCGGAACGAAGGATCAGCTGTCCTGTCTCAATCCATACAGAAAACATCATTCCAAATGATACGCTGGAAATCATCTTTCCCTGATCACCATCGGTCAAAAGTGGATATAACATACCTACTGGCACAAACATCACTACATTTAGAAGAATATGCTGAAACGATTCCACCCCATTCTCGCTCGTCCAGTTGA
Source organism: uncultured Hungatella sp. (assembly GCA_947425205.1). GTDB lineage: Bacteria > Bacillota > Clostridia > Lachnospirales > Lachnospiraceae > UBA3402. Next base: position 20,747 of record CANDZL010000034.1, on the reverse strand, counting down.
ATACCTCCATCTGTACCGTAGAATAGGCTCCCTCCTCACGCATAAAGATGGTTATGTACAGTACTGCAAGGAGATAGGCCGCCAAGACAACCAGAACCCCCAGATGGATCTTAGGCCTTCTCTTCACAGACCAGTAAAGCTTCCACCCCAAAAACAGAAAGGAGTAAACCACAGAAACGGCATAGAGAAGAAGTCCCAGTTCCCCCAGATACCGTCCAATGGCTATAAGCATTCCAAGCCCGCATCCATAAACAAACAGAACAATCACCGCAGCCGTCGTAATATTCCCTCTTCCCCTTAGCCGGGCAGCCACCAGGCTTAACAATATAAAATAGCCTAATACAATCAATAATATGATCAAAAAGGAATCCATATCTTCTTCCACCCTTTATACCTTCTGTAACTCCCGGAGCCTCTTTTGTGCCTGTTCAAGTGCACATCATCACATAATAAGTTCCTCTTCTATGACAACCGTCTCCATATTGCTGTCAAGGATCTCCTCTTCTACGACAGACTGTTCTTCTGTTTTCTTTGCCGTCTTTCTTGCAGCAAGTTTTTCTTCCATGACAATAACCCGCATTGTGCCATCGCTCATTTCCTCTTCAATCACAATGGAGCCCGGCCCGCTTATACTGGCCGTTTCTCTTTGTTTTTGATTTTCTCTTCGTTCCACCGGAGCCGTGTCTTTCTCTTCCTGCTCTTTTCTTCCTGCTTTCCCCGTGTCAGGGGCTCCTTCCTGATTCCGTCTTATATCCTCTAGTGCATCGGCATGCTTTTCTCTCCCTCGTTTCCTGGCTTTTCTCTCTTTTATATCAGTGGATTTTTCTTCCTTCTTCCCCTCATCAGCGGATTCTTCTTCCTTCTCCACTACATCAGTAGATTCTTCTCCCCTCTCCACTACATCAACGGATTTTTCTCCTCTCTCCCCCATATCAGCGGATTCTTCTTCCTTCTCCACTACATCAGCAGATTCTTCTCCCCTCCCCTCCACATCAGCGGATTCTCCTTCTTTCTCCTCCACATCAACGGATTTTTCTCCCCTCTCCACTGCATCAGCAAATTTTTCTTCCCCATCATCCACACGGCTCTTCTCCTCCCGGTCAGCCATTTCTTCTTCTCCGCTTAAACCGTTCTCTGTATCTGCTGCCCCCTCACGGTAACTGCCCTCATAAACTCCCGGATTTCTCTCCGTCTCTTCCTGCATCGACCCCTGGGGCTCCTCTTGGCCTTCCTCTCCACCGTCATGGTTGCTCTCCGCCTGAAAAAGCAGATCCACAAAACTACTTCCAGTTGTAATCTCCGTATGTTCTCTCCCTTCCTGCCCCTCTGCTCCTCTCTCTCCTGCAAATCCGGCCACCAGCGGCTGTCTGCTGTCTTCATCCACCGCCATCTGTATTTCTGCCAGTCCAAAATCCAGAGTGGTGAGAGGCTCCTCCCGATTTTCCCCTCTCCTTTCCGCCTTCTGTATCGCCTCCTTGTCTCTGACCGGGTTTTTGATCCCTCGTTCGCTGACCTGTACGCCATTGGCAATACACCCCAGAATACCGATCCCTGACTTCACAATCCGTTCCAACGCATCTTTGATCTCCTGCAAAGATGCCGTGTCGTACCGGACTACGAACAATGCCTGGGAAGCGATCTGATTCAGGCTCATGGGATCCGCCGTGATACCTACTGGCGCTGTATCCATCAGCACATAATCATATCCTGCCGCCAATTTTCTCACAACGCTGAACAAATTGCTGTCAAGGGGAATGGCGCTCCGCTCCAATATTGCCGGAAGGATATCCATGTATCCCGTCAACGTAGTCACCGCTTCTTTCTCCGTAATGTCCCCCGCATACAGCCCATTCAATGAATGCTCATAATCCACATTGTTCAGGAATAAGCTTCCCAGATTGGGATTCTTCAGATCCAGGTCAATAAGCAGAACATGCTTTTCCAGATCCGACAGTTGAATCGCCAGATTGGCAAGGACGTTTGTCTTCCCTTCATTTCTCAGGGCGGAGGTTATATAGATCATGTGGGGGCCATCCTTCTTTCTCAGCCGGTTCTGAATGATATGGGCGGCAGAGGCAAAACTCTCCCCGATCTCGGATTGAGAATCATCTCCTACCAGTAAGGATTCCTTCTTATTAAAATACGCCTTGTCATCCCCGATCTCGCACAGCACTTCCAATCCGAAGACCGTCTCCATGTCCTGCACATTCAAAAGGGTGGGATGCATCAGAAGCTCCAAAAGCGTGATCCCGATGCCAAGGCCAAATCCCAGCAGGGCCATATATCCCCACAGGACAATGTTGACATTTCCTCCGATCAGGTATTTTGAACTGGGTTCATTGATCACAGCTACGCTTCCGATTCTCAAGGTATCCATCAAAAGTTCTGGTGCCTTACGGTTGATCTCTGAAAGAATGGCAATCCCTTCGTTTGCATTCCGCCAGTATAAGGAGATTTCTATAATCTGGGTCTCATCGTACTGGGTAAGGCTTAGATTATCCTCAATATCCTTTGTGGTGACTCCTAATAGCCCCAGAGAATCAATGATCTCCTTCAGCATCTTGTCGCTCTTTAACACATACCCAACCGCTCCCACCAGATTTTTCGCCATATTGATGTCGTTATAGTTGGGAAAATCGTATCCAGAGGTAAACAGCCCCGAATTGGTCTGGGTGTTCACGGAAAAGGAGCTGGTTACAATGTATTCCTTGCTCATTTCCCCACGGAGGTAGGAAATACCGGAAAGCACAATGCCGATCATCAGTCCTGCCCCTGTCAATACCGTGATAAGTATGCGATGTTTGATTATGCCATACAGGATGTCTGCGATCCTTATGTGAATTCCGTTATTGCTCACGGCCCGTTCCCTCTCTTACCTCTCTGCGCCTGGAAGATTTCCTCTTCCAGACTGTTAAAACCCCAACGATGCCAAGCAGAAGAAGGCCGCATCCAATCACAATGCCTATAAGATTACCGGCTGTCCAGACCATCACCGAGAATTCCTGCAGCGCCTTGTCTTCTGCAAATACATACTCGTATCTCTTGTTTTTGTTTCCATTTAAAACCACAGAATATCTTCCCGCCGGAAGATTCTCAAACATTTCCGCCGAGCCGCTGGTAGTCCAGGTGCGGATCAGCTGGCCGCCTTCGTCATACAACGCCAGGTTGGTATTGGACACTGGCTTTTTTAAAAGCCGGTCTCTGACATCAACCGTCACCCGCGCCATATAATTGGTAAGCGCCAGGGAGGCTTCTGCCTCATCCTGAATCCTGCCTTCTTCCGAGACAAACAGCTCAATGGGTTCTCCATGAGACTTATACCCGTCCGGGATACGGTTCTGTATAAGCCTGTAGACCGTATTTTTCTCCAGATCAGTAAAAATAAGTTCCCCGTTCTGATCTGTCACGCCGGTCTTGGACCGCTCCGGGTGCTGGGGGCAATCCAGCACAAATTCTGCGCCCTCCAGTTTTATATTAGTATATAATTCATCAGCCAGTGTCAGGCGGATCTTGGTCTTCTCACAGGTGAATTCCAGGGCTGCCGGAGTATTTCCGTCTCTTTTTTTCACTTCCGCATCCATGCCCATGGGTATGCTGGCATAGTATCTGGGAATCCCGTCCTGGGTAACCGTATACCGCCCCAGGTACAACTCCTTGCTCTCGCCGTGGCCTTCCTCATCGGATACAATGGTATCGGCCAGTTCCTCTTTCCCATACCGTATGGATTGGTCTGCAGTGATAATATCTTCCGCAGCAGTGACCTTGAAGGTTCCGTCTGGAACAGGCTCATGGGTGTCCATGTCTTTTAGCACAATAGGAATCACATTCTTGGAGGGGGAAATCTCGATAGACACCACATAAGGATCCGGCCAGTCATAGATGTCATCCACGTCAAACCGCACCGCGTCCGCCATATCATACCCATCCAGTTCCGTGATTTGTTTAAAATAGTAATGGCCTTCTTCAATCTTCTCCGGAAGATAGAAAACCCCTTCTTTTGTTGTCTCGTAATTGCGGTATTCAATCTTCACAGGATAATAGGTATTTAAAAAACGCAGTACGCCTCCTTGATTCTTTATCTGTTCCTCATATAACTCAAACGTAATCCCGTCCTTTCGGATGGCGCGTCCTGTCTCTTTGTCAATCACCGTCACATAGACGGCGGCCTTGCTCCACTCCTCTCCCCCATGGGTGGGAAGGGGATACTCATAATTATATTGGGGATCGGTTCCTATGCCGGTGCCGCTTCCTCCTCCCCCGTCGCCATCATTCTCGCTTCCATCATCCCCGCCGCCCCTGTCATCCTGGCTCTCATGTTCCACCTCCGGATAATGATATGCCTCACCTGTCCTGTCTCCAAGCTGATTGTCTACGTTGTAGCTGTCTCCACTTTCGGCATCCGGCAGGGTATCTTCCGGTATCTGCATCAGGTATAAGATCAAAAGCATAATGATCAGAAGCAGAACCAGGGCAAGAGCGGACATAAGGTCTGTATTGGACTGCCAGTAATCGATCTCTGAGTGGTCTTTTCCTTTTTTCATGGTGCCTTGCCTCCTGTTCTACAGCCTTCTTCCTTATGGTTTTATCGTATAATTTGGTAACCTTCCCCTGGCTCTTCTTTTACCATTACATTCTGAAGATAAATTTTTGTATTGTCTCCCATCTGGTCAAAGCCGTTTATCACACCGTTTGTGATATGTATTTCATCGATGCTTTCCTCTTTTGTGAGGCCTCCGTGAAGATCGCAGGCTTCCATCTGAAGGTCGGTAAAGTACACCGAGTCGGCCAGTTCTGCAAATACCAGATACCCATCCGCCGCCTCTACCTCTACCTGGCTTATCTCTACCTTAGGGGCGCGGATAGCGGCCAGAATCGTTCCCTGGTCTGCATGATCAACTGTGATCTTCAGCCCGTGAACCGTGACCCGCTCTCCTGCTGCATGAATGTCAAATCTGGCCTGAAAACGTTTTGACCCATCGTGCCGGTACGCTTCTGGTTGGTAACTGCACCCAACCTTGCAATTGTTAACCGTGATATCATTGGAAAAAATATTTCTGGCCGTGCAGATGGATATGTCATGCTTGTTGCCAAAGGCAGAACACCCGATGACGGTAATGTCATTCCCGTCTGCCCCGATCCCATATCCCCTGTCGCCAGTATTGGTTGCAGTCCAGTTCTGGGCATAACAATTCTCTATCCTTACCTGATAACAGTTGTAAACCAGAATCCCCACCTCCCCGTCAGATCCTTCTTCACAGATCGAGCTTACATTGCTTATGGTGCTCTTACACATTCGTTTCAGTTCAAGTCCGCAGGAACCCTGGCAATTTCTGGCCAGGATGGTCAGATTGGAAATGTATGCATGATATTCATTAAAATAGCTTGCCGTATAATGTTCCAGGTTTTCCGCCAACGGCTTGCTGCCATGGTAAGAAATATAGCCTCTGTAATAGGTGCCGTAATAGGGCTGATTTTCCGTTATTATGGCAACATCCGAAGACGGATCCTGATTCAGGCTTGCGCATATTTCCATGACGCCTCCATCACAGTGCAGCACATATCCATTTCCATTCAGGGAAACATTATGATCCCAGACCGAAACCTTGGAAAACAGGTACAGGTCAGAAACCAATACAACCGGATTCCCGGACTCCAATGCCTTCTGAAGGGCAGGCCCGTCATCATGAATCCCATCCGCCAGGGCGCCAAACTGCTGGGGTGTAACAACCGTTCCGGTCCCTGTTTCCGCCAGGCTCTGCCCACTGGCAGATCCAGGGGTAAGTGTCTCTGCCCTGGCAATGCCTTCCTTTATTCCCAGTCTGTAAAAGCCAGCCAGAAAGGCAGCTGTGATGATGAAAAAACACGGAAGAAGCGCCTTCCATACTGTCATTTCGCTTTTTTTATGATCCAGTTGTTTCATATCAATCCCGATTCTCCTTACCCTTGTTTTTCTCTATGTTTCTGTATCCTTGCGGTTGCAGCATAATGCCATAACCAGCCATATGCTAAATGTTTTGTAATCATAGGTTCCTCCCAGGCACCTCTCAGTCAGGCCATTGACCATCAAATATGCAAGAATCATGGAACTGAATACATATTTCTTATGTGAAATCTGCCCGATCTCCCTCATGGAATACAAAAGAGCAGCAAAAAACATGGCGATTCCAATCAGACCAATATTCAGCCAGAATTCCATCAACATATTGTGCGCCCCAGTTGTTATGTTCCCCAAAAAAGAATGTTCATAAAAACCTGCCTGGATCAGAGCCACTGCGCTCTGGTCTCTCCAGAACATCCCATAACCGTAACCAGTAAAGGTACGTCGGTTCATCATGACAGCGATAATCTGATTCCAGAGAGGAATCCGTCCAGTCAATGTGGCATCCTTCCCTATGGCCTGAAAAAACCATTCAAAATGGGGCATCAGCGTCAATGTGATAAACAGAAAAAGGAGGCTTCCTCCTATGTAGGCCCATCCAAGGGGCAGTCGGATGCGATCTGGCAGCATCAGGGGAATGAAAGCGATCAGCAGGCTGCCCACAGCTCCTGTAGCCTGGCACATTCCAATCAAAACTCCCTGTACAGCCAGGACGGCAATCCACAGAGAATACCCTTTCCTGTTCCTTCTCCTTTCCCGGATCAGAAATGCTACGACGATTATTCCGAAGGACAATTGGGAAGCCATACTGTTTTTTGTGGGATACAGCCCCTTAAACGCATGGATAAACGTCAGCCCGCTCTCAAATGCTTCCTTAGGGTATCGGAGCATAAACATGGTGATGGATACTACAAAAATCGTCTGTGCAATGCAGATTAACTCAACCATGCGCTCAAAAGAAAACTGTTCCTGGAGCCAGATAGAAAAAAGAAGGGTGACAGTCAAACGGGTGCAGCTGATGAACTGAAGCTGCCGGTATCTGGTCACCAGCATGGATTCCAAAAAAATAACAACCACAAACAAATACAAGGGCACATACTTTTTATCAAGATTTACAATCTGAACATCCAGCCAGCTTTTTCCGCTGGATAACACCATAACCAGAACCTCAATGCCAAAGGCGGTGTACTCCAATACCTGGCCCAAGCGGTTGCCATAGATCTCCGTCAAATTCCCTGGAAATCCAAGGGAGATGAGAATGGAAAAAATAACAAGCAGCTCGATCTTAAATTCTGTTTTCCTTGTTCCCTCATATCGCTCTGCCATGTCTGCCTGCCTTGATTCCTGTCATGTCTGTCTCTTTGCTACACTCTGCAACCTTATCCCTGCCTCCATTTCATCAGTTTCTCAAACTCCTCAACAGAAACCGATTTGGAAAGATAGAATCCCTGCCCCTCTATGATTCCGCTTTTGCGCAGGAGGGACATCTGCTCCATGTTCTCAATTCCCTCCGCAATCACGGATATCTGCATATTCCTTGCCTGCTCAGCGATGGAGCCAATCCCCTTGTTGTCTTTGCAGAAACGCAAATCCAACTTATAGGCATCCGCGTAAGGCGGAGTCTCCGGGGAACGCAAGGCAAAAAAATCCCCTTTAAATCCATCCACAACAATGCGAAAGCCTTTCTGCTGCGCCCTCTTCTCAAATTCCGAAGTGATGCTGCGCGCTTCCAGATATGCATTGTGGGCAATATCGAATTCAATGCATCTGGGAGGAAGCCTGTATTTCTGGATCAACTGAAAAAACACTTCTGAAATGTCCAGAGCCAGGATATCTGTCTTTGAAATATTTACCGAGATGGGAACCGGGCGGATCCCTTCGTCTATCCACGCCCTCACCTTTGCACAGATCTGATCCCATATGTATTGATCCATCTTTGTAATATATCCATTCTTCTCCAAAACAGGGATAAACACGGAAGGCGCTATCATTCCCAACTTTGGATGCTTCCAGCGGATCAATGCCTCCGCGCCTATAACCTTCTGTGTGTTCAGATCGTAGCGGGGCTGCAAGTAAAAAAGAAATTCCTTATTCTGCAGGCCGCTTAATATCTGGGGCATCAAAACAGACTCATTGCCTCCATGGTTCATAGTTCCTCCGTCAGGATTGGCCAGAGAGAATTCCCCATTCTGGGGAAGCCGGTTCAGCCGCTCCTGAATCTGCTCCATCTCTTTCTTCTGAGAATAGCGGGTCTGTTCCTCCACGGAAGGAATCACGTTCCGCTGAAACAGCGTTGTAAAAATCCCAAGATCCCGGAGCATCATATTCCAGATCATCTTATACATGATGTTGAATACAATGGAAAGAATCACTCCGGAAATGGAGGTGTAAAACGCCACCTGAATCCCTGCAAACAATGTCTGGATGCTGGTTAAGGCGGCATCCACAGAGCTTACCTCCACGCTTCCGATACCTACAATCAGGCCGATAAACGTGCCTAAAAGCCCCAGTCCTGTCAGGGTGCCTGGTATCTGCACCACCACGCCTTGCCAGCATCTTAACGCCAGTTCCTCCTCATTGATCGCCTCGTCGATTCCTCCTACGATCATCCCGCTTTTCCGCTCTTGCTCCGCTTTTTGCTTATATTCATCAAACAGCTGATCCAACAACTTCTGATTGAAAAAGACCTCCTGTTTGGATACGAAAAGCCAGGCCATAGATGACTGGGCCTTCTGAGCCTTCTGGGCTTTCGAAATGTTTCGGATCCCATGTTCAAACCCTGCACCGTACCGGATCAAAGGAAGCACCCCAAACAACTCGCCTAAAAAAATGACTGCCGTCATGACTCCGACGATTATTCTGGAAAGCCAATCCGGAGCAGATACAGTCAGGGCTCCCGCCCCTACTAATATTGCTAAATTCGCACTATATGAAAACCACTTTTTCACTGAATTCTCTCCATTTTGCTCTGCCCAAAGGTGTAATCATTCATTTCTAGTCATTATACCCCCCCGGAGTATTTTGTCTTTCAATTACACATTATGAATAATTAGATACACGAATTGTGTTCACACATCTTAAAAATATTGCAGCGTATTTTCTGTATATAACACCCACCGCAAAAACTCCTTTATGCCTTCTGGAAGAGGTGGAAGATTAAAGGAAAGGAAACAGGAACAAAGGAAACAGGAACAAGAAATTTCAATTTGGAAAATAGAACGAATAATGGTATAATGGTACATTGATGATTCCAATATCCCGGCAAATGCCGGCCAGTTCCAAACTGTGGAAACAGAAATTGCAGAGATATCCGAATCCTCTCTGTACAACATACCAAAATGATTCACCGATGAAGGAGACGCAAACGATGGCGAATTTCTATGAAACCGTACTGACCGTATTAAAATCAGACCAACGATTTGTAGCCGAGGACGGCACATTTCTGCGCAATGCAGTCTACGAGGCTGCAATGAAGATGGATGCACAACTTATCCGGCTCCTTCTTGCCAACGAGGAAACTTGCTCCCGTTTCTTTACCGATGTGGACAATGTCAAAGTTTTCGACAAAACCGGCTTCGCCTGGGTGATCAACAATCGGCAGTTTTTGCCTGACAGCTACACCCGCTTTAAGAATAAGATCGGTCTTGCTGATGCAGAGGGCCAATGGATTGCTGCATCAGGGAACGTTGAACTTGTCTTTCCCTATAAAGACTGTGTTCTTGAGGGAGGCCAGACTATGGAAGACCAGAAGCGGCAGGAGATATTTTATAATCAGTCCCTTGCCCCGGATGAAGTGGACAGGCTTCTGTTTCCAAAGGTTCTAACCAATGGCATACGGTATTCCAGGGAAGGCGAGGCCCCGGCCCAGGCAATTTTCCCAGATGATAACCTTGTAATCAAAGGAAATAATTTATTATCCCTGGCTACGTTGGCCCGCCGCTTCGAAGGCGCGGTGACCTGCATTTACATTGATCCCCCTTACAATACAGGCAAAAAGAACAGTTTTGGCTATAATGACCGTTTCAATCACTCCACCTGGCTGTCCTTTATGAAGACCAGATTGGAATACGCAAGAAAACTGCTGTCCAGGGACGGATGTATTTTAATCCAGACCGATGATAAGGAACAAGCCTACCTAAAGGTTTTGTGCGATGAGATATTCGGCATAGAACAGTATGAGACCACCTTCTTTGTCCAGGTAAGATTTGCCAATAAAACCCTGGCCGAGGACAGCACTCTGCACAAGGTAATGGAAACCGTCCATGTTTATTCCAGGCATCACCAGTCCTTCCGAATCCATAAGATCAAAGAACAGTACTCATTGGAGAAGTTCTGTTGGGAGATACGGGAGCTTGCAGAACCCCAGACCATTGAGGCCGGAGGAAAAACGGTGGATATTTTTCCAGAAGGGACCTATGAAATCGTCAAGGTTGAGCCTCACATTGACGGGTTAAAAGAGACATGGGCAACCGGCAGCTTAATCCGTCAGGGCGGCACCGCCGCCGAGTTCCTGGCAAAGTACCTGATTGACCGAAAAAAAGAGGATGGATTAAAGGTTCTCTATAAAGTCCACAATATGGGCGAGGATGGCCTTGGTTTCCGATACATCTTAGGGCCTCAAAAGGCAGGGGCGTTTCGCGGCAAATTTTACAGCGGCGTACCTCTTGATATAAAGGATGAGGTAAGAACTGGCAACTACGACAAGGAAAAACCGGTGCCAAACCTGATTTATAATTATTTGTCCTCCGAAGGCGATTTCGGCAATTGCCGCAATGAAGGCGGCGTTGACATTGAAGGAGGGAAAAAGCCGGAGCAATTAATAAAGTTTTTCCTGGATTATTTCAGCAAAGAAGGAGACCTTGTGTTGGATTTCTTTGGAGGTTCAGGGACAACTGCGGCGGTGGCCCATAAAATGGGCAGAAGGTACATCATCTGCGAACAGATGGATCACCAGATAGAGTTAATAACCTCCCGTTTGCATTCGGTTGTTGCAGGTGAAAAAACAGGGATCTCTTCGGACGTTGGCTGGCAAGGCGGCGGTTCCTTTGTGTATTGTGAACTGGCCAAGTTAAATCAGGCTGTTGCCGATGAAATTCAAAGGGCTTCCGATGACTGTGGGCTGTCAGATATCTACAGACGAATGATGCAGTCTGGCTTTATCAGTTACAAAGTTAATCCGGCTGCTATTGAGGCAGCTGCCAGCGACTATGCTGCGCTTTCCCTGGAGGACAAAAAGCGGTTCCTTATGGAGATCCTGGATAAGAATCTGTTGTATGTAAACTACTGTGATATGGAGGATGAGGAATTTGGCATCAGCGATGAGGACAAGGCATTCACCAGAAATTTTTATAGAGAGGGATAAGAGATGGCGTTCTTATACACAAAAATAGAGACCTTACGTGAGTACGGCAGTTGTGCGGCTCTCCCGTCTTATATCCAGGAGAACTTAAATCCCCATTTTGAGTTGCGGCCCTATCAGAGGCAGGCATTTGAAAACTTCATAACCCATTTTGAAAGCGGTAAATGCCCAAAGCCTGCACAGGTGCTGTTTCATATGGCAACGGGAAGCGGCAAGACGCTTATCATGGCAGGGCTTATGCTGTATCTCTACAAGCAGGGGTATCGGAATTTCCTGTTTTTTGTCAATCTCACCAATATTGTGGAAAAAACCAGGGAAAATTTCTGTAATCCGGCATCTTCCAAATATCTGTTTGCAGAGGAGATTATCCTTGACGGAGAGCCAGTTCGAATTCATCAGGCAGACAACTTCCAGTATGCAGACAAAGATGCCATCAATATCTGCTTTGCCACCACCCAAGAGCTCCACATGGATATGTGGAGCACAAAAGAAAACGGGATGTCCTTTGAGGATTTTGATGAACAGAAGGTAGTGCTTATTTCGGATGAGGCCCATCATCTGAATGTGGATACCAAACGGAAAATGTCCGATGACGAGAGCTTGAGTTACCGTTCCTGGGAGCAGACCGTAAAGACAATTTTCACTAGCAACCCGGATAATGTCCTGTTGGAGTTTACTGCCACCTGCGACCTTGCCAATCCGGCGATCCGTGCCGCATACGAGAACAAGCTCATATATGACTATCCTCTGGCAAAGTTCTACAGAGACCGATATTCCAAGGATATTGTTACGCTGCGCTCTGATCTGACAACAATGGAACGGGCATTGCAGGCGCTGGTTCTCAGCCAGTATCGGTTAAAAGTATTCCAGGATCACCGTCTAAACATCAAGCCGGTTGTCCTGTTTAAGGCAGCGAAGGTTGCAGACAGCAAGACATTCATGGCAGCGTTTCTCGAAGCGGTCAGGAATCTGACTGGATGTAAGCTACAGGATCTTTCCAACGCCGTCGACAATGATGTCATGCGCAGAGCTTTTGCATACTTTGGGGACAATGGCATTTCCTTTGATACTCTGGCTGCGGAGCTGCGTGACGATTTTTCCCAGGATCATTGTATGTCCGTAAATGATGATAAGGATGCTGCCCAGAAACAGATTCTTCTAAACACCCTTGAAGATGCAGACAATCCTTACCGTGCCATATTCCAGGTTCGGAAACTGGATGAGGGATGGGATGTCTTAAATCTGTTTGATATCGTTCGCCTGTATGAGACGCGGCAGTCTGGCAGCAAGAAACTGTCTCCTGCCACCATTGCAGAGGCACAGCTTATCGGCCGCGGGGCAAGATACTGCCCGTTCCAGCTTGATGATGAGCAGCCCAAATTCCAGCGAAAATATGATGAAGATGTGGCCTGCCAACTGCGCGTCTGCGAAACCCTCTACTATCACTGCCAGAATGACCATCGTTATGTTACAGAACTGCGCAACGCACTCCGGGAAATCGGCCTGGATACAGACAAGGTTGTGTCCTGTGAGTATATTCTGAAAGAATCCTTCAAAGCCGATGATCTCTACATCAACGGCGTGATCTTCTTAAATGACAGAGTTGTAACGGATCGTAAAAAAGTGTACAGCCTCCCTCCTGCCATCCGGGATACGGTCTACCATTTCCAGGCAACAACCGGCGCCTCTGGCGTGGATGCTGTCATGGCAGAGGATTCTGGCATAACAGATACCCTCACGGAACGGAAAACGGCTCATATGACCATCAAGGAAATTGCTATGATAAACTATGGGGTTGTGAACAAGGCTTTGATGAAATATCCAATGTTTAAGTTCAATACCCTGCGGTCATATTTTCCCAATGTCGCCTCCACGAGACAGTTCATTATGGATGATATGTATCTTGGGGCTGTCAGGATTGACATTCAGGGCAGGGATGAGTCGCCATCCATGGAAACCCTCTATGCAGCGGTTTTCGATGTTCTTGGTAAAGTCGCTGGCTCTGTTTCCGGGATTGAGGAGACTTACCAGGGCACGAAGAAATTCAGGGCAAGGAAAATCTGCGATGTCTTTCATAATAAAATTGTCCATTATGCCGATCCTCACGATGGCAGTGTCGGCGTATCCCAAAGGGATCCCTCTGTGAAGAGCGAGTGGAGAATGGATCTTTCCGCTGAAGATTGGTTTGCGTATAACGACAACTTTGGAACATCGGAAGAAAAAGCCTTTGTAGCGTATTTCCAGAGATACGTGGATGATCTTAGAACGGTCTACAGCCGTATTTCCCTTGTTCGAAACGAGAGGGAATTCCACATCTACTCGTTTGAAGACGGCCAGCGTTTCGAGCCGGACTATGTTCTGTTCCTGCAAAAGGGTAAGGCGGACGGCTATGAGCAGCTGCAGATCTTTATTGAGCCAAAGGGAAGCCATCTACTGGAGAAGGACGGGTGGAAGGAACGCTTCCTGCTTCAACTTAAAAAAGAGGCCGTACCTGTAAAGGTGTTTGTTGATGACAATGATTATAAGATCTGGGGCTTCCCCTTCTTTAATGAGGAGAATCGTATGAAAGTCTTTGATTCCGAGTTTGGGAAACTGGTGAATGGGGGGTAAACAGGCAGATATAAAAACTCCCTTAACGACCGTTTGGGCGAATCGTTGGGGGAGTTTCTTTCCATTCCTTAACGAATGGCTTTTAATTTTTCTGTTTCACTTTCCATCACCTTTTTGTCGATTCGCTGAAACAATATTTCCACTTCTGGAAGCAAATAGCCCCTTGGAACGTATTGTCTTTCCCATTTATCACGTATATTCAGCCATCTCAAAACTTTTTCCGAAGAAAACGGCAAAAACGGCGAGAGCAATACTGCTAAATTGGCTATCATCTGAACACATTGATACAGCGTATGGTCACAAGCTGTTTTATCTGTATTTCGCGTAATCCAAGGTTGTTCTGTATCAAAAAACTTATTTGCATATCTTACAAACTCAAATATTTCTTTCATTGCATCTTTAAAGCATCCACTTTCAATACGTTTCCCCACAGTAATATACAAGCTATCTATTTGATGATCTAATTCTATGGTATCCTTTCCTTGGGGTACCATTCTATCACAATATTTTTCAATAAATGCCAGTGTACGATTCACAAAGTTTCCGTATGCCCCAAGCAACTCTCCATTGTGACTGTGGGCATATTCTCTCCACGAAAAATCTGCATCTTTTTTTTTCAGGACCATTGGCAATGAAAAAATATCGGATAGAATCTGCTTCGTAATGATCCAACAATTCTTTCACCCATATTGCATAATTCTGACTGGTGGATATCTTCCTGCCCTCTAAAGTTAAATATTCACTGGATACAATTTGGTCTGGCAGATGCCACGATTCTCCGTTTCCCAATAAAAGAGCCGGTAGTATAATCGTGTGAAATGGTATATTATCTTTTCCATGTACATAATAATGCTTGGCATCTTTCCCCCACAACTCAGAAAAAGCATGGTCATTTACCCCGACAGCCACTCTGCTTGCTGATAAATAGCCTAGTACATTTTCTGCCCAAATATAAATGGTTTTATTTTCATATCCTTCTTTAGGCACCTTTATTCCCCATTCCAAATCTCTGGTTAATGCACGGTCCCTTAATCTATCGTTAATATATCGATTTGTAAATGCAATAGCATTTTTTCTCCACTCTGGGTGTTTTTTAACCAGTGCCTCCAACTCTGGCTGCAACTTTGAAATAGCAAGATATAAATGGGTAGAGTTTTTGAAACAGACAGCCCTTCCACATACGGCACATATAGGTTCTTTCAGTGTTTCAGGTTCTAAAACACTACCACAAGAATCACATTGGTCACCTCTCGTATCCATTCCACATTCAGGACATTTTCCTAATACAAAACGATCTGCCAGAAAGGTCTTACAATGTTCACAATAAGCCTGGGGAACTTCTTTTTCGTACACATATGGACTTTCATACAATTTCCTATGAAATTCTCTCACAAAATCTTTATGCTCCTTAGCAGATGTTTTCGTATAAATATCATAGCTAAAACCTAACCGCTTAAAACACTTTACAAATTCCCTATGGTAAAAATCACTAATCTCTTGCGGTGTCACATTCTCTTGTTTTGCTCTAATTGCCACAGGCGTACCATGACAATCACTTCCTGAAACAAAATACACATTATCTCCAATCGCCCTATGATATCTTGCCAATACATCTCCAGGCAATAACGCTGCAATATGTCCTATGTGCAATGACCCATTGGCATACGGCCATGCACCGCCAATTAAAATTTGTCTCATTTAACATTCCTCATTTCTACAAATTATATAGTGATAACTTTGCTCTGATATCGGGTGCCACATGATATCTTCTGGTTTTTGCTATTTTTGTACTAAAAAAGCCCTCCTCTCTGAAAAATTTCTTTTTCAGGGACGAGAGCATCTGCTTCGTGTTACCACCCTAAATTCACTTATACCTCACGATATAAGCCTTATCAACTACGGACGAGAAATGATTCATCGATAGTCTATCACTATAACGGGTGCCTCCGTCGTAGCCTTGGCATAACCGCTTCGGTACGCAGCTCCGAGACCATTTTCAGCAGTTCCTTTTGTGCCTGTTCTCACCTAATCAGACTCTCTGTAACATATCTAACTACTTACTCTTCTCTTCATAGTCTTTGATATCTATTGCGATATGATACAACCAATTTGGCTGCATGTCAATGGATATCACATATCTTATCATTCCAAATCCCTTAAAAAGAAATTCCGGAGAAAATCCTGAAACAAGCAGGGCTTAAATACCTTCGCCCCCTTACCCAATATTATGGGGAGGCATTTTATGAAACAATATTGTTATCCTGCAATATGCCTGTTATGCAATCAGTGACATTACAAGTCACCAGCAACGCTGCCGCCAAAGCTAAAATCCTCAGGCACACTGAATCATACACTTCAAAATATAATAGATACTGTTTTCACCTTTTTACGTAAGAAAGAATCTCTTTTTAACGAAAAAAGAGCCTGTTAGTCTCTTCATATCCATACTATTTTAGGCCTGCTTTTTGTGAATGCTATGTTATAGTGTGGTCTCTCCTCCTGCCACCACCAATGCCTCAGCAAATCATCCAGAACAATTCCAGCCAGGCTTACAGGGATCCAGAGGACAAAATACTGAGGACAAATCTGGCCCAGAAGATTACCTGGCACACCGCTGTAATCCCATACTCCCCAACCCAGCCATAGATTTACGACACACCCAGTTACAAATTCCAGTCCTGTGATGATACACGCTCCAATGAGCATCTGCTGCCATAAAGGCATTTCCCAAGACAGTACCTCGTTAATTGCCCCCAAACAGACAAAGCATAACCCACCCAGGAAAAACATAGTCCAGTGTGTCCGGCCACGCCAAAACAACTCCAATGATAAGTACAGTAAGCCGCCTACCTCAAACAAAAATACATGCTTAGAAAACTGTCTCCCCTTCACCCTTTTCATTCTCCTCCGTCATAGCCTCTATCTGTATAAGATATGCGTTAAGCACCTCGCTTCTGTACTTGTCTGGAATATATTCATACTTACAATTGAATGCAAACAAACCGTTACACACAAAAAACAATTGACGCATATTCTATTGAGAGGTTATAATAGAGAAATCTTGTGGGTAAGGAGGCACATGTTTTCATATCAAATATAAGCGCCATGCACCTGTTTTACCGACCGTGAACGGCTGTTTTGCCGGGTAAAATTGGTTAACGAGGTGAAGGGAGTATCGAAATCTTCGGCGGATGCCCTTCCATGCCGCTTTGGGCGTGTGTCTACTCTGAAATATGCAGGCAACTGCAAAACAAACAGAGTAAAACCAAAGCAGAAATCAAATGTTTTTATCAGGCTGCTACAGATGGGACAGCAGTTTTCTTTGTGTTGTAATTTTGTAAATCAGATCTAAAAAAATGATAGAAAAAAGAATGGAGATCAAATAGTATGTGTGGAATTATTGGATATACAGGCCCGCTAAATGCCAAAAGAATCTTGCTGGACGGACTTTCACAATTAGAGTACCGGGGGTACGACAGTGCCGGTATCGCGTATTTTGATACATCCTCCAAAATTCAGCTGGTGAAAAAAGCAGGAAAAGTGGCAAATTTAAAAGAGTTCTGTTCAGACATTCAGGATAATGCCCATTGTGGCCTGGGACACACCAGATGGGCTACCCACGGAGATGTAACCGATCAGAATGCCCACCCCCATCAGGCAGGAAAAGTAACTTTGATCCACAATGGCATCATTGAAAATTACAGAGAACTGACGAAGAACTATCAGCTGGAAGAGAAACTGACTTCCCAGACCGATTCAGAAGTTGCTGCCTGGGTTTTAAATACCCTTTATAACGGGGATCCTGCCAAAGCCATCCGGGAACTGATTGGATGTCTGGAAGGTTCTTATGGATTCTGCATCATGTTTGAAGACCGGCCTGGAGAAATCTATGCCGTAAGAACCATAAGCCCTCTTGTAGCCTCCTATACCCATTCAGGCGCTATCATCGCCTCTGACTTAACCGCTCTGATTCCCTATACCAGACGGTATTTTGTACTGCCTGAAGGCCAGATTGTGAAGCTGACCCCTTACCGAATTACCCTTTATGACAGAAAGGGCATTCCCACAGAGCCGGAATATCTGGAAGTAAACTGGAATATGGATGCCGCCATGAAAAACGGATTTCCTCATTTCATGTTAAAGGAGATTCATGAGCAACCGGAAGCTCTGAAGAACACGATTCTTCCCCGCATCAGCAAAGGGCTTCCGGATTTTACAGACGACCAGATACCAGATACCATTTTTAAAACCTGCAACAAGATTCACATCATTGCCTGCGGCACAGCCATGCATGCCGGTATGGTTGCCAGAGCGCTGTCGGAACCGCTCCTTCGGATACCTGTCATGGTGTCCATCGCTTCGGAATTCCGCTATGAAGAACCTCTGATTGATGAACAGACTCTGGTGATCGTCATCTCCCAGTCCGGCGAAACCATTGACACCTTAGCTGCCATGAGGCTGGCCAAATCCTATCATTCCCAAACCCTGGCCATTGTCAATGTAAAGGGCTCCACCATCGCCCGGGAAAGCGATTATGTCCTGTACACCCATGCTGGCCCGGAAATCGCTGTGGCCAGTACCAAGGCATACTCCGTTCAGCTGGCAGCTCTCTACATGATCATCTGCCGTATGGCCCTGGTACGAGGAAATTATTCCTATGAACAGGCAGCTTCGTTCCTGTCGAAGCTTCTGGATGTAATTCCAGCTATGGAGGCTATGATCAGCCGCAGGGAAGAGGAGAAGAATCTGGTTACCCACCTGATCCAGCACAGCGATGCGTTCTTTATTGGCCGCGGAAGGGACTACGCCTTTTCTCTGGAAGGCGCTTTAAAGCTTAAAGAAATCTCTTACATTCATGCAGAAGCCTATGCTGCAGGAGAATTAAAGCACGGAACCATTGCCCTGATCACAGACGGTTCCCCAGTTATCGCCATTGCCACCCAGGAACACGTATTTTCCAAACTGATTTCCAACGTTCGGGAGGTAAAGGCCCGGGGTGCTTTTGTCATCCTTCTTACAAAATCTTCTGCCGTGGTGGAGGGAAACCTGGCAGACATTCACATCCGGATTCCAGATGTGGACGATGCCTTTGCCGTCTTCCCGATTGCCGTCATCCTGCAGCTGATCGCCTATTATGCGTCTCTCGGGAAAAACCTGGATGTGGATCAGCCCAGAAATCTGGCAAAGTCAGTGACCGTAGAGTGATTTTGGAATCTGACCATGAAGCATTTCTCCTGCTGCCAGCAGCATACGTTTCATGGGGGCTGAAGCAGAGTACAGACCAACACGGCAGGTGGAAATTCTGGCAAGACATCTGGCGAAGTGTAAGCTGTTCCAGGCACTAATGAAGTTTTTGGCTGTGCAGCGTAATGTTGACCAGTTCCGGCGGATTCATAACCCTGACTAGAAAGTGATTGCCCAGCCCCCGGCTGACTACCAGATCTTTTCCCTGTTCTTTAAAATGCCCTCCATCGTACTTGGGAAACAGAGTCAGATCCGGGGACAGCAAGCCTCCCAGTTTGGGAATTCTGATAATTCCTCCATGAATATGCCCAGACAGCGTCAGATCTGCGCCCCAATCCCTGTATGCCGGATAATAAAGGGGATTGTGGGCCAGAAGGATCTTATAGCAGGAATCGTTTGCACTTCCCAGCAGCTTTCCAGCATCCGCCGCCGAAAACTTCACTCCCCACTGGTATTCTTTTAAAATGTCTTTATAATACTTCATAGGCGTAACCAGGCCGTATAACCTTATGGAAGCACCTTGGCGAGAAAGGATCCGCCACTCATTCTCAAGTATGGTTACCCCCATCTTTTTTAATGATTTCAACAATGGAATCCTAACATTCTGCCCCAGTTCCTGCTCATGATTTCCCAGAACACAATAAACTGGAAAATCACCGCAAAGCTGGCTGCATAAATTTTTAAGCCTTGGAATCCCATGAGGACTGCTGTCTGCCATATCGCCGGTCATAAGAATACTATGGGGACTGATCCGCCTTATTTCCTGAACCAGTTCCTCATTGTTCTTTCCATACAGAGCACCATGGAGATCTGACAAGTGGACAATCTTAAATGCATCAAATTCCATGGGGAGTCTTTCGGAGCTTATGGTATAATTTACAGTTCTGAATTTCATGATGAATTGCCTTCCTTTACGTTTAACTTGACAAACTCTTATATATAACACAGGCTGCACTCTATCAAAACAGAGAACAGCCTGTTGCTTTTGAATTATAAAAGATGTTGGGGTCAAAAGGTCTTTTGACCCCTGATGCCTACGGATTGCTCCGCAATTCACGCTCCCGCAATCCTAAAAACATTCAAACCCCACCCTATCGGGCTACTTTTTCATGTTTTTGCGGGTTCCAAAGTCATGTATTGACATGCAAGCATGTCATACATGATCTTTTGACCCTGGCATCATAAATATACTTAAGCAAAAATGATATCTTTCTTATGTAGCAGCCAGACGAATCCTTTGGAACATCTCCGAGTGCTTTGTGATCACCTTTTTCATAATGTACTGCTCAGACTGAATTGCACTTATCTCCTCTGCTGCACTCTCATACCGCTTTGCCGCCGGGACATAGTTCTCTACAAGAAGATTGATATTTTTGTCTATCACATTTTCCATATAAAAATTTATATTTTGGATGTCTCCCTTAACACCTTCCAAACCATCTCTCAGGTCACCGATTTTCTCCTTTACCCCTTCAAGGTCTTCTTTCACCTCTCGGACTTCTTCTTTTACTCCTTTAAGGTCTTCCTTCACCTCTCGGACTTCTTCTTTCATCCCTTTGAGATCTTCTTTCACTCCTTTAAGGTCTTCCTTAGCCTCTCGAACTTCTTCTTTTACTCCTTTAAGGTCTTCCTTCACCTCTCGGACTTCTTCTTTCA
>CANDZL010000033.1:0-37579 GCA_947425205.1 uncultured Hungatella sp. | reverse complement strand
TTAATCAGCAGATGGATGCAAAAACCGCAGACCAGGTCGATTTGACACCTAAAGCCTCCTCCAAGGGCCTCCAGCCAGTAAAGGTCTATGTGGACAAAGCAGAAAAATATGACGACTTAAAATCTTCCGCTTCCGCCTTCCTCATCGTAGGCGGCCTTCTGGTTGTGTTTTCCCTTCTGTGCTGGACAGGCATTCTCCGTCTGCCGATGCAGGGCGTCTCAAAACTGATTTTTCAGGGTGCGCTGCTTCTCATGGGGTGTTTCTCCCTGGGTGTTTTCATTCGCACCTCCCAGTCTGCCAAGCGCCTGGCACCGGAAATTGACGCGGAAAAGCATCAGACTGAAGAACTGATCCAGTGGTTTACGGATACCTATTCCGGGGATGCCGTAGATAAGGAGATTCCAGATTTTGATGAGTTGTCTGAAGAAGAGCGAAGCCTGAAACGCTTCCAGATCATTCAGGATTATCTGATCACCAACAAGGATCTTCCGGATCCTTCCTATGTAG
This sequence comes from uncultured Hungatella sp., assembly GCA_947425205.1. Taxonomy (GTDB): domain Bacteria; phylum Bacillota; class Clostridia; order Lachnospirales; family Lachnospiraceae; genus UBA3402. The sequence goes on along the minus strand of CANDZL010000033.1, from coordinate 37,072 downwards.
ATGCGTTAAGCGAAGAGATTTATGGAAAGCTTTATGAAAGCTGAAATTCTTCTTTATTATCAAAACGAAAAATCGATACTTGGTTTTTCCCTAAATATGATACTAAAGCAAGCTTGCTTGTATAAAGGCTTCTGACCTTGAGAGCCACACGAATTCCGCATAAACTTAAAACGGAGAGTATCGCACTAAAAGCGTCGTACTCTCCGTTTGTCTTTTCTTCTATTTCCCTACCAAATCCCTTACTTTACCAACAGGGATTTCCCTGTCATCTCTTTCGGCTGTTCCATTCCCATAAGCTCAATCAAAGTCGGAACGATATCTGCCAGGCATCCGCCCTCTCTCAGCTTGTAAGCCGGGTCTGCGTTTACCAGAATAAAGGGAACCGGATTGGTGGTATGTGCGGTAAACGGCGCGCCGGTCTCGTAGTCTACCAACTGCTCGGCATTGCCGTGGTCAGCACAGATAAACATCACGCCGCCCACTTCCTTGACAGCTTCCACCGCTCTGCCTACACAGGCATCTACCACCTCGATGGCCTTGATAGCGGCTTCCTCCACGCCGGTATGGCCAACCATATCCGGATTGGCAAAGTTGATGATGATCACATCATATTTCCCTGACTTGATACACTCCACTAGCTTATCGCAGACACCTGGCGCGCTCATCTCCGGCTTTAAGTCATAGGTCGCCACTTCCTTTGGAGATGGAATCAGGAAGCGATCCTCTCCCTCATTGGGCTCCTCCACACCGCCGTTGAAGAAGAAGGTAACATGGGCATATTTCTCTGTCTCTGCGATTCTGGCCTGGGTCATGTGATGATTGGCCAGGTACTCGCCAAAGGTATTCACTACGGATTCCTTCTTAAACGCCACCAGCTTATTCTGAATGGTATCGTCATAATCTGTAAAGCACACATACACCAAATCCAGGCGCTTTTCTCTCTCGAAACCCCTAAATTCTTCATCGCAGAAGGCTCTGGTGATCTCTCTTGCCCTGTCCGGACGGAAATTAAAGAAGATAACGGAATCATGATCCTGTACAGTGGCAACCGGCTTTCCGTCTTCCATCACCACCACCGGTTCAACAAACTCATCATATTTTTCCTCATCATAGGAAGCCTGGATTCCGGCAGGTCCGCTGGCGGCAGCCGTTCCCACTCCCTTGGTCAATGCGGCATACGCCCGCTCCACACGATCCCAGCGGTTGTCCCTGTCCATAGCGTAGTAGCGCCCCATAACCGTAGCAACCTTTCCTACGCCGATCTTCTTCATCTCTGCTTCCAGATCCTCCACGAATCCCTTGCCAGAAGCCGGAGGCGTGTCACGGCCATCCAAGAAGCAGTGTACGTACACCTTCTCAAGCCCGTTTCTCTTAGCCAGTTCCAGAAGCCCGTAAATATGGGTATTGTGGCTGTGAACACCGCCATCAGACACCAGGCCCCACATATGAAGGGCGGAATCATGCTTCTTGCAATTCTCCACTGCCTGTAAAAACTCCGGCACTTCAAAGAAATCTCCATCCTGGATGGACTTGGTGATTCTTGTTAGTTCCTGATATACGATGCGACCTGCCCCCATGTTCAGATGGCCTACTTCTGAGTTGCCCATCTGCCCGTCCGGCAAACCTACAAACAGGCCGCTGGCCTGGCCTTTTACAAAGGGACACTGGCTCATCAGCTGGTCCATAACTGGTGTCTTGCCTTCACAGACCGCATTGGCCTCACACTTATCATTCAAGCCATAGCCGTCAAGTATCATTAAGACTGTTGGTTTTTTGCTCATGATCTTCTCCTTTATTTCTCTTTTATAGTTCTTTTATAAGACAGGGTTTGATATAACATTCACAAGCTTTATTGTACACGAAAATACCTGTTCTTGCAACCAAGGAATCTAAATTTCATTACCCAAATTTCCCTTTCACTTATATGTCTGTCCTTTCATTCGTATGTCTATGATCGTACAATCTCCTTTCATTCTCTGTACAGTCCATGTATAATTTTACGATACAACTCCTATCTCACTTTTCTAACAATATTTTCTAACTGGCAAAAAAGTAATGCAATCGAACATATATTCTGTTATAATATCCTTGTTTCAACCATATCTGATGCCATATTCGATCACAAGCCATGAAGGAGGCCTGCTTATGAGCGAACATCATACCTATATTGCCATCGACTTAAAATCATTCTACGCATCTGTTGAATGCACGGAACGACAGCTGAATCCCCTTACCACCCATCTTGTGGTTGCGGATGCCAAACGGACAGAGAAAACCATCTGCCTTGCTGTCTCCCCTTCCTTGAAGGCCTACGGCATTCCCGGAAGGGCAAGGCTGTTTGAAGTGGTTCAGCGGGTAAAAGAAGTCAACATGGAGCGAAGGCGCAAGGCACCTGGCAGGCAATTTATCGGCTCCTCCTGGGACGGGCCTGAACTGGAGGAGCATCCGGAATTGGAACTTTCCTATCTTATCGCGCCTCCCAGGATGGCATTTTATCTGGAATACAGCACAGTCATATACAATCTTTATCTGAAGTACATTGCTCCGGAGGATATCCATGTGTACTCCATAGATGAAGTCTTCATGGATGTAACCCAATATCTGGGAACATACGGGATGGCTCCCAGGGAATTGGCTTCCAGGATCATACGGGATATTCTGGACAGTACGGGAATCACCGCCACTGCAGGCATCGGAACCAACCTGTATCTGTGCAAAGTAGCAATGGACATCGTGGCCAAACATGTGGAACCAGATGAATACGGAGTCCGCATCGCAGAGCTGGATGAGATGAGTTATCGCAGGCTTTTGTGGAACCATCGGCCTCTCACCGATTTCTGGCGGGTGGGACATGGATACAGGAAAAAGCTGGAAGCCGCCGGACTCTTTACCATGGGCGATATTGCACGCTGTTCCCTGGGCAAGGACAGCGATTATTATAATGAAGATCTTCTTTACAATCTGTTTGGCGTCAATGCAGAGCTTCTCATTGACCACGCCTGGGGTTTTGAGCCTGTCACCATGGATCTCATCAAAGCCTACAAGCCGGAGGCCAACAGCTTAAGCTCCGGCCAGGTGCTGCAATGCCCCTACGATACCCAAAAGGGAAGCTTGATTGTGCGGGAGATGACGGATCTGCTGGTCCTGGATTTGGTGGAAAAAAGACTGGTAACAGACCAGATCGTCCTTACGATCGGCTACGATACCCACAACCTGTCCACCCCTGAAATCAGAAACACTTACAAGGGCGAAATCACAACCGACCATTACGGGCGCAGTGTCCCCAAGCCAGCCCATGGCACCGTCAACCTAACCTGCCAGACTTCATCTACCCAGATCATCATGGATGCCGTCATGAAACTGTATGAGCGAATCATAAACCCCAAGCTTCTGATCCGCCGTGTGATCGTTGAGGCCAACCATCTGGTTGACGAGGCACAAGCCAGGAAGGCAGGCGTTTTTGAGCAGATGGATCTGTTTACGGATTATGGGGCTCTGGAAAAGGCACGAAAGGTAGAAGAAGAAAGACGTGTAAAGGAGCGGAAGCTGCAGGAAGCCCTGCTGTCTGTCAAAAGGAAATTTGGAAAAAATGCCATCCTGAAAGGCATGAACCTGCAGGAGGGCGGCACTACCATAGAACGAAACCATCAGATCGGAGGCCACAAGGCATGACGCTTAACGAAAACCACAACTACGATGACATCATCCATCTTCCCCACCATGTATCCAGGAGGCATCCTCAGATGTCCCTTTCTAACCGGGCAGCACAGTTCTCCCCTTTCGCTGCCCTTACAGGGCATGATGCAGCCATCGAGGAAGCTACACGGATGACCGATTCTTTTGTCGAGCTGGATGAAGACAAAAAATCACTGTTGGATGCGCAGCTTCGTTTGATTCAAGACCATCTAAAGCAACAGCCAGAATGCCAGGTCACATATTTTCAGCCGGATGAAAAAAAGAGCGGGGGAACCTATATAACCATTTGCGGCAGAGTGAAAAAAATTAACCAGTATGAACACCGGATTGTTTTTACAGACGGAACAACCCTCCCCATAGATCATCTCTTTTCAATCCGGGGGGAGTTGTTTCAAAACATGGATATGCTATGATAAGGGTCAAAAGGCAAGAACTCTGGCTTGGATGTGAATTGTAATGCCAACTATAAATGCAGTCGGGAAAGATGCCACTCATGTGCAAAATAATTGTACCAGAGGGTAAATGTTTTTCTGGTGCCATAGATCATGGCAGCACATGAGAAGTTTATTCCTACTCGGTTCCTGTCCTGATTCTCAGACAGGACTTTCTCTATGGTAATGGTGATAAGCTCTCCGTTTTTGTCACGAAACCGAAATCTCATAGGCGTAATTTTTCCGTTGGTATCCGTACAGGAAATCATCTGTACCGGAATATCAACGCACAGTATGCTTTCCACAATGAACACTCCCTTCTGATTTTAAGATATCTCTATCATAGTATGGCGAACATACGTTTGTAAACAAGAAATATCTGGAAAACAAAAACCAGATGGAGAGCTTACCGTTTCAAACGTCCATTTTTGGTGAGAAAGACCGGTGCGCCCACAGATACACCACGGAGCACATCACTGTAATTCCTCAAATCAGAGATTGCCAACTGGCACGGATTCCCATGCTGCTCTGGCTCGGCTCTATAAAGTCAAGACCACCGGCTTAGCCGATGGTCCTGACTGTGCGCTTTGCTACTTATTTATAATTCACAATCTTACCAAAATCTGGTTTCAGGGAAGCACCGCCTACCAGACCGCCGTCAATGTTGGGTTTTGCAAACAGTTCCGCTGCGTTAGCGCCGTTTACAGAACCACCGTACTGAATGCGGATGGCTTCTGCTGTGGCCTCATCATAGATCTCGCCGATGCATGCCCGGATTGCTGCGCATACTTCCTCTGCCTGGTCGGAGGTAGCGGTCTTGCCGGTTCCGATTGCCCAGATTGGCTCGTATGCGATCACAGCTGCTTTTGCCTGGTCAGCCGTTACATTTAAGAACGCGATCTTGATCTGCTGGCGGATCCAATCAATGGTGATTCCCTGCTCTCTCTGGGTCAGAGACTCTCCACAACAGATAATCGGAGTCAGGCCATGCTCAAATGCCTTCAGCACCTTCTTGTTGACTGTCTCATCCGTCTCGGCAAAATATTCTCTTCTCTCGGAATGGCCGATAATCACATAGTTCACACCGGCATCAACCAGCATCTTAGGAGAAATCTCGCCGGTATATGCGCCCTTCTCCTCAAAATACATATTCTCTGCACCGATATGGATATTGGTTCCCCTGGCAGCTTCCATAGCCGGAATAATGTCAATCGCCGGAACACAGAACACCACATCCGCCTCATGGTTTACCACCAATGGTTTTAACTCCTCAATCAAAGCAACTGCTTCTGATGGCGTCATATTCATCTTCCAGTTGCCTGCAATAATCTTTCTTCTTGCCATGATCGTAATCTCCTCCGTTTTTATAATCCTGCAATCCTTTTTTATCGTTATAGTACGAACCATACAGGGAAATTGTCGTCGACAATTCCCCTGCTGCTTATACGTTCATTCTATTAAGTTTTATTTGTCGTCTGCTGCCACAACGCCTGGAAGATCCTTGCCCTCCAGGAATTCCAGGGAAGCGCCGCCGCCTGTGGAAATGTGGCTCATCTTGTCTGCAAATCCCAGCTGGTTTACTGCTGCTGCAGAGTCGCCGCCGCCGATGATGGTGGTTGCGTCAGTCTCAGCCAGAGCCTTCGCCACAGCGATGGTGCCTGCTGCCAGTGTTGGATTCTCAAATACACCCATAGGTCCGTTCCATACAACGGTCTTCGCTGTCTTCACAGCCTCGGCATAAAGCTCTGCCGTCTTCGGCCCGATATCCAGACCTTCCATATCAGCCGGAATCTCATCGGAAGAGACAACGCTTACCTGGATCGGTCCATCAATAGGATCCGGGAAGCCTGCTGCGATTGTAGTGTCAACTGGAAGCAGCAGCTTCTTGCCCAGCTTTTCAGCCTTCTCCATCATCTCCTTGCAGTAATCAATCTTGGTATCGTCAACCAGGGAGTTGCCTACGCCCTTGCCCTGTGCCTTTAAGAAGGTAAATGCCATACCGCCGCCGATGATTAAGGTATCACATTTCTCCAGCAGGTTGGAGATTACATTCAGCTTGTCAGCAACTTTTGCGCCGCCTAAGATTGCCACGAAAGGCCTTACCGGATTCTCAACCGCATTTCCAAGGAAATCGATCTCTTTCTGCATCAGGTATCCAACTGCGTTGGAACCGCCCTTTGCAGTGATAAACTTAGTCACACCCTCTACGGAAGCATGGGCCCTGTGGGAGGAACCGAATGCATCACATACATAATCGTCTGCCAGGTCAGCCAGTTCTTTACTGAACGCTTCGCCGTTCTTGGTCTCTTCTTTGCCGCGGAAACGGGTATTCTGAAGCAGCACCACATCGCCTTCGCCCATCTCTGCCACAGCTTTGGTGGCTGCCTCGCCGGTTACATTGTAATCTGCTACAAAGTTTACTTCCTTGCCCAGCTTCTCAGACAGCCTCTTGGCAACCGGAGCCAGGGACTCTCCCTCGTTGGGGCCATTCTTTACCTTGCCTAAGTGGGAGCAGAGAATCACCTTCGCGCCTTCGCCAATTAACTTGTTGATGGTAGGAAGGGCAGCCACAATACGGGTCTCGTCAGTAATTTCACCGCTCTTTAAAGGTACGTTAAAATCACAGCGAACCAGTACTTTCTTTCCTTTTAAATCTTTCAGATCATCAACGGTTTTCTTATTTAACATAATTGTCTTGTCCTTTCTTTCATAATTTAATGTAAAATAATATCTAACATAAAAGGGTCCGGTCCCAATGACCGGACCCCTAATGGATCGCTTATAAAACTTGTCCTGTCTCTGATCCTTATGCTAACTCAGCAAAGAACTTAATGGTTCTTACCATCTGGCTGGTGTAGGAGTTCTCATTGTCATACCATGAAACAACCTGAACTTCATACAGATCATCAGCAATCTTAGCAACCATAGTCTGCGTTGCATCGAAGAGAGAACCGTACTTCATGCCGATAACATCGGAAGAAACGATCGGATCCTCATTGTAGCCAAAGGACTCGGAAGCTGCTGCCTTCATCGCTGCATTGATGCCTTCTTTTGTAATGTCTGCGCCCTTAACAACTGCTGTCAAGATAGTGGTGGACCCTGTGGGAACCGGAACACGCTGTGCGGAGCCGATCAGCTTGCCGTTCAGCTCTGGGATAACCAGACCGATTGCCTTAGCAGCGCCTGTAGAGTTAGGAACAATATTAGCAGCGCCTGCTCTTGCTCTTCTCAAATCGCCTTTTCTGTGTGGTCCGTCAAGGATCATCTGGTCGCCAGTATAAGCATGGATGGTGCTCATGATACCAGACTGGATCGGAGCATAGTCATTCAGTGCCTTTGCCATAGGAGCCAGGCAGTTGGTTGTACAGGAAGCTGCGGAAATGATGGTATCCTCTGCAGTTAACGTATTCTCGTTTACGCTGAAAACAACGGTTGGAAGGTCATTGCCTGCCGGTGCGGAGATGACAACCTTCTTAGCACCTGCATCGATATGTGCCTGAGATTTTGCCTTGGAGCAATAGAAACCAGTACACTCCAGAACAACGTCAACACCAATCTCGCCCCAAGGAAGATCAGCAGCATTCTTCTCTGCATAAATCTTGATGGTCTTGCCGTCTACTGTGATGGAATCCTCACCTGCCTCAACCGTATGCAGATTCTCGCCGATTCTTCCGGTGTATCCGCCCTGTGCGGTATCATACTTCAATAAGTGAGCCAGCATCTTAGGATCTGTCAGATCGTTGATCGCTACGATCTCATATCCCTCTGCTCCGAACATCTGTCTGAATGCCAGACGGCCAATACGTCCAAAACCATTGATTGCTACTTTTACTGCCATGATTTCATTCCTCCTAAAGAATAAATTAAGTTGCTGATCGTTAAAATAAAATCAACCTACGATTTATTTTACCTAATTTTCCTGGAAATATCAAGCATTTTTTGGATTTTTACGGGTATTCCCATTGTACCCCTGGCGCAACAAAAAAATTGTGCAAAATGCATGTAATTTCTTTCTATCCCAAGACATTTTGCACAATTTTCCCCATATAATGTTGTGCGAAAAGCACACACCTATATTTCATTTTTAATATATCCCGCCAGGTTGTATGCGTGGTCGGAGATTCGCTCCAGATTCGTAAGAATATCCAAAAATACCACCCCTGCCGAAGGGATACAGCTGCCGTCTGAAAGCCGTTCAATATGTTTCTCCCTAAGCTCCTCCTCCAAATTATCCACCTGATCCTCATACTGGCTTACCTTACGGACATAGTCCATGCTGCCATTCCTGCGGGCCTCGATGGCATTTTCAAAGGACTTAAACACAGACTTGCTGATCTCCCTTAAATCTTCCGTGCCTGTCTCCGAAAATTGCAGCTTATGCTCCACCAGATAGGCAGCGCATTCCGCCAGATTCTCCGCATGGTCTCCCACCCTCTCAATGTCGCTGGTACTGTAAAACAAGTCGTTTACCACCCGTTTCTGATGTTCCGTCAGGGACAGATTATCAATCTTAATCAGATACTCGGTGAGCCGCTTTTCCATACGGTCAATGGTCTTCTCCGTCTTATATACTTCCTCCACTTCCTCCAGGCTGCTGTCCAGGATTGCCTCGATCCCTCTCCTTACATTTTTAAGGGCAAGCTGTCCCATATGCACCACTTCAAGGGCAGCCACCTCGATGGCAAACGCCGGCGACTCGAAAATACGCTCATCCAAATGCTTGATGGTGGCCTCTTCTTCTCCGTCTTCCTGTTCAGACACTTGCGCACCGGTTTCTCTGCCCTCTTTTACGATAACGCCGGATAAGTCCACCAGCCGGTTGGCAAAGGGAAACAAAACTGCTGTGTTCACCAGATTGAAAATCGTATGGAAAATTGAAATCTCCACTGCCGAAATCTCTCTGGCCGCAAGGGTGGGACGCAAGGCAAACAGAAGGAAACTTCCAATGCCAAACAGCAAAGCTCCCAACACATTGAAGCTTAAATGCATGACCGCTGCCCGTTTGGCTGTCCTGGAACCGCCCATACTGGATAAAATCGCTGTCACACAGGAGCCGATATTCTGCCCAAGGGTAATATAGATGGCCGCATTGGTCGTCACCACACCGTTCATCGCCAGAGTCTGCAGGATACCTACAGAAGCGGAAGAACTTTGAAGCAGCGCTGTGACCAGGGCTCCGATCACCATGCCCAGAAGGGGGTTGCCTCCCAAAATCTCAAATGCCCTGGAAAAAACAGGCGCATTGGTATAAGGGGAAATGGATTTTGACATGAAGTCCAGCCCCATAAACAAAAGCCCCAGTCCTACCATAATCTCGCCGATGGTACGGGCTTTCTGTTTCTTGGAAAACAGGATCATAAGCGCACCGATTCCAAGCAAAAGAGGTGCATAAAATACGGGCTTCAATACCTCCATAGCGCTTCCCAACTGGCTTAAAGATACGATCCAGGCTGTAATGGTCGTACCGATATTGGCACCCATGATGACTCCTACCGCCTGGGTCAGATTTAAAACTCCTGCGCTTACAAATCCCACCACCATGACAGTGGTAGCTCCACTGCTCTGAATGATCGCTGTGATCAGGGCACCTAGGCAGACAGCCATCAGACGGTTATTAGTCAGCATTCCAAGAAATTGGTTCATCCGGCTTCCGGCTGATTTCTGCATTCCATCTGCCATGATGTTCATTCCATATAGGAACATTCCCAATCCGCCAAAAAAACTGAATACATTTGAAACATCGTTTATTGCCATATTCTCCTCCGTATGTTTTCGATAAACGGGCGAAACAGGTTCATCATATCATGATAGGAGGCGTTTGCCAAGGGATTTTGGGAAATTGGAGGAAGCAAATTGGAGGGACTGGGAAAGCTGATTGGCGGATTATCGGGGGGGGGATGATGGCTGGGGGGTCCGCTTCAGAGTAATGATAACATATCTTACGACACGCTCTCGCTCAGGTTTTCATGTAACGGTACTAAGCGCCTAAAAGACAGGCGCTAAGTGCCGACATGAAAAATGGTCTACAGATATGTTATCATTACTCTGAAGCTACGTGGTCGGCAAGCTATTTTTGGATGGGGTAATTGAGTCTAGGTGCAGGTACGCTCTTTACACTTTCTCTTTTTTCGTGTTATACTAGTATTGTCTTACGGCACATGTTTTCAAATCTTCTTAAGGAGGTTTTTCTCATGCTTAATGATTTCCATCTTCATACTTCCTTTTCTGGAGACTGTGATGTTTCCCCTGAAGTGCAGATTAAGAAAGCCATTTCTTTCGGTATGACACGTATCTGCATCACGGATCATCACGATTATGCAGTTGAAAGTGACTGTGATTTTGAGCTTGACCTTCCTTCTTATTTTCCTGCTATGGAGGCTTTAAGAGACCAGTATCGGGCCCAAATACAGATGGAAATTGGAATCGAGCTTGGCCTTCAGAAGCATATAGCTGATTATCTGCAAGCCGTAAGCTGCCAGTATCCTTTTGATTTTATTATCGGTTCCAGCCATTTTATTGACGGTATGGATCCCTATTTTCCGGTTTTTTTTGAAAGACGCAGCGAGGAGGAAGCCTACAAGCGTTTTTTTGAAGTGAGCCTGGAACGGATCCGGAATCTGGATTGCTTTGATTCTTATGGGCATCTGGATTATGTTGTCCGCTATGGCCCTACCCAGAATAAAAACTATCGTATAAGGGATTATATGGAATATATTGAGCCGATTCTTAAGACATTGATCGAAAAGGGGAAAAGCTTGGAGTGCAATACTGGCGGTTTTCGCTATGGCCTCGGGCATCCCAATCCTTGCGAGGAGATTCTGCAGCTTTACCGCCATCTGGGAGGGGAGCTTATAACCGTGGGATCGGATGCCCATTCTCCAGACTATGTGGGATATGAATTTGAGAGGACAACCGATCTTCTGAAGGCCTGCGGCTTTCGGTATTATACGGTCTACCATCAAAGAAAGCCGGAATTTTTACCACTGTGATGTGGTAGTTTCCGGCTTTTTAAATTTTTCAGTTTTTCTATATTGCTTTATTTCTCATGACGTGGTTCTTCGTGGGCGGGTTGGCTGGCCCCGATTATGAATTCTACTTCTTGATCGTTCTCTCCGCTGATACCGTATTCTGGGTGTACTGGGGCACCCCAGCTGTCATCGCCTCCTACACCTCGCTGGGCTCCCAGGATGCTGACTACCGTGTAATGAGGCGGCGTGGGAAGTTCTTCTTCATGCATTGCTTGTTCCAGTTCTTCTGCCGTAAAGGGTAGGACATTCATGGAAAATGGCCTTTTCACTGCGGAAATTTTCAGCTTATTTCCTTTGTCATCTGTCAGAATGAGCCAGCGGACACCTTCCCGTCCGCCACACTCCTGCGGCTTTAAATAGTGGGACAGATTTCCCATGGGCGTTCCCTGGAATATTCCTAATCTGGCTCCCCACATCCGGTCGCTGTAATTCTCTTCTGGCCCATATCCATAATATTGGAAATGGTTGACAGCAGATTTCATCTTCCACCGCATGCCGAATACCGGAAGCTGGGGAAGGCCTTTTTGTCCAAAAAACTTGGCCTTTACCTTGATTTTGCCATCCGGGTATACCACATAGGTTACCTGGGTTTTTGTGGCAGGGTGCACAGGGACTCCATATGTATAGGAAACAGTTACGCACTCTGGCTCTTCCTTGATCTCAATCTGGCTGTTGTTATACTGCCAGAATTGATCTGCAGCCAGCCACATGGAACTGGCAAGGCCAAATCCATTTCCCCTGTCATTGTCTGTGGTTGCCCGCCAGTAGGCAGGCATAGGTGGTCTGGTGATCCATTCCGTTTTACCATAGCAGAGGGATACGATGCCTCCGTCTACCTTGGAAAACAGCACGGAAAAACCAGGGCCTTTTACCCCCAGATTCACGTCTCCATGGATGACTTGGAATAAATTCTTATCCGGGTCTGAAGCCGGCTTCCCATGATGCGCATCCTTCCCCGCCGTTGACAGCTTGTCACGGATTAAGGCTGTTTCTGCGATGGAGTCCTTCTTTGCAGAGACATCATTGGCAGAATCTTCTTTTACGAGGATTACCATCTCTCCAAAGGAAACTTCATATCCTTTTTCTGCCCACATCTTTTTCTCTTTCAGCACTGCCGACAGCTGATAGACGTATTCACCAGGCGCTCCGCTTTCGTATGCAGATGTTTTTGTCTTTATCTCCTGCCACCGGATCGCCTCCAGGCTTATGGTACAGCGCTGCCCAGCTGGTATGGGAGCATCTGTCAAAAAGACTGCTTCAAAGATAATGGAACCGTCCAGCAAAATTTTGTATATAAATTCATAGGCTGATGTATCTGCAAACAGATTGCGGTTGTCAATGGTCACCATCTCCTTATGGGGCACAAGCACCAGATTCTGGTATAACGCTTTTACCTCCTGAGCCTTAGGAGATGGCTGTCTCGTACCGTAAACAATTCCATTTCCGCAGAAATTGTAATCCGTAGGGCGGTCTGTAAAGTCCCCGCCATAGGCCAGAACCTCTTTTCCGTCCACATCCTGGCGCACCAAAGCCTGATCAATGTAATCCCATATAAATCCGCCCTGGTATTTTGGATAGCGATCCGCCAGTTCTGTATAATGCTTCATGCCACCCAGGGAATTTCCCATGGCATGCATATATTCGCACAGAAGATAGGGCTTACCGGATCCATGTATCAGGTAATCCTCCACTTCATCCGGCTTGGCATACATCCGGCTTTCCATATCGCTTATCTGGTCAAACTCCCGATTCCATGCCACCCCTTCGTAGTGAACCAGGCGGGAACCGTCCCTTTCTTTAAAGAAATGGCGCATGGCAAGAATATCTTCCCCTGCATAGGACTCATTTCCACAGGACCATATAAGGATGGAAGGATGATTCTTGTCTCTCTCCAACATGGATCGGGCCCGATCCACCACACAGTCCTTCCACTCCGGAAGGCTGCCTGGCACGTTCCAGGACGGCTCACATTCCCCCATCTTCTGCCAGGAACCATGACTTTCCAGGTTGGCCTCGTCAATCAGGTAGATTCCATAGCGGTCGCACAGTTCATACCAGAGGGTCTGGTTGGGATAATGGCAGGTACGGACTGCATTGATGTTGTGCTGCTTCATGAAGCGGATATCCCACATCATGTCTTCCCTGGTGACCGCCCGTCCCTTTCGGACATTGAACTCATGACGGTTTACGCCTTTGAATACCAGCCGCTTTCCATTGAGGCACATGATTCCGTCCAACAGTTCAAAGCTGCAAAATCCCACTGTCTGAGGGATTGCTTCTACGATCGTTCCATCCCGATCTTCGACAAAAAGATACAAGGTATAGCAATAAGGGGTTTCTGCGGACCAGGCATGGATGTCTGGAATCTTCCCTTCTATCTTAAGAAATGTTTCCTTCTCCCTGCCGATATCCTGGGCCATTTGTTCCTGCTCCCAGACCACAGAGCCTTCCCGATCCTTTAAAACCCCACGAAGCCGGCTTTCTCCTTCGCCCCTTTGACTGGTCTCATCTCCTGCCCATGTTCCATGTATCAGCTTCGCCTCAATCTGAAGCTTCCCGTCCTGATAGCCATGTTCCAGGCTGGCTTTCACAAACACATCCTGAACATGAATCTTCGGTATCCCGTATAGATACACATCACGGAAGATTCCGGAAAACCGGAAAAAATCCTGGTCTTCAATCCAGCTGGCGCTGCTGCGCTTATACACCTCCACAGCCAGGCGGTTTCTCTTATCTTTTACAAGAGAAGTAATCTCAAATTCCGAAGGGGTAAAGCTGTCCTCCCCATACCCTACAAAAACGCCGTTAAGCCAGACATAGAATGCAGTCTCCACCCCCTGGAAGGACAGGAATACCCGTTTCCCATTCAGTTCCTCCTTTAAGTCAAATTCCTTCACATAGCTTCCCACCGGATTGTACTCCCAGTCAATCTTCGGCGGTCTTAATTCCGTGTGGCCGTCCCAGGGATACATGGTATTGATATAGTGTCTCTTATCATATCCCTGTGTCTGAATGTGCCCCGGCACCTGAATCTGGTCAAACCCGGACAGGTCATAGCCCTCTTTATAAAAACCTTCCTTTCGACAGGATGGCGACTGGGCATAGGAAAAACTCCATGTTCCGTTCAGGTACTGACGCAGCCCCATTTCATGTCCGGAAGTTCCCTGTTCCTCCCCCTTAGGCTCCCTGCCGTACTCCCGTTTCATAGCTGCTTCGCTCTCATAAAAATAGTGGTCTGAATGTGCCGGAATCCGATTCACCTGATATACCTGCGGATCCTCCAGCCAGGCCAGATCCGGAATGTTGCTGTTCATATCACGATCCTCCTGTTTTAATGTAAAAATCAGTATTTTTTACATTCTATCACATTTACCGGCAAAACTCAATTTTGTATTATTGGAACCTATTCAGCCGAACCTATTCAGCTGGATTGGTCCGGTAATATTCCTCAAATATTTTATCCGTTCCCTCCACAATCGCTGTATAGGCACCATCTGCGTCGATTTCCTTATTTGCAAAAGAAATCATGGTATCTTTGATCAACGTATCGATTTCTTTGTAATTCGGCACAAACGGGCTGGTTACGATCCTCGGGCTGTCTGCCAGTATTTCAAAGGGAACCGCCTGCTTCGGATTTTCGCTTACAACGTTTTTGAAACTGTCATGTTCAAGTGCCTGCTGATTCACTGGCACATAACCGGTTGTCTCTACCCACTGTGCCTGGACTTTTGCTGATGCCATATACTGTACAAATTCCCAGGCACCATTTACCTTCGCTTCATCTTCCCGGTTTAAAATAAACAGTCCAGACCCAGTCGGGTAGGAAGACGGAGTATCCCCATCGTGAACCACAGGCACTGCCGATACTCCCCACTGGAAGTTATCTCCCACCAGATTCTCTATGGTTTTCAGCCTGGAACTGGACATGATCACCATGGAATGAATTCCTGCGGCAAATTCTTCATTGATGCTGTCTCTTACCGCTCTATAGCTTCCGCTGTCAATCACCTTTCCCCAGCTGTCAATAAATTCCCTTAAAGAACCGTTTTGGACGCATTCCAGTTTTGTCATATAGCCGTCATGCCCATTGTTGTTGTCGCCGAACAGGGTTCCCTCTTTTCCCTGGGTCTCAACAAAATTAATCAACTCGTTCATATTGATCCTGACATTCAGCCCAAAATCCGCATCCGTTTTCTCTTTCAGCACCGGAAGCATATCCGCCATTTCCTGGACGGTCTTAGGCGGTTGTGTATATCCGGCTGCCGCTAACTGATCCTGATTATAATACAGCAGATAGCAGGCGATGTTATACGGCATGCCAATCAGTTTCCCGTCGATCTCAAAGGAACTGCGTACATTAGGAATCAGATCCTCTTTTGCTATGGAAGAGCCTTTTTCCATCATGTCTTCCACCCATACAGTCCTCTCATAATCACGTATTAGGCTGACGCTCTCTGTGTACATCTGTATAACGTCCGGCATATTCTCAATATCATCTGAACTCATTGCCGCTGTCAACGCATCTGTACCCGGATAATTCTGGAAGGTGGGGACTACCTTAATGTGTTTCTCTTTTCCAATTGTGTTGTTGAATGTGTCAATCTGATTATTCAGGATTTCCCCATAACTGGTATCCATAGAATGCCAGAACGCAATCTCCGTTACTTCCGAATCCTTTTCCGTCTGCCCTGCCCCGACCGTTTCCTGTTCCTGGCTTTGGTTCTGGCTTTGATCCTGGTCCTGATCCTGGCTGGTTTTGCACCCGCTTAATGTCAATACCATCGAAGCACTTAAAACTACTGCTAAAAATCTTTTTCCTCTTTTCATTATTTTTTCTCCTCATTAATAATCGATTATTCTTTTACCGCACCGTTCATCATTCCCGCTACAATCTTTTTCTGGAATACTACAATAACAAATATCGTAGGAATCAACGCAACAATTACTCCGGCCATAACCGGCCCGAAAACCATGGAATCCCAATTTTTCAACATGGTAATCCCTACCTGCACCGTCCGCATCTCATCTTTATTGGTTACGATCATCGGCCACACATACTGGTTCCAGACTCCCACAAACGACGAGATAAATACGGTTGTCATAATCGGCTTATTCACTGGCATCAGGATTTTTATAAAAAACAGAACACTTCCGCACCCATCCACATACGCCGCCTCTCTCAAGCTTTTTGTAAAGGATAAAAACTGCTGGCGCATAAGGAAAATATTGTTTCCATTTACAAGGAATACCACACATACGGCCAGATAGGTATTCATCCATCCCAGCTTGGAGATCGTCGTATAGTTGGAGATCATCAGCACATCCACCGGAATCATCATGGTTGCCAGGGTTAATGAAAACAGGAAGGCCTTCCCTTTAAAATCAAAAAATGCAAAGGCATAAGCAGCCATAGCGCCCATCATAATCCGGCTTACTCCGCAGGCTGTGGCAATCACAAAGGAATTTACGATATATCTTGGCAGCATAGTGGAAAACAATGCCGTCCTATAATTCTCCCATGTGATCTTTGACGGAAGGATACGAGGCGTCCTTGACAGAATATCCCGGTTTTCCATAAAGGAAACGGACAGTGCATATAAAATCGGGAACAGCAGGCCGATTGCAATCACAATGCAGACTGCCTGTACCAAGGCATCTTTTCGCGCTCTCCTTTTCATCAATAATGTACCCCTTTCTTCTCCCAGATAAAACTAATCATCGTCACAACAAACGTCATGCAGAAAGCGATCACCGCCGCCGGATTTGCCATAGTGTAATTGCCGGATCCGGAAAACTGGCGGAACACATAGTAAATCATTGTAATGGTTGCATTCTGCGGACCACCCTGAGTTAAAATGTTGATCAGGCTCATAGACATCATCATAAACGCAATATCTGAACAGATCAGATAAAACATCGTCGGCGATGTCAGCGGAATATAAATGTGCAGAATCTTCTGAAGAACCGAAGCGCCTTCCAGGTCAGCGCTCTCCACAATATCTGACGATACGCTTCTTACTGCCGACAGCATGAATAAAAATGCATACCCTGTCGAAAGCCAAACTTGAATGACCGCGATAGAAAACAGAGCAATCTTAGGATCGTTCAGCCACTGGACATTTAAGTGGAGGGCCGTATTAATAAGGCCCAGGGAAGGAACATACAACAGCTGGAAAATCATGGCAATCACAGAAGAAGCAATGGCCATCGGAAGCGAAAATGCGGTTTCATAAAACGGCGAGAACCTTCTCCTTTTATTGGCCAACATTGCCAGGAGAAACCCCAGGATCTTGGATACCGGCACGGTCATCAGAACGTAGAGCAGAGTATTCCTAACCGCTTTCAGAAAGCTTTTATCCGTAAAAATTCTCTGATAATTTTCCACTCCTACAAACCGTACAATCTTTCCTGCGGAATCCAAAATGAAAAAGCTTTTTATAATAGTCGCCAAAAAAGGATAAAATGTAAACAGCCCAAACAACAGCATTCCCGGCAGAAGCCATAGATACGGCTCCGCTTTTTTTATCAGTGTTTTCTGACTCATAGAATCCCCTGCCCCTTCTTTTGTACATCTGCGTCTTGGGAAAGGAAGAACCGTTCAACCGCCTCTGCCACCCCCGCTGCCTCCTCCTTCTCACAGACGTAATCCGCCGCTTCTTTCAAAGCCTGGGTTGCATTTCCCACTGCCACTCCAATCCCCGCAGACCGGATCATCCCAATATCATTTTCATTGTCTCCAATTGCCATAATATCTTCCATAGCGATCCCCAATAATCTGGCTGTTTTTCTTATTCCCTGCTCTTTGCTGCAAGACTGAGGCATAATATCTGCAGAGCGATCGTCATAACATACAATGGACAGTCCTTCTGGATGTTTCCCTATCTTCTCAATTACCTTATCAATCCGGCCAGGCTTCCGGGAATCAATTACAAGAAGCTTCTGGATGTTCTGCTGTCTCCATTGATCTTCATCCATTGCCTCATCTGTTCCCAGATAATACCTGTATTTCTTTTGGAACCGGTCAATATAAGACTGCACATAGGCATTATGACGGTAAACCGTTTCCTTTTCCGCCCCGTAGAAGGCTACCATCATGCCACAGCTGTCCGCATACTGAACCGCCTCCCGCAAATACTCCGGATCGATCTCTTCCCCCCAGTCTAATCGCCCTCCAGCCATAATACCAGCGCCATTGTTGACAATCACAGGCAGAGACACATCCAGATAGGAAATCAACGCCTCCATTTGTTCATAGCATCTGCCTGAGGCCAATGTAAACGGCACCTGGTGTTCTTTCAGAAGGGAGCGCAGCCCCTTAAGCCCTTCGGTTATGGTGTCTTCTCTGCCAAATATGGTTCCGTCAATATCGCTGATGATCAATTTTGGTCTTTTCATGGTCAATTTCTCCCCTTTGTTACAATGAGCAGCCCCTTCACATCCGTACATTCATAATCCTCGCAGTATTCTAAGGGCAGATCGTCCTGGGCATATACGGTCCTCATGATCAGAAGCACCGGATCGCCCGCCCCCATTAAAAGTTCATCCGCTACAAAATCCGGGCAGGCGACAGCCCGGATCTCCTCGCTTTTCATCACTGCGTACAGTCCTGTATGTTCGCTGATATATTCGAAGACAGAGCCCTTTTCCAGGTCGGC
The DNA here is from genome assembly GCA_947425205.1 of uncultured Hungatella sp. Lineage (GTDB taxonomy): Bacteria > Bacillota > Clostridia > Lachnospirales > Lachnospiraceae > UBA3402. The sequence continues at coordinate 18,262 of CANDZL010000033.1, read as the reverse complement.
GTTCTCCAGGTCAGCGCCTTCAATCCGGGCGCAGCTTAGATAGGAACATTGGTAGTTTTCCGGAGTGCCGTCAAGAATCCTTACCCGTTTCATAAAGAGGACCGGTGCCCCGATGGAAATCTTCAGCTGTTTGGCCAGCCAGGGTTCCGCCGTCATTTTCCGCATTTCGATCACCTTTGAACAGAGTTTCTCTGTGTCAACCCGTTTGGATTCGCTGAAGGAGAGCGGACGGTATAAATCCTTTATATCCGGTGCCACTGGTGCTACGATGGTTCCTTTTCCCTTTGTGGTCTTAAGAATCCCCCTTTTGATCAAATCATCCAGGGCCTTGCGCACAGTTCCTCTGCTTACATTGTATCGCTGGGCAAACTCCATTTGTTTCGGGATCGTCTCTCCCGGCCCATAAACCCCCCGGCCAATATCATTCACGATCTGCTCCCTGATAAGCTTATAACTGTCAACATGATTCCCCATATATGTTTCCTCCTCTGCATATCTTTACTGTGAACGTCTCGAACCCTAATGGTAGGTCTGCGCACTTTGCTGCGCTGACCGTACAGCGCCAAAATGCCTGTTTTTGGCATTTTGTGTGCATCTCCCGGAGGGTTCACAGTAAATCCCCTTTCATTCATGGTAGCACCGACAAAGCGGCATGGGGGGGGTTACTGTGAACGTCTCGAACCCTCATGGTAGGTCTGCGCACTTGCTGCGCTGACCGTACAGCGCCGGAATGCCGTTTTTGCATTCCGTGTGCATCCCCCGGAGGGTTCACAGTAAATCCCCTTTCATTCATGGTAGCACCGACAAAGCGGCATGGGGGGTTACTGTGAACGTCTCGCCGCCGAATAGACAGCATAAGTTCAAGTATGCCTAATGTGCCGGCCAGACTTTTCTATGCGGTGGTGTACCAGCTTCCGGGCACATGCAAGTTTATTTTTTATCCTCCATGATCAGAAGCTTTACCGCCTCACATGCAGTCTGTATGGACTTGTCCACTGCACTGGCAATGTCCTCCACGTCGGAATATGCCATAATTCCGGATGCGCGGCATCCCCGTATGGATGAGATCACCAGCACGGCGGAGGCTTCCATCTCTGTCAGCAGCACCCGGGCGCGCTCCCACACAGCTTGTCTGTTCTGATACAACTCGGCCAGAGGTACTGTCTCCGGTGAAATATGTGTGTACAGGGAGTCTTTGGTATAGGTAATTCCCTCGTCAAAGCGGTATCCCAACTTCTGTGCACTCCTGGCAAGGGCTTCCACAATATGCCTGTTTGCAACCGCCGGATATTCAACTGGCACATACTGTCTGGTGGTTCCCTCATCCCGCACTGCCGCAGTCACAATCCCTCCCACCGTCTCCTGCGTTCTCACATTCTGGCTAATGCACCCTGCAGTCCCGATTCTGATAAATGTGTCCGCTCCGCATGCGATCAGCTCCTCCAGGGCAATGGCAGTTGAAGGGCATCCCATTCCTGTAGATGTAACGGAAACCTTTTCCCCAAGCAGCGTTCCTGTCCACGTCTTATGTTCCCGGTTATATGCAATCAGCTTCGCCTCTTCCAGATAGGAGGCAATCAAATCTGTCCTAAAGGGATCTCCGGGAAGCAGCACATACTTTCCGATATCTCCTTTCCTGCACTGAATGTGGTACATTTTTCCATCACGTTCCCACATAGCTCCTTCCTCCTGTCAGCAAAATTTCCTGATAGCTTCTATCACGCCGTCAATATATCTTCCCTGGCAGACATATCCCGCCTGTTCTTTTAACTCCTCTACCGCATTATTGACAGCCACCCCTATGCCGGCGGTTTTCAGCATTTCCAGATCATTGAAGCTGTCTCCCAGCGCCATTACCTGGTTTAATTCAATCCCCAGATGTTTTGAAAGTTTCCGAATGCCGGAAGCTTTGGTGCAGCCTTCCGGGACGATATCCACAGAGCCGCCGAAATCTACAAATGTAATCCGGGATCTATAGCCTTCAAGCATCTCCAGCATCTGGCGGTATGCCTGCGGATTCCCTTTGTCTATAATCAGTATTTTCTGTACAGAAACAGAATCCCAGCCCCTTCTGCTTAAATCCAGAATATCCCCAAAACGTCCGTACTGCTTAACCACCTGTTCCACAAACGCCGTCTTTCTGACCGCATATTCCTTGTCGGGAAGGCTTACGATAACACTCATTCCCGCCTCGTCAGCCTGGCTTATAACGTCCTCCAGAATATCTGCGGGGATTGACTCACACCAGTAAAACTGCCTTTCATCTCTGGCGGCTGTCCCATTGCATAAAATCACGGGTATACGGATATCTAAAAGTTCCTGCAACCTCTTAACCTGAGAATATTCCCTTCCGCTGGCAATGGTAAACAGCACCTTCTTCTCGCCGATCAGCTGTCTTAAATCGTTTATTTTTTCAGGTATCTGCTCCGTCTCATCAAGCATTGTTCCGTCTACATCGCTGACAACCAGACGAATCATTGGCATCCCTCCTCGATATTCGTATATAAATCCATAAGATACCGGCCAATATCCCAGGCCAGTTTCAACGCCGAATCAATGGCGCAATCCGGCAGTGCATTCAGATAATTGTGTGCCTCATAAGAAAAGCAGCCGTTGTACTCTATGTCGCGCAGCGCCTTCATGATCGGCTCCCACCGGATCATCCCTGTCATGGGAAGCCGGTGGGTCAAATATACCGGCGCATATCCATGCTGTTCCGAAACATGGGTAGCAATCAGGCGTTTTCCCAGATAGCGCACAATCTCCGGCTGATTCTGCCCCATCAGGTCTCCATGTTCAAAATCCCAGCAAATACCAAGCCGTTCATCATGGATGCTGTCAACCAGGTCAGCCAGTTCCTCTGGATCTGCACAATATTTTCTTTTGGGAGCAGTATCTACATCGGCCATATTCTCCAGGGCGATCCTGATATTCACGTCCCTCGTCTCTTCCAAAAGCTCCAAAAAATACCTGCGGTTTCTTTCTTTAGATATTGTCCGATAATTCCCTTCCTGTGCAAAACAGGTGCACGGGTGCGTCACCACAACCTCTGCCCCCAATACCCCGGCTCCCCGGATGGAACGCACCACTTGTTTCTGCTGCCACGCCCGCTCCTGATCTCCCAGCGTATCCGACGCAAAATTGTAGAAATGCGCATGGGCCTGGCGGTACCTAACCCCAAGCTGCCGTGCCTGTACTGCCATCCCAGCCAGCCACGCATCCCCATCCTCCTCCATATACGGAGAGCCCTTTGTAATGACCCAATCATAAAAGTTAAAGTCCAGCGTATCAAAACCTGCTTTCACGATTTTTTCCACTGCCTGCTTGGGCGGGTAGATTCTCTTATCTGGCCTTAAAAACAATAAGTTCGTAGATGTTGATAGTTTCATGCTCCCTCCATATGGCACTATGGCTTTTTATTATTATAACACACATCCGATTTTTTGCAATATTCTTTTACATTTTTAGTGATTATTCATGATCTGTTCCTAAGCTTTTGTGCATTTTATACACTTCTTTATTCTATCTATGACTCTATCGGTTTTATATGGCACTAAAATGGCACTAAAATGGCACTAAAATGATATTTGAAACAAACGCTTGTGGTATCCAGGCCAGAAGAAATGGAAGAACGGTTCCAAGAGCATCCAGAAAGCGGGACATCCGCCAAAAACGGCATAGCCCCAGGCTACACCGTCTCTGAAAACACGAAATAATATATTGAGATACTGGTTTTTTATAACAAAAAGTGGAGACAACAGGACTCGAACCTGCGACCCTCTACACGTCAAGCAGATGCTCTCCCAGCTGAGCTATGTCTCCACAAAATCCTACTTGGGCACAATTGGTATCAACTCTGTACCCTGAATTTTCTTTTATGTAAGTATACCATCTGCCCCCCAAATCTTCAAGAAGATTTTTCAAATTTCCTTTCCAAATTTCTTTTTAATTTTCCTTTTAAATTTTAATCGTTTGCAACGGTTCAGATGACCTTTGAACGGTTACAATCGTCAAATCTTCCATCGCTCCGTCTTTGTTCTCTTTTAGTTCCCATTTTCCTCAATCATCCCTTTCATCTTCTCCTTTGCCCCCATCCGCCCTTTAAACTCCACGGCCACCTGTTCCATCCGTCCTTCTGTCACCGGCACCATCAGGATATCACCATCTGTGTCAACCACCCCTGCCACCACCATCTTTGTCCGTTCCATCTCCACCCATTGCCCTGCCACATCCACGCCTCCGAACAACTGTCTGGCTAGACTCTCTGTGAGGACGCAATAGTCTTCCTCCACCGCCAGCCCATAACGCCCAGACAGAATAGATGCCTTACCCACCAATTCCATCGAACCATATACACAGAGGATATAGGCCCTGTGGCTTCTTCCCGTACTTACAGAAGCCACCATCTTCTGGCTCTCAATCCTCCATCCGGCTATACGGATCATCCCCATAGAGCCGTCTTTCTCCCGTTCCTCCCAACGTTTTATGGTCTCTACGTCAAAGTCTCTTCCTCTGCAGTCCACCTGGATACAGTACGGCTTATACGCCATCTGATACCAGATGATCCCCGCTGCGATTCCCAATATTCCCATACCCAAAACCGCTGCCAGCAACCAGCGGATGATCCTTTGTCCTGTCATGCCATTTACTCCCTTTCTATGAACATATGCTCACAGTTAAAATCCAGACACAGGCCTCACCCTGCTTCCTTCTCCAACAGCCTGGCTCTCCCCTACGATTACCCAGTCTCCCTCAAACAAAGCACCTTCCACAGCTGCCTCCGTGCTTCCCTGACAGATCAGCTCCACATCCACCCGCTCGGCCCGGAATTCTTCTCCCAGTATGGTAGATCTGGTTTTCGCCACCAGACAATAATACCCTTTCATATCCTTTCGAAGCCCTGCAAGAGGAATCACATTGGGGAACAGATCGGACTGTTTCGTACAGGTATAGCTGGTTATGGTTCCCAACTCCAGTTCCAGCCCGTCTAAATCCGCCTGAAAGATCCCTTTCGTGTCTCCAAGCAGGTTTATTCGGCTTATGACCGCCTCCTTATATCGGTTGGTGCCAGGAATGGACAGTTTGACGGTATCTCCTTTTGCCAATTCCTGCTCCTCTTTCAGAAAGGTTCCTTCAAACTGGCTGTCCCCTACAGCCAGGGATACCAACTCCTCACCGGTGGCCGTCTTTCCTGTGATAATTTCCAGATCGGTCACCACACCGCTCTCCCAGGCCAACACCTGCCCTCCTGTTTCCATCAATTCTTCCACCTGGTGTAACTTGCGTTCCTTTTCCTTTTGATCCAGCTCCATTCCACGAACAGTCAGATTGGAAATCCGGTTTTGCTGTTCCTGGGCCATCTGCGCAGCTGCATCCTGTTTCTGTGCCACAGCCAGTTGCCACTGGGCCTTCTCTACCGCCCGCTCCAGGTCTCCTACCTGTTTAATTTCCGTGTCAAGCTGTTCCTCAAGCTGCTTTACAGCTACCTCATAGGCTTCCTCCCGCGCCTCCTGAGCTGTGGTTAAGCCAGCCTGAATTCGATCCTCCTGGTCACTAGCAAATTCCAGCTGGGATCGGGCAGCGTCCACCTGATCCTCCCAGGAATTCTCCAGGTCTTCCAGATCTTCCCTCGCCCTCTCCAACTGTTTCTCCAGCTTCCGCCTGGCCGATTCATCCTCCTCGGTCATAGAACTTATGTCTTCTTCCAGATCCTCAATGACTCTCTGGGCTGCCCGCATCTCCCGATCCCTGGAATTCTTTGTGGTATCCAGATGATTTCTGGCCGACTCCCAGTCTCTCTCCTGCTGCATCCACAGTTCTTCTTCCGTCAGATCCATGCTGTCAATGTACTTCTCCTCCAGCCGCTTCTTTTCCTGTTCATGCTCTGCCATAGATGCCTCCAGTTCCATCCGCCCTTCCTCAAGTTCCCTCTGAGCCAGATTAAGTTCCCACAAGGCCAGCTCCGCCTGGGTCATCTGTGATACCGGCTCCTGAGAAATCTTTTCCTTTTCTACAGACAACGCCAGCTGCTCCAATTCCCAGGTCAATTTCTCCTTGGTTTCCGCCAAAGCTTCCATATCATACCAGAAAAGAACCTCCCCCGCCTCCACTTCATTTCCTAAAGATGCCTGGATCTTCCCAATCCGCAGTCCTGGGATTATGGTATGGTAGGTTTTCTCCTTCACCTTCACAGTTCCTGTTCCTTCTATCACAGTTTCCACGGTCTTTCGCTTGGCCACAGTGGTCCGGACTTTTGGAATGGTAACGCTGTCATAGATTCTGGAAATCACGGTACACAAAAGCATAACCAGGAAAAATGCCAGGAGAACCCAACGTTTTACCCCTCCTCTCATTGCTTCACCCCCGATGCCGCCACTCCCTGTTCCAGTTCCTCCTGGCAATTCAGATACATGAGAACCGGCAACAGACAGGTAACCAAAGCTGCCGCAAATGCCACGGAAGCCTTATCTTTTGCAATATCAGGCAGATACAGGGAAAGAGGCCACAAGGTCTTATCTTTCAAGTAGGTAACCGGCTGTTCCAGGGCATTCCACCCTTCTACAAAACTTAGCATCATCGATGTCACAACTGCCGGATACCCCAGAGGCAGGCCTACATGAAGAAAGGTATAAGCCTCCCCTGCTCCATCCAGGTATGCCGCCTCCATCAGGGCTCCCGGTATCGTTTCAAATGTCTTGGTCATAATGTACACCGGAAGGGTGGACCAGATTCCCGGCAGAATCATTGCCAGATGGGAATCCAGAAGCCCGATCCGGTCCAACACCAGGTAATTTGACACCTGGGTCACCTGAAAGGGCAAAACCATTAAAAGCACATAAATCCCAAACACCAGTCTTTTCCCTTTAAATGAAAACCTGGCAAATGCCCATGCTGCAGGAGCCGCCACCACAAGCTGCCCTGCCAGCATAGGAACCACCTGAAAGACAGAATTCCAAAACATGACAAAAAATCCTGGAGAGCGGATCAGCAACTCAATGAAAGATTCTGCCGAAGGATAGGAAGGAAGAAGGGCAGCCCGCACCCGATCCCTGCCCAGTTCCAACACAGACAGATACCGCCAGTACAACTCGTCTTCCGGCATCAGAGAAGCCGCTGCCATCAAGAGAAGGGGAATCCATATAAGCAGACAGGCTACCGCCAAAATTGCCTGCGGCAGTCCATATGTCTGTTTCATTGTCTTTCCTCGCTTCATGATCCGCCCTTGCTTTATGGTTTTCCCTTGTTCCATGATCCGTTCTTGCTTCATGGTCCACTCTTGTTCCATGATCCGCTCTTGTTCCATGAGTTGCTCTTGTTTCACGCTTCCCTCTTGCTTCACGGTTCTCCCTTGCTTCACAATCCGATCTCGCTCCATGATCCTGCCTCCTTTCCTTCTATATATACTCTCAAAACCTCTCTGTACCTGGTTTTTGCCAGATGATTCTTGTCAGATGTGCGTAACCTTAGATATATAGGGCAGAATATCAGACATAAAACCAGGTGTAAGAGAGACTCCGGGAGTATATTCATCATCTTCTTACCCTTTCTCTATGGAAACGGTATCTCATCTTTCCTATCATCTGCCAAGCGCCGGAGAATGATCCGCCATCCCAGTACCGCCGGTGTCACAAAAACTGCCGTCATCATCACCGCTGCCGCCGTCATTTTCTGAATATCCAGACTGAGAAACCAGTGGGCAAACAGGTGCGGGATCAGGTAGATGGAAGAATCCGGATATGTCCCCGCTAAAAGATACGCTTCCCGGTATACCCGGAAGGAATTGACTACCGACAAGATCCCTACCATACCCAACGTTCCCCTAAGCCCCGGAACAGTAATATACCAAAATCGAGCTGCCGAACCTGCCCCATCCATCTTGGCCGCCTCGTAAAGTTCCCCCGGAATTCCCTGAAGCCCGGCCAGCCACAGAATCATGTCATATCCCGTGTGCTTCCACAGATAGGTGATAACCAACACCGGAAATGCATGTCGGGAAAATGCCCAGTCAACCTCCCACAACTTACCTGTCATCCAGGTCAACACTTGGTTCAGCACTCCGTCCCGGCATAAGATGATCTTCCATACAAGAACCATGCTGGCGGTCGGAATCGCCAGAGGAAGCACCAGCATGGTCCTGCTGTTCTTTATCACTGCACTGTTTTGATGTTTCTGTGCACTCCCTGATATCAAAAGCGCCAGCCCTAAAGAAATCACCATCAAGGTGGGAATACATACCACCAGAAACCCCAGGGTATTGCCTGCTGCCAGACGAAATGCTAAGTTGTCCAGCACTGCCTGATAATTTTGAAATCCTGCGAATCCATTTCCCATGGTATCCATGAAAGACCGTTTCACTACATCCAGAAACGGAAATCCCATAAATACAGCCACACCTGCCAGGCTGGGTGTCAGAAACAGCCAGGGAACCAGGGCTTTTCTCCATCTTTCCAATCGTTTCTTCACAGCTTTACTCCGACAGATAGATGGTCATGGTCCGCAGAATCTTATCCGCCGCCTGTTCTACAGATTCCTTTCCGTCACAGTAATCTCTGGAGCCGTCTACAATCATTTTCATCACGGTCTCATCCACTACAATGGGAACGGCCAGAGTCTCTATCATTGCAGCCACTTCCTGCCTCACCTCCCTGGAAGGATACTCTGCAAAAATGTGATAATCTCCTATGCCACTTCCCATAGAAAATCCATTCCTATCGTTTTCCACATTGGCTTCCATAGCCTTTCTGTTGACCGGAAGACCGTCATAAAGTTCTTCCTTCTGCACCTCATAAGACAAAAGGCACCTTAAAAATTCTTTGGCCATCTCCTCATTGGCCGTGGAACGGTTAATAGCTGCCACCGTGGAAGGCAAGTAGAGATCCCCCGCCGGCACCATCAAGGTTCCCGGATGAAGCCTTCTTACCTCCGCCGGAATACACAGACTGCCAAAGCCGGACATCTCTGCGACTCCGCTGTCAAACCTTCCATCATCATACTGGATCGCTGACTCAATAATCCCACTTTTGACCACATTATTGCTGGTCCACAAGCGTTCCATCTCTTCTTCCGAAAATGTGGTCTTGGCTCCGTTCTGGTCTCCCAGCGTTTTGACTGTCTCCAGATACTGAATCAGTTGCTCTCTATCCGCCAGCCTATTGCCTTCATAAAACAGTTCCTTATATTGAAGATTGGCCGTCTCCCGCAAAAGATTTTCATAATTGGCCGCCGGAAGAAGCGGCTTCTCTCCCTGATATCCTGCCATAGATGCCAGGTTGGAATAAGCCTCCACCGCTTTTTCCTCTCCGATCAACAACGGAAATGAAAATCTGGCTGGCACCTGGTACAGGCTTCCTTCCTCTTCCCGGAATCCTTCCAACAGCTGGCTGTACATCTGGCCACTTTCCTCAAGTTCCTCCACAAGGTTGCTTATATCCATCAAAGCTCCCTTTTCTATGTACGATCTGGCAGGAAGGCCATCTAAAATCAGGACATCCGCCCCTTTCCCGCTTAAAAGTTCTGTGTTCAGCGCCTGAATCATCTCCTCTGTGACGTTACCGCCATCTTCCACCCCGATCCGAACCTCCACCCGAACCTCCGGATGCTCACTCTGAAACTGGGAGGCTGCCTGCCTTACTGTAGAATTGTCATTCAAACTGTAGACAGTTATTCCGGAAGGGGGAACAGCTGCCATCTCCGGATCGTATTCATAGTGGAACATCTGAATTCCGATTCCCCCATCATTACAGAAGACTCCATAGTAGTCCTGGTTGTCCCCCTCTATAAAACTTATCATTTGCAAGCTTCGCATTCCCATATGATTCAGGCTTCCGTCGATGAGTGTCTCCCACAGCGTTCCACCTTTATTGATGTGAGACAATCCGATCTCCGTTGCCATATAGATTCCGCCTGCCCCATCCCCAAACAGTTCAGCACTGCTTCTGACTCCACCCACCTCATCGAGAGATATAGCCTCTGTCACTTTCCCGCTCTGCAGATCATATCGCACCACCTGGCCGTCCAAAACTGTCACCATCTCATTGCCCTCTGAAAATCCTCTGGCATCGCTGGTGGTTCCAGAGAAATCCTTAGCCATAGAAAGCAATCGGTTTCCTGCTGTGTCATACAGAAACACCTGCCAGTAATCGTAGATCAGAAATCGTCCGTCCTCCAGAACTTCAAATTTAGGAGGCAGCATTCCATAATCCCTTCCTTCCTCAGGGTCAAACGCCCCTTTCAGCTGCTCGGTTGCCGTTCCATCCTCTTCCAGCCGGAACACGTGGTATCTGTAATCCTTGTCTGTGCCTCCAAGATAATACCTTCCATCTGATCCATAGGTGACAAACATGGGATCAATGCCATGTTCCTTAAAGGCAGCGTTCCCTGCCCAGTTCTCGTCCTTCTCCCACGCGCCGTCCTGATACACATAGCGGAAGGCATCTGCAGCGCTCTCTGAATAATAATCCCCTTCCCTGGTGTACATCTCCAATCTGCCGCCTTCCCCCCTGCCAAACCAGCATACCCGCTGGTTCTCTAACCCTTGAGGAAGCTCCACTGCCATCTCTCCATAGCGCCCCTTGGCATCCGATTCTGGCAATCCCTGAGGCAGTTCCTGTACTGTGGTCTCCCTTATATCTCCTTCCGTCTTTTTCTGGCAACCGCCAAGGGCTCCCAGAAGAAGGCCTCCTATCAAGATCCATGCTATCTGTTTCTTCATTCTGACAATCTCCTTTCACTGCTTTCATACTGCTTTCTACCATCATACCAACTTTTTCTCTAAAAAAACTGGAAAAGCCAGACCACTTTTTAAAGATTTTTTAGAGAAATGTGTGGTAAACTGTTGATAGTATAAAAAAGAGGAAACCAGCTATGAGAATTTTAGTAATCGAAGACGATAAAGACTTATGTGGTCTGGTCTGCCAGGCCTTAACTGTATCTGGCTATGAGACTGACAGCTGCCACAATGGCAATGACGGCTTGTTCTATGCTCAGAATCAGGTCTATGATGCCATCATACTGGACCGCATGCTTCCAGAGATCGATGGAATCACAGTTCTTGAAGCCATCCGCCGCAAAGGTATCTACACCCCGGTCATCCTCACCACTGCCCTAAACGGCATCCACGATCGCATCACAGGCCTTGATGCTGGGGCTGATGATTATCTGGTGAAACCCTTTGCAGTAGAAGAATTGATGGCCCGGATACGTGCCGTCACAAGAAGGCCGGGAAACTTACAGATTTCTTCAGATTTAACAGCCTTCGGCCTATGCTTAAATCCTGCTACCCACCAAGTAAGCTTCAGCGGAAGCTTTGTGACCCTCTCGAAAAAAGAATCAGCCCTCCTGGGATATTTTATGAGAAATCCTGGCCAAACCCTTCCCCGGGCAATGATCCTTTCCTACGTCTGGGGATCCACTGCCGATGTGGAAGAGGGTAATTTAGACAACTACGTGTATTTCCTGCGGCGGCGGTTGAAATCTCTCCATGCTCCTGTGAAACTGACCACGGTTCATGGGGTGGGATACCGGTTGGAAAACATATAGATGCCTGCTGGCAGAATACTGCCTTTCCACGACAGCACAGCAGTGCCTACCACTAGCTTTAGAAAGGAATCTTTGTATATGAATATTCTGCGAAAACGCCTGACTGCACTCTATACGCTTACCACCGGCGGAATCCTTCTCCTAGTCATAGGAACCTTTCTGATCTCTTCCGTCAAAAAAGCGAAAACTACACAGTTGGAGCAGTTCCAAGTCGTCTGGAGTTCCCTCAGTTCCAGACTCCAGTCTGCCAACGCATTTTCCCATGGTTTTCTGGCACAGACAGAGGCAGATTATCACATGATCATTCACATTCAGGAAAATGGAATTCCGTTTTTCTACCAAGGCTCCTGGTTGCCTGATACCGAACGGGATATCCTTATTAAACAGGCCATAGAACTGGCCCAGTCCCAAGGTGTTTCTATGAGTCTGGCCCCTGTCTCCTCTACTTCCAACACCACTTCCCTGATGACTATGGAAGGACGGCACAATGACCATTATTATGTTATGGTCGAAACATTATCCACCAAGGGAGGTGTCAAAAGTATCTGTGCCATCTCTTACATTCCGCCTGTACGGGAACTTTTAAGGGGAACCGTTGTCTATCTGATTCTTCTGGCAGTCCTGGGCATCGGATGTCTGTGGCTAATCAGCTGGATATTCGTAGGCTGGTCTTTAATCCCTGTGGAGGAAAGCCGGAAAACCCAGGCCCAGTTTATTGCTGCAGCCTCCCACGAACTACGCTCGCCCCTGGCGGTTCTGCGGTCTGCCGTCTCCGCCATATCTGATTCCCCACAAAAAAAGGACACCTTGCTGCCTCTCATCGACAGCGAATGTGTCCGTATGTCCCGTCTCATCGACGATATGCTCCTCCTTGCATCCGCCGATGCCAAAACCTGGAAGCTTGAGAGGAAAGAAGTGGATATGGATACCCTTCTCATTGATCTATTGGAATCTGTTCAGCCTGCCTGCAGGGAAAAAGGAATTTCCCTGCATCTGGAACTGCCCTCCGAAGCCCTTCCTCATGTCTGGGGAGATCCGGACCGTATCCGGCAAATCTTCATGGTTCTTCTGGACAATGCCAGATACTACACTCCTTCTGGCAGCTCCATTTTCCTCCAGGCCCAAGTAGACAAGAAGAAACACTTCCTGTATTTTCAAGTTGAGGATGAAGGCTGCGGGATCTCGCAGGAAAACAAACCCTACGTCTTTGACCGATTCTATCAGGCTGACTCTGCCCGCAGCGACAAGCAGCACTTCGGCCTGGGACTCAGCATCGCCAAGGAACTGGTACTGCTCCATCATGGAACCATCACCCTATCCGACACTCCGAAAGGCGGATGCTGCTTTACTGTGACCCTTCCAACATACAGCCCTGGCAATTTTATACCACCTGTCCGTTCCTAGTGTACTGACACATTTACATTTCGTCAAATGACTTTCCTGAATTTCCACCTGCCATGTTGGTCTACGCTCTGCTTCGGTCCGTGCTAAACGTGTGCCACTGGCACACAGCACCATCGGTCAACGATGCCACCTCGTCGCCTCCCTCCTCCGCCTTGCAGGCTGAAAATTCATTCTGCGTCATTTAACTGAAAGTAAATGTGTCAGCATATTGGTTGCCTTTTGACAAACCTTGAAAGCAAGAATGAGAACATAAAAAATCCCTTGAGACCGCCTGCATTTTCCAACCAAAAAGCCGCCTTCTCAAGGGATTTTATGTCACGGAGATGAAGGGATTCGAACCCTTGTGCCGGTTTAACCCGACAAACGCATTTCGAGTGCGCCGCGTTATGGCCACTTCGCTACATCTCCATCTTGTTGGCTGCCCTGCAGCCAACGTATAGATTATACACAAAAAAGAGGATTTTGAATAGTAGTTAATAAAAATTTCTTCAATATTTTTTTATTTCCCAAAATATCGGTTTACCCCGTCAAGAAGCCCCTTGGCCAGAGTATCTAAAGCAGCATCCGAATGATCGGAATTCTTATCTCCCAATTCAATGTCAATGGAAGGGATTGTAGAAAATGAGGTCTGAGTCAGATCCATCTCCATAGAACCGCCGGAAAAAATCTTCACTCCTGCCTCCTTCAGCCCTGCAACCAGGCTCTCTCCCAGCGCATTGTGCTTTTCCCAATTGGATTTAACCGGCTCCATGTTGCGGTAGGATAACACATTGGGCACACTCATGTAAAATGCCCCTTTATCGCTGGTGGTAGAATCCCAGTGAAGCGCAATATGGCAGTCTGCCCGGTTATTGGCAATGACCGTGCGGGCCACGTTGTCTAATTGTACATCATCACTCTCCCGGATCATCAACACGTCATAGCCTGCTGCCAGAAGGTTGTCCTTCAACTTTTTCGCCATTGCCAGCGTCACCTTAGCCTCAGCTGTGCCGTCTGAAAAAGTCATACCACCGGATACTGCAACGGCTTCTGTGGCTCCTGCGCCTGTGGTTCCTCCTGTCACTTTGGCCGTGCCATCCGGATGGCACTTGGTCTTTACACTGGAGCCGCCGCTGGTCCCATGGCCTGCATTGACACAAACCGTGATCTCTTTTCGGTTGGCCGCCTCAGAACGGTATAGATACGCGCTGCCGGAATTGATTTTTGAGAAACCCGCATATTTCCAGGAAGGATCCAGTTTTACTTCTCCTGCCGAAACTGCCTGGGAATTGCCTGTCTGAACAGCTGGCTGTGTCTCCTCTGGCTTGGAAGTGGACACATACCTGGAGGCAATATAGCACTCCCGATCCTGATATTGTACCCGGCTCCATGTATCGCTGTATCCGGTACGCTTAAGCTTTGCCCCTCTGTTCAAGGCTGTGATCACCTGACTGGAAGTGCTGGCCGAAGCCCTGACATTTACCTGATCCCCGGTCACATAAACCGTGTCATTGGTTTCCATCATGGCCGTCGTTGTCTCTGCAGTCAAAAGAGTCTCTTTCCCACTGATGTCCGCGGATGTAATATCCAGGATATTGCCATCGCCTTCACTCTGTCCATCCCCATCTGTCGGATCCAAATACACTTCCCCGGAAGCCTCTGCTCCCCCATCCTGTTCAAAACCATTCTCTATATCATACGGTTTGTATTTGGGCTGGCATCCCGTAAGCACAGAGACAGCGCACAAGGCCAACAATCCAGTGCACACCGCCGGATAGTGTCTCCGCTTTCCTGTCTCTGCGCCAATCTTTTCCTTCATTTCCTCACAATTTCCCATTATTACATTTCCTTTCCTTATTTCATTCATATAGGTCCTTGTTCCTGGAATGCTTCCATGATTCATGATCGTATACCATCTTGCTCAGCGTATGGTTCCTCCGCCTACCACATAGCCGCCATCATAAAATACGACTGCCTGTCCCGGCGTGATGGCTCTCTGGGGCTCCTCAAACCGAACTTCCACAAGATCTGGTCCGATTTCTTCTATCACACAGGGAGCCCCTTTATGGCTATAACGGATTTTCGCCTGGACGCGCATTGCCCCTTCCTTCAATCCGTCAATCGCCATCCAGTTCAGATGGCTGCAGGTTAACCGGTTTGAAAATACATCTCCTGCCTCCCCTATGACCACCTCATTGGACTCAGGGCGGATCGCCATGACAAAGACAGGGCGGCCCAGAGAAAGATTCAGCCCTTTCCTCTGCCCCACCGTATAGTGGGTGATTCCTTTGTGCCGCCCTAAGATATTGCCGTGAACATCCACAAAATTTCCCTCCGGCAGCTGACAGGCTATATGTTCTTCAATGAACTTTGCATAATCATGATCCGGAATGAAGCAGATCTCCTGACTGTCCGGCTTATGGGCCACGCTGATCCCGATTTCCTTTGCAATCTGCCGTATCTGATTCTTTTCATACTGTCCCACAGGCATCAGCGTATGAGCCAGCTGGCTTTGGGTCAGATTATAGAGGGCATATGTCTGATCTTTTGCCTCTGTCACGGATTTTTTTAGGGCATACCTTCCGTTGGGCAATCGGTCTATCTGAGCATAATGGCCAGTGGCGATGAAATCCGCTCCAATCTCCAGGCTCCGGTTCAGAAGAGACTCCCACTTCACAAACCGGTTGCAGGCAATGCATGGATTCGGCGTCCTGCCATGGATGTACTCATCTATAAAATAATCAATCACATGGGTCTTAAATTCCTGTCGGAAATTCATCACATAATGGGGAATGTTAAGCTTCCAGGCTACCTGTCTTGCATCTTCCACAGCACTTAGGCCACAGCATCCGCCGTCTTCCTGATTTTGTTCTCTTTCTTCCTGGTTCCTGCTTCCCGTATACTGCAGTGCCTGTCTTATGTTGCCTGCTTGCCACTTCTCTTCTACTTGATTTCCATATTGGACTTGCTGCATGCTGCCAGTACCAGGCTTGCCGTCTGTATCCCGTCCTTTTTCTGTTTCCCCCATGCCGTCCCTTTCATGCTCTCGGTTCCCTTTCGGTTTCCCATATTCGGCCCCCTTTATGCTTTCGGTTCCCCGCATGCTGTCCCTTTGCCATCCGCTTCCTACTTCCGAACCCGAGACAAAATCATAGACTTTCATCGTTACCCCTGTCACATCATATCCTTGCTTTTTCAAAAGATAGGCAGCCACAGAGGAATCTACGCCACCGGACATGCCGACCACTACTTTTTTATTCTGCATACTGTTTTGTATACCTTCCACAATTCATGTACTGTCCATGTTCCACCCAGCGATACCGTTTTATGTCATGGCATTGCATCAATAGACACTGTTTCCATAAACATTGTAGCCATAAGTATAGTATCATAAGCTTGGTATCCATATATCAATACTCTTCGTCCTCATCATGTTCGCTGATATCTGACTTAGGCTGCTTAAGCCCTTCAATAGTAATTCCGTTTTTCTGAGCATAATCCCAGAGGGCAGCATGAATCGCCTCCTCTGCCAGTAAAGAACAGTGTACCTTAACCGGGGGTAATCCGTCAAGTGCTTCCATCACGGCTTTGTTGGTTACTTCCATGGCTTCCTGAACCGTTTTTCCCTTGACCATCTCCGTAGCCATACTGCTGGTAGCCACAGCGGCTCCACAGCCAAAGGTTTTAAACTTCACATCCCGGATTACCTGATTCTCATCAATATCTAAGTATATCCTCATGATGTCGCCGCACTTGGCGTTCCCCACTGTGCCCATTCCACTGGGATTTTCCATCTCTCCTACGTTCCTTGGATGCTCAAAATGATCCATTACTTTCTCTGTATACATAAAAATTCTCCTTCATTCATCCTTGCTGTATTTCTTGTAACTTGCCCTATGCTTTCCTTCTCAAAATTGCCGTTTTCTCATAAAATCCTCATACAGAGGGGACATGTTTCTTAAATAGGCCACAATCTCTTTCACTTTCTCCACCACATAGTCCATCTCCTCCCGGGTGTTCTCCTGGCTTAAGGTAAGACGCAGGGAACCATGGGCAATCTCATGGGGCAGGCCGATGGCCAAAAGCACATGGGAAGGATCCAGAGAGCCTGAGGTACATGCCGAGCCACTGGAGCCGCAGATTCCTTCCATATCCAGTTTGATCAACAGGGACTCCCCCTCAATAAACTGAAACGCAAAATTGGCGTTGTTGGACAAACGGTTGGTTCGATGCCCGTTTAGCCTTGTATAAGGAACTTCCTCCAATACCCGTTTAATAAGATAATCCCTTAATTCCCGTTCTTTTTCTTCCCTCTGCTTCCTATCCGCCATGGCCAGTTCCACAGCCTTCCCCATTCCAGCAATCCCCGGAACATTCTCCGTGCCGCCGCGGCGCTTCCGTTCCTGGGCTCCTCCGTGGATAAAGGACCGGCTTTTGATCCCGGTGCGAATATATAAAAACCCGATTCCCTTCGGTCCATTAAATTTGTGCCCGCTGACACTCATCATATCAATGTTGTAATCATCTACCAGGATCGGCACATGGGCGTACGCTTGCACTGCATCTGTGTGGAACAGAATCCCATGACTTTTGGCAATCTCCCCAATTTCCTTAATCGGCTGTATAGTACCGATCTCATTGTTGGCAAACATAATGGAAATCAAAATGGTATCCGGCCGAATGGCCTTCTTCAGCTGCTCCAGCTTTACGCATCCATTCTCATCCACATCCAGGTAGGTAACCTCAAACCCCCGTTTTTCCAGATACTCACAGGTGTGAAGCACTGCGTGATGCTCAATCTTGCTGGTGATAATGTGCTTGCCCTTTCCCTGATATGCCTCCGCCGTAGCCTTGATGGCCCAGTTGTCCGATTCCGTCCCACCAGCAGTAAAATATATTTCATTGGCCTTGGCACCGATAGATTGTGCGATGATCTCCCTGGTACGGGCTATCACCTTTTTGCAAGGAGTAGAAAACTCATATATCGAAGATGGATTGCCATAATACTGGCTGAAATAAGGAATCATGGCCTCCACCACTTCCGGACGCGTCCTGGTCGTAGCCGCGTTATCCAGATAAATTGTCTGTTTCATGTATTGGATCCGCCTTTCTGTAGTATTAAAGTTAAATGCTTCATCTACATTCTCTATTATATATTATATTCCTAGTATTGCAATAGGATTATTGTTCTTTTTTGTGTACGGTTGGATAACATACAAAAGGCAAAGCCACAAAAGATGGCTTTGCCTCAGACTGTAGACAAAGCACTTCTTGCATTCCTTAAGTCAGAAGTGCTTTCCTTGTTTTAGGTACAAAAACTGTATATATAAATTTGTCCAAA
>CANDZL010000032.1:0-37667 GCA_947425205.1 uncultured Hungatella sp. | reverse complement strand
TGGCAGATGAAGACACTGCAATGGAACTGGCATGGGAAGTCATTGAGGAACTGGGATTAAAAGAAAAACCGAAAAGACTTCTTAAGAAAATATCAGAGATCAAGAATAAGTTGGCGGACAGTCAGGGAACAAACGGGCAAGGAATAGATGGACAGGGAGCAAATGGGCAAGGAACCGACCGGCAGGAGACGGACAGACAGACACAACAGGCCTGGGGGCTGGGGCCGTCAGGTGGGGAAGAAGAGACTGAAGACACAAAGGATGGGAAACCGGCTTTGGCAGAAGACAGAGAAAAGTATAAGGCAGCGTTTCTTTTGTATCAGGAAAAGCTGCGTCGTATGGGGGCTCTTGATTTTGACGACCTTCTTTTAAAGGCACTTCAGATTCCCGGAGGTCAGGGATTTTCCTATCTTCTGGTGGATGAACTTCAGGATATCAGCCCCCTGGAGTACCGCCTGATCCAGGCATGGAGCGAAGGCGGGCGGGAGCAGTTTCTCATAGGAGACCCTGATCAGGCCATCTATGGCTTTCGCGGCGCAGATGCCCAGTTTTTCCAGGAGTTTGAACGGGAAGGAAAGACAGAAACCATCCGATTGGCAAAAAACTACCGCTCCACGCCTGAGATCCTGAAAGCAGCGGGATGGGTGCTTCATCAGGGGAATCAAAAACTATGGACAGAGCCGGTCAAAGCCCCGGGCTGTCCTGTTCGGATTTTAGAAGGGCCAAGGGAGATGGCAGAAGCTGTTTTTATCGCCAAGGAGATCAACCGCCTGGTGGGAGGTATGGATATGCTGGATGCCCATGAGGGGGCTTTTGACCAGGAAAGTCAGGCACCCAGAGGCTTTTCTGATATCGGGGTGCTCTACCGAACCCATCACCAGGCAGAACTTCTGGAAAAATGTCTTCAGACAGAAGGGATCCCTTATATTGTTACAGGGAGGGAAGAATTTCTGGAGGAAGATGTGGTGAGAGGAAGCCTGGGATTTTTCCGAAGCATTGTAAACCCTCAGGATGTTCTGTCAAAGAGACAATGCTTAAACCTGCTTAAAAGCCTGGATAAAACGCCTCTGTCCCAGGAGGAGTACGAAGCTTTGGGGGAGGTGTTCGGCAAGTTTATGAAGCGAACACAGCCTCATGGGGTCTTAAGCCGGTGGATAAAGGAGCGGGATCTGGGCCAGAATCCGGCTATGGAGAAACTGCTGGCTATGACATATTTTTATAAAACCATGCCAGAATTTCTGGATGGCCTTCGGTTTGGCGGGGAAGGTGATATTCGGCGCTGTGGAGGGAAAACCTACACTTCGGATGCGGTTACCTTGATGACCCTCCACGGCTCAAAAGGGTTGGAGTTTCCAGTGGTGGTTCTCTATGGAGTCAGGAAGGGAACGCTGCCTTTAGAGTGGGGCGGACGGTGCGATCAGATCGAGGAGGAAAGGCGGCTTTTGTATGTGGGAATGACCCGGGCCAGGGAAGAACTGATCATGACCACGTCCGGGCAGGTATCCCCTCTTTTGGATGGGATTTCCCGGGAGATGGCAGTCTGGGATACCATAAAGAGTAAAAGCAACACAGCAGAAGGAAAACAGCTTAGCTTGTTTGATTTTATGAGGTGACAGGAGGGATAACAATGATTAAAAAGTTTGTATTTGGCCGGCCCATCTGTACAGAAGCCGTTGTCATGGAGATTCCTGAGGCGACGGAGCCTTTTTCTCTGCTTCATCTGGAAGAGACAGAAGAAGGAATCCGGCTGTCTTATCCCATGGATGAGGATGCGGTAGTCTATGGACTGGGAGAGCAGGTAAGAGGAATCAACAAGAGGGGATTTCGGTATATTTCCAATGCAACGGATGACGGGATTCACACGGAGAATAAGCACTCTCTGTACGGAGCCCACAATTTCATGGTGTTGGATGAAAGGGAAAAGGGATGCCGCTGGGGGTTATTTGTAGATGATCCTGGGAAGGTGGTTTTCGACATCGGAGACACGGTTATGGAACGGCTGGAGATTCAGGCGGCAAAGGACTGTATTCTCTATACCATTGAGGGCGGCAGCCTAAAGGACATTGTAAAGCAGTTCCGGAAGCTGATCGGCCCCAGCTATATTGCTCCTAAGTGGGCTTTCGGCTACCAGCAGTGCCGATGGAGTTATGAGACGGCTGATCAGGTGAGGGAAGTGGTAAAGGGCCATCGAAGCCGGGGAATTCCGTTGGATGCGGTATATTTGGACATTGACTATATGGAGAAGTACAAGGATTTTACGGTGGATTCCAAACGGTTTCCCCAGTTTAAGCAGTTTGTGGGGGAGATGAAAGATCAGGGGATTCACCTGGTGCCGATTATCGATGCAGGAGTGAAGATTGAGGAAGGCTATCCCGTCTATGAAGAAGGCGTGGAACAAAATTATTTCTGCAAAGACAAGGATGGCAATGATTTTGTGGCTGCGGTGTGGCCGGGAACCGTGCATTTTCCAGATGTGTTGAATTCCAAGGCAAGACAGTGGTTCGGAAGCAAATACCGGTGGCTGACCGACCAGGGAATCGATGGCTTCTGGAATGACATGAATGAGCCGGCCATCTTTTATTCAGCCGGGAACCTGGATTCTGTGATCGATGAAATCGCTTCGATGAAAGGGAAGAATCTGGATATTTTTGCCTTCTTCCATCTAAGGGAGATTGTGCAGAATCTGTCCAACAGCCAGAAGGATTATGAAAGCTTTTACCATAACTTAGACGGCATGACTGTGCGCCATGACCGGGTACATAATCTGTATGGATACAATATGACAAGGGCGGCAGCGGAAGCATTTGACCAGATCAAGCCAGAGGAGAGGATGCTTCTGTTCTCCAGGTCATCCTATATCGGAATGCACCGTTACGGAGGAATCTGGACTGGCGATAACAATTCCTGGTGGGGCCAGCTGCTTCAAAGCATCCGGCAGATGCCAGGGCTTAACATGTGCGGAATACTGTATACCGGGTCGGATATCGGCGGGTTTGCCAGCGATGCGACCAAAGATCTGCTGATGCGGTGGCTGGAGTTTGGCATTTTCACGCCCCTTATGAGAAACCATGCAGCCCTTGGAACCAGAAGCCAGGAGGTGTATCAGTTTGGCGACACAACGGATTTTCGAAATATGATCCGCATCCGTTACGGCCTGCTGCCTTATCTGTACAGTGAGTTTATGAAGGCGGCCTTGGAGGATGAGATGTATTTCAGGCCGTTGGGGTTTGACTATCCGGAGGATCCATATGCTTCTCAGGTAGAAGACCAGCTGATGGTAGGAGACAGCATCATGATCGCCCCGGTGTATACCCAAAATGCCAGGGGACGGTACGTGTACGTGCCGGAGCGGATGCTGATGGTTGTGTTAAGTTCCCTGGAGGACAGGCACTATCAGGTGATGGAAAAGGGACACCATTATGTGGAAATTCAGCTGAACCAGGTTGCCATATTCGTAAAGGAGAATCATATGCTGCCTGTGGCCCGATGTAAAGAACAACTGGACAATGTAGACGATTTAAGCCATGTAGACTGTGAGTGGCTGGGCTTTGTCACAGACCATGCAGAGTATGTATGGTACCAGGATGACGGGATTTCCAAAACGTATAAGCCGAAACAGGACTGGGATGTGATTGTGAAGTCCAAAGAGGATTTTAAGGATGGAACCTATGGAATATGTGATGGGGATTGATCTGGGCACATCGTCTGTGAAGGCAGTCTTGATGAACCCAATGGGGAGAACGGCTGCGGTAGCCCAGAAAGGATATGAGGTGGAGATTCCCCAGGCCGGATATGCCCAACAGGATCCGCAGATCTGGTGGGAACGGACCAGGACAGTAATCGGAAATGTGATAGAGAGTGCAGGTATTTCACCCAGACAGGTGAGAGCTGTGGGATTTTCCGGACAGATGCATGGCCTGGTGGCTCTTGACAGGGAGGGAAAGCCATTGATGCCAGCTCTGATCTGGATGGACCAGAGGAGCAAACAGAAGCAGGAAGCGGTATTGAGGGCAGTGAAGGAGGAGCATCTGGAGGAGCAGTTGATGAACCGACCGATGCCAGGGATGATGATCTGTTCCCTTCTCTGGATGAAGGAGCACATGCCGGAAGTTTACGAGAAGACAGCCTGTGTGCTTCTGCCCAAAGACTATATCCGGTTTCGGCTGGGCGGCACTATGGAGACCGATGAGACAGACGGTGCAGGCAGCCTGGCATTTTCTGTGAAGGATCGCAGATGGTGTGAACGCCTCCTAAAACGTCTTTCCATACGGACAGAGATCTTTCCCCCGGTTGTAAAGCCATATGAGATCACCGGAAGGGTAACGAGAGAGGCAGCTGTGGAAACCGGCCTTTGGGAGGGGACGCTGCTGGCAGCAGGAGGGGCGGATTCGGCCATGCAGCTGACTGGCAACGGAGTGATCGAAGACGGGGCTTTGGCTGTCAACATCGGTACAGCTTCCCAGATTTTGGCGGTGATGTCAAAACCAGTGTATGACAGACAGATGCGGACACAGACACTGTGCCACTCGGTTCCCGGCCTGTGGTATCAGCAGTGCGGCTCCTTAAACGGAGGAAATGCCTTAAGCTGGCTGAGAAACAGCATGTTAAAGACAAAAGACAGCTACGAGAGACTGGATGAAGAAGCGGGCAAAGCAAAGGCTGGCTGTGACGGTGTTGTGTTCCTTCCATATCTGGCAGGGGAGCGGATGCCCTATGAGAATCCAGATGCCAGAGGCGTGTTTTACGGATTGTCCCTGGGCTGTCACAGGGCCCATATGATCCGCAGCGTCATGGAAGGGGTGGCGCTGAACTTAAGAGTATGCCTGGAGTTTTTGAAAGAGACAGGGATCCAGACGGCGGACCAGGCTTTGATCGTATCCGGAGGAGGAGGGCGAGGGAAGACCTGGCGGCAGATTCTGGCGGATGTGTTTGAGATGCCTGTCTGCGCCACTGGGACAAAAGAAGAGGCGTGCACCGGGGCAGCGCTTATGGCAGCTGTGGGAGCCAAGTGGTATTACACTGTAAATGAAGCAGTAAACGCCATGGGCAAGAGGGAGAAAAAGCCTGTGTATCCCATTGCAGAGAATGTCCGAATCTATCAGGAAAAACGGGAATGTTTCCAAAATTTAGGCCAAAGATTCCAGACAGATTTCCAGTCGCCCGTTTGACAATATAATCCGTGTATGCTATGATTACTTTCAGTAATAAAGAGACTATGAGGCAGAAGTGTTACAATTTGAAATGAAGGATGGGAAAGAATTTCCATGAGTCAAAACAAAGCATCAAATGCAAGGGGAAAGATTTTAATTGTTGACGATTCGGAGATGAATCGTGCCATTTTGTCGGATATGCTTTCCGACGAGTTCGATATTGTAGAAGCGGAGAATGGGCTGGAAGCCTCAGCTATACTTCATAACCACGAGCAGGATTTCTCTCTGCTGCTGCTGGACATTGTCATGCCTGTGATGGATGGCTTCGAGTTTCTGGCAGTCATGAATGAGAACGGCTGGATCAAAAGTATTCCTGTAGTGATGATTTCAGCCGAGACGGTGCCCTCCTATGTGGATCGTGCCTATGACCTGGGAGTCCTGGATTACATCAGCCGTCCCTTCGATGAGCGGGTAGTCCGGCGCAGGGTTATGAGCACCATCATGCTTTCGTCCAAACAGAAGGAACTGTCGTACATGGTGGCGGAGCAGATGTTGGAAAAAGAGAAGAACAGCCAGTTGATGGTGGAGATTCTGTCAAATATCGTGGAGTTCCGGAATGGGGAAAGCGGCCTTCATGTGCTGCACATCCGTATTCTGACAGAGATGCTGTTAAAGCGGCTTCTGGAGAAGACAGACCAATATGGCATCAGCAGAAGCGATATCACCATGATCTGCAATGCATCGGCGCTTCACGACATCGGAAAGATTGCGGTTCCTTCCGAAGTTTTAAACAAGCCAGGAAGGCTGACGAAAGAAGAGTTTGATATCATGAAGACCCACGCGGCGGAAGGCGGGGATATGTTAAAGTCCATTCCCCTAAGGCAGGATGAGCCGCTTATTAAGATTGCCTACCAGATCTGCAGATGGCATCATGAGCGATATGACGGGAGAGGATATCCGGACGGCCTTAAGGGAGAGGAGATTCCCATTGCCGCCCAGGTGGTTGCCCTGGCGGATGTCTATGATGCCCTGACAAGCAAGCGGGTATACAAGGATGCCTATTCCCATGAGAAGGCTGTGGAGATGATTCTGGGAGGAGAATGCGGCATTTTCAATCCGTTTCTTCTGGAGTGCTTGAAAGACATCTCCCAGCAGCTGAAGGAAGAACTGCACTCTTCTTCGGATCACAACGGGGATCGTGAGATCGTGAATTCTGTGGAGCAGATGCTGGACAAAGGGGATTTCGGAGTATCCGAGCGTACCTTAAAGCTTCTGGAACAGGAGCGTACCAAGTATAAGTTCTATGCGGATATGTCTCATGAGATTCAGTTTGAATATACGGTTACGCCAGAACTTTTGATTCTCTCTGAGTGGGGGGCCCAGTATCTGAACATGCCGGAGACCATCTACAATCCCAGAGAGGATGCGTTTGGCACGGAGATCTTTAATAAAGAGGATTTTGATAAGTTGTTAGACAGGCTGAAGCACACCACGCCTAAGAACCCCAACCTGGAGATGGACTTTGTCCTGAATATCAATGGGCGGAACCAGTGGAGCAAGATACAGGCCAGATCCATGTGGACAGACGATGAGGAGCCACAGTATACAGGAGCCATCGGTAAGATCGTGGATATCCATAAGGAGCGGGAGAAGATGGAGCAGCTGACCGTCATGGCGGACCATGATCCATTAACCGGCCTTTTGAACCACCGGGCAGCCAAACGATACATATCTTCTGTTTTGGATTCGGATAAAGATAAGAAATACATTCTGCTGTTTTTTGACCTTGATCATTTTAAACAGGCCAATGATCAGTACGGTCATCAATTTGGAGATGAAGTGCTTCGCTGTGTGGCGGATAACATCAAAAAAGGTACTCGTGGAAGCGATATTATTGCCCGTATGGGCGGAGACGAATTCCTGATCTTCATGAACTTCAAAGATTCCATAGAGCCCCAGGTAAAGCGTGTTTTTGAACAGCTTACCGGTGAATATGAGGGGTTTCCCATCCGGCTTAGCATGGGAGTGGCCAGTGCGGAGGAGTGCGACGGAGATTATGAGAAGCTGTTTAAGATGGCGGATCAGGCGCTGTATGCGGTGAAGCGGGCAGGGAGAAATTCTTACCGGATTTATGATAAGGAACTGCCGCCCCTTACGGAATCATAAAAGGGAAGTAAATGCCAGTAAACTTACAGGATTATGATTAAGGAGAGGAAGAAAGACATGACAGTAAAAGAATGTTATGATGCTATGGGAGCAGACTATGAAGATGTAATGAGACGGTTGAGAACCGATGAGAGGGTGAAAAAGTTCCTTCTTAAGATCCTGGATGATAAGACCTTCCAGCTTCTGAACCAGTCCATGGAGGAGAAGAATATGGATGAAGCATTCCGGGCAGCCCATACACTGAAGGGCGTGTGCCAGAATCTATCCCTTACCAGGCTATACGGTTCCAGCAACCAGCTTTCCGAACAGTTGAGAGAGAACAGGGAATACAGCCAGAAGGTGGAGGAGCTGGTAGCGCAGGTAAAAGAGGATTACGACATAACCATCGCATCGATTACAGGGCTGAAGGAATAATGTGGCAATGTACCGGTTGCTTATATGAGGAGTAATAATGCGTAAAATAAATTTGGGAAATAATAAAGGTTTCAGCAGAGCGGAAGGGCTTCTTGTAGGCAGCTTTGTCGGCCTGATCATTATGTGCATGGTTGTTTTTTTAAGTATTTCCGGAATTATGGAGCAAAGAAGCACGGAGGCCATCAATGAGATCGGCGTGATCTATATGTCGGAGATGAGCAGGCAGCTGAAGCAGAAATTCAGTGCCATCATTGACCTGCGCCTGTCTCAGGCCAGAGGAATCGTAAAGCGTACACCGGAGGAGACTGCAGAGTACGGACAGGAGATGATTGCGGATCTGGCCTTAGGCGCCAATGTCCGTGAGTTTACCTATCTTGCGCTGTGTAATGCCAATGGAGAATGTGAGACGGTCTATGGTGTGCCTGTCCATGCGTACAAGGAGAAAGATTTTCTGGAGGTTTTGGATAACCCTGCGAAAAAGGTTACAAGCGGCCTCAATGAGAATGGGGAGAGGCAGCTTCTAATGGTGGTTCCGGCAGCATACCCTATGGCCAATGGGGAGACCAGCGTGGCCCTGGTAGCAGGATTTCCTATGGAACAGCTGAATGAGGCTCTTGTCCTGGAGGAGGAGAATGCGCTGGTGTACTCCCACATCATCCAGAGAGACGGAAACTTTGTGGTCAGAAACGGTGAGGCATATCAGAACAGTTATTTTGACCGGATTCGGGAATCTTTTTCCCTGTTTAACGGGAAGACATCAGAAGATTATGTGAATGAGATTGAGTCGGCTATGGAACACAATACCGATTATTCTGCCATGATCCTGGTCAATGGAGTGCACAGCCACGTATATTGTACCAGCCTTCCGGAGACTGACTGGTTTCTGGTTTCCATTATGCCCTATGGTATCCTGGACGATGCGGTCACAAGGCTGGGTGGGCGGCGCCAGTATGTGATGCTGCTTTCCTGTTGTGCCATGATCGTGGGGATCATGGTGATCTTTGTCCTGTACTATCGGATGACCAGAAAGCAGATGAAGGAACTGAAAGTGGCAAGAGAAGAGGCTATCCATGCCAATAAGGCAAAGAGTGAGTTTTTGTCCAATATGAGCCATGACATCCGAACCCCTATGAACGGAATCGTAGGCATGACGGCTATCGCGATCTCCAACATTGACGATCAGCTTCGTGTGAAAGACTGCCTAAAGAAGATTTCGTTATCCAGCAAACATCTGCTGGGACTGATCAACGATGTCCTTGACATGTCCAAGATTGAGAATGGAAAGCTGACATTAAATTATGAGCAGATTTCCCTCAGGGATACCATGGAAAATATTGTCAATATTGTGCAGCCCCAGGTAAAAGCCAAGAATCAGCACTTTGATATCTTTATCCGCAATTGCCGGGCTGAGGAGGTACATTGTGACAGCGTACGGCTGAACCAGGTGCTGATCAACATTCTGTCCAATGCCCTTAAGTTTACGCCGGAAGGTGGAACGGTCAATACATACCTGGAGCAGGAGGATTCTCCTATGGGGCCTGATTACGTGCGCTGCCATTTCCGGGTAAAAGATACGGGGATTGGCATGTCGGAGGAGTTCCAGAAACGGATCTTTGACACATTTTCCAGGGAAGATACCTCTATGGTTCACAAGATTGAGGGAACTGGCCTTGGAATGGCCATCACCAAGTATATTGTGGATGAAATGGGTGGAACCATCCAGGTTTCAAGCCGCCTGGGAGAGGGAACGGAATTCCATATCACCGTGGATTTAGAGGTGGCCCAGGTGTTGGAAAAAGATATGGTTCTTCCAAGCTGGCATGTTCTGGTGGTTGACAACAACGAAGATCTGTGCCAAAGCGCTGTGGAATCTTTAAAGGAGATCGGCATTGACGGGGAATGGACCCTGGAAGGCAAAACGGCTGTGGAGATGGTAGAAAAGCATCACAGAATGGGGGATGACTACAAGGCGGTCCTTCTGGATTGGAAGATGCCGGATATGGATGGCCTGGAAGTGGCCAGGAGGATCCGCAACTGTGTAGGAGGAGAGATCCCGATTCTGATCGTGTCTGCCTATGACTGGAGTGATATTGAGGAAGAGGCACAGGCAGCAGGTGTTAATGGGTTTATCTCCAAGCCGCTGTTTAAATCCAATCTGTATCTGGGATTGGGCCGTTATGTACAAGGCTCCCAGGAACAGGAGGAAAAGAAGCCGGAACTTCTGGATTTCACGGGAAAGAGGATTCTTCTGTCAGAGGACAATGACTTAAACTGGGAGATCGCGGAGGAGATCTTGTCAGAGGAAGGATTTGAGCTGGAGAGGGCGGAGAATGGAAAGATCTGCGTGGAGAAGTTCCAGAGTTCACCGGAAGGGTTCTACGATGTGATCTTGATGGATATCCGTATGCCGGTGATGAACGGATACGACGCGTGCGTTGCCATCCGTAAGCTTGACAGGAAAGATGTGAATCTGCCGATTATTGCTATGACGGCAGATGCGTTTTCCGATGATGTCCAAAGGTGCAAGGAATGTGGGATGAATGAGCATATCTCCAAACCGATTGATGTGGGAAGATTGATGCGGATTCTGCAGGATTACCTGAACTAGAGAGGGGATTTTTATGATTAAAGAAACTTCCGGATGTAAAGATCCGGAAGTTTTTGTGAAATTGGTGCATAATAGGGATGGAGAGTACGAGAACCTTAAGTATGGAAACGAAAGATGGAAAGGAAGGGTGGCGGATATGAGGCATGGCTATGTACGGGTAGCAGCGGCAACGCCCAAGATACAGGTGGCGGATCCGGAGTATAATGGGGCTCAGATTTTTCAGATGATGAAGGAGGGTGCTTCCCGCAAGGCGAAAGTCATGGTGTTCCCGGAACTGTGTATAACCGGTTATACCTGCCAGGATTTGTTCATGCAGGAGGATCTTCTTGTCAGGGCAGAAAAGGCGCTTAAAAAGCTGATTGAAGATACGGCGGATCTGGATGTGTTGGCATTTGTGGGAACTCCCTGGCAGTGGGGTGGAAAGCTTTACAATACGGCGGCTGTGTTCTTGCGGGGGCGGCTTCTTGGCGTGGTGCCGAAGAAGAATATCCCCAATTATGGGGAATTTTATGAGGCAAGGCATTTTACTTCTGGAAATGAGAAAGCGGTGATGGTTCCGTGGGGAAAGGAACAGGTGCCTATGGGTACCAATCTTTTGTTTCGCTGCAGCACAATGCCAAAGCTTGTGGCGGCCTGCGAAATTTGCGAGGATGTATGGGTGCCTTGTCCCCCAAGCATTGGACATGCTTTGGCCGGAGCCACGGTGATTGCCAATTGTTCTGCCAGCGACGAGACAGTTGGAAAGGGAACTTATCGGAAGGAATTGGTGGAGGGACAGTCTGCAAGGCTGGTCTGCGGATATGTCTATGCCAATGCCGGGGAGGGGGAGTCCACCCAGGATCTGGTATTTGGAGGGCATAATATGATTGCAGAAAACGGTACGATGTTAGCCGTATCCAAAAGATTTGAAAGCGCGATCCTCTATGGGGATTTGGATCTGGAGCGTCTGGCCAGCGAGCGGAGAAGCATGACCACCTTTGCCGGGGCGTCACCGGAACAGATGGGGCAGTATCATGTAGTAGAGTTTGAATTGACTCAGGAAGACGTAAGGCTTGAGCGGAAGATTGATCCACACCCGTTTGTGCCGGGAGACGAGGCGGAGAGGAACAGACGATGTGAGGAGATCCTGTCGATTCAGGCCATGGGGCTGAAAAAAAGGCTGGAACATACGGGAGGAACCTATGGGGTGCTGGGAATATCCGGCGGCCTGGACTCCACGCTGGCACTGCTTGTGACAGCCAGAACCTTTGATATGTTAAAGATTCCCAGAAAACAGATTTTGGCGGTGACCATGCCCTGCTTTGGGACCACGGACCGAACCTACCACAATGCCTGTGTTATGGCAAGACAATTGGGAGCAACCTTAAAAGAAATCGAAATAAAAGAGTCAGTAATGCAGCATTTTAAAGATATCGGACAGGATCCATCGGTTCATGATGTGACATATGAGAACGCCCAGGCAAGGGAGAGAACCCAGATCCTGATGGATGTGGCCAACCAGATAGGAGGTCTCGTCATCGGAACCGGAGATATGTCGGAGTTGGCTTTGGGATGGGCCACGTACAACGGAGACCATATGTCTATGTATGGGGTAAATGGATCGGTTCCCAAGACTTTGGTGCGGCATCTGGTTCGCTATTATGCAGATACGTGCCAGGAGGAGGCGCTTAAGGAAGTTCTTCTGGATGTGCTGGACACTCCGGTCAGTCCGGAGCTTCTGCCGCCTAAGGACGGAGCCATCTCCCAGAAAACCGAGGATCTGGTAGGGCCCTATGAGCTTCATGATTTCTTTTTGTATTATATTCTCCGGTACGGATATGGGGCAGAGCGGATTTACTATATGGCGTTGAAGGCATTTGAGAAGGAATATGAGCCGGATGTGATCGCGAAGTGGCTGAAGACGTTTTACAGAAGATTCTTTTCTCAGCAATTTAAGCGTTCCTGCATTCCGGACGGGCCTAAGGTGGGAACAGTAGCCCTCTCTCCCAGAGGGGATCTTAGGATGCCCAGCGATGCCAGCAGCAGGATTTGGTTGGAGGCATTGGAGAAGTTGTAAGGAAGAACAGGACAAAAAAGAGGGAATATGCATATGATAAGCAGTGCAGGCAACGAAAAAGTAAAACGGGTGGCAGCTTTGGCCAGGAAAGCCAGATACCGGAAGGAAAGCGGGCTTTTTGTGGTGGAAGGGCCCAAAATGGCCGGTGAACTGCCTGGGGACTGGGTTGACTGTCTCTATATGACGGAAACATTCTTGCAAACTCATAGGGAGCTGGCACAAAGACTGAGAAGCCAGCATAAGGTGGAGATGGTGACCGACGAAGTCTTAAAAGCCATGTCTGTCACAGAGACACCCCAGGGAATCCTGGCAGTAGCCAGGCAGCGCCGGTATGGAATGAACGATGTCTTAAAAGGTTCTGGCAGGGCACTCATTGTCATCCTTGAGACCCTGCAGGATCCAGGCAACCTGGGCACGATCTTAAGGACAGCAGAGGGGGCAGGAGCCAGTGGGATCATCATGGACAGAGGGACAGCAGATATCTACAACCCTAAAGTCGTACGTTCCACCATGGGGGCGGTTTTCCGGATGCCGTTTGTGTACGTGGATGATTTAAAGGAGACCCTGGGCCAGCTAAAACAGGCGGGAATCCGCCTGTATGCTGCCCATCTGGAGGGAGCCTCGGATTATGACCAGGAAGACTATACCGGGGACATCGGATTTTTGATCGGCAATGAAGCCAAAGGATTAAGCGGCGAGATCGCCGCTATGGCGGATAGGCGGATAACAATTCCCATGGCTGGGAATGTGGAGTCGCTGAATGCGGCGGTGGCAGCATCTATTCTTATGTTTGAGGCAGCAAGGCAGCGGAGGCGGCAGCCTCTTTGCGGCTTCTCAAACAACAAAAACTAAATGACATGATGTTGGGGTCAAAAGGTCTTTTGACCCCTTTGATACCGGATTGCTCCGCACTTTGTGCTCCCGCAATCCTCAAAAACATTCAAAATCCGCCCTAATCGGGCTACTTTTTCATGTTTTTGACCTTTTGACCCTGGTATCATGACATTGTTATCTGAACGGTTACGCTCTTCCTCCGTTAAGAAATCGTAATATTCTCTTAAACATATTGAAGTTGAATATACAGCGAAAATAAAATATAATAAATTTAACAGAATTTGACAAAACGGAGGAGGAGCAGGATGAAACAGTTGCGAGTATGGATATTGCTGGTCGGCTTTCTGCTGGGAATGCAGATTACCTCGTTGGGGGCGACCAAGATTGAGAATGTAGAATTATCGTTTTCTGTCGGACAAGAGCCAGCGGCTGGAGATGAGATCGGTGAGGTAAGCGTCTCGCCTGTCGGGGATGCACATTACTGGGTAGAGTATGCGACGTTTGAGACGGAGTCAGAGCGATGGACCATAGGCGAGCGCCCGGTGATACGGGTAGAGCTTCAGGCGCATGACGACTATTATTTTGGATACACTACCAAGAGCCATTTTAAGTTTCTGGGTGCCAGCAATATGACCCTGAAGAAGGCAAGCCGGCGGGACAAGAACACGACCATGACTGTGGAAGTCTATCTAAAGAGAATCGGCGGTGTGTTGCCGCCTGTGGAAGGGCTGGAGTGGAGTTCCACCGCCATCGCTACCTGGGAGCCTATGGAAGGGGCAAAATCCTATGAAGTGCGGCTTTTAAGGAACGGAAGCACGGCTACCACCGCTACAACCAGCGGCACCAGCTATAATTTTTCGAAAAATATCAGCAAGGCCGGAGACTATTCTTTCCGCGTCCGTGCAGTTTCCAGCTATGATGATAAAAAGGGAGAGTGGTCTGATGAATCGGAGTCCTTTGACATCGAGAAGGATGACATACAGGGATTGAAGAACAGTTCCAGTTCCGCATCATCTTCCTACCCATCCCGCGGATGGATGAAAGACAATACCGGCTGGTGGTATTCCAACGGAGACGGTACCTGGCTGGCAAATGGCTGGCATAACATCGACAATGTGTGGTATTACTTTAACAACAGCGGGTATATTCTTACTGGCTGGCAGGCTATCGGCGGACGGTGGTATTATATGAATGCCAATGGAGCCAGGCTTACCGGTTGGCAGTATATCAACAATGTATGGTATTATCTGGATCCCAATGGAGCTATGCTGACAGGCTGGCAGTATATCAACGGTAAATGGTACTATATGGATCCTACCAGCGGTGCTATGTATGCCAATACGGTTACACCGGATGGGTATCGGGTTGATGCATCAGGAGCCAGAATCGGCTGACAGATTGGTTGCGTGGGTATTGCCGCAGATAGGAGGAATGTAAAATGGTATCGTTTTACTGGCTTGTATTTTTCCTGATTTTAGTAGGGATAGAGGCTGCTACTCTGGCCCTTACCACCATATGGTTTGCCGGAGGCGCTCTCACGGCATTCATCTTATCCCTTTTTGGAGTAAGCGTGGAGGCACAACTGGTTGTATTTGTGGTGGTTTCCTTTATCCTTCTTTTTTTTACCAGGCCATGGGCTATGCGGTATGTGGAACGAAATCGGACCAAAACCAATGTAGAAGGCTTGGTAGGAAAGACCGTCAGGGTTACACAGGAGGTAAACAACCGGATGAACACAGGCACAGCTATGCTGGACGGACAGGAGTGGAGCGCCCGGGCGGTAAAAGAGGATCAGGTCTACGCAGCCAATACGTTGGTGGTGGTCAAGGAGATACGTGGTGTGAAATTAATTGTCAGTGAAATGAAGGAGGGCATGTAAGATGGGACTTTTAATTGGGTTTGTAGCGATAGGGGTTATTCTCTTGATTATTCTGTCGGCTTGTATTAAGATTGTTCCCCAGGCCTCTGCGTTTGTTATTGAGCGTCTGGGCGGATACCAGGCAACCTGGTCGGTGGGACTCCATGTGAAGGCACCGTTCATCGACCGGGTGGCCAAACGGGTACTGTTGAAGGAGCAGGTGGTTGATTTCCCACCCCAGCCGGTGATCACCAAGGATAATGTTACCATGAAGATCGATACAGTAGTCTTCTTCCAGATTACAGATCCAAAGCTTTATACCTATGGCGTGGAGAATCCGATCATGGCTATCGAGAACCTGACAGCCACCACACTCCGTAATATTATTGGTGATCTGGAATTGGATCAGACGCTGACTTCCAGAGAAACCATCAACACGAAGATGAGGGCTGCGCTGGATGTGGCCACGGATCCCTGGGGAATCAAAGTAAACCGGGTGGAATTGAAGAACATTATCCCGCCTGCAGCGATTCAGGATGCCATGGAGAAGCAGATGAAGGCGGAGCGGGAGAGACGTGAGTCCATCTTAAAGGCAGAGGGTGAGAAGAAATCAACGATCCTTGTTGCCGAAGGAAAGAAGCAGTCAGCGATTCTGGATGCGGAGGCAGACAAACAGTCAGCGATTCTCCGTGCAGAGGCCGAAAAAGAGAAACGGATCCGGGAGGCAGAAGGCCAGGCAGAGGCAATCTTAAAGATACAGAAAGCTACTGCAGACGGCATTCGCTTTATCAAAGAAGCCGGGGCGGATGATGCGGTGATCCAGTTAAAAAGCCTGGAGGCGTTTGCAAAGGCTGCAGACGGCAAAGCGACAAAGATTATTATTCCCTCGGAGATTCAAGGCCTTGCCGGGATGGTAAAAGCTGTGGCAGAGACAGCGAAAGAGTAAAGGCCTGAGGCTGTTGCAAAGCAGGATTTTTGGTATCCTGTATTTGCAGCAGCTTCTTGTGTTATGTTTTGTCAGGATTTTTATTTCATGGAGGCATTTATGAGATTCCAGCTGGATCTTACGAAAGAATACGGAATCGTTCTGGAAGGCGGGGGAGCAAAAGGCTCCTACCAGATCGGGGCTTGGAAAGCACTGCGGGAGGCCGGGATACAGATACGGGGGATTGCAGGCGCCTCGGTTGGCGCTTTAAACGGAGCCATGATCTGTATGGACGACCTGGAGACAGCAGAATATATCTGGGAAACCATTTCCTACTCTAAAGTTATGGACGTAGACGACGATATAATAGAAAATGTCAAAAAAATGGATTTAAAGGCGATAAACTTAAAACAGGCGGCAGAGGATGCCAAGCGTGTCCTGAAAGAGCGGGGGTTTGACATTACGCCTCTGAAGCAGCTGATTGAATCAGTGGTTGACGAAGAGCGGATCCGTTCTTCAGAACGGGAACTCTACCTTACCACGTATTCCGTTACGGACCGCCGTCTTCTGGTGTTAAACGCAAGAGACATCCCGGAAGGGGAAATTGGCGACATGCTTATGGCCAGCGCTTATTTTCCAGCTTTTCGGAATCAGAAACTAAACGGTAAGCGGTATATGGATGGAGGCGGCTGGAACAATGTGCCGGTGAACGTGCTGCTGGAACAGGGATATGAGGACATTATCGTCATCCGCATCTATGGCCTGGGATTCGACAGTGAAAAGGTGACGCAGATTCCGGAAGGAACCAATGTGTACCACATTGCACCCCGCCAGGATCTGGGAGGGATCCTGGAATTTGACAAGAAGAAGGCCAGAAAAAACATGATGCTGGGCTACTATGATGCCAAGCGCCTTCTGTATGGGCTTAGTGGAAGATGGTACTATATCGATGCTCCTCACTCAGAGGCCTATTATTTTGAGCGGATGATGGCGGAGATGAAGGAGATTCTCGCTTTCTGGCCGGAGATGGAGGAATGGAGTGAAGAGGGGAGACAAGGGTACAGGCTGTATACGGAAGGCCTTTTTCCATTTTTAGCCAAACGTATGAACCTTAGGGAGGACTGGAATTATAAGGACCTTTATCTGTCCATATTGGAGTTTTTAGCCAGAAAAAAGAGGATCAATCGTTTTTGTATCTACTCTGTGGATCAGTTGAAGAAAGAGATTCTGAAACGATATGTCAGTGAGGCGGATGCAAAAGAGATTATGAGAATACACTCAATTAAAGGAGGAATGCAGTCATGAATTTAAAGGGGAGACATTTTTTAACATTGAAGGACTATGGTCCGGAGGAGATTGAATATCTCTTGGATCTGGCCGCAGAGCTTAAGGAGAAAAAGAAGAAGGGGATTCCTGTAGATATGCACCGCGGGAAAAATGTAGCCCTTATTTTTGAAAAGACCAGCACCAGAACCAGATGCTCGTTTGAGGTGGCAGCACACGATCTGGGAATGGGAACCACATACCTTGACCCGTCAGGTTCCCAGATCGGAAAGAAGGAAAGTATCGCTGACACGGCACGGGTTCTGGGAAGAATGTATGAAGGGATCGAGTATCGGGGATTTGGCCAGGAGATTGTGGAGGAACTGGCAAAACATGCCGGGGTTCCGGTGTGGAACGGCTTAACCAACGAGTATCATCCCACACAGATGTTGGCAGATCTTTTGACAATCCGGGAGCATTTCGGAAGACTGAAAGGAATCAAACTGGTGTATATGGGGGATGCCAGATACAATATGGGCAATTCCCTGATGATTGCCTGCTCCAAGATGGGCCTGGATTTTACGGCCTGTGCGCCTGCCAAATATTTCCCCAACCAAGAACTGGTGGATCAGTGCCGGGAATATGCCGCTGCATCCGGTTCGTCTATCACCCTGACTGAGGATGTGATGGAAGGAACCAAGGGAGCGGATGTTATTTACACCGATGTGTGGGTGTCCATGGGGGAGCCGGATCAAGTGTGGGAAGAGCGGATCAAAGAGCTGACTCCCTATAAGGTGACTGAAAAAATTATGGAGAACGCAGGGGAAACTTCTATTTTCCTGCATTGCCTTCCTGCCTTCCATGACCAGAAGACGAAGATCGGAAAGGAGATGGGGCAGCGGTTTGGCATTGTGGATATGGAAGTGACAGACCAGGTGTTTGAGTCTGAAAAGTCAAAAGTGTTTGATGAGGCGGAAAACCGTATGCATACCATTAAAGCGGTGATGGCCGCAACGTTAGGAGTGTAAAGTTGATGCATGGAAAGAAGAGAAATCCGAGAAACTCCGTTCTGATGATGGACTGGATTCACATCGGAATCGGGCTTTTGGTGGTTATTTTGGCAATTCTGGCATTTTTAAATCCAGAAGATAACCGTTTTTTATTTCCTGTGATTTTTCTCTTGGCTGCTGCCCTCAATATGATCAATGGTATCTACCGGTTTCGGTTAAGCGGAAGGGAGAAGAAAAAGAAGCTGGCCGCAGTAATGCAGCTTCTTCTGGCAGTAGTGCTGATGGCAGTAACCGTGGTCAGTGCCATCACAATCTGGAGGTAAAAGGTGAAAGCGGATGTAATCAGACTGTTAAAAGAATGCGATGCCTACTTATCTGGGCAGGAACTAAGTGAACGTCTTCATGTGTCCCGCACGGCTGTGTGGAAGGTGATCAATCAACTGAAAGCGGAAGGTTATGCCATTGAGGCAGTGCGAAACAGAGGCTACCATCTGGTGGAAAGTGCGGATGTATTGACAGCGGCAGAGATCAAAAGCTGCATGGAGAGCCAGTGGGTAGGACAGCATGTGGAGTTTCTTAAGGAGACGGATTCTACCAATACAGAAGGACGGAGGCAGGCGGAAAAAGGGGCTGCAGACGGCACCCTGGTGGTTGCGGAACGGCAGACAGCCGGTAAGGGGCGCAGAGGAAGAAACTGGACGTCTCCGCCGGGAAGCGGGATCTGGATGAGCTTGATTCTAAAGCCGGATCTGGAGCCTGCCTGTGCGCCGATGGTCACTTTGATTGCCGGCCTGGCTGTATCCAGAGGGATTGAGGACTACTGCGGCATTTACACCCAGATAAAGTGGCCCAATGACCTGACACTGTCTGGAAAAAAAATATGCGGGATCCTTACGGAGATGAGTGCCGATATGGAGATGATCCGGTATGTGGTGGTAGGAATCGGAATCAATGTGAATATCACAAATTTTCCAGATGAGATCGCGAAAACCGCCACTTCCCTTTATCTGGAAAGTGGGAAAACCATAAAGCGCAGTGGGATGATTGCCTGCATTATGAAACGGATGGAAGAATATTATGAGGCGTTTCTTTCTGTGGGAGATCTGTCCTGCATTCAGAAAGAGTATGAAAAACGGCTGGTGAATCGAGACAGAGAGGTTCTGGTTCTTGCTCCTAAGGGGCAGTATCAGGGGATCTGCAGAGGCATCAACAAGGAGGGAGAGCTGTTGGTTGAGCGGGATGATGGAACCATCTCCCAGGTGATGTCAGGGGAAGTCTCCGTTCGAGGCGTGTATGGATATGTGTAGCAGGCCAGACGTTATCTCCGGCTGTTTTGATGGTAAACATAAACGGAGCGGAAGGAGGATGGCGGCAACAGACAGCGGTTTGCCTGGAGGGTGACAGGAATATGGAACAGTTTTATGAGAAATTGCAGGTATTGGAGTCCGAGGACAAGCCGTTTTCCCGGGAGGAACGTCTGAAGGCCATAGGCGGACCGTTGTTATCCTGGTATGGGGAGCATGCCAGGATTCTGCCCTGGAGGGAACATCCTGGGGCGTACCAGGTCTGGATATCGGAGATTATGCTGCAACAGACCAGAGTGGAGGCGGTGAAGCCCTATTTTTTTCGGTTTATGGAAGAACTTCCGGATGTGAAGGCTTTGGCTCAAGTAGAGGAGCAGAAGCTTTTAAAGTTGTGGGAAGGCCTGGGATATTATAATCGGGCCAGGAATTTAAAAAAGGCGGCAAAGATAGTGATGGAAGAGTATGGCGGAATCCTGCCTGCTTCCTATGAGGAACTCTTGACCCTGCCGGGGATCGGGAATTATACGGCGGGAGCTATTGCCTCCATCGCTTACGGGATCTCGGTTCCTGCTGTGGACGGCAATGTTCTTCGGGTGATCTCCAGGGTCTTGGCGGATCGGGAGGATATCGGAAAGGCATCTGTGCGACATCGGATCTGGGACAGTTTAAAAGCGTCGATGCCAAAGGGTCGTGCCGGAGATTTTAACCAGGGCCTTATGGAGATTGGAGCTATGGTCTGTGTGCCCAATGGGCAGCCGAAATGCAGGGAATGTCCGCTGGAATCCGTATGTCTTGCCGGCAAAAAGGGGCTCTGGGATGGGATTCCCTGTAAGACACCTAAAAAGCCTAGAAGAGTGGAGGAGCGGACGATTCTTCTCATCCAGTCCGGGCAGCAGATCGCCATTGAGAAACGGCCAGGCCATGGCCTTTTGGCGTCTCTTTATCAATTTCCCAACTATGAAGGAAGATGGAAGCAGGAAGAGGTGGTGAAGTTTCTGGAGGAACGCTGCGGTGAGGCCGGAGGAACTGGCTGTATCAAGGAGGTTGTCCCGGCAGGGGAGGCAAAACATATCTTCAGCCATGTGGAATGGCATATGACCGGATATTGGATTTTGACAGAAGCCATCCCTTCGGCATACCTTTCAGTGGAAAAAAAGGAATTATTTGAAAAATATCCCCTTCCCAATGCATTTTGTGCGTATACAAAGCTGCTTCATGGAGAATCATGAGAGGGGAGGGATCAGGGAGGCGATTATATGGGAAACATGCTGTTTATCGTGAATCCCCGTTCCGGGAAAGCGCGGATAAAGACTCAGCTTCTGGAAATTGTGGATCTTTTCATCAAACATGGCTGGCAGGTGACGGTTCATGTCACGCAGAAGCAGGCGGATGCCATACAGGCAGCCAGGGATATGGGAAGCGATATGGATATGATCGTGTGCAGTGGAGGCGATGGCACCTTGAGCGAGACCATCTCCGGTATGATGGGGATGGACAATCCTCCGCTGTTGGGATATATACCTTCTGGTTCCACCAATGATTTCGCTGCCAGCCTGGGGATTTCTTCCCGTGCAAGGAAGGCGGCGGAGACGGTTGTGGAAGGGGTTCCCAGGCCCATTGATATCGGTTACTTCTGCAGGGAACGAACGTTTGTATATGTAGCAGGGTTTGGGGCATTTACGGAGGTATCCTATATGACTCCGCAGGAAAAGAAAAATCTGTTGGGCCATCAGGCGTATATGCTGGAAGGCGTAAAAAGCCTTGCCAATATAAAGTCCTATAGGATGCGGGTGGAAGCAGATGATTTCTGTATGGAAGGGGACTTTATCTTTGGCATGGTGACCAATACCATCAGTGTAGGCGGGTTTAAGGGTTTGGTGACACAGGATGTTGCTCTGGATGACGGCCGGTTTGAGGTTCTGATGATACGGACGCCGAAGACGCCATTGGAACTGACCAATATTCTCTCGTATATGATCTTAAAAGAAGAGCAAAACGAGTATGTCCACAAGTTTAAGACCTCAAAGTTAAGGGTCTATTCGGAGGAGGATGTTGACTGGGTGCTGGATGGAGAATTCGGCGGCGCAAAGCGGGAGGTGGAGATTGAAAATCTGACAAAAAGGATAAAAATTGTGGCAGGTCTTGTAAAAAAAGGTTGAAAAAACATTGAAAACAAGATATAATTAGTTATTACGTGATAATTTGCGCAGCGATTTGTCAACCATGAACAAGAAAAAGGAAGGCATTATCTGGTGGAAAAGAACAATTTTTTACAAAAACTTGATAAGCTGGTAGAACTTGCAAAAGGAAAGCATAATGTGCTGGATGTAACGGAGATCAATAATTTCTTTACCGGTGACGATCTTTCTACGGAGCAGATGGAGCATATCTATTCTTACCTGGAGACCCATGGGGTAGATGTGATTCCTATCATTGACGACAGCATACTGGCGGAAGATGCGCTGCTTCTGGATGACGATGAACGGTTTTTGAAGGATTCGGAAGAAGAGGATATTGATTTAGATGCCATTGATCTTCTGGAGGGAATCGGAACAGAGGATCCGGTAAGGATGTATCTGAAGGAGATCGGAACGGTTCCTTTGTTGTCTGCAGATGAGGAGATGGATCTGGCAAAGAAAAAGGCAGAGGGAGATGAGGCGGCGAAGGATCGTCTGATAGAGGCCAATCTCCGGCTGGTTGTCAGCATTGCCAAGCGTTATACCGGCAGAGGCATGAGTTTTCTTGATTTGGTTCAGGAAGGGAATTTAGGCCTGATCAAAGGCGTGGAAAAGTTTGACTATACAAAAGGATATAAGTTAAGTACATATGCTACCTGGTGGATACGCCAATCGGTGACAAGAGCCCTGGCGGATCAGGCACGGACCATCCGTGTACCGGTGCATATGGTTGAGACCATCAATAAGATGTCCAAGATGCAGCGGAAGCTGACTCTGGAACTGGGATATGAGCCTACGGTTGCAGAACTGGCGGAAGCCCTGGAGATGTCCGAGGATAAGGTGATGGAGATCATGCAGATCGCCAGGGAACCGGCATCGTTAGAGACACCTATCGGGGAGGAGGATGACTCCAATTTAGGGGACTTTGTTGCAGACAACAACGTGGTCACCCCGGAAGGGAATGTGGAGTCAGTCATGCTGCGGGAGCACATTGATGCGCTTCTGGGAGATCTGAAGGAGCGGGAACGCCAGGTGATTGTGTTGCGGTTCGGGTTGGAAGACGGGCATCCCAGGACATTGGAGGAAGTGGGGAAGGAGTTCAATGTCACCAGGGAAAGGATCCGCCAGATCGAGGCCAAGGCTTTGCGGAAGCTGAGAAATCCAGTGAGAAGCAAGCGGATACGAGATTTTCTATAATAGGATTTTTTGAATTTGGAGTTAAGGGCCTGGGTTTCGGGCCCTTTTGTTATCGCAGCAGATTGGAAAGGACAGGCAGGAGTGAACAGACTATGAATCAGAGGAATTATCAAAAAGAATTGGATCATGTAATAGAAGGCCTGAGGGAAGAGCAGACAGTGCCAAGGCTTTTGCTTCACAGCTGCTGTGCGCC
The DNA here is from genome assembly GCA_947425205.1 of uncultured Hungatella sp. Classification (GTDB taxonomy): domain Bacteria; phylum Bacillota; class Clostridia; order Lachnospirales; family Lachnospiraceae; genus UBA3402. The sequence continues at coordinate 14,512 of CANDZL010000032.1, read as the reverse complement.
GTGCAGCAGTTATGTGCTGGAATATCTGTCTCAGTTTTTTCAGATTACCGTGCTGTTTTATAATCCGAATATCGATCCGCCAGAGGAATATGGGATGCGGGTGAAGGAGGAGAGACGGCTGATTCAGGAGATGGAGTTTGTACATCCGGTGGATATGAGGGAAGGAAGGTATGAGCCGGAAGCATTTTATCAGACAGTGAAGGGGTTGGAGAAGGAGCCAGAAGGGGGAGCCAGGTGCGAGAAATGTTTTGAGATGCGGCTTTACGAGGCAGCCAGGGCAGCTAAGGAAGGCGGATATGATTTTTTTACTACCACGCTTACCATCAGTCCCCTTAAGTCAGCGCCTAAGCTGAATGAGATTGGGGAACGGATGGGAAGCATGCTGGGGGTGACGTTTCTGCCTTCGGATTTCAAGAAACGGAATGGATACAAGCGCTCCATTGAATTGTCACAGGAATACGGATTGTACCGGCAGAATTACTGTGGGTGCGTGTACTCCCGCATTCGTACTTGACACTGTGTGGATTTTGTAATAAACTTCAAGTAATACAAGTTGTTGTATATTATCATGGATAAGGAGAATACGATTATGGTTTCGAAAACGTTAACGGTTGTGAACCCATCAGGACTGCATCTAAGGCCGGCCGGGGTGTTGTCTCAGACATCTATGAAGTTTAAATCGGATATTATCATCGAGTGCGGCGAGAAGAGGATTATTGCCAAGAGTGTGCTGAATGTGATGGCTGCCGGAATCAAGAGCGGAACGGAGATAACCGTAATCTGTGATGGCGAGGACGAGGCAGAGGCATTAAAGACTGTTACGGAAGCGATTGAGTCCGGGCTGGGAGAGATGTAGGGCCAGATATACATAGGTTCAGCGATGCCTCGCTGCTTACAGAGGGGATAACTGGATAAGGCCTGTCCAATGTTCAAATTAATGCTTGACTTTTTTGGTTCATATGGTAAAATTTATAACTAGTTTCATATAAAAAGCGATGAAGGTGTCAGTAGAGACCATAATTCTGACAGAGAGAAGGAATCACCGGCTGAGAGTTCCTTTCCGTTCCTATGAGTCTTCGAAATTCCCACTGAAGCTGCACGGTTGAAACGATTGTTCTTGCAAAATGTCTTACAAGGTATAGGAGGCAGGGAGAATTGTAAGTAGGCTGTGACGTTGACGCACGTTACGCGTATTGAGAGCTTGCAGTATGGCAGGAATCAGGGTGGTACCGCGGAATATTCGTCCCTTCTTTATTTAAGAAGGGACATTTTTTATTTTATAGGGTGCGCCCTATGAAATAAAAACATGACTTAAAGATGCGCAATACGATGTGGGTTTGTTCACGGAGTTCATTGCATTCTCTAAGTGAGCCAATGCCTAGGCGCAAAGGAAGACTGTTGCAAAAAAGAAAAGGAGATCTGAGATGAAGGAAAAATTGGAGAAAATCAAGGAAGAGGCATTGCGGCAGATTGAAGGTTCGGATGCTTTAGACCGATTAAACGAGATCCGGGTGGCATATCTGGGGAAGAAGGGAGAACTGACCAGTGTTTTAAAAAGCATGAAGGATGTTTCTCCTGAGGATCGCCCAAAGGTAGGGCAGATGGTCAATGAGGCCAGGGCAATGATCGAGGCGAAGCTGGAGGAGACCAAAACTGCTTTGGCGAAAAAGGTTCGGGAAGAGCAGATGAAGGCGGAAGTGATCGACGTGACCCTTCCGGCCCAAAAATGCAATGTAGGTCACAGCCATCCCAATGCCGTTGCACTGGAAGAAGTGGAGAGAATCTTCGTGGGTATGGGATACGAGGTAGTGGAAGGTCCGGAGATTGAGTATGATGAATACAATTTCACCAAGCTGAATATTCCGCCCAACCATCCGGCAAAGGATGAGCAGGATACCTTTTATATCAATAAGGACATTGTGCTGAGAACCCAGACATCACCGGTTCAGGCCCGTACCATGGAGACAGGAAAGCTGCCTATCCGAATGATTTCTCCTGGCAGGGTGTTCCGCTCGGACGAGGTGGATGCAACCCATTCTCCTTCTTTCCATCAGGTGGAAGGCCTGGTGATCGACAAGAACATTACCTTTGCAGACTTGAAGGGAACTTTGGCAACATTTGCAAAGGAACTGTTCGGAGAGGATACGAAAGTGAAGTTCAGGCCCCATCATTTCCCGTTTACAGAGCCTAGCGCGGAGATGGATGTCAGCTGCTTTAAGTGTGGCGGAAAGGGATGCCGTTTCTGCAAGGGAACCGGATGGATTGAGATATTGGGATGCGGAATGGTGCATCCTCATGTGTTTGAGATGTGCGGGGTAGATGCAGAACAGTATACAGGGTTTGCATTTGGTATGGGACTGGAGAGAATCGCCCTTTTGAAATATGAGATTGATGATATGAGGCTATTGTATGAGAATGATGTAAGGTTTTTGCGGCAATTTTAGCAGATGTCCTCTTCTGGTTCGGCTTTTGCCGGATAGTAGGGAGATAGCGGGAAAGCAGTCAAAATGTTAGATATAAGAAGCAAATCATTGTAAAGCAGAATAAAAAGGAGACGAGAATCGATCATGAATACAGCATTATCATGGATTAAGGCATATGTTCCCCAACTGGATGTGACTCCCAAACAGTATACGGATGCTATGACTCTTACAGGGACAAAGGTGGAAGGCTACCAGTGTTTGGATAAGAATCTGGAAAAGATTGTGGTAGGGAAGATTGAAAAGATCGAGAGGCATCCGGATGCGGATAAGCTGGTGGTCTGCCAGGTTAATATCGGAAGTGGTGTGATCCAGATCGTTACTGGCGCGCCCAATGTGAAAGAGGGGCAGAAGGTTCCGGTGGTATTGGACGGCGGCAAGGTGGCGGGAGGCCATGACGGCGGCCCTCTGCCGGAAGATGGGATCCGGATTAAGAAAGGGAAGTTAAGAGGCGTTCCCTCTGATGGAATGATGTGCTCTATCGAGGAACTGGGATCTTCCAGAGAAATGTATCCGGACGCGCCGGAGGAGGGGATCTATATTCTTCCGGAGGATACCAAGATCGGAGCGGATGTCATAGAAGTGTTGGGGCTTCACGATGTGGTGTTTGAGTATGAGATTACATCCAACCGTGTGGATTGTTACAGCGTCTTAGGGATTGCCAGGGAGGCGGCAGCCACATTTGACAAGCCATTTGTGGCACCGGAAGTGTCTGTGACTGGCAATGGGGAAGACATTCACGACTATCTGAAGGTGACTGTGGAGGATCAGGCTCTCTGTCCCCGGTACTGTGCCCGTATGGTGAAAAATATAAAGCTTGCCCCGTCGCCGGAATGGATGCAGAGAAGGCTGGCAGCCAGCGGAATCCGGCCTATCAACAATCTGGTGGATATCACCAACTACGTGATGGAGGAGTTTGGGCAGCCGATGCATGCCTATGACTATGATTTGATTGCAGGCCATGAGATTATTGTGAAGCGGGCCAAGAATGGGGACATCTTCCAGACCTTGGACGGCCAGGAGAGGAAGCTGGATCAAGAGGTTTTGATGATCAACGACGGGGAGAAGGAAGTGGGAATCGCCGGGATCATGGGCGGGGAGAATTCAAAGATCACGGATGACGTGAAGACTATGGTATTTGAAGCAGCCTGCTTCGACGGAACCAACATCCGTCTGTCCGCCAAGCGGGTGGGATTGAGAACCGATGCTTCCGGAAAGTTTGAGAAGGGGCTGGATCCCAACAATGCAGAGGCAGCCATCAACCGTGCCTGTGAACTGGTAGAACAACTGGGGGCCGGGGAAGTGGTAGGCGGCATCATCGATATCTATCCAAAGAGACAGATCGAAAAGAGGATTCCCTTTGACCCAAGGAAGGTGAACCAGCTTCTGGGAACAGACATTTCTGAGGAGGAGATGAAAGGATACTTTAAGAAGCTGGAACTGGGATTTGACAGCCAGACCAGAGAGGTGATCGTTCCAACGTTCCGTCAGGATCTGGAGCGTCCGGCGGATATTGCGGAGGAGGTTGCCAGGTTCTTCGGGTATGATAAGATTCCTACCACCCTTCCGTCCGGGGAGGCTACTATGGGAGGCCTTCCGTATAAATTAAGGGTGGAGAATCTGGCGGGGGATATCGCCCGGTTTTCCGGCTTCAACCAGAGTATGACATACTCGTTTGAGAGCCCGAAGGTGTTTGACAAGCTGCTGATACTTAAGGATTCTGTGCTGCGCCAGGCAGTGGAGATCTCCAATCCTCTGGGGGAGGACTTCAGCATCATGAGGACAACACCGCTTCATGGAATGCTATCCTCTCTGGCTACCAATTATAACCGGAGGAATAAGAATGTACGCCTTTACGAACTGGCCAATGTGTACCTTCCCAAGAGCCTTCCTCTGACAGAACTTCCGGATGAGCGGATGCAGTTTGTTCTTGGAGCTTATGGGGATATGGATTTCTTTATAATGAAAGGCGTCATAGAAGAATTCTTTGAGAAGGCGGGAATGACTGAGAAGGTTCATTATGATCCCCAGGCGGGAAAGACCTATCTTCATCCGGGACGCCAGGCCAATATCATCTACAACAAGACGATAGTGGGATATCTGGGCCAGGTTCATCCGGATGTGGCAGATAACTATAAGATCGGTGACAATGTCTATCTTGCTGTTCTGGATATGCCATCCCTTACGGAATTCACTACCTTTGACCGGAAGTATGAGGGGATTGCCAAATATCCGGCAGTATCCAGAGATATCAGCATGGTGGTTCCGAAAAAGATTCTGGTAGGTCAGATTGAGGATATGATTGCCCAGAGAGGCGGAAAGATTCTGGAAAGTTACCATCTGTTTGACATCTATGAAGGGGCTCAGATTTTATCGGGGTATAAATCTGTAGCCTATTCCATCACGTTCCGGGCCAAGGACCACACGCTGGAGGACAAGGAGGTAAATGCTGTGATGGAGAAGATCCTTCATGGGCTTCGGGGAATGGGAATTGAGTTGAGAGCGTGACCTATGGGGCGAGAAACCAACGGCATCTGTGTGGTTGGGTATACGTTCTGCAACGGCTGAAGCAAAGCGCAGACCCAGGTGCGCCTGCTGCCCATCTGCTGTGTTGGATTTTCTAGCCGTAGCCACCGCTACGCTGTCGAAAATCCGCCTTGCAGATGAACAAATATGCCCGATAAAGCGGGGCACGCTGTCCTGTGGAGGTTTGCCAGATATAATGCGGTCAAGACACTAGGCGCATGAAGATTTAGAGACAAAGAGGCTTAGGGAGTGCATGAGAGAGGGTAAGAAAGAAGGATGGGGAAAGTAGGGGGAAGTGTAAGTGCCAGTGAGACAAAAAGGACAGGCGGGATTAAATCCTATGCCATTGTTTCCCTGACAGAAAAACCAGAAATGAAAGAACATGCAGCCCAATGGTTTCATGAAAAATGGGGAATTCCGCTGGATGCTTATCTGGAAAGCATGGAAGCATGCCTGAACGGAACCGGTGGCATCCCCAGGTGGTATCTGGCTATGGAGGGCCAGAGGATCATCGGAGGCCTGGGCGTGATTGAAAATGATTTCCATGACAGAAAGGATCTGGCTCCCAATGTCTGCGCTGTCTATACCGAGGAGGACAGGCGGTGTCAGGGGGTGGCCGGTGCGCTGCTGGATTATGTATGTAAGGATATGAAGGCGTGGGGAATACACACGCTGTATCTGGTAACGGACCACACCTCTTTTTATGAGCGGTATGGGTGGGAGTTTTTGTGCATGGTCCAGGGAGACAGGGAACCAGATATGTCGAGAATGTATGTCCACAGGGAGTGACTACCTGGGAACCAATTCTAAGGTGTCTTCGAACCAGTGCCAGGCATCTGCCAGTCAATTATTATCTGTCAGCTAATGCCGCACATTGACAAGCTTGCCAATATGAGAAACTCAGTGATTGGCAGGTATCCGTTACATAAAATTCAGAAAAATGGCCATCCTTATAGTTAATGGAAGATGATGTTCTAATACCATAAGGAGGCCATTTTTATGTATGACGAATTTGAGATTACCGGCGTTTACGGACGAGAAATCCTGGATTCCAGGGGGAATCCTACGGTGGAGGTGGAAGTCCGTCTGGAGGGCGGGGCGCTGGGCCGCGCAGCGGTTCCTTCCGGTGCATCTACGGGAAAATTTGAGGCGGTGGAGCTTCGGGACGGGGGGCAGCGGTATGGCGGCCTGGGCGTAAGAAAAGCGGTGGAGCACGTCAATACAGTATTGGCGGACACCATTGTGTTTGAATCGGCGTTAAACCAGAAACGGATCGATGCTCTTTTAAGAGAGGCGGACGGAACAGAGAATAAAGGAAAGCTTGGGGCCAATGCAATCTTAGGCGTGTCTATGGCTGTGGCCAGGGCTGCTGCCAATGGCCTTAAGATGCCCCTTTTCCGTTACCTGGGAGGAATCGCTGCCAGCCAGCTTCCCATGCCTATGATGAACATCCTAAACGGCGGCGTTCATGCGGATAATACGGTGGATCTTCAGGAGTTTATGATTATGCCTGTAGGTGCCAAAGAGTTTTCAGAAGGGCTTCAGATGTGTGCTGAGATCTACCATACTCTGAAAAAACTGTTGAAAACCAGCGGATATTCAACGGCGGTAGGAGACGAGGGAGGATTTGCTCCTGATTTAAAAGACACAGAGGAAGTGTTGACATATCTGGTGGATGCGGTGAAGCTAAGCGGATACCGTCCGGGAGAGCAGATAAAGATCGCCATAGATGCGGCTTCCAGTGAATTGTATGATGAAGAACGAAAGGTTTACGTTTTCCCTGGAGAGAGTAAGATGACCGGGAAACCTGTGGAGCGGACGGCGAAAGAGATGGTGGAATACTACAGCAGCCTTGTGGAGAAGTTTCCCATTATATCCATAGAAGACGGGCTTCACGAGGAAGACTGGGAAGGATGGCAGATGCTGACCCGGGCCCTGGGCTCCCGGATCCAGCTGGTTGGGGATGACTTGTTTGTAACCAACACCAAGCGGCTGAAAAAGGGAATCGAGTTGGGAGCTGCCAATTCCATCCTGGTAAAGGTCAACCAGATCGGAACTCTGACAGAAAGCTTTGAGGCTATTGACATGGCAAAACGAAACGGATATACTACCGTGATCTCCCACCGGTCCGGAGAGACAGAAGACTCCATCATTGCGGATATTGCGGTGGCAGTTAACGCGGGGCAGATCAAAACCGGTGCCCCCTGCCGCAGCGACCGTGTAGCCAAGTATAACCAGCTGCTTCGGATACAGGAAGACTTAAACGATGCGCGGTAGAGGGGCTTAGGATTTGTCATGGGTCAACGCAGTTATGGAGCTAAAGCATATGTCGTTACGTTCACAGGACATCTGTGAAGGGTAAGTCCGGTGATAAAAGCAGGAATAATCTGGGGACAATCTGTGAAATTATGGTTGTATTTTCCCAAAAAGTATGCTAAAATCATGGTGTTTGACCATAGGAGGTGCAAGAAAGCATGCTGAAAATATTATTAGTCGCGGTGTTTGTTATCATCTGTATCGCTTTGACCGTGATCGTACTGCTCCAGGAGGGGAAGTCTCAGGGGCTTGGCTCTATCAGTGGCATGGCAGACAGCTACTGGGGAAAGAATAAAGGCCGTTCCATGGAGGGAACCTTAGAGAAGTTTACGAAGTTTGCCGCTGTTGCGGTTCTTTTACTGGCGTTGGTATTGAATATAATCTGGTAAGATACGAAACAGACACTCTTGGCAACAAGGGTGTTTTTTTCTACACAGGCAATGAAAGGAAAGAAAGTCAGCGCCGTCAGAATGAGAAGGAAATTGTGGGATATAAAGCATGATACATGAGGGATTCGATTGGAGGGAACATGACAGAAGAATTGTTAAAAGAGAGGAAAAAGATACTGACAGATCTGGTTTTTGACAAACAGTACACGCCAATGAAGCTGAAAGAGCTGGCCATGCTGCTTAATATACCCAAGCATCAGAGAGAGGAACTGAAGGAGGTTCTGGATATTCTGGTGTCAGAGGGAAAAATCGGCGTTTCGAAGAAAGGAAAATACGGCAGGCAGGATGCATTTGCCCTGATTGGAATTTTTAGCGGCCATGCCAAAGGGTTTGGATTCGTCACAGTAGAAGGAATGACGGAAGATGTATTTATTCCGGCGGAAAAGACACTGGGAGCCATGCACGGAGACCGGGTTCAGATCACTGTGGAAGAGGAAGGCACCGGACGCAGGCAGGAAGGCGCTGTGGTGCGGATCCTGGAACATGTGAACACAACCATCGTGGGATATTATCAGAAGAATAAAAATTTCGGCTTTGTTCTCCCGGATAACCAGAAGTTGAACCAGGATATTTTTATTCCTCAGGGAATGGATATGGGAGCGGTCACCGGACACAAGGTGGTGGCCGCAGTTACAGATTTTGGTGGAGGCAAAAAGAAGCCGGAGGGCACCATTGTGGAGATCATCGGCCATGTCAATGATCCTGGTACGGATATTCTGTCCATTATAAAGGCTTATGGGCTGCCGGAAGAATTTCCGGAGGATGTGATGAAACAGGCCATGTGGACACCGGATCTGGTGGATAGCCGGGAGATGGAGGGAAGGATGGATCTGCGCCATCTTCCTACTGTGACCATCGATGGCGAGGATGCCAAGGATCTGGATGATGCCATTACCATTTCCAAGGAGAATGAGAATCATTATACCCTGGGAGTCCATATTGCAGACGTGACCCATTATGTACAGGAAGGGACTCCTATGGACAAGGAGGCACTGAAGAGGGGAACCAGCGTCTATCTGGTAGACCGGGTGATTCCCATGCTTCCCCACAAGCTGTCCAATGGAATATGCTCCTTAAATGCCGGAACGGATCGGCTGGCCCTAAGTTGCATCATGGAGATTGACGGCAAGGGCAATGTGATAGGGCACCAGATTGCCGAGACAGTGATCCAGGTAGACCGCCGTATGAGTTACACGGCGGTGAATGCCATTATAACTCACCAGGAGCCAGAGGCTATGGAAGAGTACAAGGAGTTTCAGGATATGTTCTTTCTGATGAAGGAACTGGCAGACATTCTTCGTGGGAAACGCAGACAGAGAGGATCCATCGATTTTGATTTTCCGGAGAGCAAGATCATCCTGGACGACAGGGGAAAGCCTTTGGATATCAAGCCTTATGAGCGCAACACGGCCACAAGGATCATTGAAGATTTTATGCTGATTGCCAATGAGACCATTGCGGAGGATTATTTCTGGCAGGAACTGCCATTTGTGTACCGGACCCATGACACGCCGGATCCGGAGAAGATGAAGCGGCTGGGAACATTTATCAACAATTTCGGATATATCATCCGAACTCAGAACGGAGAAGTCCACCCCAAAGAATTGCAGAAATTGCTGGATAAAATTGAGGGAACGCCAGAGGAAGCGCTGATCAGCCGTCTGACGCTGCGTTCCATGCGGCAGGCCAAATATACGGTGCTCTGTACCGGGCATTTTGGACTGGCGGCTAATTATTATACTCATTTTACGTCTCCGATCCGCAGGTATCCGGATTTGCAGATTCACAGAATCATCAAGGAGAATCTGAAAGCAGGGATGGAGGAGAAGCGGATCGCCCATTATGAACGGATCCTGCCGGAGGTGACGGTTCAGTGTTCTGCCATGGAACGGAGAGCCGACGAGGCGGAGCGGGAAACCGATAAGCTTAAGAAATGTGAATATATGTCCAGGCATATGGGAGAGCAGTTTGTGGGTGCCATCTCCGGAGTGACCAGCTGGGGGCTTTATGTGGAATTGCCCAACACGGTGGAAGGCCTGGTACGGGTCAGCGAGCTGACGGAGGACTATTTCGTGTTTGACGAGGCCAATATGGAACTGGCAGGGGATCTGACAGGCATCCGGTATAAGCTGGGGCAAAAGGTGATCGTGGAGGTCGTCGGTACGGATAAGTTAACCAGAACCATTGATTTTAAGCTGCTTGGAAGTCCGGAGAATCCAACAGCATAACAAACGTAAAAAGGATGGATTTGTATGGGAAAAGAATCGACAAAACTGATTGCCAACAACAAAAAGGCATATCATGATTATTTTATAGAGGATAAATATGAGGCGGGTATTGAGTTGTTCGGTACGGAGGTGAAATCCATCCGTATGGGAAAATGCAGCATCAAGGAGGCCTTTATCCGTATTGAGAAGGGGGAAGTGTTTGTCTATAGCATGCACATCAACCCGTATGAGAAAGGGAATATTTTCAATAAGGATCCTCTGCGGGTGCGGAAGCTTTTGCTTCACAAGTCCGAGATCACCAGGTTGCTCTCCAAGGCCACAGAGAAAGGGTATACCTTGGTTCCACTACAGGTTTATTTTAAGGGAAGCCTGGTGAAGGTGGAGATTGGGCTGGCACGAGGCAAAAAGCTGTATGATAAACGGGATGATATCTCCAAGAAGGATCAGAAGCGGGAGATTGAACGAGAGTTTAAGCAGACATTCCGATGAAGGGAGCAGGGGCGTGGGATTTTCATTAGATGTTAATGTGTCGGTAATCACTGTTTTTGTGCAGGGGATGTTAAGCTTCTTTTCTCCCTGTGTGCTTCCTCTTCTGCCTCTTTATATCGGTTATCTGTCAGGCGGGGCAAAGACCGTAGGGGAGGACGGGAATATACGCTATAACCGGGGCAAGGTTATGGGGAATACTGTGTGTTTCGTGGTTGGGATCAGTTCTACCTTCCTGATTCTAGGGGTGGGGATGACGGCTGTCGGTAGTTTCTTTCACAGAAACCAGATGCTCCTAGCCAGAGTAGGGGGAGTGTTGATCTTTCTGCTTGGACTGTATCAGTTAGGCGTGTTTGGAACCTCTTCTGTGTTGGGGAAAGAACGCCGGTTGCCTCTTCGTTTCAATAGGATGGCAGTGTCTCCTATTGTGGCTTTCCTTATGGGATTTACCTTTAGCTTTGCCTGGACACCCTGTGTCGGGCCGGTGTTGGCAAGTGTTCTGATCATGGCTGCCTCAGCGGATACCCAGGCGGCAGGGATTATGCTGATCGGCGTGTATACCCTGGGCTTTGTGCTTCCGTTTTTGGCATCCGGTCTTTTTGCTGCGTCTCTTTTAAATTTCTTTAAGAAGCATGGCCAGGTGGTAAAATATACGGTGAAGGCAGGGGGGATCCTGATGCTTATCATCGGTGTCTTGATGTTTACAGGGACGATGAACTCGGTGAGCGGGATATTGTCCGGCAATTCTTCTGACCGGCAGGAAGGGCAGGGGAAAGCGGGAAGCCAGGGGGAAGCAACGAGCCAGGTAGCAGAAGAGGCGGGAAGTCAGGAGAAACTGGAAGGCCAGAAGACAGATGATGCGGGACGCTATGTGACAGAAGGAACGGAAAGCCAGGGGAACCCGGGGAGCCAGGAACCAGGAGAGAGTGAGAGCCAGGAGGAGTTAAGTGCCTTGCCTCCGGCGATTGATTTTACACTGACAGATCAGTATGGAAACAGCCATACCCTTTCTGATTATAAAGGGAAAACAATATTTTTAAATTTCTGGGCGACCTGGTGTCCGCCTTGCCGGGCGGAGATGCCGGATATTCAGAAAATATATGACGCGTATAAGGAAGCGGAAGATGATTCCTTAGTTATTTTGGGAGTTGCCAGCCCGAACCAGGGGAGAGAGACAGACAGCCAGGGGATCAAGGATTTTCTGGAGGAGAATGGCTACACTTATCCGGTGCTTATGGATGAATCTGGGGAAGTATTTATGAGCTATGGGGCATATTCCCTTCCCACCACGTTTATGATTGATAAAAACGGCAATGTATTTGGATATATCAGCGGACAGCTGAGTGAGGAGATCATGCTGGATATTATCAGGCAAACCATGGATGGAGAGCGGCGATAAGGGGAATTGACATTTTCATCAAACTGTGTTATGCTGGTTTCAGTTCCAAAGGAAACCTGCATGTGCCCGGCTGCCGGCACACTACCGCACAGAAGAGCCTGGCGGGCACATTGGGCATACCTGAACGTATGTCTGGCGGGGCTTTCAAAGAAATAAGGGGCTGTACTGGTTTCGACAGGGATCATGCAGCTGGTGAAGCTATCCCCACGCGATGGGTTAAATGGCAAAATTAAAATTAAACGCTGAAGATAATTTAGCATACGCTGCTTAATTGCAGCCGTCAGCCTTAGCGCACTCACACGTTAAGATCCTGGCGTCGACTATGTGAGAAACGACATGAGCAAAGCTTTGCGTTCATGGGCGTATGATGAAGCTACTGAAGTCATCAGGATGTTAGTCTCCGGGTGATGGAGGGAATGAAAAAGGACTGACTATGATAGTAGAAGAACAGGGAATTGGTTTTTGGACACGGGTTCAAATCCCGTCAGCTCCATAAAAAAGTGCTTGAAAATATTTGTTTTCAGGCACTTTTGATTTATCCCATACAGTAGGGAGAACAAATCATTTTGCAATGCATTGGAGGGGAAAAGGTGTTAAAAAATAAATTAGGAATTGAACATTCTTCCGATTTGGCAAGAGAAGAGGAAAGAATCAGTAAATCAAAAGCAGTTGAATTGTATGAGAAGGAATTGATAGAAGAAACAGAAATTGGTAAATTTTCAGGGCTTGCCAAGATTCATAGTTTTCTCTTTCATGAAATCTATGAATTTGCCGGCAAGGTGAGGACAGTTAATCTTGCGAAGGGCAATTTTCGATTTGCACCAGTTATGTATTTAGATGCAGCTTTAAGCCATATTGATGATATGCCTCAATCAACATTCGATGAAATCATTGAAAAATATGTAGAGATGAATATAGCACATCCATTCAGAGATAAACTTAGTGCATAAGTCAAAGATGCTTATGTACAAAAACCATATTTAATGATAACGTACTCTTTGACTTAAATAATAGTTAGGGGGTGCTTTTTTTATGAAGGAAAAAAGGGTAGTTGCGATTTATGCAAGACAGAGTGTAGACAAGAAAGACAGTGTTTCGATTGAATCACAGATTGATGATTGCAAAAGGACTGTTAGCACAAATGAGGATGTAAGAGTTTATACAGACAGAGGAAAATCTGGCAAAAGCATTGTTGGAAGGGATGAACTGAATAAACTGATAAAAGATATTGAAGGTAATTTGATAAGCCGTGTTGTTGTTTACAAGCTGGATAGATTCGCTAGGAACATATCGGACTTTTACCATCTACAAAAGATATTAGAAGAACATGATTGCTCTTTTGTTAGTGTTACACAGGGATTCGATACATCTACAACTATGGGTAGAGCCATGATGGGAATTTTGGCTGTATTTGCACAAATGGAAAGAGAGAACATTTCCGCAAGGATTAAAGACAATTATGATTACAGGGTAAAGGATAGAAGATGGGCAAGTGGTAAAGCACCTTTCGGATTCCAGAACGGGAAAGTTGATGGTAAAACCACATTAATTCCGAAACCTGATGAAGCAGAAGTTGTAAAGCTGATTTTTAAACTGTATTCTACAGAATCAAATATTAGTCTTGGAAAATTACAGGATAAACTAAATGAGAGAGGAATAACAGGACATCAATCAGATAGAGGGTTTTCAAGGACTACACTAACAAGGATTCTGAAAAATCCTGTATATGCACCAGCAAATGAATTGATACATAAATACTATGAGAGATTCCATATTCAATTTGTAAATGATAGAGAAGAATGGGATGGTGAGACAAGTGCAGCGATTGTAGGAAAGAATAACAGGACAATCAATGCAGACGAAAAAGACGATATGAAAATCTATCTTACAAATGTTACACCGTTAATTGATGCCGAAACATTTTTACTTGTACAAGATAGGATGGCAGAAAATTCTTCTATTGCAAGCGACAATTCGCCTAACACAAACTTACAGGAATTAGCTGGACTTCTCAAATGTGCTGATTGCAAAATGGCTGTCAAAATGCAGACGAAACCTACTCTTACTTGTACAGGAAGGTCACAAAAGAAGATATGCAATGTTTCTTTTAAAGGATTACAGTTAGAGACAGTACAAGAGAATGTAGCGGAACAGGTGCAAGAAAGAATTGATAACTTTGATAAATTCGCAAAGGAACAGGGTAGAAAGAAAGTTGTAATCAGACATGAAATTGAAGAATTACAAGGACAGATGGAAAGATTGATTGAAATATCTAAATTTTCTACTAAATCAGTGGATGTGTTAGCGAAAGAGATTGATGATATACAGTCAAAAATTGATGAACTACAGCTAAAATTAAAGCTAAATATAAATACTCATGATGTTGTGGAAATCAGATTGAAATTAAAATCCATCTATGATATACAGGGCGAAACATTAAATTACAGAGGATTAAGAACAGAGTATAAACAGACAGTATTGAGGGCACTTGTTGATAAGATATACTTACATAAAGATGGGAAAGTTGATATTGTCTGGAAAGAATAGCAATAAAAGAGAGGTCAATGACCTCTCTCAGACTGTAGACAAAGCCTACCCATATTTCAAATTGTATTAAAAGAGCCGAAA
>CANDZL010000031.1:0-39364 GCA_947425205.1 uncultured Hungatella sp. | reverse complement strand
AAAATGCAGAAAATCAACAGATAGATTTACTTCAATCCTCCCGTTTCGGTGAAGCCCTCCGCACCGTCCAGGAACACCTGGACAGCCGCAATTTCTATGCGTTCAACCCAGCTTTCGATAAACCACAGACCAGTGGGAATCCATCTCAGGCTTAATGCTTCGTTTTCCACCATAAATAACCATGCCGCATATCTTCCAGGAAGATATGCGGCACTTCTTTCCAGCAGCACTCGCTATACGCTCATAAAAACCATCTCAGTCAACGGATACCCTGAACACAACCGGCATCTCGCTGTCAACTATCTGGGTTCTGATATGCAATCCTTTTTCATCCTGTTGCCACATGGGGCTTTTGTCCGTTCCCAGCATCCGGACAGCCTTTATGCTCCCGCAAAAGTCAGGCTTTGCGGTATCTGTGCTTCTTGCCAAGGAACGGACGCATATTTGATCCTTTCCTTTCATATTCATACAAGTCACATACACACTGTCTCCATTCACTGTAAACCGCATATCCTCCGAGGTAAATTCCTTTGCCGCCCCATCGGTAAACTGTCCTTCCACAATTCGTGCAGGCCCCTCGGCAGATTTTCTCCATACCTTTGCCCCATAGACCGCCTGTCCGTTTACCTTCAGCCACTCTCCGATCTCAAGGAGAATCCGCCTGTCCTCATCCGGTATCGTTCCGTCCGCCCTGGGGCCAATATTCAACAGAAGCCTTCCGTTTTTGCTGACAATATCCACAAGATCGCATACAATCTCCCTTGCAGTCTTATAATCATTGTGTTTTGTATAGCACCAGGAATTTCTGGCCACTGCCGTATCAGACTGCCACACATACGGCTTTGCCTCGGCAAACTGTCCCCGCTCCACATCCGGTACTGCTGTTCCGAAGCAAAAGGCATCATGCTTATAATTGATGACCACTTCCTCGCCCCATTCATCGGCACGGTTGTAATAGTAGGCGGCAAATCTCCTCAGATACGGCTTCACGGCGCTGTGCTGGATCCACCAGTCAAAATAAAGGATCTTCGGCCTGTACTTGTCAATCAACTCGCACGAACGGCACAGCCAGTCCTCCAGAAACTCCTTCGACGGCGCAGGCTCCGAATAAATATCAGAAAAATCTCCCTCCGGCATGGAGGGCCAGTACAAGTCTCCCTGGGTTAACGGTTCTTTAATATCAGAATCAAAGGTTTTCCCTGGCCCCATGAAGAACCAATGCTCCACCCGGTGGCTGGATGCGCCGTTTATCAGCCCCGCCTTCTCACATTCTCTGGTCAGTTCTCCGAAAACATCCTTTCCCGGCCCCATAACTTTTGCGTTCCATCTGGAGATCTGGCTGTCGTACATCTGGAATCCGTCATGGTGCTCTGCCACTGGTACCACGTACTGGGCACCTGCCTCCTTAAACAGACTGATCCACTCCTCCGGAACAAATTTCTCCGCCCGGAACATGGGAATAAAATCCTTATATCCAAAATCCCTGTGGTCTCCATATGTCTTCTTGTGATGCTCATATTCTTTGCTGCCCTGGATGTACATGTTACGGGAATACCACTCGTTTCCAAAAGCCGGAACACTGTAGACTCCCCAATGAATAAAAATACCGAATTTTATCTGTTTGTACCACTCCGGAGCCTGATACTGCTGAAGGGAATCCCAGGTATCCTTGTATTTCCCTCCTGCAATAACCTGATGGATTTTCTCCAGATACTTCTCTATGTATGTTTCCATATGCTTTTCCCTCCTCAAACATCTGCCTGGGCCCTTTTCTCCTCTTATCCTGTCCTGTGCATCCGTTTCACGTTCTCACTTCACTTCTATCAGTTTATGCCGATCCAAATCCCTGCTCCTCTTCTACCAGTTCATACCGGTTCAAATCCCTGCTCCTCTTCTACCAGTTCATACCGGTTCAAATCCCTGCTCCTCTTCTACCAGTTCATACCGGTTCAAATCCCTGTTCCTCTTCTACCAGTTCATGCTGTTTCAGCCCTTTCTGCTCTTCCACAGACCTCCCACTCCCTACATTTCTCACTGCCCCATACACAATTCCGGCTCACCACGGCCAATCATTCTTCCATACATCGCCCTGGTTCCCAGCACTTTCTCCTTGCACATCATGTCATAGCAATACCGGATAATATCCTTTCTGGTGATGATGCCGATAAAATTCTCCTGATCATCCACCACCGGAACAAAGTTCTGGTTTAGCGCCTTATCAATCAAGTCTTCCATGGAGGCATCCACATACACAGGCCGGTTATCGGAACGCCGATTGATAGTGGCAACTGATATATGCTCTGCATCTCTTAAATTCAGGCCATATTGGTTTTTAATCCCCCACAGCATGTCCCCTTCTGTGATTGTACCTATGTATCTGCCCGTCCGGTTTATCATGGGCACTGCCGAATATTTATGATGTTCCATCTTCTCCAAAGCCTGTCTTAACGTCTCGTCATCATAAATGAAAGCCACTTCGCTTTTCGGTGTCAAAAAAAAATAAAATGTTCATAACTTCTCCTCTTTGCTGATAGTATAATTAGTATACACCATACCTCTGAAGGACTTATGAACAAATTATTAGATTTTTGTGAAAAATACATCTGGCCTGAGCAGGGACTTCATCCCCCTCACAGCCAGATGCATCGTTGTCATGTTTCACTCAAAATATCCTACCGGGTCAACAGGCTCTCCGCCGTGTTTTATCTCAAAATATACATTGCTTCCTTCCACCGAATAGTACTTTGTAGGCTCCGCCACATACCCCAGGATCCTTCCTGCCTCCAGGTATTCATTTTCCACTACCTGAATCTCTTTCAACTGTCCGCAGGTGGCCAGATAGTCATTGCCGAAATCCAAAACCACAAAGTTTCCGATCTCCTCATTGACACCGATGGCCTCCACTCTTGCATTGGCAGGGGTTTGCACCGGCTGGCTTACCTCAGCCTGAATCACCACCCCTGGATTGCACTGATATTGGGCCAGGGTTGGGAAATAGATGGTGGTATCCATGCTGTAATCCAGAAGGATGTTCCCCATCACCGGCCAGCCGATCTTGCTGGTATCTGCAAAATCCAACACCAGAGGAATGGCTGCCCCCTGCCCGGCACCAGCCTGTGCAGCCTGGGTATCTGCCGCGGTCTCCTTTTTACTGTCTGCTTTGGCAACCTTGGTCTCTGTCTGCTGTGCCCTCTGTCCGGCCGGAGCAGTCTCTGGCTCCTGCCTGCGGGCATTGGAACTTCCTGCGATAGGCAGCAGCTCTTCATTCTTCTTATCTTCCGCGATCAATGCCCCTGGCTCCTGCATCTGCATGTATGGATTCTCTTCCGGAGCATTTCCTCTTTGAATGGTAACCACTCCTGCTGCGGCAACAATAGTCAGCAGGCCCAAAACTAACATGACAAGAAATAGTTTGTCTTTGAATAGCTGATTTAATTTCTCTTTCACCGTTTATCACCTCGGTACTATTCTTACCAAAGGTTCCTGAGTTATTCACGATTTTGGAGAAATAATTTTAATATTTTGATAATAGTACGCCAGGATCTCCTCGGCGCTTTTCCCATCCCCGGCTAAGGCATTCGCCCCATACTGGCTTAAGCCGTATCCATGCCCGATCCCCTTACAGATCGCCCGAAGCTTCCCTTCATGTTCCTCCAGGGTAAATGCAGCGGATGGCAGTCCCAGAATCGCCTGAATCTCGTCCCCTGTATAGATGTGGGCACCGATCTGAATTTCCTTTACATATCCGGCCTTGTCCCTGCCTACCAGCTGAAGGGTATCTGTCACCTGCTTTTCCGTCAGTTCCACTTCCCCGGCTCCACTTTTGGCAAACGCCTCCTTAAGCAGCCGAACCACCTCCTTAGGCTCCCACTCTTTCACAGTCAGATACCCTTCTGCCTCTACATCCCACTGGCTGTCCACTGACTGAAGGTATGGATGAGCCTCATCGCCCTCCCTGGTATAACCAGTGCTGGCACGGTGAAATAAAGGCTCTGGCACAAGGTTCTCTTCTCCCCCATCTTCCCCCTCACCCAATATCATCACCATATTTTCTGTCTCATGTACTGCCTGGCAGACCTTGTCATAATACTCCACGAATCGTTCTCTCCCCCACAGGGACTCCATCTGCTCCTCTTCAAGATATGGAAGCCCCAGTTCCTCCTCCTTTGCCTCTGCCTTTCCTTCCATCTGCCCATAAAGATAGGTTCTGGCTATCACCGCCTGGGCCTTTATGGCTTCCAATTCATACTCAGCCGGAATCTGCCTGGCCACGACTCCTATGAGATACATTTCCGCATCCAGATATCCCTTCCGCCCATCTCCTATGTAAATCTTTTTTCTTTCCCTGGTTCCATTCCCTGTCAGGCTCTCATATCCATCTTCTCCTGCCCTCTGTCCATTCCCAGGCAGGCCGCCTTTGGTTCCATTCCCATATAAGCCAGCAAATCCGCCGCTCCATGCCAATGTAATCACATAGGGAAGAAGAAATACTGCCAGAATACCTAGAAGCCTCCTCTTAAGCCGCATAAAAAGCCCCCTTTCATAAGCTGCTGTTATCAGTTTATGAAAGGGGGCCTGTTTTCATGCCCATTACCGCCCAAGCCTGCCTGCCATCAAACAAACTATATAACTGGCATTATTGCACATCAGTATGATCTGGATTATATCACAACTTCACAGTAACTTTATCCAGATGCCAGATCTCGTCTACATACTCCCGTATCGTACGGTCAGAGGAGAATTTCCCGGATCCGGCCACGTTTAAGATTGCTGCCTTTGCCCACCAGTTCTTGTCTCCATAAGCATCCCCGATCTGTTTCTCTGCCTCTGCATAGGCGCGGAAATCCTTCAGAATGAAATACATATCTGCCTTATCCATACCGTGTGAATGAAGCAGAGACTCATAAATCTCCTTGAACAGCGCCGGATTCTCACGGCAGTAGGTTCCATCTATCAGCTGGTTCAACACTCTGCGAATATCCGGGTCATTATTGAAGATATCCATAGGATAATATCCACCATTTCTCTCGAAGTTGATGACCTCATCAGCAGACATTCCAAAGATAAATGCGTACTCATCCCCTACTTCTTCTACAATCTCCACATTGGCACCATCCATGGTTCCTATGGTGATAGCGCCATTCAGCATAAACTTCATATTGCCAGTACCGGAAGCTTCTTTACTTGCAGTGGAAATCTGCTCACTGATATCCGCCGCCGCAAAGATTAACTCTGCATTGGACACCCGGTAATCCTCAATAAATACCACCTTCATCTTTCCCTGAATCTCAGGATCATTGTTCACCACATCTGCGACCGCATTGATCAGCTTGATGGTCAGTTTTGCACGGCGGTATCCGGCCGCAGCCTTGGCACCGAAAATAAAGGTTCTGGGGATCATCTCCATGTCCGGATGATCCTTCAACTGATTGTACAAATACATCACATGAAGAATATTCATCAGCTGGCGCTTATACTCATGAAGCCTCTTTACCTGGACATCAAAGATGGAATTGGGATCCACGTCAATACCATTGTGTTCCTTGATATACTTGGCCAGACGCACCTTGTTCTGGTACTTGATCTCCATAAACTCTTTCTGTGCCGTCTTATCCTCTGCAAACTTTTTCAACCCCTCAATCAGGGAAAGATCAGTCACCCATCCGTCAGTTCCCAGTTTCTTGGTCACCCAGGCAGCCAAAAGCGGGTTCCCATGAAGGAGGAAGCGCCTCTGGGTAATGCCGTTGGTCTTATTGTTAAACTTCTGAGGCATCATCTCATAGAAGTATCGAAGTTCCTGCTTCTTCAGGATCTCTGTGTGCAGTCTGGCAACACCATTGACTGAGAAACTGCCTGCAATGGCCAGATATGCCATCCGTACCTGTCCGTTGTAAAGGATAGCCATCTTGGATACCCGATTCTCATCTCCCGGATACATCCGGCGGATCTGATCCGTAAAGCGGCGGTTGATCTCCTCCACGATCTGGTAGATACGGGGAAGAAGGTTGGAGAATAAGTCAATGGGCCATTTCTCCAGGGCCTCGGCCATGATGGTGTGGTTGGTATAGGCACAGGTCTTGGTGGTCACCTCCCATGCCTCCTCCCAGGTAAGGCCTTCCTCATCCAGAAGAATACGCATCAGTTCCGGCACTGCTACCGTAGGATGGGTATCATTCAGCTGGAATACATTCTTCTCATGGAACTTGCGGATATCGCTGTGGTTCTGTTTATACCGCTCCACCGCACGCTGTACACTGGCAGAAATGAAGAAATACTGCTGTTTTAGACGCAGTTCCTTTCCGGCATAATGATTGTCATTGGGATAGAGAACTTCACAAATATTCTTGGCCAGGTTCTCCTGTTCCACAGCCTTCTGGTAATCCCCCTTATCAAAGGAATCCAGATTGAAGCTGCTAATAGGCTGGGCATCCCAGATACGCAGGGTATTTACCACATTGTTGCCGTATCCTACAATGGGAAGGTCATAGGGAACAGCCATAACAGAACGGTATCCCTCCTGTACATAGCGATCCTTTCCATCCTCCCGGATCACTCTTACATAGCCACCGAACTTCACTTCCTTGGAATACTCAGAACGGCGTACCTCAAATGGATTGCCGTCTTTCAGCCACTCATCCGGCACTTCCACCTGGTATCCCTTGTCGATCTTCTGCTTAAACATTCCATAGTGATAACGGATTCCACATCCATATACCTCATAGCCCAGAGTGGCCAAAGAATCCAAAAAGCAGGCAGCAAGACGGCCCAGTCCGCCATTTCCCAATGCTGCATCCGGCTCCTGGTCTTCCAGGTAGTTTAAGTCAAGGCCCATCTCATCCAGGGCTTCTTTCACATCCTGATAAGCGGTCAGATTAATCAAATTGTTCCCCAAAGCCCGGCCCATCAAAAATTCCATGGATAGATAATACAGTGTCTTGGCATCCTTTTTCTCAAACTCCCGGCGGCTGGCAATCCATTGATCCACGATCATGTTTTTCACAGCATACGCCACTGCCTGATAAATCTCCTGAGGCGTCGCATCCTCCACTGTCTTACGGAACTGATTCTTTAATGCATACATGACGGAATAGCGAAACTCCTGCTTGTCAAACTTCTTCTTTTCCATTGCTGGTCTTCTCCTTTTTCCTGTTGTCTCTGTCTGTTTTTGTAATGGTTTGAATGGTCTGCATCTCCCCTGGCCTTATCTCTTCTCCACCGCCAGAGTCACGTCCTCGCCGTTGATATTCCATTCCTTCGTGTAGCCTTTTACCTGCTCCACGCAGATGTGCTCTGCCAGCACTTCCTTCTTGATTACTTCTTCATGTTTTTTCATAAGGCCGGAAATCTTATCATTGCCCTTTACGCAGACATGGATGTGGTCGGTCACTTCAAACCCGGCTTCCTTTCTCATGGTCTGAATCTTGCTGACCAACTCTCTTACAAACCCTTCCTCAATCAATTCTTCTGTCAGGTTGGTATCCAACACCACAGTCATCACCTGATCCGCCTCAGACACATACCCTTCTTTCTGAGCCATGTCGATGAGAAGATCCTCTTCTGACAGAACCACTTCTGCTCCGTCAAATTGGAATCGTAAGGATCCCTCTGCCTTTAAAGTATCCATCGCCTGGCTGCCATCCACCTGGGAAAGCGCCTTGCGAATATTGTTCAGCTGCTTGCCGTAC
Source organism: uncultured Hungatella sp. (assembly GCA_947425205.1). Lineage (GTDB taxonomy): Bacteria > Bacillota > Clostridia > Lachnospirales > Lachnospiraceae > UBA3402. Next base: position 31,679 of record CANDZL010000031.1, on the reverse strand, counting down.
TTGGGCCCAACAGTCTTTAATTGCGGCTTAAAGGTATATGTGGTAAACTCTCTGACATCATCCGTGAACACCACGTTCTTTACATTCAACTCATCCTCAATGATTTCCACATAGAAATCCGATAACTGGCTAGGTGCCTTTACAAACATTCTCCCGATAGGCTGGCGATTTTTTATGGCTGCCGTATTCCTGGCCGCCCGCCCCATGATCACCACTTTCAGGACTTCATCCATATCTGCTTCCAGCTTCTTGTCGATACAGTCTTCATTCACCTTGGGGAAATCACACAGATGAACGCTTTCCGGTGCTGAACCATCAATCTTGCATACCAGGTTTTGGTAAATCTTCTCCGTCATAAACGGAATCATGGGGGCCGCTGCCTTGGCAGTGGTCACAAGAGCCGTATACAATGTCATATAGGCATTTACCTTGTCCTGCTCCATCCCTTTGGCCCAGAAACGTTCCCTGCTTCTCCTTACATACCAGTTGCTTAGGTCATCCACAAACTCCTGAAGGGCTCTGGCTGCCTCTGGAATCCGATAATCAGCCAGATTCTCATCCACAGCCTTTACCATAGAATTCAGTTTCGACAAGATCCATTTATCCATGACAGAAAGCTTCTCATATTCCAGGTCGTACTGGGAGGCATCAAAATCATCAATATTGGCATACAGAACAAAAAATGCATAGGTATTCCACAGAGTGCCCATAAATTTTCTCTGGAATTCCTGTACCGCACGGCCATGGAACCGGTTAGGTAGCCATGGGGCACTGTTGATATAGAAATACCAGCGGATGGCATCTGCCCCATAAGTCTCAAGCGCCTCAAAAGGATCCACCGCATTTCCCTTGGTTTTGCTCATCTTCTGGCCATTTTCATCCTGCACATGTCCCAGAACGATTACATTTTTATATGGCGCCTTATTAAACAGCAAGGTGGAGATAGCAAGGAGGGAATAAAACCACCCTCTGGTCTGATCCACCGCCTCAGAGATAAAATCAGCCGGAAACTGCCGTTCAAATAGATCCTGATTCTCAAAAGGATAATGATGCTGGGCAAAGGGCATGGCACCTGAATCAAACCAACAGTCGATCACCTCCGGAACCCTTCTCATCTCCTTGCCGCACTTGGGGCAGGTGATAGTCACATTGTCAATAAATGGCCGGTGAAGCTCAATATCATCTGGACAGTTGGAAGACATAGACTTCAGTTCTTCAATGCTTCCCACGGAATGCTGATGGCCGCACTCACATTCCCACACATTTAACGGAGTTCCCCAGTAACGGTTCCGGCTGATTCCCCAGTCTTGAACGTTCTCCAGCCAGTCACCGAAACGGCCTTTGCCAATGCTCTCAGGAATCCAGTTGATGGTATTGTTGTTGCGAATCAGGTCATCCTTCACTGCCGTCATGTTGATGAACCAGGATTCCCTCGCATAATAGATAAGGGGTGTGTCGCATCTCCAGCAGTGGGGATAGCTGTGTTCAAACACCGGAGCGGCAAAGAGAAGGCCTCTCTCGCCCAAATCTTTCAAAATCAGAGGATCTGCCTTTTTTACAAAAGTTCCTGCAAATGGCGCATCCTCTGTCATATCCCCCTTGGCATCTACCATCTGGACAAACGGAAGATCATACTTTTTTCCCACCTTGGAGTCATCCTCACCAAATGCCGGCGCGATGTGTACCACGCCGGTACCGTCTGTGAGTGTAACATACGTGTCACAGGTAACAAAATGGCTCTTCTTATTCTGCCGCTTGGCCACCTGATCCGCACACGCATACAATGGTTCATACTCCTTATACTCTAAGTCTGTCCCCTTATATTGTTCCAACACCTTATAGGCCGGCGTACCATTCTCCGGGTCAGCCAATTTACCAAGCACTGCATCAAGCAGCGCCTCTGCCATATAATACGTATATCCATCTGCCGCTTTCACCTTCACATAGGTTTCAACTGGATTGACGCACAGAGCCACATTGCTGGGCAGCGTCCAGGGCGTGGTGGTCCAGGCCAGAATATAGGCATCCTCATCCTTCACCTTGAAGCGGACGATGGCCGAGCGTTCTTTTACATCCTTGTATCCCTGGGCTACCTCGTGGCTGGATAGAGGCGTACCGCATCTGGGACAATAGGGCACAATCTTAAATCCTTTGTACAGAAGCCCTCTCTCCCATATTTTTTTCAGAGCCCACCATTCAGACTCGATAAAATCATTGTGATATGTCACATACGGATCATCCATATCCGCCCAGAAACCCACCGTAGAGGAGAAATCTTCCCACATTCCCTTGTATTTCCAGACGCTTTCTTTGCAGTGTCCGATGAATGGTTCCAGCCCGTACTCCTCGATCTGCTCCTTTCCGTCCAGTCCCAGCATCTTCTCCACTTCCAACTCCACCGGAAGGCCGTGGGTATCCCACCCGGCTTTTCTTGGGACCTTATATCCCTTCATTGTCCGGTATCTGGGAATCATATCCTTGATCACCCTGGTCAGTACATGACCGATATGAGGCTTTCCATTGGCTGTGGGCGGGCCGTCATAAAACATGTAAGTTGGACTGTCTTCCCTGTCCTTGATACTCTTTTGGAAGATGTCATGTTCCCTCCAGAATTTCTCCACTTCCTTCTCACGCTCTACAAACTTTAAGTCTGTAGAGACTTTGTCATACTTTGACATGGTTTATCCTCCATTTTCAAAAATGAGTAGCTTGAAAACCAAACAGCGGTCCCCGCCCAGTAATCAGGACGAAGACCGCTTCGCTTTACCACCTATTACATCATACCATCATATGAGTTCCCATAACGGAGGAATACCGGCCGGGCCTACAAGCCGCTTTCTCTTCCAGCCGCCTTTCAGCCTGCAGCTCCGGAGTGATATTCGTCTCTCTGCAGTATCGATACCAGGCTTCCACCATCCCCGGCTCTCTGTATCAGCAGCAAATTCTTTGATTATCTGCTACCCTTATTATCTTCCTTGCAGGACTACTGTCTCCATCTCAGCTTTTCATCTGAAGGAACGTCCAGGATTCCCTGAACCGTTAACCTTTTAAACATCATTTATTATAGTAAGACGTTCTTTACTTGTCAAGCCTATCCTTGGAACTTAAACTTCCCAATCAACGATTTCAGAACCTGAGCCTGACCTGCAAGCTGCTGGCTGGCTGCTGCACTCTCCTCCGACGTAGCAGAATTGGATTGAATAACCGTTGAAATCTGGGTAATGCTCTCCTTAATATGGTTGATAGCAGTCTCCTGCTCCTGGGAAGCCTCGGAAATCACCTTGATCTCCTCCGTAACCTTTCCGGCTCCGTCAACCACCTGATGAAGGGATTGCTGGGTTAGATCGGTAAGGCGGGAACCAGTATCTACCATACTCAACGTTCTCTCGATCAACTGGGCTGTATCCTTCACGGCCTCGGCACTCTTGGCTGCCAGATTCCGAACCTCATCTGCCACAACCGCGAATCCCTTGCCTGCACTGCCTGCCCTTGCCGCTTCCACAGCAGCATTCAGTGCAAGAATATTCGTCTGGAAGGCGATGTCATCAATGGTCTTGATAATATGCTGAATCTCATCAGAGCAAGCGCTGATCTGCTTCATGGCCTCTGCCATCTCCTGCATCTGCCCGTTGCACACAGTGATCCTCTCTCCTACATCGTCTGCCTGCTTTTCTGTAACGAGAGCACTCTGTGCGTTGCTGTTAATCTGGTCACTGATCTGCTCGATCATATGCATCAGGTTATCCACTTCAGATGCCTGCTCCGTGGCTCCCTGAGCCAAGTTCTGTGCGCCATCTGCCACCTGATTGGCCCCTGCATCTACCTGACTGGAGGAAGCGTGGATCTGTGACATGGTCTGGCTCAATTCGTGGCCGATGGTTTCAATCGCTTTCTGAATCTGGACAAAATCACCGATGTATTGAATATTGCTCTGTCTGGTCAGATCACCTGCCGCAATATCATTTAACACATTGGTAATGTCAGAAATATACAAATTTAAATTCTTTACGGAGGTATTCAGGCTGTCTGCCAGAACTCCGATCTCATTGGCACTTTTAATATCAATATGGAAATCCAGCTTTCCTTCCGAAAGACCTTTGCTGGATTGTATCACTGTCTGAATCGGAGCAATAATCCCCTGAAGCACATAGACAACAAGAAGGATACTTACAATCAGAATCACCACAATACAGAAAACAGAAAAAATCTCCGTCGCAGACACAGCGTTACTCAAGCCTTTCTGGCTGGTTCCCACTCTTTCCTCTGTGATAGAAGACACCTGTTCCAGAATCCCCACCAATTTCTGAACACTGGCCTTGGTCGTATTCAAATACATCTCTTTTGCCGCTTCTGGATCTGTCTTGTTCAGATCAAGAATCTTCTGTGCTGACTCATGGATCGTCTGGTGGATCGGTTTCATCTCCTCCATAAGGCGAAGGATCTCCGGATTATCTATGGCAGAGGTGTCTCCATACAGCCAATTTCCCAGAACGCAAGTCTTATAATCTGTGCTTCCGGTAAATTCCGTACCCATAGCTACTGCGGAACACAGGTTCTCCACCCATCCATAGTGGGCTTTTGCTGCAGTCAGTACCAATGCATTGATCTCAGATGCCTGACTTGTATTTGCACTGAATCGTGTAATTCGTTTCATGCCGCTTACTGTCATGACTCCAGTCGCAATCACAACCAAAAAGATAAGGGCGACACGCAGTAGTACTTCCTGTTTTATGCTTTTTTTCATGTCTTTCTCCTTTTCAGATAAATAGTGCCGATACACGGAAGACGGCCAAGCCATCTCCGTATATCGACGCTGTAATTCAGGCTGAATCAATCATCATACTACAGAATTCACGCAACATGATGAATCATTAATATTTCTCCCCGCCGTAGGACATGGCCAATTCCATATCATCCGGGGAATAGGATGTACTCTTCTGCTCATATCTAGGTGTTGGAGCTACTGGAGTATTGTTGTTGCTGCCTTCCAGCTTAAATTTCTTTACGATATCTTTCAGAATCTGTGCCTGGCTGGACAGTTCCTCGCTGGCTGCGGCACTCTGCTCTGCTGTCGCGGAGTTGGTCTGTACGACGCTGGAGATCTGGTCAATACCAACAGTAATCTGTGTGATAGCATCTGCCTGCTCCTGGGATGCCTTGGCAATGGAGTCCATCATCACAGTTGCCTCCTGGATTCCAGTCATCACCTTCTCCAAAGATTTTGCTGTCTCGTCTGCAATCTTCTTTCCATTGTCTACCGCATGGAGGGAATTCTCAATAAGTACCGCCGTATTCTTGGATGCATCTGCACTCTTGGCTGCCAGGTTACGCACTTCATCTGCAACAACTGCAAAGCCCTTGCCTGCCGCACCGGCTCTGGCTGCCTCAACAGCTGCATTCAAAGCAAGAATATTGGTCTGGAATGCAATATCTTCAATGGTCTTGATGATCTTTCCGATCTCATCGGAGGAACTGCTGATATCAGACATAGCAGAAAGCATATCCTGCATTCTGCGGTTGCTCTCTCCTGCCTCTTCGCCCACTTCCACAGACTTTCTGCTGGCATCCTGAGCACCCTCTGCGTTACGGTTAATATGTCCTGAAACCTCATTAATAGAAGCTGCAAGTTCTTCCACAGAGGAAGCCTGCTCGGTTGCACCCTGGGACAATGCCTGGGCACCGGAGGATACCTGGTCGGAGCCGGAAGACACCTGTTCTGCCGACTGATTCAATGTGGTCATAGTTGTGTTCAGGCTGTTCTTGATCCCCTTCATCGCCTCAAGGATCTTCTGGTAATCACCGATGTACATGCTTCTGTCCGTAGATCTGGCAGCAAAATCATTGTTGGCCATAGAAGTAAGGATCCGCTCAATATCCCTGATGATAGCGCCTACGCCACTGGTCACCGCATGCATGCTCCTTGCCATGGAACCAAACTCGTCGTTGGACTGGTAATCAACCTCAACAGAAAGGTTACCTTTCACCACTTCCTTCATGGCATCTTCAATCTTCCTTACAGGAGTCAAGATATTGCCAGTCAGGTTAAGGGCAATAAACAGCGTAATAATAAATGCAACTGCTGCAATACCCACAGACACAGCGGTCAGAATATCCAGCATTCTCATGGAGTTCTGGAAGCTTGCATTGCTTTCAGAAGTCATCTTCTCAACGGCATTGGCCAGCACGGTTACACACTGCTCAATCCTTGGGTTATATTCATTGAGCATAATATCCTGGGCTGCCGCTTTGCTTTCTGCTGTTCCCTCTATTGCATATTCGCCTACACGGCTCCTGGCATCTTTGTTCTCGCCCAGCTTGGTTTCAAACTCTTTCAGCTGGGATACATCCCCTGTATAGTTGCTGTAAATCCACTGAAGTCCGGCCTGGAGATCATTCATATGCTGTGTCGCCTTATCAACCCGCTGCCTGGCATCCTCAGTGTCTTCCGTCATGATCGCCAGCATCAGTTCCTTCATAGCGCTTTGCTGGTCATAACGGATGTCCTTCACCTGATTGACAGCCTCATAGTCTTCCTCATAGAATTTCCTGTAGCTTGACTTGGCTGTGGAAATTCCCAAGCTGGCAGCAATCACTGATATCAAAAACAATACCAGGATGGCACCAAATGATACTATGAATTTACTGCTGACTTTTAAATTTTTCATTTGCCGCTCCTCCTTAATGAGCCTTCTGTAAATTTTTAAGTTTCAGACTATCTCACAAACAGCCTTTATGCTCTTTTAGTTATTTCGGCACATTTCTGTTTTTGATAATACTCTTGGGCATAAAATTCCATCTTTTTTTATTTTTTCTTGTTTTCTTCCTTAAAAACTCTTAACAAATCCCTGTTTCCGCCGATAATAAATCTAGTGTGTTATGGTCTGCCACGCATTTTCGCCGCAGATTGTTTATGCCGCAGCCGCGCTTAAGCGCGGGAGTCCGGTAGTCCGGACTCTTTGTTTTCATGCAAAATCATACAAGGATAGGTGGTGTAATAGAATGGATAACGGTATGGACAGCAGTATACTAGATACATACCTCTTTGAAACAAATTCCCTTTTAGACCGACTGGACGAGATGCTGGTGGATGATGAGAAGGTGGGAGATTTTTCTTCTGATGATGTAAACGAAATTTTCCGGATCATGCATACCATCAAGGGTTCTTCAGCCATGATGGAGTTTGCTGCCATCGCAAGCGTTGCGCATCATATAGAAGATTTGTTCTTTTATATACGTGACAAGGGAATCGAATCCTTAAGCTCCCAGCATAAAAAGGAGCTGTTTAACCTGATGTTCCGTTCTGAGGATTGCCTGAGAGGACAGGTGGAAAAGGTAGAGCGGGGGGAACCCTTGGATGCCGATATGGACGAATTTGCCGCTGAGATCAACCAGTTTCTAAAGACAGTCAGCGGTGTAAAGGAGGAAACTCCTGAAGGACAGGCCGAGATACCGGCTGAAGATCCAGCCCCGGAGCCTCCGGCTGCCGTCTCTGCTACTGTTCCTGATAACCTTCCTGAAGACAAAAAGGCAGTGTGCTTTATCCATGTTTTTTTGGAAGAGGGAATCGGAATGGAGAACCTAAGGGCATACATGATCGTCAACGCAGTAAAAGAATGCGATCTTGAGTTCCGCTATTACCCTGAAGGTATGGAATCCGACTCCTCAACCGCCGCCACCATTATTGAAGACGGCTTTTACATGGGATTTGAAACCATGGAGGCAGCTTCCAAGGCATCTGATATTTTGAGAACCCAAGGCCATATCCGCTCCTTTGAGGTAGTGGAGGCTTCTGAACCAGAGCCAGAGCCCACCCCGGCTCCCATAGCGGCTTCTGATGGCACCACAAAACCAGCAGCTCCCGTGCAGTCAAAGCCTGCCCCCAAGCCTGCGGCTCCTGCCAAGCAGGCAACCAATGCTCCTGTGAAGCAGAATTTAATCAGTGTCAGCCTGATGAAGCTGGACAGCTTACAGAATCTGGTAGGCGAGATTGTTATCACCGAGTCCATGGTCACCTCCTCCCCGGAGTTAAACCAGTTAAGCAGGGATGCGTACGATAATTTTATGAAGTCTGCCCGCCAGCTGCGCAAGCTTACCGATGATTTACAGGATATTTCCATGTCTCTCCGAATGGTTCCTATCTCCGGCGTGTTCCAGAAGATGAGCCGTATCGTTCGGGATATGAAGCAGAAATTGAATAAAGACGTGCGCCTCACCCTGATCGGTGAAGACACGGAAATTGATAAAACCATTGTGGACAGCATTCAGGATCCCATCATGCATATGGTTCGTAACGCTGTGGATCACGGTATTGAGGATGATCCTCAGGATCGTATCCGTGCAGGAAAGAATGCCCAGGGCGAGGTTATCCTGTCCGCTTCCCATACCAGCAGCGAGGTAATCATCTCCATTACCGATGACGGTGCCGGCATGGATCCGGATAAGCTGCTTGTGAAGGCCAGGGACAGAGGCCTTTTAGTAAAACCGGAAAGCGAATATTCCAAGAAGGAAATCTTAGGTTTCATCATGCTGCCAGGCTTCTCTACCAACCAGGAGGTAACCGAGTTCTCCGGCAGAGGCGTGGGTATGGATGTGGTTAAGAAGAATATTGAGTCTGTGGGCGGTGTTGTATCAGTCAGCAGCGAGCTTGGAAAAGGAAGTACCTTTACCATGAATATTCCGCTTACCATGGCGATTGTGGATGGCATGAGGGTGACTGTGGGAAGTTCTATTTTCATTATCCCCATCGCCAATATCCGCCAGTCCTTCAAGATCACTCCGGAGGAGATTCTTCATGACGAGAATGGTTGTGAGATGGTAGAGCGTTTAGGTAATTTCTATCCGGTGGTACGCCTCCACCAGTTCTATGGCATTGAGACTGATATTGACAGCCTGGATGCCGGCGTTCTCATGTGGGTGGAAGCCAGCGACCGTTCCTTCTGCATCTTTGTAGATGAGTTGGTTGGCGAACAGCAGGCCGTTGTAAAGCCGCTTCCTGCTTATCTGAATTGTTTTGATCTTAAAAATTCCGGTATTGCCGGTTGCACCATCATGGGTGATGGAAATATCAGCATGATTCTGGATATTCCAAGCCTCCATGGCGCGGCTCTGGAAAATGTATAATTATAGAAGGGAGGAATGAAACATGTCTGAAGAAATGAACAACCTGGACATCCTGGAAACGGAAGAAACCGATGAGAATTCTACTGTGGAACGCTGCCTCACCTTCGATTCCGGAGACCTTATTCTCTACATCAGTACCAAATATGTCATAGAGATCATCAACAACCACTCAATTACTACCTTGCCCTTGATGCCGCCTTATATCAAAGGGGTCATCAATTTAAGAGGCCAGGTTCTCCCTGTGGTGGATATCAAATTGCGCATGGGCAACGGTGAGACAGAATACTCTTGTCTATCTGATTCTTCCGAAGACCGGAGACCCTGTATCATTGTGTTGGATATCAACGGCATCTCCCTTGGAATCATTGTGGATTCTGTACGGCAGGTGATCGATATTGATTTTAAGAATGTACGGCCCATCCCTCTAAAGCGCCAGCAAAAGCTGTTAAACGGAATGGTAAACATGGAAGACGGCAGTGTCTATATGTCTATCGACTGTGATGCCCTGTCCTTTGCTGAACTTTAATATAAAAGTTGGGCTTTCATCCCCTGTATTCCAGGCTTCACGGCTGCAGAAATGAAAGCACTCGTCTATAAGATCGAGGTGATTTGATGCTGACATTAACCGATAATGATTTCCAACGCTTATATAAGTATATTCAAAAAAATTATGGTATTGATTTAAGTAAGAAAAAACAGCTTATCATAAGCCGTCTTTCCAACTCCCTATCCTCCCAGGGTTATCGTGATTTTTCCGCCTATGTGGATGAGATCACTTCCGGGCGGGACACCGAGATGGTTACGGCTATGCTCAATAAGCTGACTACCAACTATACATACTTTCTTAGAGAGGAAGAACATTTTAAATATCTCTGGGATATTATCCTTCCGGATCTGGCCAAGAAGCACGCAAAAGATAAGTGTTTGGCTATCTGGAGTGCCGGTTGTTCCTCCGGCGAAGAGCCCTATACCATTTCCATGTATCTGAAGGAATATTTTGGTGCCCAGGCTTCCCAGTGGGATACCAGGATTCTGGCGACAGATATCTCACAGAAGATTTTGAATACGGCTATTCATGCTACGTATGGCGAGGAAGGCATGTCCTCTCTTCCGCCGACCTGGAAACAGAAATATTTTGTGAAGGCGGATAAGGATACATATACGGTCTCTCCGGCCATTAAGCAGAATGTGATCTTCCGGACGTTTAACCTGATGGATCCCATCAATTTCAAGAGAAAATTTGATCTGATCTTCTGCCGGAATGTTATGATCTATTTTGACCAGGCCACCAAGGATGCCCTTGTGCGGAGATTTTATAATGCAACTGTCCCCGGTGGTCATCTTTTTATCGGCCATTCCGAGGGACTTAATAAGGCTACCTGTCCTTATGAGTATATCAAACCGGCTATTTATCGAAAGAGTGATAAGTAAATGCTGCTTTTATGAATAGACATGTCTGTATCAGCAGGCATGTCCATTTCTTATATTACAGGTGCTTTGGCTAGTGCTGCCTTGTGGAAATAGCGGTTGATTCAGCAAGGAATACTAGGGAACATACCTGTGTGATTGCACCTTATGAGATTTGAAGACTTGAGAAAGAAGGATTGAATTATGGAGAAAAAAATCCGATTGATGATTGTGGATGATTCTATTGTATTTCGAAGCTGGCTCATACAAAACTTAGGGGCAGATCCACGCTTTGAAGTGGTTGGGTATGCAGTCAATGCTTTGGATGCCAAGAACAAGCTGCCAATCTTAAATCCGGATATTATGACTCTGGATATTGAGATGCCAGGAATGACCGGCCTGGAGTTTTTAAAAGAGGTTCTTCCAACCCATCCGGTTCCTGTTATTCTGGTATCCTCCCTCAATGTAAAGGTTTTCGATGCCCTGGCGGCAGGAGCCATTGATTTTGTGCGCAAGCCCAGCACAGACATCGGAGGCAAAGAGGCATTTTTAGCCACTCTGAAATCCAAATTGTCCATCGGTGCCAATGCCAGAGTGCGTCTTCCGGCAAATATGTCGGTTCTCTCCAAAGGCGCTTCCTCTCCCGCTGCTTCCACTTCCTACGGAGCTGCTCCTTCTGCTACATTGCATGCCGCTTCCGTCACAGCGGCTTCACAGGGAGTCTCATCCTCTGCAAGCGGGGCCAACAGAGTTCCTTTTATGAATTCCAATGTTGACCTGATTGCCATCGGCGCTTCCACAGGTGGAACAGAGGCGATTCTGGAAGTGGTTCGGCAGTTTCCAGCCAGGATGCCAGGGATTGTCATCACACAGCATATGCCGCCAGGCTTTACAGCGATGTACGCTGAGAGACTGAACCGTATCTGCAAGCTGGAGGTAAAAGAAGCGGCCCATGGTGACAAGGTTCAGCCAGGCCTGATCCTCCTTGCCCCTGGTGGACTGCAGATGCGCGTGGTACGCTTAGGATCCGGGTATTCTGTCACCTGTACCAACGAGGCAAAGGTAAGCGGACACCGTCCCTCTGTCGATGTACTGTTTGACTCTGTGGCTGCCAATGTAAAAAGCCGGGCTATCGGCGTGATCCTTACTGGCATGGGAGCGGATGGTGCCATGGGTATGCTCCGTATGAGGAAAGCAGGAGCCTATACCATCGGGCAGGATCGGGAGACCTGTGTTGTCTATGGAATGCCTATGGAAGCCTACAAGATCGGTGGAGTCTGCCAGCAGGCTGCTTTGAGTACCATTCCTCAGGTTGTCCTGGCTCAGCTTGCCAAAGCGAAAGGATAAGGGATAGCCGCCATAAATTTATAGAGAATCATGAGGGATAATGTGTTTGAACAAAAAAGACGATTGAAAAAAAAGCATACTGTTGATAGCAGGCATGATGCCGGAAGACAGTCCAACGATTCTGTCTTCCGGATCTCTGTGGAAGAGATTACCAGTATGCATGACAACCGTAAGAAAAAAAGCGGCGCAGAAAAATTCATAACAGGCGGAATTATAGCCACTTTCGGGGCCATAATGATCAGCCTGTTTCTTTATTTCCGCCCTTCTACGTTAGGAGAGTTAGATGCCCTGTCAGACAAGGCATATGCCTTTGCTTCTTCCTGCCTGGCACGAATCCGTGTTTCCATATGGGGAAGCATATTGGATGAAAGTTCCACCATAGGGCAATACATTGCATCCCAGGCCTGCCAGCCAGAACTTCCTTTGGTGATCGATGAAAACGTTTCTTACATTAAGCACACCACAGAGTTAGGCGACATCTCCCTCTTTCAGGCGGAACCGGTGTTTTTCCCGCCTGAGGATGCCATATTCTCCTATATGCTGGATACTGCTATAGGGCCTCTTCTATACTATAGCCAAGGAGATGCCCGTTGGAAGGATTATCTGTATGGTGGGGCGGATCCCATCGGACGTTATGGCTGCGGCCCTGTCTGCGCGGCTATGATCATCAACAGCTTCTCCCCCACCGGTGTAACCCCTATCGAGATCGCTGACTGGTCTGTAGCCAATGGATGTTATGCACCTCAAAGCGGATCTTACCACAGTCTGATTCCCAACAGTATCTCTGCCTATGGACTGCAGGTGGAGAGCGTCACTGACCGATCGGTAGAGAATGTCAAAGAACTTCTTCGTACAGGTCATGTTCTCGTAGCCCTGATGGGAAAAGGAAGCCTGACAAAGAATGGACATTTTATCATCATTGCCCAGCTTTGCTATAATGGAAACGTGTACATTGCAGATCCAGCCAGTTATGAAAATTGCACCAGGGAGTGGGATCTACAGCAACTGTTGAATGAGTTGAAAAGAAGCTATGACAGTGGAGGGCCCCTTTGGGCAGTATCCGTCCCATAAGTTCCAGGATAATGGCACGAAGCGCCTAAAGTCCAGTGGGCTTCGTGCCAATTTGAAATCTGGTCAGTACTTCATAATCGTTCCAATGCCATTCTACTGGCAAGGGTAAGCGTTTGTGATATAGTGTAATATCTGGTCTGCACAATTAGTCCAGGTAAAGTCTCTCGCGATTTTTTCATATCCATTGGAGATAATTGTCTCCGCCAGCTTTTCATCTGCCAGGAGCCGATTTACAATCTCCGGCAGCCGATCCAGGTGTTTCAGATCGTAGAGCGCTATATCTTTTCCGTCCGTAAAATTCTCATCGATCCATGTGCTGGAATCCGTAAGTGGGACAGAACGCTGAAGCAGTGTATTAAAGATCCGGTCATGGGTTCCTGCTTTAAACCAAGGCATCACGTTTAAATTGATCTTTGCATCCGCCATATAGGCCAGGGTATTCTCATAAGGAATCCGGTCATTGATCTGACAGACGTTGGAACATTCTATAGACGGATGATTCTCCCATCCCCGCCCCAGAAGATGCAGGTGCACTCCGGCTTCCGCCAGAGTTTTCACAACCTGGCCTCGGTAGTACATACGTACCGCCCAGTCCAGTGAGTCTGCACAGTACATTAAGGCCTTCATCAGATCATCGGAAACTTCCCATCCCAGCTGTCTGGCTGTGGCAAGAATCGCCTGTTCTACAGTCAGGCTGCTGTCTCTCAACAGGTTCTCATAGGCATAGCCATAAAACCTGTGAATCCCTTTATCTCCAGGAAATGTCTGATCTAACTCAGCATGTAGATCAGAAAGTTTATTTTCCGGGGGGTAATAGGTGCCTGAGAACAGGATATCATACGTTTTCTCTTGATACGGAATCACCAAAGCATCCTTCCCTGGCATCACTCCCACATGAGGCATGAAATATACGTCTGGTGTCGTCTGTCTGTAATAACGTTTCACATATTCTACATGATCTCTGTCACAGCACAGAAGAATATACTTTTGAGAATGCTTCACCAAAGCCCCATGGATTCGGGTAGGGGCATCCATTAAAATATCTACGACAACTGCCTGATGCTGGTTCCAGATATTAATCGCCAGATCTGTCCTGACCCCCAACGCATCAAAACAGATGGCTGCATCCACATCCTGGGCAATAAACCTATTGAAGTAAACATAAGAATGGGGATTATCCTCTGGAACATTGGCGCGCAGATCCATAATAAAGGTCTCATGCCCCCTTGCCTTTAACTGTTCATCAAGACGGTCAGTGAAGAAATTGAAGGACTCCACTTCTGAATAGAACAGGACAATTCGCAGTTTTTTCTCCTCCGATACCGTTTCTTTCTCTTTATCTTTCTGCGATCCCTGATTGATCTGCGGCTTTTGTCCCTCACCTGACCTGGTCTTTGGATCCTGGTTTTCTGATATTCTCTTTTCTTCCAGTTTTTCCTGCTGTATCAGATCTCCCTGTTCTCTCTGCTGTTCCTGCGATCCCTGAACCTCCTGCTCTCTCTGCTCTTCCCTTAGTTCTTGATCCCCCTGTTTCTGCTCCTCCCGCGGTTCTTGATCCTCCTGCTTCTTTCTCTCCTGCTCAAGCGCCCTGTCAACAGCTGCCATCTCCTCTGGAGTAAAGAGCTTTCGCATCACTGCCACCAAAGCCTCATACTTTGCCGCCATAGCTGCTCTCAGTACAAAAAGCCGGTCTTTCAAGGAATAGAAATCATAAAAAGCATTCTTAAGAAAGCCTGCCACCTGCATAGCTCCTTCCTCGCCCATCCTGACTGTCCCTTCATCCTTGGAAAACGCAGACAGCAGAACCACAAGAGTGCTCATCAGATAATGATCCTCCTTCAGAAGGATCGTCCCATATCGAATACACTCTGACAGCTTTCCACTATTGAAACAACATATAGCCAGCATCTCATACGTCTTCAATATATTACCAGAGAGATTCTCCGACTTTGCCATATTGCCGTGCTGTTCCAGAATCTTCAGAGCCCTCAGCAGATGCTTCTCCCCCAGCTGGGGCTGATTGTGGGAGGCATAGTATTGCCCTACCATATAATCAAAGTCTGCTTCCTTTGGCATAGACCGTACAGCCTTCTCATAGACATCCATGATAGCCGCCTCATCTGGCTTTGGCAAAAAGGTGAGAAGCTGAAGAAGCCTGGTAAAAATAACGGAAGCCATAGCATCGTTTTCCCGCAAGTGCTCCGGCATCAGGGAGATGCCTTTCCTGTACGCTTTTTCTGCCTCCTCATAGTCTTTCATAGAGTCATACTCATTCCCCAGGTATCCCCACATATCCCATTCCTTAGGATGTTCCTCAAGCTCAGCCAGGATCAGGTTCAGATTCCGCCTGCTCTCCCTTTTTTTCTTATAATTTTCAACCGTATAGCCTGTATGGAAAATGGACAGGTCATTGACCCGCACATCTACAACTGGCGGATGATTGTCTGCTGACAAATATTCATGGATCCTCCGTTTATACCGTACCGTAGGGCCATTGCGAAAGACACGTATCTGGGTGTCCGCCGATGTAATCCTGCCCTGGTCATCCAGTTGGATCCATCCGGTTGCAATCCCATCGCATCGGTTCTCCTGGGCCCGCCAGACAGCAGCGGGAAGCTTCCTTGCATCCTCTTCTGTGAAATATTCATCCGCATCCAGTAAGGCAATCCACTCATACCTGGCCTTTTCGATGGCAAAATTTTTCGCCGCAGCAAAATCATCAATCCATTGGAAATAGTAGACCTGTGCCCCCATTGCCTTGGCAATCTCCACGGTTCGGTCTGTGGAGCCAGTATCCACTACAATCTGCTCCGCCACAATTCCCTTCCCCCAGGAAAGGGCTTTCTCAATATTCTTCTCCTCATTTTTTACGATCATACACTGGGAAATCCGCAGATTCTTACTTTTCTTCATTCTCCCTATTCCTTTCAGCCTCTCCCCAAAGCCCGATCCACAGCCGCAAGCTCCTCCGGGGTAAACATTTCCCTCATTACCTGGATCAATTCCTGATATCCTGCCGCCATAGAAGCCTTTAAGACAAACAGACGGTCTTTTAATGAACGGAAGTCATAGAAAGATTTTCCCAAAAATGCGGCTACCTCCATAGCTCCAGCCTTTCCTTTTCCCACAGTCTCCTCATCCCGGTAAAACGCTCCGATCAAAATCATAGCTGTGTTCATCAGATACGGATCTTCTTTTAAAAGAAGGGAGGTAAATTTGACACAGCCGGCCATGTCTTTATTGTTATAGCAGCACACAGCCAGAAGCTCATAGGCTCTCTTAATCTCTCCGCTTAAAATCATGGCCTTTGCGGTGGTTCCATATTTCTCAAGCAGTTCCAGCGCCTTTCTGAGATGTCTCTCCCCCTCCTGGAATTTTCCGCAGGATGCATAATATTTCCCTACAATGTAATCGTAATCCGCCTCCTGGGGCCAGCTTTTTGTCGCCAAATCATAGGCTTCCAGAATAGAGGACTCCTGGGGATTGGGGCGATGAATCTGAACCTCCAGGAGCCGCAAGGCTGTTATGGAGGTTGCCACATCATAACTGGCCCTTTCCGATTCCGGAATCAGTTTCAAAGCCTTTCGAAAGGCTTTGTCCGCCTCATCCCAGTCCTCCGTGCACTCGTATTCCTGACCCAGATAGCCCCACATCTCAAAATCATCAGGATTCTCTTTAATCTCCTCCAGTATAAGCTTCAGATTTCGTCCGCTCTTCTTGCCGCTCTCCATCTCCCCATATCCGGTATGGTACATGGAAAGTTCCTCCACCGCATCAGCCATCTGAATAGGCCGGCCGTCCAAAAAGGCAATGAATTCATGGATCCTTCGCTTGTATCGCAGTTTGGGAAGATTGCGGAATACCCGGCATTGGGTATTGATCGCCATCACATTTCCCTGGTTGTCAATATTGACACGCCCAGTCAGCATCGCCTGAAACTTTGTCTCATGAAGCGACCGCACATAATATAGAAGCTTCCTGGCATCGTCCGGAAGGAAGTACTCATCTGCATCCAAGAATACAATCCACTCATAATTCGCTTTCTCAATGGCAAAATTTTTGGCAGCGGCAAAATCATCGATCCACTGAAAATAATACACCTTAGCGCCCATCTGCTTGGCGATCTCCACGGTCCGATCCGTGGAGCCGGTATCTACCACAATCTGCTCCGCCACGATTCCTTTTCCCCAGGCAAGAGCACGCTCAATATCCTTCTCCTCATTCTTTACGATCATACACTGGGAAATCCTCGCCCTGCTTCGTCCTCTCAAATCCGTTTCCCCTTTCTCTAACTGATATCCTGCCGTCATAAGCCAGCCCAATCCCACTGCTGGCCTTAAGGCTTGATTATATTCCGATCTGTTTTCTCTCTTCTACTGTAAACAGGCTGTTAAGTCCATACTGGGCAAAATCGCTGCACTCTGACATTTGAGCTGTTTTGACCAGGAACAGCCTGTCTTTTAAGGAAGAAAAATCATAGAGTTTGGCCACAAACTGCAGTACCGCCAGATAGGCCGCCTCACACTCCTGACCATCTCCCAACCCCATATCCGAAAGCAGCGTTTTCAGCAGCCGGGACAGCACTGCCATCTGATACTTATTATATTTTAAATAGGTCACTGCATAGGATGCACATTTCTCCTTATTTCCAGACTCATAGAAACATTGAACCAGAAGGTCATAAGCCTCCAAAAGTTCTCCTGCCAGGATAAGAGCCCGGTTGTTGCATCCATATGTCTCCAGCTTCTTGATTGCTGCCTCCAGATGCGCCGCTGCCTGATCTGCCTGTCCTCGGGACACAAAGAAGCGCCCTGCCAGATAATCAAAATCCGCTTCCTTAGGAAGCTTTAAAATCGCTTGCTGGTAGACCGGCTCTATCTCTTCCCAGGCGATCCCCTCCTGTTTCATCAAAAGTGACAACAGCTTGGTAAATGTGTAGGCGCTGCGCTGGTCATATTCGTCCAGCACATCCGGCATATGTTTTATGGCTTTGACATACCATTCCTTTGCTTCCTCACCATCTCCATCACCAAGACACTCATCTCCCATATACCCCATCATCTCATAGCTATCTGGGTGCTCTTTTAATTCCTTGCCGATCAGCCTGCGGTTCCTGCCCTCCCTCTCCTTTTGATCCAATGCCTGTTTCTGATATCCGGTATGGAAAATAGAAATCTCCTTTGTCACATCTCCGATATGAAGTTCCCGTCCGTCAGATGCCTCCAACTGTTCATGAATCCTTCTGCGGTAGCGAAGCTTTGGCGTATTGCGGAAGAAACGGATCAGCGTCCCTGAGGAAAAAATCCTGCCTTGTTCATCAAGGTTCTGGCAGCCAGTGGAAATTCCATCGAATTGCCCTGGCGAAAGCCCCTTTAAAACCTGGTACATCTTTCTGGCATCCTCAGATGTCAGATATTCATCTGCATCCAAAAAGGCGATCCAGTCCCCTTTGGCCTTCTCAAGAGCATAATTTTTCGCCGCAGCAAAATCATCGGTCCACGGAAAGGAGAAGACGTTTGCCCCGGCCTTCTGTGCCAGTTCTACCGTTCGGTCTGTAGAGCCGGTATCCACCACGATCTGCTCCCACATGATATCCTTTCCCCAGGAAAGCGCCCTCTCCATATTGCTTTCCTCATTTTTTACAATCATGCACTGGGAAATCCGTATCTGTCTTCCTGCCGCCAAGTCAATCCCTCCTTTTGCTTCACCTATACCTATGTTAATTTAGGCCCGGCATCTGCCGAGCCTAAGCATTTACTTATCTCTATCTGTAAAATATTATAGCGTATATTCTATATTTCGTAAAGGAATATTTCTGCAAAGGGCCTTTTCCCAAACAGCCTTTTCTGATATTCAGTCCTTTTAGACCTTACTCCACTGCTTCTGCAAGATCTGGTCAACCAATTGTTCCTTCTGTCTCAACAGATGCAGCTTCCATTTCACCTTTCCCAGCGCCCCTGCTTCCTTTGCATCCACCAGCAAAATTTCCGCCAGATCCGACAACTCTCTTTTCCCGACAGAGCATTCCCGCAGCATGTTCTCTGCCTGCCGCAAATGTTCCTGCGCCCGGCTGTCAAAATCCTGCTCCTCTTCCCATGTTTTCCAAGAACGGTTCTTTGCCTTCGCGCACATCAGCTTTGAACATGGATCCAACGGGTAGTCTTCTCTTTCCCCATCCTCGAAAAACAGGGAAAATATATCCTCCAAAAGAGGGGCATCATCGCAATAGCAAATGATCATTCCCTCTTCTGCCGCCAGTTTTAAGGCATCTGAGACGACCTGGCATGGATCTGCAAAATTGACCATTCCATTGATCAGTATGACATCAAAGTATTGTTTCTGAAGCTGCAGATGTCCGTAATCTCCTGCCAGAAAGCTGATTCGCGGCAACTTTTCCACCCCGGATATCATCTCCATCCATTCCATATCCATAGTATCGCTGGCGCATACCAGGGAAGATTCCTCACAAAATTGTCCCAGCACCGCAGCCAGATGAAAGCTTAGTTTTCCTCCCGTACATCCGTATTCCAGAACCCTCACTGGCTGTGACGTCTGAATCAGGCGCGCTGCCAGCAGAACATCAATCAGTGCCGTCCCAAGCTTCCTGCTGCCTCCTCCACATGGCCCGTATTCGATCAGATTCCCAAGAATATCCGGTATTGTGGAGATATTCTGGTTTTCCAGACAATGCATGGGTATCCTGCTTTTGTTGGCCATATAATCGCCGCAGTCCAACAGAAGCTGCTCGCTTCCTTGTTCCATATAGATAAATTGTTTCTCTCTGTAAAACAGTTCTCCCATTCTATGCATCCTCTCCAAATATCAGGTCATATACTTTCGCTACAATCCGTTCCATATCAAAATGCTGTTTTGCATACTCATAGGCATGGCAGGACATCTCTTCCAATCTGTCATGGCAACACAGATCAATCAAAAGATCCCGAAATCCGGCCACATCCCCAATCTCAGCTGCCTTGCCACAGCGGCCATTGTCCGTGGCCTCCTCATATTCATCAATCTTTGTTATGGCGATCACATCCCCTGCATAGAGGGCTTCCGCGATCACGTTGGGTGTTCCCCCTTCCCAGGCGGAGGTCAGCGCAAAAAGCTTCGCCTCCAGATATTCTTCATACAATGTTTCTTTCTGGGTAATCTGTCCCAGGAAACGGACTCGCTCCTTTACTCCTGGAAACTGTTGCCAATACCAATCCAGATAATCCTCAAATCCTTTCTCTAATGTGCCGGCCAGATGAAGTTCCCAGCCCTTCAGCGCTTCCCCCGCCTTTGCAAATGCTTCCAGCAGCACATGGGTGGCCTTCTGCTCCGTCCCCAGTCTTCCCACAGTCAGAATCACATTTTTCTTCTTTTCAAAAGACGGATCCCACTCTCTATCCGAAAAACAATAAAACCCATTGGGAATATGTTCAATAACCCAAGGCCATTTTTCATTCAGATGTCTCTGCATGGCCTTCCCGGAGGTGCAGATCACATCACACCGTTCCATAAAATCCTTTATAAATGGCTTCTGCCACAAGATCCTGTCCATATAACCGGAGTTGGCATCCAGGGGAAGGTATACCTTTCCTCCAGGATTCTCCTTCTTATACAACTCCACAACCGGAAGATAGTCCGGATAAAACCCTCTGAGGATTAACACATCAATCTGCCTGGCCGCTCTGCGAATATAATCCTCCTTGGATTTCTGCGTTCCATCTGGCAGAAATTCCAGCTGCACGCCTTCAATATACTTAAGATTGGAAGAATCCTCCATAGGGGCGCCTACCATTGTCACATCGCAGTTATGATCTTTAAACAGCAGATAGGGAATCAGGCCGCAATCCTTTAAAAGCTCTGCATTGTTCCATCCACGCTCATAGGGTGCCAATGCTACTGCCTGTCTTCGTTTACGTAAGGATAACCCTCTTTCGGAAACGCTTCCTGAAACCTTCCCCGAATCGTCTCTCAAAATTTCCTTTGAACCACCTTCTAACGGTTTCTCTGAACCGCCTCCCAACGTATCTGTAACAACTGCCTTTTTCTCTGTCGGCAGCGCATAAAGACAAGTCCTCTGCCATCCTCCATTCTCATAATGCCGAAGGAGAAAGAGATAGTCAGAACGGATGGCATCCACCAGTGCCGGTATCCTCCACACGTCTGCCACCGTGCATCCTACATCAAACAAAAGCCGTGGAAAATCTTCCCTGATCGGTCGCTTTTCTTTTAGCAAGGATACAACCTCAGAAAAAGAACCCTTATCCGGGATATCATCTGCAATGGATAATTGACAAGCCTGCTTTCGAAACGATTGGGCAGGCAAAACCCAATAGCCTATCAGATTGGCAAACACAGTGCGGGACATCTCATCTCCCAGCCGGGCGTGTATCCGGTCATAATGGATGATATTTTTTAACAAATCCCTCAAGGCTGCCCTATAACTTCCGTCCGCAGAAGCAGGTTCTATCACAGGGAACGCTTCCAGTTCCTCTGGCCTTGCCTGCATCGTAGCTGCCGCCTGTTCAAGAATCTCCCCATAGCTATACGTTTTCAACATTCTGGAGATCTTCTCATAGCTTGTAAGCGCATCATAAAAATCCTTTCGTTCCATGATATTCCCTTCTCCTCATTCTGAACCTCTTATCTCTTTTCAGACAGATACTTATCTGTAAAAAACACCTCTGTGTAATGTCGGATCTTCTTCTCAAACCTTAACTGCCGGATACCAAAAAGAATCCCTATTCCAACACAGAGCCAATCATATAAGCCCTTTGGATTCTCCCAGAACAGATGGCGCACAAAGATGCTGATCACACATGCACAGACAATATTTTTGTACATCGTAGCAGCCGAAGCATAGTTGTGTATTCTTCTGTATGCCCCGTCGATTTGAATATCTCCATACATCCTTCTATAGTACCTTATCATTACGTTCCTGTCTGAATAATCCTCCTGGCCTTTCACTAACCCTCTTTTTTTCAAGGCCAAAAGGATGTTTTCTTTTACAGGCTCTTCCGGTATGTAATATATTCCTCCCCGTGACAGCAACCACCTGGAAGCAATTTCAAACAGCCTGCCGATCTCGGACAATGCCATGCCAGACACATAGGCTGTCACAACCGCTGCAAGCACCAAAAGGGAATCCATTCTATCAATCATCTCCGCATAATCTTCCAACCCCTTCAGATCCAACGGCAGAAGGGCCAGCATGAGAAAAGAAAATCCCGGAACCATATATCCAAGAATATCATACAATGTAATTTTTTCCAGCAATGAATCCACACTCATCCCTCATTTCTCATATCTGCATATGTTTCCCCATAGCTTTCCCCCTAATCAAACGCCTGTTGGTTCCCCATACGCCGGATACGGTCCAGCCAGTCATATACCTCCTGGGGGGAATGGACTGGCCTTCCATTCTCATCAACCATCTGTTCCACCGCTGAAGCCATCAGGGCATACTCATTTTCCAGACTGGTATGAAACACTCCCTTGTCATCCGTGTTGATGGACACAAACATCTGGGCACACCGGTCATGGTCTTTTTGATCCATATTCCTTAATCCAAGATTATACAGGTTTATAATGGGATGATCCCTATAGCTTTCCATACTGCTGATAGCCAGATTGGAGGAAGGGTTAGCCTCTATGCCGATACCTCTTTGGGCAATCTGCCATTGCATTTCCCTCTGGATCTGTTCTACCGCCTTTACATACATAGGCGGAACTTGCCTCTCCACCGGCTGTTTCCCGGCCTCTCTCACCCTCTTATTGAAATGATACCGATAATACAGTTGCGCCACCTCATCCTTCTCCCGCAGTGACCGTTCTTTCGGATAGTCTGGAGTGGCCAAAAAGGGCTGGATATATTTTGTAACTCCTGGATTGTATCGGCCAGTATTGTATAATTCCGGCAAATCCCCTCTCAGCTTCCAAGCCTCATAGTAGGTAAATATATCCATCCCTGTACCGCTCTCCGTCTCCTTATAAATCTGATAAAACAACGCGGTATATTCCTTCAACAGATAATCTTTTAAAACCTGGCTGTCGGAAATCTGGAACTCCAGCAGCTTATTGTATACCCAGGCCACATTATCCAGATAATCCTGAGCCGGAAGCACGATTTTTCCGTTTTTTCTCTCATACCATGTCTCCACACGGTAACCCAACGCCGTGGCATGCCCCAGCCGATCCCCGTCTCTCATACTAAGAAAATGAACCGCCTCGTCAATGGCCCTGAGCCCGTCTGCCAGATCCAGAAAATCCTCCCCCACATGATAGGTAATCCTAAGCTGTGGCACCTGATGCTCCCCCAATGAAACCACTTGATTCCTCAGCTGGCGAAAGACCGGGGCAAATACCTCAGGCCTGCATCCAATCTCCTGGGAACATGCATCGATCCCCTTTAGCCTTGCCGCCTCAGGCCGCCTCTGCCGCAATTCCAGGATTGCATTTCCTTTTTTAAGAATCTCTCGCCTCAGCCCGTGGTCTCTGCAAGATCTCGTTGCGTCACCCTCTGGTTCTTTATACACTTTCTTGGCAAAATGATACACATAATAAAACTGTTCTTTCTTTAAGATACCTGAGCCTGTTTTCCCTTCTGCCAACATCCTGTCATAATCATAGATCTGCCTTGCATCTTCAGAGCAACTGTCTTGCGGGCTGATTCGTATCTCCAGCGATCGCAGATTCCCCGGTTCAAAACTGCTTAATACGGCATGCTTTATCATATTCTCTATATCTTTTTGCTTTGTCAGGATATTCCGTTTTTGAGAGCTATAGACAGAAAAATTCTCAAAGCCAAGGTTATCGTTGTTCTGTACCAAGGTTCCCCTGACAGCTGTCCGGATTACAAGATAGGGATACAAAAGCTCTTGTATCTTTGCCGGAAGTTTTTTGTACACCAGGATATCGCACAACATTTCATATACCAGCTTTCTCTCCCCGGCAAAGTCTCCATTCAGGCCCCTGGCATTCCTGACCGCTTTCAGCGCATAATCGGAAATCCCGGCCCCACAGGAGAGTGCCGCCTCCGCCTTCAGCAAATTGATCCTTGAGCGGATCTCCGGTTGTTGCTTCATGATCCGCTCCCCCTGCTTCAGACTGTTTAAGCACCCTCTTATGCCACTTCCCTCAGTCTGGCCGGTTTCAAAAATATCTTGTTTCCCGTTTAGATACGCATACATAAGCCCGCGCATCAGGGCTGCCTGCAAAATCATGCACTCTACCGGATCTTCCCTGTAGTCTTTGTCAAAATGCGTATGCTGGTTTCGCTTGTTCCGATCCATCCCCTGTAGTTCTTTGATATACTGTCTGATGTTTACATCATTCATCAGCTTGATCCAGATAAGCTGGAAAACCGGAGCCGAGCCAAACAGATGAAAATGATTCTCTGAGATCCCCTGGCTCGTGACTGCATTCAGCTGCTTATTGGTATGTTTTAAGACAATATCCCAACAAAACCAATCCAGTCCCACGCCTTCATTCTGAAGCCTCCTTGCCATATACGCACAGACCAGAAGATCCTCCCCCAGATACCGGGTCACATTTCTCCATCCCTGGAGTCTGGAGTAACGGCAGCGGATATCATTATTGTCAATGACCAGCAGATCCTCCGCCACATGAACCAGGGCAAGAAACACATTGGAATTGCTTTCCCTTCTGTCCCACCGCCACTCAGACTCACTCCGGATTCTCTGATACATCAGACTGCTTTCCGTCTCACTGTATTCCTTTTGATAACTGCGCATAAGCTCCATGTACTCATGTTGCGGGAAATTCCTGTAATCAATCCGGCCTTCCAATATCATAGCTGCAGGAATATGAAAAAAATATAGCTTTACCAATTCTTCTTCGGTTTTCGTAGCCTTTACCATTCGCTGTCCTCTGTCTCCTCTCCCGGATAATCCTTCCACTCCAGAGTCACCGGCGACAATGTATTGTAGATGGTTCTTCCCAATTCTTCCTTAAATCCAATTTTAAGATCTTCATCTGCATTTAAAAAGGCTTTTACGAACGGACACTCTTTAAAATTGTCCCCATAAGGGAACGAGATTCCCATCCCTTTATATATCTCTTCCTGTTCTTCCAACATGGCTATGATCTGTCGGTAAGCTCTTACAATATAACGGTAACACTGTCTCTGAGGAATGGAGCTGGGATTCGACTTCAATAATTCGATTCGGGTTCGTTTCATGATATTGTAGGACAAGTCCAAATCATAAAATGGAAAGGCTGCGCCCTCCGAATTCTTCCATGGGTATTTGTGGTGAATGGATAATTCCATTACAATTTCACGGACAGCATTCCGCAATGACCGTTCCGTTTCCTCCCCCAGTTTCATGTCTCTATGGTTCAAAATGTACTGCACCAGCATATCGCTCAGACTGTGCGCCAGACTTTCACAGTTCTTCTCATAATTCTCTTTATAATTCAATGTTTTCTTGATAAATCCCAGAACATCTAAATGGCAGGCCTTATTATATCCGGATGCAAACAAATACCAGTTTTCATCAATAGAGGACTCATCCATATCGATCCACATATGGAATTCCACATGGCTCTGAGTGCGTTCTACCGGTTCATAAAACATTGCCAGACATTCCAAAGTAGGAATCACCCTTTTATCCCTCAGCCATCTTTCGAATTCTCTCAGGTATCGCCGCATAGAATCTTTAGAAATGGACTCCAAACGCCTGTTAAGAAGCTTGAAAAACAGCTGTTCCGGAAAAATAGGAAATGCCTCCTGAAATTTAGCTTCTGTCCTCAATCGGTATCCGAACCGCTCTTCCTTGTAATCGTCCGTTTCCATAAGGGGAACCAGGTCACTCAACCAGCTGCTGCCAAATGTTATTCCAATAAACTTGTCCAGTCTCTTTTGAGAATGGCTTCGAGACTCTTCCGAGGGATTCCTCAACCAGCTTACCTTCTCACGTACCATCTCGGAAGAAAGGCTGGCCAGAACACATTTAACCAACTGCTTATCTTCATCGGAAATCCGGCCATACCGATATATCCCTTCCAGCATCTCGCCGTAGGCATAGTTTTCCCCATCGTATTCTCTCTTTAACCCATGAGACTCCCAGATACGCTTCCAAAAGGTATCGCAGATAGCTGAAACCCGCCTCTCCAGATTTTGTCTTGACCATTCATCGAATACCTTCCGATGCTCCTCATCCAAAAGGATATTGGCAATCCTTCCCATGATATCCTGGTTAAATCGTTCATGATTCTGATCATAGTGATTCATCCATACGCCTGATTCCTCCCTGGGCTCCTCCAGATTCGTTCCATCAAAATCAATCTCCCACAGAGATTCCAAAAATTGATTATAATTGACTAATTCTCTCACTGTCCTGGGCTCCAGAAAATGGACTTTTAGCCCTTTGATGTCATAAAAGATCCCCATGGTCTCCGCAATTTTTGTCATCACAAACTGTTTTACTCCAACAGCCTCCCTTCCCACCACCACATTCCTGGTCATGGTTTCCAGACTGGGCATAAAAACCCTGGCATTGATGGGCATCGTTTTTAAAATGTAATCCAGAGCCAGATGCTTGCAATTTTCCTGGACATCCTCCTCAATCACATGGGATTTTTCCTCCGAAAACTCTTTTACATAGTGATACTTGCAGATTCTGTTGAACTGATCATAGTCTCCCGACAATGTAATGATGATATTGGTCTGAAAAAAGTATTTTCTCAGCTGCTCCAGCATCTCATACCCATGGCGAATATTCAGATCAAGATCATCCACGGAAATCACCAGAAAACTGTTGCTGTAATCACTGCCGTCATTCTGATACGCCTTAAGCAGACCTCCAATCAATCGCTTCATCTTCTTGTTGATGTCCATGCTTGTAGACATATATTTCAATCTGGGAATATAAGAATCACCAAAACTCTCATCCCGTGAGTTCTTGATTGCATGATAACCGGTGATAATCTCATCAAAAAGTGTCAGCATCTCCCGGTATCCATATGCAGCATCATCCGTAAACTTAGAGTTTTCCACTGCCTGAACATACTCCCGGTAAATGGCGGTCATCACCATCTCAAACAGATCTTCTTTTTCTTCCAGATTGGACGCATCGATGGGATCAAGAACCTTAAAGAAAAAAGGGTGCCTCATCATCCTTTCCTTCAGGGAATCCTCTGTAAATACCTGGCCAATCCACCAGGCCTTTTCATCCTTCTCATTTAAGTTTTTAATGATCTGGCTGAACTCCATCATTGCCGTTGTTTTTCCACTTCCCCTGGCTCCAATGAAGGATACAATATTACTCTCTTTGTCTTGATTCACATAAGTAAATCCGCTTTTTGTCGCCTCCCTGCTGTCGTTTATCCACAGAACCCTCAAAAAAATGGAACGAAGGGCATCCTCATAACTGTTTAGATACAATGGAAAATATAAATGTTTCCCATAGTCTATCCCTACCTGATCCTCCAGCCGCAGTTCCAGCTTTCCCCCTTTATCCCTCTCCATACCTGATCCTCCTATTCCCTTCCATGTACTCTTGGAGCCTCTCTTTCAACCGCAAAGGCAGGTGCAAGAGAGCTTCTAAAGAGTACAGTTCTTATGCAAAAAGTGAGAGTACATACCCTCACTTTTCGTCATGCCTGCTCCGCTAATTTCCAATACTTCTCGGATTCTTCCATATTGCCGCTTTCTCTATATGCGATCGCAAGACACTCATACAATTTCTTGCATTTCAGCCTTCTCTCGCTAAGCTCCTGATAGGTTAAAGCATCCGGGCCATACCAATATTCAAAATGCCTGCTAGGCTTATCTGAAAATTCCTGCTCATAGAAACGCATCATCCTATTTCCATAGTCGATTGCCTGTGCATAATCTTCCAAATGCCTCTGGCTGTGAAAGCTGATCAAGACCCCTGTCTTAAAATAATACTCGATTTCCAGAGGATCCATATTGCCCCTGATCTTCTTCTCAAGAAATTCCACGCATTCCTTATAGTAATCAACAGCCCTGGAATAATCTGTCTCTTTTTCCGCCATATAACCTACTTTGTAAATGTTCCGGTACTTTCTTTTCAACTGATAAGAGCGTCTGTATGCATATGCGGCATCCTTCTGATTGTTGATAAACTTCTCATACAGAAGACCTACCCAATAGTAGATATGGGATGCAAATGGTTTCTCCCCTACCTGATCCAATGCTTTTCTATAGGAATTGATCGCCATCTTCAGTCCATCATTGGAACGCTCACAGATCATCCCCTTCAATACCTTTGCATTGCTGAAATCCGGATATTGCCTTATCAGGTCATCACAATCATCTACCAACGTATGAATCGCATAATCTAATGGTTTTTCTTTTTGGAAGTAGCAAGATAAATTCGCTTTTTGCTTGCAATAGAGTTTTGCATAGGACAGATATTGGGAATCCTGCTCCAACGCTTCCAATTCCTTCAGAGTGTTCTGAAATATACGCTCTGTCTCCTGGTGAAGCCTTGTCTTTATCCGATAGTATTGAAGCTGCATAGCCCCTTTCAATACATTGTTCTTTACATAAATGGGAAGGATCTGCTTTACGAACGTACAGGGAAAAAACTTATCGTGATCATCACACCAGTCTTGAATCCTGTCCAGCGCTGCCGATACGCCCTCCAATATCGCCTCGTCGCTGCGGCTCATGTTCCAGTCTCTTAAATAACCAGGTTGGATACAAACCGTATCCCCGTTCTCAGACAGGTCATCCGATATACGCAGACAAAGCTGATAGGAATAATCCCGTTTCTCTTCCTCTGTGGGATCCTCCTCCACATAGAACCCAAGCAAGCGGAACAATTCTGCATAAAAAT
The DNA here is from genome assembly GCA_947425205.1 of uncultured Hungatella sp. Classification (GTDB taxonomy): domain Bacteria; phylum Bacillota; class Clostridia; order Lachnospirales; family Lachnospiraceae; genus UBA3402. The sequence goes on along the minus strand of CANDZL010000031.1, from coordinate 2,919 downwards.
TAAAAGAAATGCGGTCTTTATCACCATATGAAATTTTCACCGCAACCACTTCTTTCATAACTTCCTCCCAAGTGTTTGTTGGGACTGCTAAATCAGCAGTCCCATACTATATAGTATCATAGAAAGCGCAATTTGACAATAAGAAAACGAAGGATTTTAACGTAGTAATTTGATAAAGACTTTGGCGGCTTTTCGATACCATTATGTGATTATTGGATATAGCTGAATGTCCCTTAAACGATCAAGGTTACAGATCTTCAGACGTAGTTTCCGTGTGTTCTTTCAACTGTCTTTTCCGTTCCTCCAGTTCTTTCTTTGCAGCAGCTGATTCAGCATTCTTTCTCTCTTCTGCATTTTTTATGATCATATCCTTTTCCTCTTCTGTCCTCTTTATAATTGCATCCTTCTCCTGCAATTCCTTCTGAAGTTCCTCTATCATATACTTCATAGTATTCTGATCCAGTATTCTCAACGCCTCTGAAAACATCCCCAACACCTACTCTGGCCTGTGGCGAAGCATCGCTATCTCTTCATAGATTTCCTGCAGCCAGGGATATTCTGATATAGGCATTTCAGCATCTTTCAGATTCTCCGTGGCCAGCAGAGACAGCCATGCAGCCTGTTCGCTTCTATCTTTAGGATACGGGAATTTTTTAATACGTCAAGCACTATCAGAACAAGGAATCTTTCTGATCATTCATGTTATGTAAGCTAAACATATAAAAAGATACCCTCCAGTGTACCTGTCTGGAAGGGTATCTTTTCATTTATATTTAGCTTACTCAATCTGGAACTCTTTCAATCCAACATCTATCCAGATTCTTTTCAGCTATGAATAACTGCTTATCCTGCCGCTATCAAATTAGGAAAGTAAGCTTAAGATGCTCTGGGGTACAGAGTTGGACTGTGCCAACATGGACTGAGATGCCTGCAGAAGAATGTTATTCTTCGTGAATGCGGTGATCTCATCTGCCATATCTGTATCACGGATACGGCTCTCTGCTGCTGTGATGTTCTCAGATGTTACCTTCAAGTTGTTAACCGTATGCTCAAGTCTGTTCTGTGCAGCACCAAGCTTTGCACGATAAGTGGATACGATGTTGATAGCGTTATTGATTCTGCTGATTGCAGAGTTACCTGCCAAGGTATTTCCACCGCTGACCTTAATACGGCCCTTACTTGTACTAAGTGGTTTTCCTTTTGAATCAACAACATTGGCTTTAATTCCACTTAATCCTAATGCAGCTGCAGTCATATCTGCCTTACTAACGGAAATCGTCTCATATCTGGACGGACCAATCTGGAAGGTCATCTTGCCATCTACACCAGCTCTTGATGTTGACCAATACCTTGGGGTACTCTTAATATTTGCATCTTTAGCTGTTGCCGGAGCATTCTTAAGCGCACCTGTATCTGAATCATAATACTCATTAGCCAATGGCTTAATACCATTGAAGTCCGTATTGTTAGCGATACGGTCGATCTCATCAAGCAGGTTGTCAACCTCACTCTGCAGGTTGCCTCTAGCTACGCTGTTGTAGGTACCATTTGCAGACTGGGATGCCAGGGTTACCAGACGCTGTAACATGGAGTGAGTCTCGGTCAAAGCACCTTCTGCTGTCTGAATCAAACCAATAGCATCGTTAGCATTGCTAACTGCCTGGTTTAATCCGTTGATCTGGGATCTCATGCTCTCAGAAATTGCAAGGCCTGCTGCGTTATCGCCTGCACGGTTGATCTTATAACCAGATGACAATTTCTCCAGGTTCTTATTCAGACCACTCTGGTTGATGCCCAAGTTTCTATAAGAGTTAATTGCCGCTATGTTGTGTTGAATAATCATAAAATGTTCCTCCTGTTTTCATGATCAAACTATCTGCAGGAACCTCCCTGTCCCCACCTTCCTTCTCCCAGAGGGGCGCCTCCCCTAAAAGAAGTCTGTAAAGCATCATCTATATAAATTTTACCTTACATTCCTGTTAAACTTGTATCTGAACTTTTAATCTGAATTAATGATCCATATCTCTACATGTTGTTCTATATTAAAATCTAAAAAATCAAGGATTGGAATTTTTTAAATTGAGTTTTAAACTGCATTATCAAAATAAATGTTTCAATATAAATTAAACTGCCACGAAAGTCAGAGCTTATAACTGTACTAAAAATGCTACCCCCCGGATCACTCCGAAAGGATAGCTAAATTCGTTACAAGGCCCTGTTAAATTGTAATCCGACTATTGCCAAACTTAAAACTTTTCTTTCTTTAAAACCATCTTACGATCTACCTGCTATCAAATTAGGAAAGCAGGCTCAAGATGCTCTGCGGTACAGAGTTGGACTGTGCCAACATGGACTGAGATGCCTGCAGAAGAATGTTATTCTTCGTGAATGCGGTGATCTCATCTGCCATATCTGTATCACGGATACGGCTCTCTGCTGCTGTGATGTTCTCAGATGTTACCTTCAAGTTGTTAACCGTATGCTCAAGTCTGTTCTGTGCAGCACCAAGCTTTGCACGATAAGTGGATACGATGTTGATAGCGTTATTGATTCTGCTGATTGCAGAGTTACCTGCCAAGGTATTTCCACCGCTGACCTTAATACGGCCCTTACTTGTACTAAGTGGTTTTCCTTTTGAATCAACAACATTGGCTTTAATTCCACTTAATCCTAATGCAGCTGCAGTCATATCTGCCTTACTAACGGAAATCGTCTCATATCTGGACGGACCAATCTGGAAGGTCATCTTGCCATCTACACCAGCTCTTGATGTTGACCAATACCTTGGGGTACTCTTAATATTTGCATCTTTAGCTGTTGCCGGAGCATTCTTAAGCGCACCTGTATCTGAATCATAATACTCATTAGCCAATGGCTTAATACCATTGAAGTCCGTATTGTTAGCGATACGGTCGATCT
>CANDZL010000030.1:0-39565 GCA_947425205.1 uncultured Hungatella sp. | reverse complement strand
GTGTTAATTTTAAACGGTTTTGTTCCTGGTTGTATTTACAAAAAATTATCACTTTAAAACCCAAAGGTGCGCCGCCCGGCGCACCACAAGATAAAGAATCCGGCCAAACTAAAACAGGCCGGATTCCTTTTATATCACAGCAGTTTCTTATTTAAACTTCATGCCATCTCTAAATGCATTTCCAACCCTTTCCCCTAACTTCAAATATCCATTGTTTACCGGGTCGAACACAATGGGATCCAGCTTCGAAGGGTCAATCTGCCCATTCTCTCCCAGCACCCTCTCATCCGCAGACACATTTACAATTTCCCCCACCAGCCGGCAGCTGTCCTTATCATAGCTTATAAGCTTACATTCTACTGCCATAGCCAGTTCCTCGATCACAGGCGCGTCTACAAACTCTGCCTTAGCCGTGTGGAATCCTGCCCGCTCCAGCTTATCTGGCACATCATTGGCAGATTCAATCCCCACATAGTCGCATTCCGCCACATGGGCCCCATCTGCCATGCTAACCGTAAATGCGCCTCTGGCCAAAAGATTCTCCACCGTCTTATGTCCTGCGCTTAAACACAGGGAAATCTGAGTGTCATCGCTGATTCCGCCCCAGGCGGCATTCATGGCGTCCGGCATCCCGTCTTCACCATAGGTTGCAACGATAAATACTGGCTGTGGATACGTCCATGGCTTTGCGCCAAAATTCTTTCTCATTTCTGTTTTACCTCCTCTTGATTTATAATCGTTCACCCTATCTTTAAAAAGCAGCAAATGCCCGCCTTTGCTTACAGTTTAGCAGGTAAACTGCTTCAATACCTGAATAAACAATTCCACGTCAATGGGCTTTGAAAGATGGGCATTCATTCCATTTTTCAGCGCTGCCTCTTTGTCTTCCTCCAGCGCATTGGCTGTCATAGCAATAATGGGAAGGGTCCTCACATCCTTTCTGGGAAGATTCCGGATCGTCCGGGTAGCTTCATATCCATTCATAATCGGCATCTGCACATCCATCAAAATCACATCATAGTAATTCTCCTCGGAGTTCTTCACCATTGCCACTGCATCTGTCCCGTCTGGAGCAGACTCCACCTCAAACCCAGCCTCCTCCAGTATCACTTCCGCAATCTCCCGGTTTAGCTCAATATCCTCCACAACCAGAACCCGTTTTCCGCTGAAATCCACCAGGCTCCACGGCGCGGCTTCCTCCACACTGTCTGTCTGATTGTTGGCCGCAAGCAGGGCGGCTTTCAGATCGGACATAAACAGCGGTTTGGCACAGAAGGCGGTAACTCCGGCTGCTCTGGCATCCTCCTCAATATCCGTCCAGTCATACGCCGTCAAAATGATGATCGCCACATCCTGCCCCACAGCTTTACGGATCTTCCTTGCCGTATCCACCCCGCTGATCTCCGGCATCTGCCAGTCAATAATGTACGTATGGTAAGAATCTCCTTCTTCGTGGGCGATCTGAGCCCGGTACGCTGCCTCTCTGCCAGAAGTGGTCCATTCCGCGCGCATGCCGATCTTCTTTAACATCTTACTCACGCTGTCACAGACATGAAAATCATCATCCACCACCAGTGCCCGCAGGCCTTCCAGCTCCTTGATCTGCTCTGCATTCTTCTCCACATTCTGCAGCTTCAGAGTAAGTTCCACTGTAAACGTGCTGCCTTTGCCCATCTCGCTTTCCACATCAATGGTTCCGCTCATCATCTCCACAATATTTCTGGTAATCGCCATCCCAAGGCCAGTGCCCTGGATGCCAGACTGAGTGGTGGTCACTTCCCGCTCAAAGGGCTCAAAGATATGCTTCACAAACTCAGACGACATACCGATTCCATTGTCCTTGATGATAAACGTGTAATCTCCGTATCCATGGCGGAACGTGGTCTTCTGCATGATCCGGAAGGAAATGGTTCCTCCGGCAGGCGTATATTTTACGGCATTGCTTAACAGGTTGATAAAGATCTGGTTCAACTTCAGTGCGTCCGCCATCACATCTTCATTGACCACCTCAAAGGTATCGATAAACAGTTCCAGCTGTTTAGCCTTCACCTGGGGCTGAATGATATTTACCAGGTTGTGCATCAGTTCAGAAATATTGCACTCCTGCTCCTTGATCTGCACCTTTCCGCTTTCAATTCTGCTCATGTCAAGGATGTCGTTGATCAGGCTTAACAGATGGTTACTGGAAGACAGAACCTTTTGCAGGCAGTCTCTCACCTGATCCTTATTGTCAATGTGGCTTACCGCAATGGTGGCAAACCCGATGATGGCATTCATCGGCGTGCGGATGTCATGGGACATGTTGGAGAGGAATGTAGTTTTGGCCCTGTTGGCATGCTGTGCCTGCATCAGCGCATCCTGCAGCGCCTGGGTCTGCTCTCTCTGCTGCCTTACGCTTTCTGTGATCTCTTTTGCCACAGCCATTACCATCAGATCATTGGTTCCATCCTCCAGCGTCATGATAAAGGACTGCCTCACGCAGGCGCTCTCTCCATGAGGCTCCTGTCGCCAGTATTCTACCGCTACCTCTGCCTCCCCCTGCTCAAAACGCTCCTTCAAATAGTCCAGGTTCACCACTGTGCAGTAGTCCTTTAAGGATTCCTTCAGAACAAATTGCTTTCTCCGCTCAAACCAGTCTGAAGCCCTGCACGGTGCCTCCAGCCCTACATTGTTAAGAAGGGAAACCGGTTGGCCGTCCACGATCTGGATAATATCTTCCTCGATCCAATCCTGAGTCAGATTGAAATCATAGGTGCAGATGGCATTGGACGTGATAGCTATACGGTATTGCCGCTCCTTACGGTCCGCAAGGGATTTGGCCGCCTGCATACGCAGCTCCTCCTCTTTTACGTCCGTAATATTCTGCTTGGTGAGAAGCGCCTTGCTTACATGGCCATTTTTCCGTTCCAGACAGATAATATTCACATGTTCCCACTCCCTGCGGCCTTCCCGGCACACATGGCATGCAAAGCGGAGATCTCCCTGATGATCCATTGCCTCCACCACAGCGTCTTTCGCAATCTGCCTGGCAAATTCCTCCCGTTCCTCATCCTCTATGAAAAGAGAACACAGATATTCCACCAACTCATTATATTTTCCACTTTCTGAGATGGAACTGTTCTCCGGCTTTGTTCCCACCAGATACTGGTAGGTCTCCGTCTCAAAATCAACCAGGGCATATCTGAGGAACAAGGTGTTAACACCTGCAATGATATAGCCCATCTCCCGGTTCTTCTTTTCCAGAACTTTTCTCTCCCTGCCTGTCCTGACAAACACAGACAAAAAGTAGATGATAAACACCCCCAGCATCATGCTCTCCAGCCGAAAACCTATGGCATTTTCCGCGTTTATCATGTTCCGGGTCACACTTTCAGGAAATGTCTGAATCAGAACATACTGGGTGCTTGGAAGATACATGACGCTGATGTTGTCTGTCTGATTGGCTGAATTGCTAGAGTCACAGATGAACGCGCTTTCCCCTCCGTGTTCCAATACATTCCTTACATCCCGGGCCGTATCTATATCAATCACCTGGGTCTTGACCAGCATGTCAAGAAGATCTCCTCCGTATTCTTTCTCAAGAAGCTCTCCGTTATAGACCTTCTCATCGGAACTGGCAATCATTCTTCCGTCTGGCATGCACAAAAAGACCTCCGCCTTCTGGCCAAAATACGTGGCGGCCAACATGTCTTTTAGGTGCTCCTCCGCCAGATACGTGCCTCGAAACACACCGATGATCTCATCATCGCGCCGAACAGGGGCATAAAACGAGACCATGGTCTCATTGAAAAAATGGGGATCAAAAATGATGGAAATGCCATTCTCTCCATTCATGCCGTTTACGTAAAAATCTCTGTCAGTCACATCAGCAGTCCGCCCGTCGGAGGCATGGTCAATCCCTTGGGGATCCGTGAATAAAAGTGCATCGAACCGGGAATTCTGCTCCATCTCTTTCAGCATTCTGGCAATGGCATCCGGCCCGGTAAACTGTTCTCCCCAAAAGTAGGTGTAGGTATTGATCAGATTCAGCGCATTATTGAACTCTTCATCTATCTGGGCCGCCTTCAACCTGGCCGAGTCTAACGCATAAATTTTATTCCGTTCCTCCATGCGTGTGGTATTCTGTGCCATATACCAGCGGAAAAGGCCAATGATAGCCAACAAAAGGAGCAGGACGCACAAGACTCCCATCAAAGACTTTTTTCGTTGTTTCATCAAGATTTCCCCCTAAACAATTCGGCTTTTCGTGATAGTTTCTTTTTATTATACCCTTATTGCCGCTACAAGTCAAAGGGAAGACGTTTTCATGTAAAATTTTTCATTGGTTTTTCATTCGCCTCATGCAGACAAGAAAAAAGAGAATCCCATATACTGTGGTAATGGGCGTTGCAAGCCCCATTCCGATTAATGAAGCTTCCGGAATCTTCGACATCAAAATAGAAATGGGAATGCGGACCAGAAGCGCGGAGGTAACTCCCTGAAGCATCACAGGGATGCTCTTCCCGCTTCCATTAAAATATCCAATGGTACTGAACAGGATACAGGTAAGAATACAGTCTGCGGAGAAGCCTTTCAGATAATCGGCGCTCTGGGCGATGACCTGGGGATCCCGGGTAAATGCAGAAGACAAAAGCCCGCCGCCGAAGAATCCAGCCATAAAGATTACCACCCCGGCACTGCAGCCGGTGATCATGGCCGTACGAACTCCCTTCCAGGCCCTGGCTTTCTGTCCTGCGCCTATATTCTGTGCCACAAAGGCGGATACGCTCTGCATGACCGATGAGGGAACCAACATAATAAAAGATACGATCTTTGAAGCTACGCCGTATCCTGCCGACGGCATCAGTCCCATAGTATTTACAATAGAATTGACCACAAGAAAGGATATCTGTACCATAGCCTCCTGCAATGCAATAGGCACTCCGATATTCAGAATCCGCTTCAGTTCTTTTTCATAGATCCGGCACTGGGCAAGGGAAAAACAGATAGGAAGATTCTGCCTTCGGATAATAGCTGCCGACAGAACCACCGATACCAGCTGGGCGAATACAGTTGCCAGAGCAGCACCTGCCACATCCAGCCGGAATACACCGATCAGCAGAAGATCCCCTACGATATTGACCACACAGGCAATCCCCACAAACAGAAAAGGTAAATTGGCATTGCCCACGCCCCTGAGCACGCCACTGATCACATTGTACGCGATGATGATTACAATTCCTGCCGAGCAGATCCGGATATAGAGAATGGTCTTTTCCACCGACTGTTCCGGCACTTGCAAAAGAGTGACAATCTTCCCTGCAAACCCTTCCAAAAGAACCGTCAGCCCGATTCCTATGGCCGCAAACAAAAGGGTGGTGGTTCCAACCGTGTTGCCTGCCTCCTTTGGCTTCTTCTCCCCTATCTGCTGCCCGATGACAACAGTAGAGCCCATAGCCAGGCTGGTGATAATAAACGTCACCATCTGCATGAAAGAGCTTCCGGTGCCTACGGCGGAAATACTGGACGCATCTCCAAACTGTCCCACAACCATCAGATCTACAGCTCCGTACGCTGCCTGGAGGATCAAAGCTCCCAGTACTGGCACTGCGAACCGGATCAATGCCCCAAATACGGAGCCTTCTACAAATGAAATCTCTTTTTTGTTGGTTTTTCCCATGACATCCTCCTATCTACCTGGCATGGCATCCTGAAGCCTCTCAATCACCTGGATCGCTTCTTGAACCTGCCCATCCGTAATATCCTCTAAATTCTTTACCCAATCTCTGTGGAAATCCTCCACATACCTTTTTACATGAACCCTTCCCTTCTCTGTCAGCTTCAAAAGACTCACTCTCTTGTCTCCGATGTCTCCGCTTTTTACAAGCATCCCCATTCCCTCCAGTTCCTGGATCAGCTTGGTAATGCTGGGCATAGTAATATTCATCCTTGCACTCACGTCGCTTACCCTGCACTCTTCCTGTTCCCGGCATACCTGGTTGATCTGTTCCAGTACGTGGATGTGGCGCGGCTTCATTCCCTTGGGAAGCTCCGGCATGGTCTCAATAATATGCTTTGCCGTAAAGCAGGCATCCAGAAGATGCTTTAAACTGCTGGTATTCATCGATTCTCCCCTCCTTGATCTGAAAAATAGAATACAAGACCCTTATCTCAGTTTTATTTATTAATAATAATTACTAATAGTAATTATATAGCACTCTTCACTCTTTGTCAAGCCCAGATAGGCCTTTTTGGATTCCCCCTCTCCGGCGGCTTTATGGCTGTCTTAAAGCCAGCAGCTATTCTGCAATTCTGCGAAAACAATGTGCTTGTCCAGAGCCGGCCCAAGGGGGAATACAAAAACCTGGATCCTATCCGATTCTATCCAAATGCCTCCTCAAACGCCTCTTCCTGATACTGCCTGGTATACAGACGATAATACTCCCCCTTTTCTTTTATCAGTTCCCTGTGAGTTCCTCTCTCCACGATCTTTCCGTCCCGGATCACCAGGATCAGATCCGCCTGCCGGATGGTGGAAAGCCTGTGGGCAATCACAAATGAGGTTCTTCCCTTCATCAGGTGCCGGATGGCCTCCTGTATCTTCTTCTCCGTCACCGTATCAATGGAAGAAGTGGCTTCATCCAGCACAAAAATCCTCGGATCCGCCAGGATAGCCCTGGCAAACGAGAGAAGCTGCTTCTCCCCGGTGGAAAGCAAATCCCCTCCTTCTCCCACATCGCTGTCATATCCTCTGTCCATTCTGGCAATCACCTCATCCGCCGATACGCTTTTCACAGCCGCCTCAATCTGCTCCATGGTCGCTTCCGGATTGCCATACTTTAGATTCTCCAGCACGCTTCCGGAAAACAGGTGGGGAGTCTGAAGCACATACCCGATATTGCTGTGAAGCCACAGTTGAGAGCGCTTCCTGGCATCCACCCCGTCAATCAGGATCCTACCGGATGTTGGCTCAAAAAACCGGCACACCAGATTCACCAGGGTGGATTTTCCTGCGCCTGTCTCCCCAACAATGGCAATGTTGGTTCCCTGAGGTACATGAAGATTGAAATGCTCCAGCACATACTCCTCTCCGTCCGGATACCGAAAAGACACATCCTCAAAGACAATATCCCCATGGAGAGGCTCCCAGTTCTCCTTCTTAGGCTGAAACGAATCTCCGTACTTCTCCTCCACCTCTTTTGTATCCCTCACGTCCGACTGGGTTTCCATCAAGGTGGAAAAGCGCTCCACATTCACCTGCACTGTAATCAGGTCAGAGATAGACCGGACAATCCACTGCACCGGCTCCATCATCCCAAGAGCATAGGTCATAAACACCGAAAGCGTGCCGATCTCCATAAGGCCTTCCATGGTAATCTTCCCTCCCTGCCAAAGCACCAAGGCCAGCGCCGTGGAAGAGGCAAAGGAAATCATGGAGGCAAACAGCCCATGATAGTGGGTTCCCCGCACAGACATTTCCTCCATCTCCCTGGAAGTCCCATTAAAATGATGCTCCATTTTCTCCTCGATCACCAATGTCTTGGTAGTCTTGGCACCGGTGATCCCTTCGTTGAAATTGGATGTTATGTGGGAGTTGATCTCCCGAACCTTCCGGTTAATCCTTACCAGCCTCTTCTGGAAAAACGCTGCCGCCGCTGTCAAAAGGGGCACAATCATCAACACCCAGACAGCCAGACGGATATTGACCTTAAGCATCACAAGGATAGCACCGATAATATAGGAAATGTACCACACCCCATTCATCAAACTCCACGACACCAGGGATGCGATCCGGTTGGTATCGCTCATCACCCTGGCATGAATATACCCTACGCTGTTCTGATTAAAATAGGAAAATGCCAGGGTCTGCAAATGGTTAAAGCTTTGGCGCTTCATGTCCCGCCCCACATACATCTCCACCTGGCAGGCCTGGTAAGCCGAGATCCCGTTGGCAAGCACCTGGAAAAGCAGAACCCCCACATAGGCCAGAATAAAACGGTCCATGGATGCCAGAGTCTGCCCTGCAATAAAATGGTCGATGGCATACTCCTGAAACAGTGGCATGACGATGTCCATCAACCCACCTAAAAATCCCAAGGTAATCATGGTGATGATGGTAATCCGGTAAGGCCTTAAATAGGGGAGCAGTTTGTTGATCCCAAAATATGGCAGCGCCTTCCACTCTGATTCCTTTTTATGCTCCATACTCCTCCACCTCCTCTGCCAAAGTCATCTGCATATCATAAACCTTTCGGTAAATTCCATGTCTCTCCATCAGTTCTTTGTGGGAGCCCATCTCCGCAACCGTTCCTTTATCCAACACCAGGATACAGTCCGCCTGCATCAGTGTGGTAACCCGGTGGGCGATCAGGATCACCGTCGCCTCCTCCAGCTTGCTTTTTAAGGCCTGGCGAATCTTTAAATCTGTCTCTGCATCCACGGCCGAAAGGGAATCATCAAACACCATGATGGGAGTCCTCTGCATCAACATGCGGGCAATGGCTGTCCTCTGCTTCTGCCCGCCGGACAGGGTAACGCCTCTCTCCCCCACCAGGGTATCATACCCCTTGGCAAAATCCGTGATGGCCCTGTCTACGCAGGCGATGGCCGCCGCCTGGCGGATGTCCGGCAAAGAAGCCTGCTCCCTGGTAATGCCGATATTTTCCCCGATAGTCCTGGAGAAGAGGAACGGCTCCTGAAGCACCATTCCGATATTCTGCCTCACCCATTCTCCCTTCATGTCCCGGATATCCACCCCGCCGATGGTGATCTTTCCCTGCCCTTCCGGCAGATCATACAGCCGGTTTAACAGATGCATAAGGGTGGATTTTCCCGATCCTGTGCTTCCCAAAATCCCAAACGTAGTCCCTTTTGGAATTTGAAAGCTGACATCTGAAAGCACCTGTTCTGTTCCGTATCCAAAGGATACCTGGTCAAACACAATATCCCCTCTCAAATCCGGCATCACGGCCCCTGGCCGATCCTCTTGTTTTGGCGAATTCATGATATAGCGGATACGCTCTGCTGAAACCCCGGCCTTGCTCATCTCCGAGATGGTTCGGCCCAGGGAACGTACTGGCCACACCAGCATGGTATTGTAGGAGACAAAGGCAATAAACTCTCCCGCCGTCATCTCCCCCTGAACACAGAAACAGGTTCCCAGTACCACCACCAGCATGATCTGCAGCCCGGATACCAGATCCCCGGTTCCCCAGAACAGCGACAGAACCACGCACAGCTTCATCCATACGTTGGTGTAGATGTTGTTCTGCTTCTCAAAACGCTCCTTCTCAAAATTCTCCCGTCCGAATGCCCGTACCACCCGGATACCGGTTAAATTCTCCTGGGCGATGATGGAGAGAACTCCCTCATTCTCATCACACTGGGTAAACCGATCCCGTATTCTGGCATGAAACCCCCAGGAGTATCCGAGAATAATGGGGATGGACACAAGTGCCACCAGAGCCAGTTTCCCATTCATGGAAAACATGAACACAAGGGACAAGGTGATCATCATAACAATCCGGAACACAGCAGTCAGCTGCTCCGAGATAAAATTCTTAATGGTATCCACATCCGAAGTACACCTCTGTATGATGTCCCCAGTCTGGTTCTTCATATGCCAGGAAAATGGTAGTTTCTGTATATGGGAAAACAGCTTATCCCTCATGGTCTTGGCAAAATGCTCTGCCCCTTTGCTGTTAAAAACCATAGAGACATAACGGAACCCGGCACTGCCTGCCGCCAGAAGGACAATGGCAGCACCCACCATCCACAGATGGCTTCTTAAATACTCCACGCCTCCCATCCGCCCCACAAACGCTATAAAAACGTCTGGCAGCGCCAGCTCCTTATCCCCGATCACGCTGTCAATGGCTGTCCGTATGATCTGAGGGGAAATCATATCCAACACGTTCATCATCAGGGTAGCCAGGATGCTGATAATAAAAAATCCTTTGCTCCCCTCCAGAAATTTCCAGATGAGAGACAACCTGGTGGCGTTTTGATTGGCTGGCTTGGCTGTTGGGGCTGTGTTGGCTATGCTGGCTGCGTTGGCTGCGTTGGCTGCGTTGGCTGCGTTGGCTGCGTTGGCTGCGTTATCCATATGGTCTTCCTTTCTGTCATACTCTGTTTTTTGCATCCTATTTCCTCCTCTCTCCGGACTTTATGTTATCTGAAATACTTGATCGTTCAACAGGTTTTACAAGTATATGTCCTGACGAACGGTTTGTCAATTAAAATGCGGTAAGATACGACGCGCCCCACTTTCTTTTTGTCATATTTTGGTATATAATGGAAAAATAAGGGAGGGAAATGGTATGGATATCATCTTTAGGTTTTTAAACAATGCTCTGGTAAGGGAATGGATTATGCCAATCTTTACCTCTGTAGCCGCAACAGGGATTAGCAATGTTCTCTTCGAACGCAAAAAAGCGCCCTCTTCCACAGAAGAAGAAACCGGTACTTCCGGATCCAGGCGTACATCCCTGTCTTCTTTGTCAAAAATAATTTCATTCAAAGACTTGACTGCAAAAGAATATGTTCGTACTGCTGTGGTAGCATTACTGGTGTTTTTTGCGGCGCGTTTGCTATTCACCTCTCCCCAACCCCCGGATCCGTCTGATCATAACATAAGCACTGCTGCATACACACCCTCCGAAGAACTAGAAACCCAGCCAACCACAGAATCCGAATCTGAGTCGGAGGCTGAACGTTGGAAAGACGACAACGGAAACGAATTCATAGGAAACCAGGTAAATGGGAAAATCGAAGGATGGGGACAAGCATTTTATACCAACGGCGAGACCTATGAAGGAGAGTTCAAAGCCGGCCTGTGCGAAGGCTATGGAACCAGATGGTTTCCGTCCGGCGGAAGATATGAAGGAAACTTTAAAGCAGGAACCATGGACGGGGATGGCACCTTTTATTGGGACAACAACGATCGTTACGAGGGCAAATGGGAAAAGGGTGTTCGAAGCGGAAAAGGGCTCTTCATCGGCAGCGATGGTTCCTCCGAAGCACAGGTTTGGCTGGACGATGTCTTTGTCACAAATATGATATGGGAAGCAGACATCTGGGCGGATGAGAATGGCGTTTTCTATACAGGAAAAAAGAAGGATAAAAAAATAGACGGATATGGACATGTTACCTACAAAGACAAGAGCGTTTATTTAGGAGAATTTAAAGACGGTGTGGCACACGGCACTGGGACAATCTATTTTGAAAGCGGTGCTTGGTATTATGGAGGATGGGAAGATGGCAAGCGAATGGGGAACGGAATTTACTACTTTAACAGCAATAACAGTTGGTATCAGGGAGAATTTTTAGGAGCAGACCGGCATGGTCATGGAACCTATTACGATTCTTCTGGTTACCGCTATGAGGGGGAATGGAAAGACAATAAATATTTTGGTGAAGGAACTCTTTGGTATGCTCCCAACGATGAAAAAGGGCGTTGGTACTTCCAGGGAGAATGGTTGGAAGATTCACAGGACGGAGTTATGTATTACAAAGACGGGACATGCAAAATAGGAATTTTTCAAGATGGTGAACTGGTTGAAGCCACCGGTGAGATGAATGGAATCCTGAACCAGCCAGGCGCTACGACCTGGAAAGATGACGATGGAAATACGTATACCGGCAAGCAAGAAAATGGAGTTCTGATCGGAGAAGGAATTCGAATAAACAGTAGCAACGAACTATATATTGGTGAGTTTAAAGACGGAACACCCAACGGCAATGGAACGTACTATTATAGTGATGGCGATTACTATGTCGGTGAGTTCGTATCAGGAAAACGGAACGGAAACGGCGTTTACTTTTATAGCGATGACGGCGAAGCCAAAAGCTGGTACCGGGGTGAATGGCTGGATGGGGTGCGCAATGGCAATTGTGAAGGATATTTTCACGATAACGGCACCCTCAATGTAGGCGAATACAAAGATGGGCTTCCCCATGGGAAAGGGACTTGCTATTTTACAAACTCTGTTTATTATGGAGATTGGCAAAAAGGAGCACGGACTGGAAGGGGTGTCCTTAGTTCCTCCGATGGAAATTGCTACGTCGGCGAATATCAGGATAACAAAAAATCCGGCGATGGCATCATGTACTACTTAAACGGCTCCCGTTATGAGGGAGAATGGGAAAATAATCTCTACAACGGAACCGGCACCTTTTATGATACCGATGGAACTGTACAATACGGCAATTGGGTGGATGGAGTGTTTCAGGAATAGATAGTAAAAAATAGAAAGGCAGGGCAGGGGTTCACGCTCCCTGTCAGCCTTTCTTTTTTTACCTTCAATATCAGACATATGCAAGTCAATGGCTCCCCCTTTTTCTTTAACATTTCTAGTTGTTCCGTACATGGTAAATATATAGTAAAAGGATGAAAACAGCCTCAACAAGTTGGCTTCTCCTGAACTTAAGTCCCAACTGAACTTGATAAAATAGCAGGGATTACATATGTATCGGCATATCTTTAAGAAATTTCAAAACCAATGAGAATCTGCAGTTGAAATAGAAAGTTCAAGAGCCCGGTTATTCCCAAAGCCCCCGTCTGACAGATTCGTTTCAATGCGGAAATGACTCATCAATTTACTCTTTTCCTCAAACACATAATCGATAAACGTAATATAACATACTCCTGATGAGCAAAGTTGTTTTACTTCTTCGTCTCCTGTCCCCTTGCAAAACGCTATGACTTTGTGTTAACAGTTTCCATCTGTCAGACGGCCAGCAACAACCCTCTTGACTTTCCCCCCAATATCAGGTAATCTACTTATCAGGCTTTGTCAGTAATACTCCACAGATCCCATACGCCAACACACAGCAAACCTGATATCTTTTCGTTTTGCTAAATACATTTAGAAAGGGTTCCACTCTATCATGAACGCACCAAACCGCCTCATACCTTCCTCACTTCCCCCTGTTATCCGACGCTTCCTTCCCAACCAAACGATCAAAAAACTGATTCCAATTCTCATTGGAACCGCCATTGCATCTTTCGGCCTGCGCAATATCCACCAGAGAACCGGCATTACAGAAGGCGGTGTCCTTGGAGCCATCCTTTTGATCAACCACTGGTTCGGCATCTCTCCCTCTATCCTTACGCCTGTCCTGGATTTTTGCTGTTATGGCCTGGCATTCCGTTATCTGGGCACCGGATTCTTAAAAACCGCGATCCTGTCAACCCTAAGCTTTTCCTGTTTCTTTCGCCTGTGGGAATTGATTCCCCCAGTTTTGCCTGATCTGTCCCGCCATCCCATGGCCTCGGCTGTTTTGGGAGCCTGCTTTATCGGAATCGGCGTAGGCTTGGTGGTAAGGCAAGGCGGCTCCAGCAGTGGCGATGACGCTTTGGCATTGACCATCTCCCACATAACCCGTTGCCGGATCTCCATTGCATATCTTGCCACAGATCTGACGGTTCTTCTTTTGTCCCTGTCCTATATTCCCGGGAAAAAGGTTGTGTATTCCCTGGTAACCGTCACCATCTCTTCCTGGCTTATCGACTGGGTACAGAATTTTCGTCTTTCTTCTCAGCCCCATCAGCCCGATGAGTCACCGGGCTGATGGTTCCTGCTTCCTTCCCTCCCTTCTAAGCCGCTGCCGAATCCACGCTCCTGCCTCGCTTAAATCAGATTCTTCCCATCCTGAAACTTTTGTACACTCCGGTTTCAGGACGCTGCTGGTCTCAGATTTGTTGGCCAGATTCCAACAGAAGTAGCTTAGATTGTACTTCTCAATCAACTCCATCCATTTTGATGCCTGCACAAAGTCATTGGCTCCGTTTCCGGAAGCATCACACATGCCAAATTCACTGATGCAGATTGGAAGTCCTTGTTTGATACATTCCTCCGCCCTTTTACGAAGCCAGTCCGTATGGGTTCCGGCATAGAAATGAAGGGCATACATGACATTGCCATAGGCTAACGGAGCTTTCAGGGCCTGATCCACATCCTGGCTCCAGGTAGGCGTGCCCACGATGACAACCGCATCGCTGTCATACTTTCGGATGACTGGAATAATCTGGTCAGCATAGGATACAATATCCTCCCAGGTAGTCCCGGAGTTAGGCTCGTTGCAGATCTCATAGATCACATTGTTTTGATCCTTCCACTTGGATGCCATCTCGTCAAAAAAGCGTATGGCTTCCTCCTTGTGGACATTGGGATTTTTGTCATTTAACACATGCCAATCCACAATCACATACATGCCCAATTCTGTGGCATAGGAGACTCCATTCTCCACCAATTGTTTCAGTTCTTCCTTGTTTCCGCCGCTGCAATATCCGTTATACTCGTCCGTATACAGGGCAAGGCGTACGCAATTACTCCCCCAGTCATCCCGAAGGGTCTGGAATGCTTCTCTGTTGATATATTGGGGAAACCATGCGATTCCATGGGTGGACATACCATACAGCTGAACCATTTCCCCCTTGGCATCCACCAGGTTGGGCCCTTCCACCCGAAGGGTACCATGATCTGTCGGCCGTGTGGTTGGCACCGCAGCCAACGTTGTCACACACTCTTTTGGTGCTATCACTCCTTCTTTTGTCCCCGTCTCATCCGCCCATACCGGATGCATCTGGCCAGAGCCAATCCATAGGAACCCTAAGGCTGCCATGGCAATTCCTGTCCGCCGCAGCCATTTCCATATCCGTAACCGTTTCTTCATGCTATCTCTCTTTCTCTCCCTTTTCTTCAAGGCACCACCATACACCTTTTAAATCTCAAAGGATTCCATCCAAACGCAATAGTACTCGTTCTCTGCGCCAGAAACTGCCTCAGAGAACAAGCACTCTGTCTTTAAAACTATTTATTTAAAACCTTAATTCCCTTCCGCACTTAGGACAATAGGAAAATTCTTCTTCCGTCTCATACCCACAATTGCTACAGACACGCCTCCTGCCAGCAGGATTGCCAGACCAATTGTCTGAATGGCCTGTCTCCGGTGAATTGCCGGTGCCGGCGCTCCACGTTTCCCGGTGCCCGGTCTTTACAAGCGTCAAATCCGCCGGGGTGATCTCTACCTGCTCTCCCCTTGCAATCCGCCGTCCCATCTCCGGTGCCAGCTCATATACCGTCTTACAGCAGGACATGGTTACATAGTAGCGCCGTCCCCATTTTAAGACAGGGATGAAAAACAGGCTAATGCTTGTATATGTCATAAAAACCTGGTATCTGCCATAGCCTCCGCAGACACCGCAGATCACCAGCTGATGAGAAGACAGTTCCTTCTGCCCTGTGTTGATTCCCATAATAAAAAACATAGCGTCAGATTCTCGTTTCGATCCAGGAGAGGGCATCTCCGATTACTTCATCCTTACAGTATTCGTTGAAGATCTCATGAAGCAGATTCCCATAAATCTTCATCTGTTTATCCTTGGAGGCCACGTGAGCAAAGAAGTCATAGGTATCAGTCACGCTTACCAGGCCGTCCTTCTCTCCGTGAAGCATCAGCACCGGATAGTTGAATTCCTTCTCCTTTTCACTGAACCACTTAACTCCTGCGTTGAGGGCATAGCATAAACCGGTGGTAAAGGTGTTGGTATTATAAGGATCCTTACCATACCAGTCTACCACTTCCTCCACGGAACAGACACCGCCGCCCAATTCATTGGGAAGCTTGGTGTGAGGATCCAGGCCCTCCGGTGTTCCCGCAATCAGTTTTCCGTTGTCATGGGTCAATGCGCCGCTGGTGACGATTCCCCTTAACCCTTTATCCGGATATTTTACCCCATACAGGGACACGGTAAAACCACCCATGCTGTGTCCCATCAGAAATACCGGGATATTGGGATTCTCGGCTATAGCCATATCCACCACCACATTGGTATCATCCAACAGTTCATTGAAATCATTGTAATACGTCCTCTCCCCCTGGGAGCGCCCATGGCCCCGGTGGTCAAACCGATAGGTGGAGATTCCTGCCTTGTGGAAGATATCCGCCAGATAATCATACCTTCCCTGATGCTCGCACAGCCCGTGAACGATCACCAGCACTGCTTTCGGACTCTCCACAGCCTCCTTGTTTAAATACAGTTTCGTGCCGTCGAATGAGGAAATCATTTCTCCCATTGTGTAACCCTCCTTTTATTTTTTGTTTATCTCTTTTTGTATAGAATGATCCGGGGTTCTGCGCCATTGCAGCCATATTCGCATACCAGCAAATAATCCTGATCTGCAACAAGCCCATAGCACCTGTCACTGCTTAGTTTTTCAACTTGATATCCAAGATATATGTTTGAATCATCAAGCAATTTCATCTTTTCTCCATTGGGAAGAACATATTCCAAATTAACATATGCACCGATTAACGGACAGAGATCGGTTATGGGAGGCATATCATCAATTCCAAGAGCGTTAAACTCCTCTATCAGTTGATTCTTATATGCTAGAAAACCATTTTCACCACCAGTTTTATAACATTGGGCAGCAACGCATTGGCCTCCAAAAGGACTGCCATTGGTTTCCAGGCAGCCTTTGCAGTGTTCTTTCCATCTGCAGCCAGTGCAGTCGATCCCGCATATTGTTTTCATTGGATACTTACCTCCCCAAGTTTTCTTGCTCCTACTCTATAAACGAAAACTGTTCAAACTGAATCCGCTCTTCAGTCTGGAACCTGAAATACAGAGCATGTACACCGGATATCTTCTGTAAATCAATAAAAACATCCGTCCAGTCTCCCTTAAGATCCGCCTCCTTGTTGCCAACCATCTGGGCATCTGGTCTGTCCAAACACACAGAAACCGTCACATGTCCCATTCCACGGAGCCTTAAAGCCACGTTCCCTGTCTCATGAAATGAAACATATTTATATCCGACGACGGTTCCCGTCTCCACATTGGCTATATAATGGAGAAACCCTCTTTCGTCAACGCCTGCTGCCTCCTCATAGATATGGGTTTCTGTCTCCCTGCGGCACTCCCGCACCGTAAGCCGTCTGGAAGCGATAGACGGCGAGGTCAGATGGCAGCAATAGCATGCATTGTAGCTTCCTTTTGCCGGCAAAGGTCCTTTGTTTAAGCCGCAGCTTGTGATCTCTGCCTGGCCAAACCATCCGTCCTCACGGATAGGCAGCCTCTCGGCGCATCCCTGGCGGCTGGCTTCCTGCCCGGAGGTGTGGCGATGGTAAAAGATATACCAGCTGCCATCCAGCTTTACCAGGCCTCCGTGGACGTTCCCGTAAGGCATCACCGGCACTGTGTTTCCGTCCAATCCGAAATCACCGCAGGATACTAATACTCCCTGATATGTATAGGCTCCCAACGGCTCGTCCGCAGTGGCATATGCCATCTCATGGCTTAACTCGCTGGAATAGACCATTACATAGGTTCCGTTTATCTTCCGGGGGCTGGAAGCTTCATAGAATCCATGCCCCTCAAACCCAGTTCCTTTCGTCACGTTCCCTCCTGGAATGATATTGACCGGCCCTCTCACAATAGTTTTCATATCGGAAGCCAACTCAAATCCAAGACTGTACTCCGGATACTTTGCCCCCGGCTTTTTCAACCACTCCGGCGGTGGTCCCGGCATACAGAACCCTACATAAAGATAAACTTTCCCGTCGTCATCAACCAGAACTCCCGGGTCAAACATCTTGCTGTTGACATATGGCGTGCCATCTGCTTTACACACGTCGCCATAAGGTTCAAAAGGCCCAAAAGGCGTATCGCTGACAGCAATATGGCAACAATTCTGTGTGGCATTGTAATACAGATAGTAACGCCCGTCCACACCTTGCACCACATCGGGAGCTGCCATGGCCTCATTCTCCTTTAAGTTGTCTGGACATTTGCTGCGCAGAAACCCTACGCCGTCGCATCTCCAATTTCCAAGATCATCAAGAGGAGCACTCCATACCATATAATCCCCGGGACAGAAGCCATATGCTCCCCCTGCATAGTCATGGGAACCGTAGACATACAACCTGTCCCCAAAGATGCGAGGCTCTCCGTCAGGAATATACTCATATAAAGGTAAATACGGATTCATAGCAAGATGCTTCATTGGTCTTTCTCCTCCTTCTCTTTCATTTAGCCAATCCACTTCACTCATCTGCATTCACACAATCTGTCAACAGCCCACACTCATACTACCTTAAATCCTGTCACTATATCTTAAATTTTTTATGTACCGTTCCATAAATTCAAAATCCGGTTTTCCGTCGGTGGACACCGGAAGCTTTATCTCCGTATCCTCTAAATGCTTCCTGTATTTTCTTCCATACGAGTACTTGGGCCTTTCTAAGTCCAGAATCGTCACCAGAAACAACCCATTATATGGATTCAAACGGTGGTTATAGCCGACAGATAATGTAGTAGATCCAATAAAATCCCTGTCCATATAGTTGGTGTATCCAACGGAGCCTTGTCCATCGCATATAAATACGATACAATTCCCCTTTGTGATCAGTTTCTCATCATAAGCTACTTTTTTCATTATCCCGTTATTATCTTTTTTGGCACCAATATAAAATACATCTTTTCCGCTTTCCAATTCCCCTGCATTTCCACATTTACAATTCTCAATTCGAAAGATACCATTGGGACCGCCGATGGGAAAATACTTCCATCTTGAGACATCAACCTTTTGTGGAATTGTTTCTACCTTGCTTTTTATCTGTTTAACCGGATAAGTTCTGGCCCAATTCGGCACAATATCTGGCAGATCAATATCTTTTAATGTTTTATTTGCCTGTCTTCCCCATGCATACCGATACGCATTGGCTTTTATACACATACAATAAAACAATCGTTCTGAAAGGCTCATTTCCTTTTTAGGATATAATACCATCACATGATAAGCCGTATAATACGGTTTTGTCTGAACGAATGCAGAACAGACATTCCCGCTTAGCGCTACGGAAATCGTTCCAGCAGGAAAAGGCTCAACATCTTTTCGTATTTCGACTGCTGCCGCCACTCCATTATTTTGGAAGAGATTCGCGAGACAAAATTAACACCTCCATGTTGCCTAACCTGCATATCTACCAGTTCAAAGGAATTGCCGTTTTTAAGGTCAAACAACTCTTTAACTTTCATACACATCCCCACTTTCCACCAGATATGCCAGATATTTATTCACTGTCTGCTGAAAATCCTCTTGTGTAAGCTTGGTATAATCGGTCTTCATATACGCCTCGCATAGCCACTCATCTTCAAATGTCACACAATGCCTTGCCGATAGGCCGTCAACTACGTCCCGATTGTGATACAGGTTCAGCCATTCTTTCTCGATCCCATTCCATCGCTCAAACGCGTCAATCCTGCCCAGCTTTTTTCTTTTTACAAATCCATCCTCTTTGCAATATCCAAAAAAAGTCTCTCTTCCTGAATCATGAGGTTTATGCGCCTCCCATACCATGACGCATACATTGGTTCCTGTAGGATAAAAAATATCGTCTGGCATGGAAAAAACAGCCTGCAAGGTATGCTTTTTCATCAGGCGTTCCCGTACCTCTTTAAACTTCGTACCAATTGCACAACTCATAGGTACAACAACAACACCTGTTCCTCCTATGGTAAGGATATCCAGCAAATGCTCTACAAATTCCAGTTCCATAACATCCTTTTGAGAGTACGGCGGGTTAATGAGGCCAATATTAATATGTTTCTCTTTTAATTCTTTTGTGATCGCCTCGTGAAAGCAATCCCCTTTATATATGTTTGACATTCCAGTTCTTCGGATAATCATGTTAGCAACTGCCAATGTGTAAAGACCGTCGTCAAACTCCACACCGTACAATCCGTTCTTTCTGATATTCTCTATCTCATCTGGATTGGCATCTTTAAACATCTTACTCATAGCCATCACTAAAAAAGACCCAGAACCGCAGCATATATCCAATACTCTGCTATTTTTATTTACTCCTGCCAGATCACACATAAACTCTGTCAGGTGCTGTGGTGTCAGAACAATGCCCAAGCCACTTCCATCTCCGCCGGAATATTTAATGAACTCGTGATAAAATACCCCCAATGCATCTACTGTACTGTCCGCATAATCCATCATTGGCTTAATTCTCATCTCCAACTGTTCAATATACCATGTGATAGACTTTGAATGTCCCAAGGGAATTTCTGCAAACTTCGTATTGTCCTGTAATGTGCTGAAAACCTGCTGAATATAACTGACCCTGCTATTCCTGATATCACTGAGTTTCAATACATTCTCTATGGCATTTTTGATGTTCTGCATCACCTGCTTATAAGATGTCAAGGAAGAATAGCTTTTAGAGAAATCCTCATCATTCAATGCGATAAGAATCCCTGCTATAAAGATCGGCTTATGGGCTTCTGTCACTTTTATCTCCCTTAAGGAATTATGCATCTCTATAGCAATATTCCGTATACCGTCTAAAGAATATTCCTTTCTTAATCGATTCCCCTTGATTAATTCAATATAATTTTGAGGCTCCAGAATAATGTCTCTGGCCTTCTTTAATATAGAATACTCTTCCTGCCCTTTCTGCCAATAGAATGTATCCACCCTTCTGCTGTCTTCCGTTGTTCCGCTGACTGCGATCGCAATGACATCATATTCCTGCTTTAAAAACTTGGCATAGTATAAAACACCATCTACTGCAAACCCGCTGGGTTTATCCAGTTTCTGGCTGCAATGCTTTTTTACACTACTTTTACACTCAACTACAATAATCTTACCTGGGGCATCGTCAAATGTAATTATGTATTCTGGCTTGGCTTTCCCCTTTCCGCCCAATGAATAGTCACTTAATTCACACTCCTTGGGTTTCCCCCCAGCCATCTTAAGCAAAGATTCTATCTTATCTATACTGGAAACATCTCCCTGAGGAAACACATAGCCAAAATAATTTTTTCCAATTGTGCATTTCATCTCTTTGAGTGTCAGGCTCTCTGTATATTTTTCAATGGCCATTATGTCTCCCCTCTGATCAATGTTTTCAGAACATATGTTCTATTATATTATACCATACTTTCCCAGTAAGTCAAGAATCTCCCTACGTTTCTTCCCCCTTCTCTTCCTCCACCCGCACCGCCTTCACTGTACGGATCATCTTATTCTCCACGCTCACAATCCGGAACCGATACCCCTCATACGTGGTCTCAAAATCCTCGTCCTCCTGGGGAAGCCTGTCCATCTTGGAAATGAGGAATCCGTTAAGCGTGTCAAAATTATCATCATCCTCCTTGGCAAACTCAATGTCCAGGACGTTTCCGATCTCTTCAAGAGGCGCCAGGCCATCCAGAATAAACCCGTCTTCGGAGGGAACGATATACTCCTCCTCCGCATCATACTCATCCAGAATATTCCCCACAATCTCCTCTAAGATATCCTCCATAGTGACGATTCCGGCAATCTGTCCGTACTCGTCCACCACCACTTCCATGTGAGTTTTCTGTGACTGCATCTCCTTGAACAGAGGATCAATGCTCCGGCTTTCCGGAATAAAATGGGCCTTTCTGAGAAGCCCGGGAATCTGGCTTACCGGCATCTGGCTCCGCCCCTCTTTTTCTGCATAGATCATGGCATCTTTCATATGTAGGATTCCGATGATATCGTCCATATCCTCCCCATACACCGGATAGCGGGAATTCTTCCCCTCGGATAGGATAAACCGAATAACCTCCTCTAAAGGCAAAGCCCCGTCGATCATCACCAGATTGGTCCGGTGCGTCATGATGTCCCCGGCCTTTTTATCATCCAGCTTGAAGATATTGGTGATCATTTCCGCCTCGCTGGCCTCCAGGACTCCCTGCTCATGGCCTTCATTTACCATGGACATGATCTCTTCTTCTGTCACATTCTCCTCGCTGGCGCTGATGTCAACCCCTAAAAGCTTTAAAACCACGGTGGACAGGCTGATAACTGCCCAGATAAAAGGCATTAGGGGGATGATCACCACAGAAATAAAGGGAAGCAGCGCATATCCCCATTCTTCCGGGTATTTGGCGGCACAGCGCTTGGGAATCACAATGCCAAAGCTTATAAGCAGCACCAAAGCCAGAATTCCCACCGCCACCAACACCGCCCCATGAATCAGGCGGCCGGTCTCTCCAGCCAGAAACGGAACCGTCTCCTCCAGCTGCCTGCTCCACCTTCCTATCATATATGCGCCGATAAACATACCTATGGCATTGGACACGATCCGTATCGAATTGATGAATCTGGACGGCCTGCCTGCGATCATCAGAAGCTTTTCAGCCTTTTTGTTCCCCTCACCTGCCTCTCGTTCCAGATTTGCTGCGTTCATATTCTGAACCGCAGAGCCAAAACCATAGAATACAGCCTCCAGTATAACAAATAAGAAAAACAAGCCAATACTGTAAGGCCAATAACCATCGTCCATGAATGTTCTCTTCCACTCCTTTTTATCTTCTTCCGGAACAAGCTTTGCCCGGAAATCGGTTTCTTTTCCTTGTTTTCAATATATCAAACTCTCCGGCTTTCGTCAATGGCGGACTATGTAGGCAGTTCCAAACTAACCCGTAGAGCACAGTCCACTTTCTCCAAAAGTTCCTCGTCGATGTGGCAGACCTTCTCTTTCAGCCTCTGCTTATCGATGGTGCGCAGCTGCTCTAAAAGAATCACAGAATCCTTTATCATGTCACACCTTCTTGTATCCAATTCCACATGGGTAGGCAGTTTCGCCTTGTTCATCTTTGATGTAATCGCCGCACAGATCACGGTTGGGCTGTGTTTATTGCCTATGTCATTCTGTATAATCAACACCGGGCGGACGCCTCCCTGCTCGGAGCCTACCACCGGCCTTAAGTCTGCATAATAAATGTCACCTCGTCTGATAATCACGTTTTCACTCTCCGTCTGTCATATTCTTAAGATTAGTATTGACCGCTTTTTGCCGGTGTATTCATTTCCCACGGAGATACTGCCAAAACGGTCTCCTAATATTTTATGAATATGACAGGCTTTCTGTTGCCTGGATAAGGAACCATTATTATTTTCGTACAAAACCCTGGTAAAGATCTTGGAAATAATCTTTTGTACCTATGATTTCTCCATTCCTCAAGTAAACTCTCGGCACCCTCTTTCCGATGTCACAGACAATCTCATAGTGAAAGCCACCGCCGATATCTGCCAGTTCCTCCACCGGTATCTGCTGATCTCCATCTGTTCCGATCAGAGTGACGGTATCCCCCTCCCTGGCCTCCGGTATACCGCTTACATCCACGATCATCTGATCCATGCATACCCGGCCCAGGATGGCCGCCCTCCTCCCCCGGATCAGCACATATCCTTTTCCCGATTGGCTTCTGGGGTATCCGTCTCCGTATCCTGCTGATACCGTTGCCACCGTCATAGAATCTCTGGCTACAAATGTTCCTCCATAGCTGACCTCTGCCCCAGGTTCTATCTCCTTTATGTAAGTGATAACGCTTTTAAGCTCCATCACCGGCTTTAAGAGAACCGGCTCCTTCTTCACCTCATCGGAAGGATAAAGCCCGTACATGGAGATTCCGGCCCGGGCCAGAATCCTGTGCCGTCCTGCCTGAATAAGGTTTCCCCAGTCGGTCTCTGGCATATCAAGAATCCCTGCACTGTTGGAGATATGGTTGACAGGAATGGTAATCCCCCTGGCCTCCAGCATTTTCACAAAGTCCTTGTACCTCTCTATCTGCCTCAATGCCGGCCCTTTATCTGCTTCATCCGCCCTGGCAAAATGGGTAAATAATCCCTCAACCTGGATTCCCGGAAGCCTAAAGATCTTTCCCACCAGCTGGGCTGATGCCTCATCTGGCCTCATGCCGATCCGGTTCATTCCTGTGTCAACTGCAAGGTGGATCCATGCATCTTTCCCTACAGACATTGCCTGCTTTGACAGTTCCGATGCCTGTTTCCACGTAAAAACCGGAATGCGGATCTCCTCCCTGATCAAACTCTCATAGTGGCTGTCATGAACCGGTCCCAGGATCAGAACCGGCTTTGTGATGCCATGGCGTTTCAAATTTAACGCTTCCTCAGCCGAAGCCACTGCATACATCTGTACATAGGCATCGGCTGCCCAGGCCACAGGAGCCGCACCGTGGCCATACCCGTCTGTCTTCACCACGGCTATCATACCGGTGCCCTCCGGCAGATTAGCCTTCATCTGTTCCATATTCCAGGCCACCTTATCCAAATCGACGGTGGCATAAATCCTTGTATAGGGAATGTCCTTCCTGTCCATCACGTTTGTCCTCATCCATCCTCCCGGCTTAAATACCCGATTTCCTCCGCCAGTTCACCAGCCAAAAGCCCGTGAGGCCCTTTACGCTTCCGAATCCGGTCCCCGGCCATCCCATGGAGATGCACACCCAGAACTGCCGCCTCAAAAGGGTCCTCTCCCAGGGCCAAAAGCCCTGCCATAACTCCTGCAAGCACATCTCCAGAACCGGCTTTTGCCATAGCGCTGTTGCCGCTGGAATTGATGTAGCACTGGCTCTCACGTCCGGTTACCACCGTAGCGGCATCCTTAAGCACGCAACAAATCCCGTACCTGCCGCTGTAATCGGTTGCCGTCTCCACCAGCCTGTGTTGTATCTCCGGGATCGTCTGCCCTGTCAGCCTGGACATCTCTCCCAAATGGGGGGTAATGACAATATTCTCCGTAAAATACTGGGTAAGTTCTCTGTGGGCGGCAATCACATTCAGTCCATCTGCATCCAGAACAATGGGAACATAGGCATTCATCAGAAATTCCCGCACCAAACGGTGGGAATACCCGCTCTGGCCGATTCCCGGCCCCAGGACGATCACATCGGCCCAGGCGCATTCTGCCTCCACCTTCTTACGGAATGTTTCCTCATCCAGGCTGTCACAGACGTGCAGGATAGCTTCCGGCAAAAGCTGCTGCAGCATCCCCCGGTTCTCCTCCACAGTCCAGATCTTCACAAGCCCTGCCCCCATGGCATAAGCAGACTTAGCACACAGATAAGCTGCTCCTCCCATTCCCGGCGAACCTGCTGCCACCAGAACCTTTCCAAAGGTTCCTTTATTGCTGTACTCTGTCCTTTCGGGAATCCGTTTTCGATCCTCCTCCTCATAGGTGAATGCTACATCATTTACCGCCTTCAGGCTCTGCGGAGGAAATCCAATGTCTTCCACCATGACTTTGCCGCAGTACTCACGCCCGGGATACAGCACACTGCCTCTCTTCTCATAGCCAAAGGTAACCGTCACATCGGCCTTCACGGCGCATCCCATAACCTGGCCATTGTCACTGTTGATTCCGGAGGGCATATCCACCGCCACCACCGTCCTGGCACCGGCTGTTTCCATCATCTTTACAACCTCCCGGTATTCTCCCTCCACATCCCGTCCAAGGCCTACGCCAAATACTCCGTCAATCAGGATATGGCAACGCCCAGGCAGAAAATCCTTCCATTCCACCATCTGCATCCCCAGATTCTTTGCAATCCTTTTCTGAAGATGAAATTCCTCCGTTCCCTTTGATGGATCTCCTGCCAGGATGACAGTCACATGATACCCTTTATTGTGGAGGATCCTGGCTGCTGCAACTGCGTCTGCTCCGTTGTTCCCGGTTCCGCAGACTGCCCAGATACTTAGGGATAAGGGATCTTTAGACAGAGCTTCCCTATGGCTTCCTCCTGCCCCGGTACTTCTCCCACATAGTCTTCCGGCTTCCTTCTCTGCGGCCTTTGCCACAGCCGCCGCCGCCCGTTCCATCAGCACCAGGGAGGGTATCCCTATGGTCTGTATGGTATACCGGTCAATCTCTTTCATCTGCTGTCCCGTCACAAGATAACGCATACTGCTCCTCCTGTCATGTCCATGTGCGCCTGGAACCTTTTTTCATTTTTCAGTAAATTGGCTTATATTCTGTCATCCTTACGCTTCCGCCACCACATACCCCACAGCGTACTCTTCTGTATTGGAAATAGAGGCATGGATAACCCTCACTCCCAGTTCCCCGGCAAGTTCTTTGGCCCCTCCGTGCAAGACCACCCAGGGCTTGCCAAGCTCATCTCGCAGCACCTCAATGTCAATGGGCATAAACCTTCGAAACCCGGTTCCCAATGCCTTGGCCACTGCCTCCTTCACTGCAAAATCGCCGGAAAGCATAGAAACTCTTTCCCCGGCCTGCCGGCGCTCTTCCTCTGTGTAAACCCGTGTGAGAAAAGCCTGCTTTTCACAGGCTTTTCTCACACGGGCGATCTCCACCAGATCGGTCCCGATTCCTACGATCATATTGATCCCTTTTTCTCCTTCTCATCCTGCATGCTGCATACCCGGTAAGACAGCCGCATCAGGCTTTCGGAGAGATGTACATTTTCCACCACCACATCATCCGGCACAGCCAGATCAATATGTGCAAAATTCCAGATGGCTTTTATCCCTGCCTTTACCAACCGGTCCGCAATCTCCGGTGCCTTGGTCTTGGGAATTGTCAGTGCAGCAATCTGGACATCATTGTCCACAATAAATTTCTCCAGTTCCTCTACCCCCCGTATCTCGATTCCCCGAACCACCAGGCCGATCAGCCTGGGGTTAATATCAAACATTCCCTTGATCATGAAGCCCCGCCGTTCAAAATTTGCATAGTTGGCAATGGCCTGTCCCAAATTTCCGGCACCGATGATGATCAGATTATGCTGCCGGTCAATTCCCAGGATCTTTCCTATCTCTGCATACAGATACCTGACATTATATCCATACCCCTGTTGTCCGAAACCTCCGAATTTATTTAAGTCCTGACGGATCTGAGAAGCTGTCACCTTCATTCTGGAGCTTAATTCTCCGGAAGAAATCCGTTCCACTCCGTCCTCAATTAGTTCCCCCAAATAACGGTAATACCTGGGAAGCCTGGTTATCACGGCTTTCGATATCTCCTTTTGTTCCACGATGTTTCCCCTTTTCTCAATAAACTACTTCTATTATACTTGTTTGGCAATTCTATGTCAAATCCTATGTCAAATCAAACGCATTCCTGGATTGCAAGTTTTCTGAATTTATATTATACTCTATTTTATATGCGGTTTTTCTCAGGCCGGATCGGAAGCACAGATTTTTCATCCGACATTGAAAGCCGCCATACCAGGAGGTTACCATGATCTTATCTTGCAGCCACATCAGTAAATCCTTCGGGACTGATGTTATTTTACATGATATATCCTTTTCTATAGAAGACAATGAGAAAGCCGCTGTCGTTGGCATCAACGGAGCCGGGAAGACTACCCTGTTAAAAATCATTGTGGGTGAACTGGCCGCCGATCAGGGCGATGCCTCCCTGTCCAAAGGGAAAACCTTAGGCTACCTTGCCCAGCACCAGGATCTGACCAGCCACAGAACCATCTATGACGAACTTTTGGAAGTAAAACGGCCAGTTATCCAGCTGGAAGAGCGGATACGCAGCCTGGAGATTGAGATGAAGCATGCAGACGGCTCGGAGCTGGAGTTGATGCTGGAAACCTACTCCCGCTTGAACCATGAGTTTGAGCTGGCGGACGGCTACAGCTATAAAAGCGAGATTACCGGGGTTTTAAAAGGCCTGGGATTTTTGGAGGAGGAATTCTCCAAGGAGATTTCCACCCTGTCTGGCGGCCAGAAAACCCGGGTGTCCTTAGGAAAACTCCTGTTGTCCAAGCCGGATCTGATTCTTCTGGACGAGCCTACCAATCACCTGGATATGGAATCCATCGCCTGGCTGGAGACTTATCTTTTAAACTACAAGGGCGCTGTGGTGATTGTGGCTCATGACCGGTATTTCCTGGATCGGGTGGTAACCAAGATCATTGAGCTGGATTGCGGGCAGTCTTCTGTCTACCAGGGCAATTACACTGCCTACAGCGAGAAGAGGGCTATGCTGCGGGAAGCGCAGATGAAGGCCTATCTAAACCAGCAACAGGAGATCCGGCACCAGGAGGAGGTGATTGCCAAATTAAAATCCTTCAACCGGGAAAAATCCATCAAGCGGGCGGAGAGCCGGGAAAAGATGCTGGCCAAAATGGATGTGCTGGAAAAGCCCGTGGAAGTGAACGATGAGATGAAGATTCGCCTGGAACCCAACATCATCAGCGGCAATGATGTCCTCACCATCCGGGACTTAGGCAAATCCTTTGGCAACAACCATCTGTTCTCCCACGTGGATATTGATATTCAGAGAGGCGAACGGGTGGCTGTCATCGGCAACAACGGCACCGGAAAAACCACCCTTTTAAAAATTATCAACCAGATGCTTCCGGCGGATTCCGGGGAGATCACCCTGGGAGCCAAGGTTCATATCGGATATTATGACCAGGAACATCAGGTTCTTCATATGGAAAAAACCTTGTTTGACGAACTGCAGGATGCCTACCCAGGCCTCAATAACACCAAAGTCCGCAGTGTGCTGGCGGCCTTCCTCTTCACCGGAGACGATGTGTTCAAACACATCAAAGACTTAAGCGGCGGGGAGCGGGGACGGGTATCCCTGGCCAAGCTGATGTTGGGCAACGCCAACTTCCTGATTCTGGACGAGCCCACCAACCACCTGGATATCACATCCAAAGAGATTCTGGAGGATGCGTTAAACCAATACACTGGAACCGTGCTATATGTGTCTCATGACCGGTATTTTATCAACAAAACCGCAACCCGGATCCTGGAGCTGACCGGTGAGACCTTTATAAGCTACATTGGTAATTACGATTATTATCTGGAGAAACGGGAATGGATGAACCATCTCCATGTGGGCAGCAAAGGTGCAAAAGAATCGGCTGCCGGGGCAGCCACCTCCCATCCCCTTGCCTCTTTTGCCGCCTTAGATTCATCTGACGGGAAACAGGACTGGAAAAGCCACAAGGAAGAACAGGCACGGATCCGCAAGCGGCGGAACGAGTTAAAAAAGACAGAGGAAGAGATCGCTTCTCTGGAACAGAGAGACCAGGAGATTGACCGGCAGCTGATGGATCCGGAAGTCGCCTCAGACGCAGGGAAGCTTCTGGAATTCCACCAGGAGAAAGAAGCCATAGGACAACGGCTGGAGACACTCTATGAACTGTGGGAAGAGTTGGCGCAGGACAGCGAAGGATAGAAGCAGATGCGCCGGTGGGCACGCTGGTACAACAATATTTTACTTTGCAGGAGGGACACTGTCTATGACAAAAAAACGAATCGCAGCCATACTGGCTCTATGCGTGATTGGATTTCTCTATCTGGCCACCATCATCCTGGCCTTTCTGGACAGCCCTCTTGCCAGAAGCTGTCTGATGGCGGCCTTATTCTGCACCATCGTGGTTCCGGCGGTGATCTATGCCTATATGATGATTCTGAAGACTATCAGGGACAAAAGGCAAAAGTAATGGGATATCATATCCCTTATCTCTTCCGGTAGATGATGTCCTCTCTCCCTGGCCCGTTGGATACCATGGTGATCGGGCATTCGATCTCTTTTTCTATAAACTGGATATAATCCCGGCATTCTTTCGGAAGTTCTTCGTATGTCTTGATCCCGCGAATATTGCATTTCCATCCTGGCAACTTGGTCAAAACCGGTTTGGCCTTCTCAAGCTTTACTGTGTTGGGGAAATCTCTGGTGATCTTGCCGTCTATCTCATAACCGATGCACACCGGAATTTCATCCAGATATCCCAACACATCCAGAACTGTCAATGCAACCTCTGTGGTTCCCTGAATCCGGCACCCATAACGGCTGGCCACCGCGTCAAACCAGCCTACACGTCTTGGACGGCCTGTGGTCGCTCCAAACTCTCCGCCGTCACCTCCCCGCCGTCGCAGCTCGTCTCCCGCCTCGCCAAACAGCTCGCTTACAAAGGCGCCTGCGCCCACAGCGCTGGAATATGCCTTCACCACTGTGGTGATATTCTTGATCTCATACGGAGGAATTCCTGCCCCCACAGCACCGTATGCTGCCAGCGTGGAGGAAGAAGTCACCATGGGATAGATACCGTGGTCCGGGTCTTTAAGAGAGCCCAGCTGGCCCTCCAACAGGATATTCTTCCCCTCCCTTATGGCCTCATAAAGATAAGAAGACACATCACAGACATAGGGAGCCACCATATCCCGGTACTTTAAAAGGGTACCGTATAACTCATCCAGATCGATTAACGGTTTATGATACAGATACTTTAGCAAAACATTTTTCAGTTCACAGACTCTTTCTGCCTTATCCCTCAAGGTATCGTCATCGAACAGTTCGCTTACCTGGAAACCGATCTTGGCATATTTATCAGAATAAAAAGGAGCGATTCCAGATTTTGTGGAACCGAAGGATTTGCCGCCCAGCCGTTCCTCCTCATAGGTGTCAAACAGCACATGATACGGCATCAGGATCTGTGCCCTGTCTGAAACCAGAATCTTTGGTTTTGGTACGCCTCTGTCTGTCAATGCCTTGATCTCACGAATCAGATAAGGAATGTTCAGTGCCACCCCGTTGCCGATGATGCTGGTGGTGTGTCCGTAAAATACGCCGGATGGCAACAGATGAAGCGCAAACTTGCCATAATCATTGACAATGGTGTGTCCTGCGTTGCTGCCGCCCTGGAAACGGATGATGATATCAGATTCCTTGGCCAGCATATCTGTGATCTTACCTTTTCCCTCATCTCCCCAATTAGCGCCTACAATTGCTCTTACCATTTATCCCAGTCCTCCTTTACCCCGTTTGTATACTCTTGGAATCTCGTAATATCAGGCACAAAGAACTCCCGAGAATACATATTTTTACACAACAGTATTAGAATACACAAAAATATTTCATAAGTAAAGTCAAAATTTATTATGGGTGTTATAACTTGCACTTATGTATACAGATATAAGTGTTAGGATTCCCTCCCCATTACACCTCCATTTGTAAATTTCTCATTGACAACCCCATCTGTTTACGCTATGATAAGGAAACAGAAGAAAGCAAACGCTTTCCTTGTATGTCTCCGTGAGGGAGTAGTAAACGTATAAACCGCTTTGGCTTTACGTAGCAAGTCAACAATCTCGGCTGGTACAGTCTGGCTTGCTTTAAATTACGAGACTCATGCATAACTGTCACGTTATACATGCAGTCTTTTTTTGTGGCCCAGGTATAACTTGACGGTTATACCTGGGCCATACGTTTTAAAACCGGCTGCATGGGAAGAATCTTATTGCAGCGCAAAACACGAAAGGAGATTTTAAACATGTTTATCCCAATTCTTCTGTTTCTGCTAGGGCTTCTGTTCCTTATAAAAGGAGGCGACTGGTTCGTAGACGGTGCCACTGGCATCGCCCACCGATTCCATCTTCCGGAAATCCTGATCGGCGCTACTGTAGTGTCCATTGGCACCACCTTGCCTGAAGTCATGGTATCCGCCACCTCCGCACTAAGCGGACACGGAGAGATCGCCTATGGCAATGCCATCGGCTCCATTATCTGCAATACATCCCTGATTGCAGCCATTACCATAGCCGTAAAGCCAGGAATCATAGAACGCCGTACCTTAAAAACCCCTGTGGCCTTTTTCTTCATGGCTGCCGCCTTCTATACCGGCATCGCCTATACCTCCGGATATTTCAGCCGAACCATCGGACTGATCCTTCTGGTGATCTTCCTGGTATATATGGCCTATACCGTCCTGCAGATGAGAACCCTCCCTCCCTCCGATGAATCTCAGGAGGTGACGGCTCAAAGCCAGCCTCCCATCACCAAGGATCTTCTGCTTCTTGTAACCGGCGCGGTTCTCATTGCTATCGGTGCCAATCTGCTGGTCAACAACGGAACCCTCATCGCCCAGGCCCTTGGCGTTCCGGAATCCGTCATCGCATTGACCTTTGTGGCACTGGGGACTTCCCTTCCGGAACTGGTCACTGCCATCACCTCCCTGGCCAAAGGCCACGGTGCCCTGTCTCTAGGAAACGTCATAGGCGCCAACTTATTTAACCTGGTTTTAGTCAGCGGAGTATCCGCCTTTTTGGCTCCTTTCCATATTCCCCAGAGCGCTTCCATCGCCAGGAAAAATGCCTCTCTGGTTCTGGATATTCCAGTCATGCTGTTCGTTATGGCGTTTATGGCACTCCCTGCCCTTATCCGCGGCAAGCTGTCCCGCTTCCAGGGAATCCTGCTTCTGATTGTGTACGCAGTCTTTTGTTTTATTCAATTTACCATGTCATAAGGCAACTTAAAAAAAGGGACTGTGAAACAGCTAGGCCATTACCTATGCTTTTCACAGTTCCCAATATCTTTTTACCCGATCTAAACCAAAATCTCCGCCACAACCCCCAAAAGTTCCTGATTCTTCTCCAAAATCGGCTGAACTACCTCACGCAAAAACTCATCCACCTGCTCTGGTGCCCGTCCCACATACCGCTTCGGCTCCATGGCAGCTTTCAACTCTTCCATGCTAAGCCCAAAGGCAGGATCCCCGGCAATCAGTTCCAACAGATTATTGTCAAGCCCTTTCTCTTTCACATTTCGCCCTGCCTCCATGGAAAGCTGACGGATCCTCTCATGCAATTCCTGCCTGTCTCCCCCAAGTTTCACTGCATCCATCATGATATTCTCCGTAGCCATGAAAGGCAACTCCGCCATAAAATGTTTCTCTATGACCTTGGGATACACCACCAGTCCATCCACCACATTCAGATACAGATCCAGAATCCCGTCCACTGCCAGGAACCCTTCCGGAATGCTAAGCCTCTTGTTGGCGGAATCATCCAGAGTCCTCTCAAACCACTGGGTAGAAGCCACCAACATAGGATTCATCACATCCGCCATCACATAATTAGCCAAAGAAGCAATCCTCTCGCTTCTCATAGGATTTCTCTTATACGCCATAGCAGAAGACCCGATCTGATTCTTCTCAAAAGGCTCTTCCACCTCCTACAAATGCTGGAGAAGCCGGACATCAATGGAAAACTTATGGGCGCTCTGTGCAATCCCGGCCAGCACACCCACAACTCTGCTGTCGATCTTCCGGGAATAAGTCTGCCCTGACACAGGATAGCACTCCTTAAATCCCATCTTCTCTGCGATCATCTGGTCCGCCTTCCGACATTTCTCATGATCCCCGTCAAACAATTCCAGAAAACTTGCCTGAGTGCCTGTGGTTCCTTTGGATCCAAGAAGCTTCATACTGGAAATCACATGCTCCAAATCCTCCAGATCCAGGCACAACTCCTGCATCCACAGGGTTGCCCTCTTCCCAACCGTAGTGGGCTGGGCCGGCTGGAAATGGGTAAAAGCCAGCGTAGGCTGATCCTTATACCGCTCTGCAAACTCCTTAAGTTTCGCCAAGACATTGATCAGTTTCTTTCTCACCAATTCCAAAGCCTCGGTCATAATAATCAAATCTGTGTTGTCTCCCACATAGCAGGAAGTAGCCCCGAGATGGATAATCCCTTTTGCCTTAGGGCACTGTTTACCATAAGCATATACATGGGACATCACGTCATGGCGCACCAGACGCTCTCTCTCCTTTGCCACATCATAATTGATATCATCCTGAAATTCTTTCAGTTCATCAATCTGTTCCTGGGTAATCGGAAGCCCCAATTCCCTCTCTGTCTCCGCCAGGGCAATCCATAACTTCCTCCATGTGCGAAATTTTTTATCCGGAGAAAAGATATACTGCATCTCCTTGCTGGCATACCGCTCCGAAAGCGGGCTCTGATACGTATCGTTCATACTTTATGTCCTTTCTATGTCCACGATGATTTCCTCTTACCTGCTGTACTCTCCCCGAATATCCTCCCTGGGAGGAGCAATGGGATAGTTTCCGCTAAAGCATGCTGTACAGACCGAAAGCCCCTGGGCCATCTCCCCAAGCCTGTCCATCTTCAGATACCCCAGGGAATCCGCTCCGATCAACTTGCACACTTCCTCCACAGTCTTGTCTGAGGCAATCAGCTGTTCCTCCGACGGAATGTCTGTCCCAAAATAACAAGGATGGAGAAATGGCGGTGCCGTAACTCTCATATGCACTTCCTTCGCCCCGGCTTCCCGAAGCATTCTCACAATCTGATGGCTGGTGGTTCCCCGGACAATGGAATCATCGATCATGATCACCCGTTTTCCTGCAACCGCCTCCCGCAGCACATTCAGCTTCACCCGCACCGCGGAGACACGATTGCTCTGCTTCGGCTTAATGAATGTCCTACCCACGTAGGAATTTTTCACAAACGCGCTGCCGTAAGGAATCCCTGACTCCAGGGAATACCCGATGGCCGCCACATTTCCCGACTCCGGGACTCCTACCACCAGATCCGCCTCCACCGGGGAATCCTTAGCCAGACATCTCCCTGCGTAAAGTCTGGAATGGTACACGCTCACCCCGTCAAACACGCTGTCCGGCCTGGCAAAATAAATGTACTCAAAAATACATCTGGCCTGTCTCTCCGGCTTCTCAAAGCACATCTCCCGATTGGACTGAATCCCTTCCTGGGTAATGCTTACCACCTCTCCCGGCTCCACGTCCCGTACAAACTCAGCACCGACGGTATCCAGGGCGCAGCTTTCCGATGCCAGGATATAGGCGTTGTCCTTTCTTCCGATACAGAGAGGCTTAAACCCATAAGGATCCCTGGCCCCGATCAGCTTCCTGGGGCTCATGATCACCAGTGAATAGGCTCCTTCCAGCTTCTTCATGGCCTGGATCACCGCTGTCTGGACATCCGGAGCCTTCACCCTCTCCCTGGCTATATGATACGCAATCACCTCAGAGTCAATGGTGGTCTGAAAAATGGCCCCGCTGTACTCTAACTCCCTGCGAAGCGCAGGTGCATTGACCAGATTGCCGTTGTGAGCCAGGCCAAGGGTTCCCTTCACATAGTTTAACACCAACGGCTGGGCATTCTCCCTGGTACTGCCGCCTGCCGTGGAATACCGCACATGGCCCACCCCGATATTTCCGTGGAGCTGTTCCAATGTCTCCGGCGTAAACACCTCATTGCACAACCCCATTCCCTTGTGGGCAGAGACCTTTCCCTTAGGCCCTTTGGTATCGCTGACAGCGATTCCGCAGCTTTCCTGCCCTCTGTGCTGAAGTGCGAATAAACCATAATAGATGGTGGAAGCAACCTCTCCACCATCTAAATCATACATACCAAAAACTCCACATTCCTCATGAAGCTTCTCTAAATTTTGAATATCCTTCATCTATAGACTGTCCTTCTCAAAGTGTCTGCTGTCAGGCTGTCTGTCCACAAACCTGTTTCTCTGGCGGCCTGTCAATCTGCAGGCTTACAGATATGCCTGTCCGGCCATCTATCTGCATGACTGCCCTGTTCCCGTATCTGTCCCACTATTCCAGACTTCTGATCACTGAATCCCTAAGCGCTTAAATACTTCCTGATAAGCATCCTCCACATTGCCCAAATCCCTGCGGAACCGGTCTTTGTCCAGCTTCTCATGGGTCTCCTTGTCCCACAGCCTGCAGGTATCCGGAGACACTTCATCCGCCAGAATAATCTGTCCGTGATACCGGCCGAACTCAATCTTAAAATCAATCAGATCAATCCCAAGGCTGGCAAAATACTCCTGCATCACCTCATTTACCAAAAAAGCATAGCGAGTGATGGTATCAATCTCTTCCCTGGTTGCCAATCCCAACGCCAGGGCATAGTAATCATTGATAAAGGGGTCATGAAGGTCATCATTCTTGTAACTGAATTCCAACGTAGGAGAAAGCAACCTGATCCCCTCTTCCATCCCCAGCTTCTTGGCAAAACTACCTGCAGAAACATTCCGGATAATGACTTCCAACGGAACGATCTCCACCTTCTTTACCACAGTCTCTCTATCGTTTAATTCCTCAATCAAATGGGTCGGAACGCCTTTGGCCTCTAAAAGCTTAAAGATATGATTGGTCATACGGTTGTTGATGGCGCCCTTGCCTACGATCGTTCCCTTTTTCTGTCCGTCAAATGCAGTCGCATCGTCCTTGTAGGACACGATCAATGCATCCGGATCTTCCGTCGTGAAAACCTTCTTAGCCTTTCCTTCGTACAGTAACTCTTTTTTCTCCATGGGTATCCACCTGTCCTCTCTTCCTCATCCAGCCCTGCCAGGGCAGCAGCCGTACCATTTACAGTAGAGATTATAATGCAAAAAAAGAAGAAATACAATCATTTTATTCCAAATCTGTATTTCTTCTTTCTCTTGTGATGTTACATGATTATATATCCACTTATCTGGACAGCACCACATCGTAAGCCGCAGCCATGCCCTTTTCTTCAATCAGGCCGTAATACTCCTGAACTAGAGGCAAAAGGCCGCTCAAATCTTGTCCCCAGTACGCTTCCTTGGCCAGAATATCTGCCACAGATGCATCCCTCATGAATGCCATAACCGCCTCGTCGTCATTGGCCTCATCTGTGCGGTAGAAGGCAATCAATGCAGCCAGGGAGAACGTTAATCCCTGTGGATAAGAGCCCTTGGCTTCTTTGTACTCCAGAATCGTGGGAAGCACTCTGGCCTTGAACTTGGATACCGAGTTTAAGGCAATGGACAGAAGAAGATGTTTGATAAACGGGTTGGAGAAACGCTCCAGAACCGCCGCTCCAAACTGCCGGTTGTCCTCCGTATCGCCGATGGTAGGAATGATCTCTTCAAAAATACACTTTTTAAGCAACGCCGAAACCTTCTGATCCTTTAAGCATTGTCCTACCGTCTCCAGGCCGTAAAGCCGGGCTGCCAGGACCATGGAAGTGTGGGCACCGTTTAAGATTCTTACTTTTCTCTTCTTGTACGGATCCACATTGTCTGTCCATACCACATGGAACCCTGCCTTCTGAAGAGGCAATTCGTCCTCATGATCACCCTGGATGACCCACAGATGGAAGATCTCAGCCGTATCCATCATATTGTCCTGTTCACCGATCCTCTCACACAGAGCCTCATGCTCATCTCTCGGGAATCCAGTCACAATACGGTCTACCAAAGTGGAACAGAAATCATTCTCCCTGGTCAGCCAGGATTTAAACTCTTCCCCCAGTTCCCACAGATCCGCATACTGAAGGCAACATTTCTCCAGTTCTTCTCCGTTGTGGTCGATCAACTCGCAGGACAGGATGATAAATCCCTTCAGCCCCAGCTTAAATCTCTTATACAACAGCTGTGTTAACTTGCCTGGAAAGCTTTTAGCCGGCGCATCTTCCAGCTTGTTGTCCTCCACAAACTGAATCCCTGCCTCGGTGGTATTGGAAACGATGAACCGGGCATCCGGATTCTTTGCCAGCGCCAGATAGGCTTCATTGTCCGTATATGGATTCACACATCTGGAGATGATATCAATGTGGGTATGCTCATCCACCACCTTTCCGTCATCGATCCCTCTTAAAAATAAGTTATACTCACATCCCTGCTTCTCCAGGATCTCGCACATCCCCCGCTCAATCGGCTGCACGATCACCACAGAGCCGTCAAACATCCCCTTGTCCTTTAACTTCTGAAAAAAATAATCTACAAATCCTCTTAAAAATCCGCCCTCACCAAACTGAATTACGGTCTCTTTGCGACTGCTCATTATCCCTCATACCTCCATGATTATGATATTGTAAGTGCTTACATTTCCATTTACCTTAACTATACAACATTTAATCGTACAATGCAAGCACTTTTTGTAAGCGCTTTCACAATCGATATAACGTTTGCTCCCCAAACAACTCTTTCTGCACAAAAAAAGAGCCATACTCCTGCCTATGTACGAATACAATACAAGATTCTGGCTCTTTCTTTATGTGGAAGCCTCCGAAACAATTCTTGCCAAGGATACTCCCACACCACTGGGGCACGCCATTCGTGGCGTACCTAGAGGCTTGTTGCTACAGCTGAATCAAACCCTACGCTTATGCCGCGTGTACGTTTACAGCCTGCATTCCACGGTTGCCTTCTGCAAGGTCGAAGGTCACCTTCTGGCCGTCTTCCAACGTCTTGTAGCCATCTGCTACAATACCAGAGAAATGCACGAAAACCTCTTCTCCGGTCTCATCATTGGTGATGAAACCATAACCCTTTGTTGCGTTGAACCACTTAACTGTACCCTTATTCATTATGGTACCTCCCTATATAAATTTATTTAGGATTCTTATTGAGACAAAAAAACACATATTTTTTAAGTCATCTGAGATCAAATGACTTACAAAAATATGTGAATCAAAAGTCTATTCAGAATATGTGGAAATTATAACATTTCCCTTGATTTCTGTCAAGATAAAAAACTCAAAGAAATTGAAAGAAATGTAAAAATTTTATAAATTTTAAAGGATCTGGCTAACATATCTCTCAAGGATCCAGTACGCGCCGGCTTTCTTCCCTTCGGTAAAGTTCCAAAGCTCCGTCCTCTACCCGAAAGCGGATCCCGAAATACTCCTCCACAATACTGCCTTCTCCTCCACTTTTACCGCCCCCGTCTTCCAAAAACCAGGTTTCATGGAATTCCTCTCTGGCTGTATGAAGCTGTGCTTCCTTAAAATCCCGAACAAGAAGGGCTGCCTCCAGAATCAGGGCTCCACAGCAGAATTTCCGTATCAAAAATCCATTATCATGTTTTTTGCCAAAATGCCTCCAGGGCTTTCGGGCAGGAATCTTGGGAATCATAAGATGAAACATCCTTTCAGAAAATACAGAATTGCTGATTGGTTTGCGCGGCCTTTCGTGGGCATCCATGGTAGACTCATGACCGCACAAACCTTTGAGCATGATTATTGAGGTTATTTGTTGTTTACGTCTGTACTGTTTGTGTCCTTTGTCCCATCCATCATATCATCAATACCGTCTTCCACATCATCGACTAATCCATCGATGACACCTGTGCTGCTCTCCTCTGTGTCTTTGTTATTCCTGTCAGAAGAAGAAGTGCCGCTTTCTTTGGAAGTGCTTGATCCATTGGAAGAGGAATCACCCGATGTGGACTGGGTCGCTGCCTGGGTAGTGGATTGGGTGGCATTGCTGCCGTTTCCGGAATCGTTTGTGCTGCAGGCAGTCAATACAAGTACGGAAATCATCAATAAAAACAGAAAACTACATGCTTTGCTGACTTTTTTCATAATAGCATTCTCCTTTCTTTCATTCTGAACTTAGTATGTGCCAAAGGAGAATGTAGTATGTTGGAAGTAAATCCCATAGTAACTGGCAAATCCTTCCATTTTTTCACGAAACCATAATTTCCTGCTTCCGTTATAATCCCTTCACAGGGAAACAACATCTGCCATCGTATAAAGTCCTGCCGGCTTCCCTGCAAGAAATCTGGCCGCTTCTATGGCGCCCTTCCCAAAAATTGCTCTGGAATACGCCGTATGGCTGATCACCACCACCTCATCCTGCCCGGCGAATATCACATCATGTTCTCCCACGATGGAACCGCCCCGAACCGCCGAGATACCGATCTCCTTGGGATCTCGTTTCTCATGCCTTGTGCTTCTGTCATACTGGTAATGGTATGAATGATCCATAGCATCATTGATAGAATCCGCCAGGGCAAGGGCCGTACCACTAGGGGCATCCAGCTTCCGGTTATGGTGTTTCTCTACGATCTCCATATCAAATCCTGCTGGTGCCAAGGTTCTGGCTGCATCCTGCACCAGTTTCATAAGAAGGTTCACTCCCAGTGACATATTGGCAGAACGAAGAACCGCTGTCTTCTTTGCACATGCCTCCAGCTTCCTGATCTGCTCAT
>CANDZL010000029.1:0-39963 GCA_947425205.1 uncultured Hungatella sp. | reverse complement strand
CTGGTAGTCTCCCTTTGGCACCACAACCGCCATGGTATTGGTCACTTCAAAAGTCTGCTCAATCCGCTCCTTGGATGCCAGAAACTCATTCTTCTTGCTGGACTCAATGGAGTTAATATCGTATATGTAGGGACATCTTCCGGAAAAATAAGCCCCGGCTCCTACAATCACCAGGAACACCGGAATTGTAACATACCGCAGCTTCACCACAATCTTCCCCCACAGATTGATGGTAGGTACGAAGTTGCGGTGGCCGGTTCGGTCAATGGCTTTCGAGAACATGACAATCAGTGCCGGCATAAACAAGAATACGGTCAGCAGGCTTATGATGATTGCCTTGGTAAGTACGCTTCCCAAATCCAAACCGATTCCAAACTGCATAAACATTAACGCTACCAGACCGGATACTGTGGTTAAACTGCTGGAAGAAATCTCCGGAATGGCTTTGCTTAACGCCACTGTGATGGCTTCCATGGTCTCTTTGGTCTCCCGCTCTTCCATAAAACGATGGAACAAGATGATGGCATAATCAATGGCAAGGGCAAGCTGAAGTACGGTTCCCACCGCATTGGTCACAAAAGAAATGCTTCCGAACCAATAGTTTGTTCCCATGTTTAGAAGAGCCGCCACTCCAAAAACCATCAGAAAAATCACAATCTCCATGTAAGTTTTTGAGGTAAACAGCAGAACGGAAACAATGATGAATATAACAATCACCACAATGACGCTCATATCATTTTTCAAATCTGCCGCATCATCCTTATCTACCGTAGTATACACATAGGACACATACCCATCAAGACTTTCTCGCACCCGCGCCATAGCCGCCTGAGACAGTTCCGTGTCCTCCTCCTCTTCAAATGTGATGGTATAAAGAGCGCTGGCATCCTTATAATAGTCAGACATCTCATCCTTTTCGTACATGCTGTTGTCTTCATCGTAGAAAGATACCCCTGATATCCCTGGGATTTCCTCAATCTCATGAGCCAACTCCAATGCTTTCTCATAGGTGATATTGCTGACCAGCACAGTGGCTGAGCCGAAGGTGGTAAATTCTTCGTTCATAATGTCCAGGCCCTGCCTTGTCTCCGTGCTCTCCGGAAGGTATTCAGTCAGATCATTGACAACACCTACCTTGGAGATGGACACCGCACTGTAAATACAGGCCAGGGCAAACAGAACAATAAAGGCCTTCCTCTTGTTCACAATAAAGGCCGCCAGCTTCATCATGAAATTCTCTGGTTTTTTCCTGTCTTCCATCTTGCTATTTTTTCTCTCCTTTTCCTGTTTCTTACTTGCCATATTATGACTATTTGTGGTAAAATACGCAAGAATCAATTTTTTGTATCTGTTTCAAATGAGACAGATTTCCAAAAGTTGTACATTATGATACATAAAAGGAGAATTGGTTTGAGCACCACTGAGGAAAAGAAAGAAAAAATATCGACCCGCCGTACCTATATGTTGCTGCGCATGGGCTTTTTTACGCTTCTGACTGAAATCCCTTTTGAAAAAGTCACTCTAACAGAAATCTGCAGCCGCTCCATGGTGCCCCGGTCCACGTTTTATCGGTACTTTGAGGACAAATATGACCTGCTCTGCTACTGCCTTCAGACCTTTTTTGATGAAACAGACGTGGCGGAGGATGTGGTCTATCTTCAGAATCCGGAACTGGCCAGGCA
Organism: uncultured Hungatella sp.; assembly: GCA_947425205.1. Taxonomy (GTDB): domain Bacteria; phylum Bacillota; class Clostridia; order Lachnospirales; family Lachnospiraceae; genus UBA3402. The sequence goes on along the minus strand of CANDZL010000029.1, from coordinate 38,281 downwards.
GTTTCTTCGGAAGATCATTGGAGAGATGGCAGAAAACCGCCAGAAATACTTTAAAATCTATTGTATCAATAAAGATGGAACCTTTATGGATATTCTCCGTTCCTTCCTGATTCAGATTCTCACGGAAAAGCTGAAGACATCCGAAGCCAATGGCATGCATCCTAAAATATCTCCCCCTGTCTTCACCTATCTTCTGGCAGATTTCTATATCAGCACCGCAAAGTGTTATCTGGAATATGCAGATGACTATACTGTGGAGGAATTTGTGAGACATGTCACCTTGTTCGCCAATAAAGATTTTTTTGAATAACTTGATAGATACGATGAAAGGGCCTGATACACCGCCGCAGTGTATCAGACCCTTTTTAATTTAAGCGTTCTCTTTCTTCATCTTGTCAATGGCTTCCCACAGACCGTTTAAATACACAGCGCCTAACGCCCTGTCATACAGGCCATAGCCTGGACGGCCTACCTCGTCCCAGATCATTCTTCCATGATCCGGACGTACATAGATGTCATGGGGACAAGTCTCATACACAGCCTTCACAATCTGGAACAGATCCAGATCGCCTGTGGAAGACAGATGGGCTGCCTCACGGAAGCAGCGGTAACCTAAATACTTCACATTGCGGATATGCAGACATGCAATCCTGTCCATCTCACCGAAGTGGCGGATAATCGAAGGGATATCATTCTCTGGGTTGGAGCCTAAGGAACCGGTACACAGGCACAGGGCATTGGCCGGTGAATCGTGAAGAGCCACAATCTTGTCAAAATCTTCCTGGCTGTGAGAAATGCGGGGAAGCCCGAAGATCGGCCATGCCGGATCGTCCGGATGAACAGCCATCTTTATGCCTACTTCCTCACATACCGGAATGATGGCATCCAGGAAATACTTATAATTCTCCCGAAGCATGTCCGGAGTGATTCCTTCATACTGTTTTAAGGTCTTCTCCAACTCCGCCAGACGCTCCGGCTCCCATCCCGGAAGGGTAAAGCCGTTGCTGTCCTCTGCAGTCTTCTTCACAATATCCAGAGGAGTCATGCTGCCCAGCTCTTTCTCGTCAAAGTATAAGCTGTTGGAACCGTCTTCCTCAATCACCCGTGCCAGATCCGTACGCAGCCAGTCGAATACCGGCATGAAATTGTACACAATCACCTTCACCCCGTACTTGGCCAGATTGCGGATGGTTGTGATATAGTTCTTGATATACTCGTCTCTGCTGGGAAGGCCCATCTTGATATCCTCATGGACATTCACACTCTCGATAACCTCACACTCCAGGCCTGCCCCATGCACCTGATCCACATACTCCTTGATCTCTTCCTCTGTCCAGACCTCTCCGGCCGCCTTGTAGTCCAAAAGGCCCATCAGGCCACTCATCCCCGGAATCTGCTTGATCTGCTTCAGTGTAACAGAATCACTGTTCTCCCCATACCACCGAAACGTCATTTTCATGGTAATCAATCCTCCTCGTCTCTTTTGCCAGGCTTTTTGCCCTGCATCATTGTAATCTTATTATACAAGATAACTCCTTTATTTTCAACTTGATTCGTCCTTTTCTGTCCTTAGTTTATTGCGTTTTTGTGACTGTTCACTCCCAAATGCCATTTAGACAGCACTTAACCCTCTGAGATAACATAAGTCCCTCACTTGGCGGACCTAACTAAGTGACATTGGCTCACTATGCTAACCTATTCTTTCTCCAGATTATATGGTGTCACCTGATATACATAATAATTCAGCCAATTGCTGTAAAGGGTATTAGCCATATTTCTCCAGCAGAGCACCGGTTTGGCAAAGGGATCGTCATTCTCGTAGTAATTACAGGGAATCTCCGGATTCAATCCTTTTCCCAGATCCCGGTGGTACTCATTGTTGAGGGTCATCCTGTCATACTCCGGATGGCCCTGGACGAAGATCTGCCTGCCATCACGGCTCATGATCAGAAACAAGCCTGCCTCCCCGGATTCCGCCAGAATCTGAAGTTCCGGGTGCTTCTCCACATCTTCCCGCCGCACCTCGGTATATCGGGAATGGGGAGCCATGATGAAATCGTCCATACTCCTTGTCAGCGGAACCTTGTGGTGAAGCACCTTGTGACTGTATATTCCGCTTAACTTCTTATCCCTCATATACTTTGGAATCCCATAATGGTAGTACAGCCCAGCCTGGGCTCCCCAACAGATATGAAGAGTGGATGTCACATGGGCTTTGGTCCATTCCATAATCCCAGCCAGTTCATCCCAGTAAGTGACTTCTCTGTAGTCCAACATTTCCACCGGCGCACCAGTGATGATCATTCCATCATACTTTTTCCTTCGGATCTCCTCAAAAGTCACATAAAACTTGTTGATATGGCTGGCCGACGTGTTCTTAGACACGTGGCTGGACAGCATCAGAAATGTACAGTCAATCTGCAGTGGCGTATTGGACAGAGCCCGCAAAAGCTGGGTCTCTGTCTCCTCCTTCACCGGCATCAGATTCAAAATCAGAATCTCCAACGGGCGGATGTCCTGGCTCATAGCCCGCTCTTCATCCATGACGAAAATATTTTCTGATTCCAGCACGGCCTTTGCCGGCAGATCTTTTTGTATTTTAATTGGCATGATCGGTTTCCTCCGTAAACCTTCCTTCCTCCAGCAGCTTTATAAAATCTTCTTCCGACAAAATAGGAATTCCCAGTTCCCTGGCTTTTTTGTTTTTCGAGGAAGCAGACTTCACATCATTGTTGATCAGATACGATGTCTTGGCTGAGACACTTCCTGCCGCTTTCCCGCCTTTGGATTCGATCAGCTCCTGAAGCTCCTTCCGATTTGAAAAATGTGTAAGAGAGCCGGTAATAACAAAGGTCATTCCGTCAAAGATCTTCTCCTCCTCTGTCTCTTCTACTTTCTCAATATCCAATTCTGCCAAAAGCCGGGACACCACTCCCCGATTCTTCTCAGATGCAAAATACTGGCACCACGTTTCGGCCAAGACGCTTCCGATCCCGTCAATCTCAATCAATTCTTCCACCTTTGCATTCTCCATAGCCTGAAAATCGTACTTGAAATGGCGGCACAACATCTTGGCATTGGCCAGCCCAATGCCGGCAACGCCTAAGCCGTAGATGACCCTGACCGCTGTCGTGTGGGAAGCCTGCTTCACCGCCCGCATCAGGTTCTCATAGGATTTCTCGCCAAAGCCCTCCATGGAGACGATAGCTTCCTTATGGCGGTCCAGATGAAAGATATCCCCATATTCTTTGATAAAGCCTGCGCCGATAAATTTCTCCAGGGTGGCCTCCGACAACCCTTCAATGTTTAACGCATCCCGGCTTACTAGAAGAGTAAAGCTTTTTATCTTCTTGGCCTGACAGTCGGGGTTGGTGCAGTACAGGGCTTTCACATCGTTGATCTGCTGAATTCTGGTCTCCCCTCCGCAGACTGGACAATGTTCCGGAATATGCTTTACACCGCTTCTTGTAAGATTGTCAGCAATCTGAGGAATAATCATATTGGCTTTATAGACCGTAATCCGATCCCCCTCTCCCAACTCCAGCCCTTCCATGATATTGATATTGTGGACGCTGGCCCGGCTTACCGTGGTTCCTTCTAACTCAACTGGCTGGAACACGGCTACCGGGTTGATCAGCCCTGTCCGCGACGGGCTCCATTCTATATAGGAGCAAGTCGTCTCCTTTATCTCATCCGCCCATTTAAAGGCAATGGAATTGCGTGGGAATTTGGCTGTCCGTCCCAGCGATTCTCCGTAGGCAATATCTTCAAAGGTCAATACCAATCCATCCGACGGGATGTCATAAGTTTCTATGGCATCTGCAAAGGATCTTACGGATTCTGGAAGATTGGCGGCGGTCACCATCTGATGCTCTACCACCTCGAATCCCTGTGATTCCAACCAGGCAAACTGACGGCTTCTGGAATTTTGAAAATCCACTCCATCTGCCTGAACCAGCGCGAAAATCATACAGTTTACATGGCGCTGTGCCGTGATCTGGCTGTTTAGCTGGCGCACCGAACCGGAACACAAATTTCTGGGATTCTTATACTTGGCATCCACGTCTTCGATCTCATCATTCATCTTCTGAAAATCCGAGTAGCGGATGATTGCCTCTCCCCGAAGGATCAGCTGTCCTGTATAAGCGATCTGAAACGGGATATTCTCAAATGTCCTGGCATTGCCTGTGATAACCTCCCCAATCTCCCCATTTCCCCGGGTTACTGCTTTCTTTAGCGTCCCCCCTTCATAGGTTAATACCACCGTAAGGCCATCCAGTTTCCAGGACAGAAGACCTTCCTTCTCTCCCAGCCACTCCTGCAAGGCAGATACGTCCTTGGTCTTGTCCAGAGACAGCATAGGAGCAGGATGAGGCTCTTTGGGCAGCTCACTTAAAATCTCATATCCTACTTTCTGGGTAGGGCTTCCAGCCAGGACTACCCCGGTCTCTTTCTCCAGAGCAACCAGCTCATCATATAATCTGTCATATTCCAGGTTACTCATAATTTCCCGGCTTTCCTGATAATAGGCTTTGGCTGCCTGGGAAAGGGAGGACACCAGCTCCTTCATCTTGGCAATCGTATTCTCTTCCATATCTAACACTCCTTTTTGCGGCCTGATTTCATTTCCGAGGCTGCCTTTTTGCCCCTGGCTTTCTCTCCATGGATTTCTTCTCAGCCAGATTGTTAGCCGATGGCCGACTGGCCTGATTCTGGTTTTTTCTGTTAGGCTGGCTGGTAGAATGCTCCAACATCTCCAGCAATTTGTTGTACTCCTCCCCGGTAACTCTCCGATAGGTTCCTGTCATCAGGTTTCCCAATTGAATATTCATTACACGGACTCGCTTCAGCTCTGTCACATGACAATGCAGTGCCTGGCACATCCGCCTGATTTGGCGGTTTAAGCCCTGGGTCAGCACGATCCGAAATTCCTGCCTTCCTGTGCATTCCACCACGCAAGGCCTGGTCATCGCACCCAATTCCTCCAACCACACTCCGGCACGCATATTCTTTATCAATTCTTTGGTCACCGGTTTGTCGATGACCACCAGATACTCTTTCTCATGGACATTGGACGCGCGCATAATCTTGTTGACCAGGTCCCCCTGGTTGGTCATCAGGATCAGTCCTTCCGAATCTTTGTCCAGTCTTCCAACAGGGTAGACCCTCTCCGGGTATTTTACCAGTTCTACAAGATTCATAGCCCTGTCCTTCTTAGATGTGGTACAGACAACACCTTTTGGCTTGTTGACCGCAAGAAGTACTGGCCTGGGCTTTTCTTTCGGATGCTTTCCATCGCTTATGACGGTTCCATCACAGACAATTCTCTGCCCTGGAATAATTTTCATCCCTTTGGATGCCGCCTTTCCATCTACCAGTACTTTCCCTTCTTCAATGAGGCTGTCCGCCTCACGCCTGGAGCAGATTCCAAGTTCGCTTAAGAATTTATTCAGCCGGATTTCCATATCTTCCTGGGGCTTCGTATCATTTTTTCTTTGATCAGTCATTTTTATTCCATTCGTTCCTTTATTCCATATTGGTGTCCTGTCAGCCTACGCTGCTGCAAATCCAGGAAAGCGGCCTTAATGGATAAACATCGCATCCCCAAAGCTAAAAAACCGGTATCTCTCCCTGATTGCCTCCTGATATGCGTTTAACACATGTTCTCTTCCGGCCAGGGCCGAAACCAGCATAACCAGGGTAGACTCAGGCAGGTGGAAATTGGTGATCAGGCAGTCCAAAACTTTGAACTGATACCCTGGATAGATAAAAATCTCTGTCCAGCCGCTTCCTGCTTTTACAGTTCCGTCTTCTTTCGCCGCAGATTCTATGGTTCTGCAGCTGGTGGTTCCCACACAGATGATGCGGCCCCCCTTTTTCTTTGCATCGTTGATCTTCTTAGCCTCTTCCTCATCCACCATATAAAACTCCGAGTGCATATGATGATCCAGTATATTCTCCACCTTTACCGGACGGAAAGTTCCCAGCCCCACATGAAGGGTCACGCGGGCAATGGCGACTCCCATGCCCTCAATCTGTTCCAACAACTCCTTCGTAAAATGAAGGCCTGCCGTAGGTGCCGCCGCAGACCCTTCATGTTTTGCATAGACCGTCTGGTAACGGTTTTTGTCCTTCAGCTGGTGGGTGATATAGGGAGGCAGGGGCATCTGCCCCAGCCGATCCAGGATCTCTTCAAAAATTCCCTCATAGGAAAATCGGATCAGCCGGTTTCCTTCCTCCACCACATCCATGACTGTACCCTTTAAACGTCCGTCTCCAAAGGAGATCACGGTTCCTGGCTTTGCCTTTTTTCCTGGCTTTACCAGTGTTTCCCATACATGTTCTTCTATTCTCTTTAAGAGGAGTACTTCTATCTTGGCCTGAGTATCCTCCTTTACGCCAAACAACCGGGCCGGGATGACCTTGGTATCATTGATCACCAGACAGTCCCCCTCTTTCAGATAAGAAAGAATATCTGGAAATCTCCGGTGTTCCAATGTCCCGTCTGTCTTGTCAAGCACCAAAAGCCGGGACGATGAACGGTCCTCCAGCGGGTCTTGAGCGATCAGTTCCTGGGGTAATTCAAAATTAAAATCCGATACGTTCATGGCGTTCTCCCTGCTCCAGCGTCACTCTCCGTCTCTGCAACGATTCCTCCATGATCCATCTGATACCGCCGGTATATCTTAGGCCCATACATGATTCCCATAAGCACAAAGAACAGAATCACCAGAGCCACGCCCCGCTTCCAGCCATAGGGCTCCCAACCGGTCTTTTTGGGCTCCTTCTTTTGTATCGGCTCATACTCAATCCTTTTTGGTATGGCCTGGAGATGAAGCTCTTCCTTGCCAGTCTCCGGTGAAACTTTCCACTGCATAGCATATCGGGTATGGCACTCCAGGCACTCTTCTATATTGGGATTCTGCCTGTCAACCTCCAGCTTTCCCCAACAGGATGGGCATGTTAATTCGGTCATTTTTACAACATCCATATGTTCTAACTCCTTCCGTAAACTCGTTTGTGGAGGGCAATTACCTGATCAAGCCCTCTGACAGCATCGTACTGGACTCCCTCGTACATAAAATGATGATCCGTAATAATCTTGGGATTGCGTTCTCCTATGGCTTTTACAATCTCCAGACTGGCCTTCTTGGGCGGGCTGTCCTGCATGAATCCCCACTCACCGTTCAGGGGATAGGCAACCAATGCCCTGTCATATCCTCCGTCCTGGCAGAGATATTTCTCCGTATAAAAACATGCCACCATATCGTCAAGACGGAATACACAGGGCTTAAGTCCCGGAAACTTAATATAGTTCGTTGTGATGAATCCCATCTTCTTTAAGCTGTTGGTATCTTTCCCCTTTTCCAGGGAAAAGAGCACGGTTCCCGGCTGTAAAAACTCCTGAGCCGCCTGATAGATCTCCTGCTCTCCAAGGCCAGTGATCTTATAGGCCTCCACCCAGCCCCGCTCCTTTTTGTCCTGCATGTAGACTCCCAACGCTACCAGGAAAATACTGGGGACAATGATCACCAGCGCTGTCACGACCGCTTTTTCCACTCCTATGACCCCGTACAATGCCACGGCCAATAAGATGCCGATTCCAATGAGCATAGCGCCAGCGGCCACCAGCCCCTTCCCTGCCCCTGCCACGCTATACATGTACCGTAATACGCTGCCCTTCTTTGTCATCTTCTTTTTCAGCCTGTCATCCGGAACAAATACCATAACCCTTTCCCTCCTGCCATATTATAAGCTTTTGGACATATTATAGCTCATGGGGTGTTGTAGGGCAATAGAATTTTAGAGTTTGCAGAAATTGCAGAAAACGTTTTCCACTCAGACAGAAAACGTTGTGGAAAGGATTGAGAAAAAAGTTCTGAAAAAAGTCAAAAATTTTGCTTGCACACTTGGACAGATTATAGTATGATATAGAAGATGCGTCTGTAGCTCAGTGGATAGAGCAGTGGCCTCCGGAGCCGCGTGCGTAGGTTCGATTCCTATCAGACGCATTTTTTGTTGTCTGTTTCCTGATTCTATAATTGCCCTTTTCATAATTCCCTCTTTTCTTCCAAACACCGTTTGTTTATACCCGTTTTAGACATAAAATAACTCTATGCATCACTATGTCAAAGCGTCATAGAGTTATTTTTCAATCCGATATTCAATTATGGATATTTATCTTTGACAAAAGCAAATCGTCAATCGCCTCACAGATGGCCCCTTCCTCGTTCGTCCGCGCCAGAACCTGTGCCACCTCTTTGACCTCCGGCCTTGCATTCCTTGGTGCATAGGCATAGTTTGCCCAGCGCAAAATTTCAATGTCGTTCAGATGATCCCCGATAGCAGCGAATTCCTCCTGCGGGATACCCAAGTAACTTCCAAGGAACCTGGCACAATCTCCTTTGGAGCATCCCCTGTCAATGATCTCATAATAATATTCTGCGGAATAAAAGCCGTGGCAGCCAGGCAGGCGCGGCCACCATCCCTCCAGGAATCGTTCTGCCTCCAGAAGCCGGCCGTGGGGTGCAGACAGCATGATTTTTAACCACTCCTTTGGAGTCTCCTCCAGCTTCTGGTATCGATACGGCTGGTGTTCCCGCAGGATATAAGGGTCGACCTTTGCTTCCTGATTGACAAGCACCAGAGGCCCGTAAGCAAACAGTTCCACGCAAATATCCGGAAAACGCTCCATCAACTCCCGCACCATAGGACGGAACGCTTTTCCATCCAGCGTACGTTGATAGATCACCTGCTTGGTCTTCAACTCCATGACAGCCGCACCATTGTAGAGAATGACCGGCGCGTTTATCGGCAGGATATCCGTTGCCAGTCTGCAAGTGTCTTCCGTGCGTCCAGTCGCCACAGTAAAAAGCCCACCCTGATTCACAAAGCGCCTCACAGCATCCAGCGCATTGGAAGGGATCTTTTTGTTCCTATCCAATAACGTCCCATCCAGGTCAGAAATCAGAAACATGCTCATACCCCCAGAGTATCCAAATATTTTCTCAGTTCCGACGGCCAATCCGTCTGGATCACGCCCACGCCGTGCCGAATCAGCCAGCCCCACCCTTCATCTGGAGAACTGGCAACCGAAAGATCGTCGTCGTGATGGGCGGACATATCATCCCCGTTGCCAAGGGAAAGGGCGTTGACCCACAGTTGAATCCCCCGCTCATCTAAAGACTCCACAAACTCTCTGGAAATCACTTCATCATCTTCATGTCGAAGAAAGACCTCTACCTGCGGAATATTCAATTCTTTCGGCAAGGCTTTGAAGTGCCTGATTTCCCTATCGCAGGTAATGATGGGGATGAATTTCGGTTTCCATCCCCGGCTGGCGATCCACTCCACCACTTCATCGTAGGGTACTCGCCCCTTTATCAGTGCCTGATCTTCCATCTGATGAGCGGCCACCGCATCATAAACCTGATCGATAAAGTGCCAACACTGATCCAGGTTGATCATGCAACGCCCTTTGAGTGCTGTTAACAATTCTTCCAGGGTATTGATTTTACAGTTTGATGCATTGCCAATCACATTTTTGAGCCGGTGTGCCCGAAGTTCTTCCAGGCTGTAATCCTCCACCTTTCCCGGAAGCCCCAGAAGCCGCATGGGCGAGGGGTCATGAAACAATATCATCACATTATCCTTTGTGATATGGATATCTGTCTCCACAATATCCGCACCTGCCCGGATCGCCGCCTCAAAGGCAGGCAGTGTATTCTCCACAATATTTCCTCCAAAGTATCCTCTGTGGGATGCAATCTGTACTTTTTTTCTCATTTTCATTGCTATTATCCTTTCATCGCACCGTCTGTCTGTCCCGGCACCATATATTTCTGCAAGAAGATAAACATCAAAAGCAGAGGGAACAGCAAAATCATGGCATAGGTCATCACCATATTCCACTGCAGCCCATACTCATTGTTGAACGCGTACAGTCCCGCTGTCGCCGGCCAGGCGTTGGAATTCTGGATAAAGGTCATGGGATAGGCCAGGTTGTTCCAACCGGCGACAAAGGCGAATACTGCCACCGTAATAATCCCGGACTTGGAGACCGGCAGGATGATCCTCCAGAAAGTTCCGAACCGCGAACAGCCGTCGATAATCGCCGCCTCCTCCAGTTCTTTCGGTATGGCCAGAAAATAAGGACGCATGATCATCACAGAAAAGGGAATGGAACTGGCTGCGCAAGCCAACACCACGGAAAAAATCGTGTTGGTCAGTTTCAAACTACTGAACATGATGAACAAGGGAGTTAAGGTTAATGTGGGCGGCAACATCTGGGCCACCAGAAATAGCAGCAACACAGCCTTTTTTGCTTGAAAGCGGAACCTCGCCACACTATATGCAGCGGGAATCGCAAGAATCAGGCAAAGCATCATGGTAAATACTGCATTGATGATGCTGTTCACAAAACTACGTCCCACACTTTTCTGCGTCTGAAAAATCGCAATGTAATTGTCCAAGTTCACCGACTTGGGAAACAAGGAACTCTGGGAGCTGAAAATTTCCCCGTCCGTCTTCATGGAAGCTGTCACCATCCAGTAAATCGGAAATAAAAACGCCATACATAACATAAGGGAAAAGACAAACCAGAATACTTTCCGTCTGCTGGCATTCATCACATCACCTCCGTATCCGTCTTTACAAACTTCAGATAATACATGGATACCAGAAGCAGGATCACGAACAAAATGTTTGCTGAGGCCGCCCCCCTGCTGAAATCTCCACTGGTAAAGGAATAGCGGTAAGCCACACTGGCCAGAACCTCGCTTGACTGCACCGGACCGCCGCCTGTCAGCACGTAAATCAGGTCAAATACCTTGAAGGTATTGATAAAGCCCAGTACTACCACGGTCATCATGGTCGGTTTCATCATCGGCATGGTCATGTAAACGAATTTCTGCCAGCTATCTGCTCCGTCCATAGCGGCACTCTCGTAGATATCTCCCGGTATGTTGAGCAGCCCCGGAGTAAGCAACATCATATTATAGGGTATGCCTTTCCAGATATTGACCAAAATCGCGCAGTTCAGCGCAGAGGTTCTCTCTACCAGCCATCCCACATTGTTTTGTATGATGCCTAAACTACGCAGGCATCCATTAATAATCCCGTTATCTGCAAACATAAATTTCCCTAAAAGTCCGGTCACTGTAGCAGGCAACAGCCAAACAAGCATCAGAAGCGCACGCATCATCCTGGCCCCACGGAATTGCTTCGCGAACAGCAATGCGAACGCAAAACCAAGAATGAACTGAAAAATAATAGAGAAAATTGTATATTTAAAGGTATTCAGCACGGAATTAGGAAACACGCCTGTGGGATCTTTAAAAAGGTCAACATACTGTTTGAATCCCACAAATGAATAACTTTTCGTGCGCAGATTCATCATGTTCATGTCTTGAAAACCCATAACAATATTATAAGCCACAGGATAGATACAGAAGGCGGCCAAAAAGATCAGTGCCGGAAGCAGAAATGCCCAAGCCATAAACGGTTCACGATCTGAAATTTTTTTCCTCATAGAAAAGCCCTTTCTCTGGCAATTTTAGAACCCCCAATAGTCTGCATTCAGCGCTTCTGCCCCCGCCAGCGCTTCTGCCGGTGTCTGTTCCCCGGACAGGGCAGACTGAACTGCGGTGTAGACATTGACGGACAATTCCGGCCAGAAAGCATTGACACGAGCTACCGCTCCAGGTAATCCTGGAAGAAATTTATCCCAAGGATCTTCGCTAAAAATCGGATCTTTAGCAGTTTCCTCGTTTGTTGGCAGCAAGCCTGCCCCCTTACACCAGATCAGGTTAGACTGGGCACTGCTCATAAACTTCAGATAGGCCAAAGCTTCCTGGGGATGTTGGCAGTCTGCTGAAATCCCAATGTGGTATCCGCCCAGACAGTTGGTTGGCGTATCCCCAGCCTTGATCACAGGCAGTGTGGTCACGCCGTATTCAAAAGAACACCCATCTTTCAGATTGCTGCCAACCCAGGATCCATTTTCCATCATCACAATGTTGCCTCCCTGGAAGACCTTGGTCAAGTCGCCATGGGAATAGCCCAGTACTTCCTTGCTCATATATCCTTCTTGTATCAGGTCAGACAAAAAGCTCAAGGCTTTTTCCGCTTCCGGAGTATCCAGCTTCTCGATAGAACCCCCTGCAGCATACAGCCAGGGGATAAACTGGAACGTTCCGACCTCACTGGCAGGCGCAGCCATTGCAAAACCATAATAACCTTTCGTTTTGGCAGCTTCACAGATGGCCAGCACTTCGTCCCAGGTCTCGGGGACATTAAAGCCCAGTTCATCCAATAAGGTTTTGTTGTACCAAAGCCCCAGACCATTGCACTCCCATGGAAGCCCATAGATGCGATTGTTGAAAGTCACAGCATCTATCGTCGCCTGCCAGTAATGGGGCTTTTCTTCCCATTGTTCAACCTGATCTGTGATATCCATCAGATATCCACTGGCGGCAAAGGACGCAAAGTCTGGATTATCAAACATCAAAACATCCGGCAATTCTCCCGCTAACATGTCGATCTTGATCTGCTTTTTTAATTCCGCGTTGACTGTACTGATATGTTCTATTTTAATGTTTGGATACTGGGCTGCAAAGTCCGCAAGCAGTTCATTATAGGTCACATTATCACCACTAATTACATTCATCACTGTCAGGGTAACTTCCTCCTCCGCCATCTCTGCCGCTGGCTCATTGGCAGGAACTGACTCTGCTGCCGTTTCGCTTCCAGAAGCATGTTCCTGGGCTCCTCCACCGTTGTTGCATCCAAAGAGAGAGACTGTCACCAAGGATAGACATAAAGCCATTGCAAATACTCGTTTCATCTTTTTTCTCCTTCTTAGAATTCTTGTTTTTAGTTGATAGATGTATTTTATCACATTTTTTGGAACGTGTCAATTATTGCAATCAAAATTATTTTTAGTTTTTATCTGATTATTGGCAAAATTTAACAATTATACTTTTGTAATTACAGGTAAATCATACAAAATCCAACGATTCTATTCATAATATTTTTTGGTACGTTTAAATTATTTGCGCAAATTTTTATCCTATGCTATAATACTTAAATATAGGAAGAATCAGGAAGGAAAGAGACCGAACTATGGCCACAATCAAAGATATTGCACAGCTGGCAGGTGTCTCCCACGGTACCGTTTCCAACGTTCTAAACGGACGGGGAAATGTCAGCATGAAGAAAATACTAAAGGTAGAGGAAGCTGCCAGGCAGCTGGGCTACAGCATTAATGACAGGGGAAAGCAATTGCGCCAGGAATTTGACCGTTCCATTGGCATTGTCCTGCCTAATCTTATCGATCAGCACTATGCCATCCTTTATACCGCCCTTTCCGAGATGCTATGGGAACGCGGATGCCCTTGTCTGCTGTACCTGACTTCTGATATCCCTGCTCAGGAAGAGGCCGCTCTCACAGAACTTGCTGGCAAACGTGTCCAGTGCATCCTCCTTGTCACATGCCAGCCCAATGGCAGCGAGGCTCAGTTTCTTTTAAAACGGAGCGGCACACGCCTCATTTATCTGGAGCGAGATGCCGAAAATGCAGATGGCTTCATCGGTTTTGATATCGATGCCTTGGCAGAAGCTACCATCAACTGTCTCCCAAAGCAGCTTCACAATCTCACTGTTATTACCGGACTTTTCATCCACCGAAATGAAAGTTCTTTTCTAAACGCGCTTAAGGCCAGGCTGCCTCAGGCCCAAATACAAAGTTTCCAGACAGATTCAGCAAACACTCTGATTGCTGCCTTTGCCTCCTTGGACAAGGACGCAGTTCCAGACGCAGTCATAACGACCAATCCGGTCTTTGTGGAAAACTATCTTAAGGCTGCCCAGTTTTGCCAGGTACCGAGAGCCACTAAGATCATTACGTTTACAGCCACGCACCTGGTTCCCGGGTACGATGAGATCAACCGCGTCGAACTCAATTGGAAACAGCTTGCTGCAAAAGCCTGCGAGATGGCATTGAGCCAAGATGCCCCTCGCTATATCCTGCTAGCCCCACGCTCTCCCCAGATTCACTATGTGTCCAGACAATTCCCGAAAACAAAATTGAACGTGATGATGTTGGACGGCCCGGACACCCAGGCTCTTAAAAAGCTCTTGCCAGACTTTACAGCGGCAACAGGAATCGAAGTGCAATTTGCTGTCTTCCCTTACCAGGAACTCTACCAAACGATCTGTGAGATGGGAAATTCCGGCCTGTATGATGTGATCCGCATGGATATCGTGTGGCTCTCCGCCCTCGCAAAGCAGATGCTTGTGCCTTTTACCCCTGATTCTCCAGAGGCAAGGGAGATACTAGAGCCTATGTTGGAAGAAGTACGCCAACCTTTTTCGATGGTAGACGGGATGATCTACAGCTTTCCTTTCACCCCCAATGTCCAACTCTTTTTCTACCGGAGAGATCTGTTTGACGACGCAAAAATCCGCCGCAGTTATTATGAAACCAACCATGATAATCTCTCTATCCCCACAGAGTACGATGCGTTTGCACGGTTATCCCGTTTCTTTTCCCGAAATGTGAATCCCAACGCCCCCACAGACTATGGGATTTCCGTTGTCCAGGGGACAGTCAGCGGCATCGTCTGCGAATTCCTGCCCATCCTCTTTTCCTTAGGCGGCAGTCTTTTTGACACAGATGGATCCCCGTGCCTCTCCTCCCCCATCGCCTACAGGGCATTAGACATCTACTTATCCCTTGCCAGAGATGCCTATTGCGTTCCCCCAGGCGGATGGTGGAGTGATTCCATCGCGCAGTTCACAAGCGGCAAAACCGCTATGTTAAACATGTTCATCAACCATGTCTCCAACATTACAAACCTGCGCAAATCCAGGATTGCCGGGCGGATCGGCTATGCTTCCATCCCTGGCGGCAAGCCCCTGCTGGGTGGCGGTGTCCTGGGGATCGCTGCCGCCAGCCAAAAGAAAGAGGCCGCCCTGGAGTTTATCCGCTGGGCATGCAGCCCCCATATCAGCGTGCCATTCACCCTGTTAGGAGGCCTTTCCCCCTGCCGTAATGTTTATCAGAATGAGGATCTACTAAACCTCTATCCCTGGCTGTCCATTGTCCCGGCCAACTATGCCAACGCTGTCATGCGGACAGTGCCTGCATACTTAAGTGAACATGAACTGGAAAATATCCTTGGAATCTCCATCAAAAATGCTCTCTTCCATATCAGCACGCCAAAAGAAAGCCTGCTGCGCGCACAGGCACAAGTGGAAGCCCTGCGATCTAAGATATGCTAAGAGAAGCCTTTCTACATTGTCTTTCCAGTCCGTTTTTCCGGGAAAGTAACACAGATACACAAAACCCCTGGCAGCACATGCCCATCAAAGCATGTACCGCCAGGGGTTTTCTCTGTCAATACTGTATCACCGTCTCAAGAGGCCTCTGCCCGGTCAGTTCCTCGCTTCTTAAATCCGGCTGGGTTCCTCCCACATACAGGGCAAACCGGGAACCGTCTTTTATCCGCATTCCCTGGTCATTGACTACCATAAACTGTTTCTCGGGAATCAACAGCTCTATGGTCTGCTTCTCGCCTGCCTTCAGATGAAATCTCTTAAACGCCGCCAGATGATGGTTTCTCACCTCGAACCGGGACTGGGTATCCTTAACATAAACTTCTGTCACCTCGTCTCCGTCCACCGCTCCGGTGTTCTCAACCGTCACCCTCACCTTCACGCCGTCTTCCTGCACCTCTGCCCCAAGATCCGAATACGCAAATGTAGTATAACTTAACCCATATCCAAAAGGATACATAGGCACTGTCTCCAGATACCGGTATGTCCTTCCCTTCATGGAATAATCCGTGATAGACGGCATCCCCTCAGCAGAGGCATAGAAAGTAACCGGCAGTTTCCCGGAAGGATTCACATCACCGAACAAAATCCTGGCAATGGCCAATCCTCCTTCCGCCCCTGGATACCATCCCTGAAGGATAGCCTTTACATTGGGCGCTTCCTGAAGCCATTTCAATTCCACCGCGCTTCCTGTCATATTCACCACCACCAGATCCGCGCCTGTCTCAATCAACGCATTCAGAAGACGAATCTGGCTGTCCGGTAAGGCTGTGGTAGGCTTATCCGCCATACTGGTCTCATCAAACCGGTTTCCCACGTCATGCTGTTCCCCTTCATAGCGCTCATCCAGCCCCACACAGACGATGGCCTTTCCAGCCTTTTTCGCAGCGTACACCGCCTCAGATATCCGGTCATCCGGAAGAGCCAGCTCTTCCACCCGGTCTTTCATGGTATGACATCCTTCCGAATAATGAATCCGGATATTCTCCGCCACCATCTCGATTCCTTCCAGCACAGTAATGTATCTGGGAGCCGTGCCGTGATAATTGCCGATGAGAGGCCACCTGCTGTCTGCATTGGGACCGATCACCGCCAGCATCTCCATGCCCTTGTCAAGAGGCAAAATCCCGTCATTCTTCAGAAGAACCACCGATTTTTCCGCCGCTTCAATTGCTGCCTGCCTGTGCTCCCTGCTGGCAATCTCCTCATAAGAGATAGAGTCATACTCACAGTCATCCGCAAAAAGCCCCAGCCTGAATCTGGTACGCATAGCCCGTACAGCAGCCTCCGTAATGTCCTCCTCCGTCACCAGTCCCTCCTGGTACGCCTGCATGATCTTTAAGTACGTATTGCCGCAGTTGATGTCACACCCCATCTTAAGGGCCAGCGCCGCTGATTCCGTGGCAGTATCCGTCACATGATGATTCTCGTGGAAATCCTTGATGGCCCAGCAGTCAGACGTATAATACCCCTCAAAGCCCCATTTTCCCCTTAAGATATCCTTCATCAAAAACTGACTTCCACAGCAAGGCTCTCCGTTGGTCCGATTGTAGGCCCCCATGATCCCCTCTACCTTGGCATCCTTCACACACGCCTCAAACGCCGGCAGATACGTCTCCCACAGGTCCTTGTCCGAAACCACCGCATCAAACTCATGGCGCAGCTCCTCCGGACCGCTGTGTACCGCAAAATGCTTGGCGCAGGCCGCTGCCTTCAAGTACTTCCCGTCGCCCTGAATCCCCTTTATAAACGCCACTCCCAGTTCAGATGTCAGATACGGATCCTCCCCATAAGTCTCATGGCCCCTTCCCCATCTGGGGTCACGGAAAATATTGACGTTGGGAGACCACAGCGTCAGTCCCTTATAGATATCCCTGTCATCCTCCGAAGAATACGCATTGTATTTCGCCCTGGCCTCCGTGGAGATAATGTCCCCAATCTTCCCCATCTCCTCCGAATCAAACATCGCCGCCAAAGCGATAGACTGTGGAAACATGGTAGCCGTACCTGCTCTCGCCAGTCCGTGAAGAGCCTCATTCCACCAGTGATACCTGGGAATCCCCAGCCTGGGAATCGCCGGCGCATCAAAATTCAGCTGGGATGCTTTCTCCTCCAAGGTCATCTTGTCAACCAATTCCCTGGCCTGTTTCTCAAAATCCGTCATGAGCCCTTTATTCCTTTCTGTCACCTTTATTTGTAATTTCCAACCGTAATATCCTCAGTCACAAAATTCTCCACAGCTGCAGCCTTCTTATAAAAATGAACCGCATTCTTCAGGATCCCCTCAAACGTATAATACTCATCCTCCTTGGCAATGGGCAGTTCCACCAGCATCTTCTTGCATCCGGCCTTATAAATGGCAGTAATCAGTTCCACCGTCTTTCTCCCGTCAATCCCCGTGATCATCGGCCTGCTGCCTGTCTCAAGGGCCGTCAGATAATTGTCGATCTCTCCGGTGTGCCCCTCATACGGCAGATCCGGAATGCCATTATAAAATTCCGTTATCTTATCAATCAGTTCCTGATTCCGTTCTTCAATGGGGAATCCGTTAGGCCTGGTCAACTCCGCCTTTATATCCCACGGCGCTGCAATCTTGGCATCCGCACACTGAAGGACAATCCCCTGCTCCTCACCGTGGTGAACCACAGAGCTGGTCACCTCCGCGATGCTGTTGTTGCTGTAGCGGAGAGCTGCCAGAGACAGATCCTCCACCTCAGAATTATCATGCATCACATTGGTCAGCATTGCCATAACTTCCGTGGGAAGCTCTCCCATAATCCAGTTAATCATATCAATATGGTGAACCGCATGATTCAGGGTAGGGCCGCCGCCCTCCTTTTCCCACAGGCCTCTCCACCACAGGTCATAATAACAGTGGCCTCTCCACCACAGAGAGTTCACATGAGCACAGACAATCTTTCCGGCCAGACCGCTGTCCGCAGTCTTCTTCAGCTTATAGATAGAATTGCGGAACCGGTTCTGGGCAATGCATCCCATGGTAACATGATTCCTCTCCTCCGCCTCCAGCATGGCGTCACACTCCGCCAGGCAGGTAGCCATAGGCTTCTCAACCACCACATTCATCCCTGCATCCATGGAATGAATGGCAATCTCCGCATGAACATAAGGCGGAGTACACACATGTACAATATCAATGTCCGGCATCGCCTCAATCATCTTCTGATGGTCATCAAACACCTGGCAATCCAGCTGATATTTCTCCTTCATCTTCTCTGCCTTTTCCGGATAAATATCACAGAGAGCCACAATCTTCACACGCTCCGGAAACTCCAAAAGCCCTTTCACATGCTGAGGGGCAATATTACCCGTACCAACAATTGCTGCCTTTAACATAATTCTCCTTCCTGCGCTGCGGCGCACCTTAAAATAAAATGCAGTTTCCATTCCCCTGTCAATACATTATATGGTTAAATAATATAATCCGGAAACCGTCTCACGATCGCCGACTTGTCATACAAGTACCGAGATAAATGTTTGTCCATAACAGAAAAAGCCATCTCCTTATTATGAGTCCGGACAGCATTTAAAATCTCAATATGGTCATTGACGGTCTGAAGATCCACAATAACCAGGAGAGACAGATACCGGATACGGTCAAATGGAATCCGGATATCCTCCAGATACTCATAGACATGCTGCTTCCCCGCCAGCTTAAACAGCAGACGGTGAAACTCATCATCCAATTCCAGAAGCCGGCCCTGATTGGAGGCATGGAGATACTGCTTCTGAAGCCGGATATTCTCCTCCATCTCCCCCAGATCCGGCAGTTCACCCAGCTCACAGCAGATCTCTACGATCGCCTTCTCCAAAACCTTTCTGGCAAAATTAGACTCCTCCACCAAAGCATAATCAATTTTTGTGACACGGCTTCCCCTCTTGGGCAATACTTCTATCAGATCGATCTTTGACATTTCCACCAGCGCCTCCCGAACCGGAGTCCTGGAGACATGAAGCTCCTCTGTCAACGTATTCTCCGATAGCATCTCACCAGGCTTCAGAACACATTCAATAATATTCTTTTTCAATACCCGCAGAACATATTCCCTTGCCCCTTCCCCATGAAGCCTTTCCAAAACAAGCATATACCCTCCATACAAACCATGCTGCTTTTCGAAGCGATTCCATCTCCAGTTTTACAATTGCTGCCCTCAGCCAGCCCTACTCCAAAATGCTTGCCTGCATCTGCGCCTTTACACACAGCTCCGCCGCCTTAAACGCATGTTCCTGTGTCATAGCATTCTCCGTACGGTTGATACAGTCCAGAATCAGCTGGCCAAAATACGGAAATCCTACCTTTCCAGTCACTTCATAGTGATGCTCGCCCTCTTTATTTACCATGAACACATGGTTGCTGGTTCCATCCCCGGTTCCCACATTAATATACTTCCGCAGCTCAATGTAGCCTTCCGTTCCCAGGATAAACATTCTTCCGTCCCCCCAGGTTCCCAGCCCGTCCGGCGTAAACCAGTCCACACGGAAATACATGGTAGTTCCATTGTCCCCTACCAGCACACAGTCGCCAAAATCATTGAGGCCCGGATGATCCTTGTGTCCATAGTTTGCAATCTGGCTTCTCACCACCGTAGCATCCTTCACATCCGCAAAATACAGGAACTGCTCAATCTGATGGCTTCCGATATCACACAAGATTCCGCCATACTTTTCCTGCTCAAAGAACCAGTCCGGACGGCCCTTGGGATCGCCGATTCTGTGGGGGCCCATACCCAAAACCTGGATCACCCTTCCGATGGCTCCCTCTTTAATCAACTGTCCGGCATACACAGCAGCCTCCACATGGATTCGTTCACTGTAGTAAACCATGTACTTTTTCCCTGTCTTTGCCACCATCTCCTTAGCCTGCTCCAGCTGTTTTAAAGTGGTAAGAGGAGCCTTGTCCGTAAAATAATCCTTGCCTGCCTCCATAACCCTAAGCCCCAAAGCACACCGCTCACTGGTTACCGCAGCGCCGCATACCAATTTCACTTCCGGATCTGCCAGAACTTCCGCTTCACTGGAAGCAGCCTTAGCATCCGGAAACGCTTCCTGGAACTTCCTCACCTTCTCCGGATCCGGGTCATACACCCATTTCACCTCTGCCCCTGCCTCTGTCAGGCCGTTGCACATACCATAGATATGTCCATGATCCAGGGCAACCGCAGCGATCTTAAACTCGCCAGGTTTTACCACTGCCTCCGCCTTTCCCTTCGGCGCATAGTTCATACCGCTTACTGCCATATTTCCTCCATTCCGCCGTGTAAAAACCGCAGCTTCACCGGCATTTTTATTTTTAATAAACTCTGTATCCTTTAAAAATGCCTGCTTCTGCCTCTTCTGCTTAATATGTCAGAAGAACAGGAGCAGGCACATAAAGTTTGTTTTATTCTGCTTTCTCGCAATCAAGCGCGAATAACATCCTCAGACTTTTAGCTTCCATACACCTCGTCAAAATGAGCGGTTCTCTCTGCAATAACATCCTCGATACCAGCCTTCTTCGCTTCCTCAATCCACTCATCATAGATGGCATCCATCTGATCCGGTGCACAGGTGATACACTGTACCTGATATTTGGATCTGAGAAGGAGGAAATCATCCGTAAGCTCCGTCTGCTTCTCTGATGTGAAGGTTGGCTTATGGATAATCTGTCCAGCCAGAGAATTCTCATAGTTTGCAACTACATCATCATAATAAATCGGATTCTCAGCAGCAGTACACTTATTGAAATCATCAACCGTTGCAAAATATCCCTGGTTTCCTACTAAGAACATATCGGTACGGATCCAGTCCTTATCCGTTGCATTGTAAGCTGCATCAATAACAATCGGGATTCCCTCGTCATCCAGTTTGTAGTTCTCATCCTCAAATCCGTGATACAGTACAAATCCGCCATCTGTGGTTGCCATCCAGTCAAGGTATGTCATGGCAGCCTCAACCTTCTCTTCCGATGCAGTCTTCGGACACATGATGATCAATCCGCCTGCTGCATATGCATCTGCATACTGTTTTCCGTCATGAACATTCTTTAAGTTAGGAATAGACACGAACTTTGCAGTTGGGGTATTCTCTCTCAACGTAGTCTCCGGTGAATTTCTAAGGGGATCTACATTGTAGTTTACGTTAGACTCATAAAATGCCAGCTGGCTGTTAACAATCTTCTGTACAAAAGTTTCTGTAGTATTGGTGTAGAATTCCTGATCCATAACACCGTTGTTGTAGCACTTATTCATGAAACGGACATACTCTCTATAGCCAGGATCACAGTAGAAATCAAATCCATCTGCAATATCAAGCTGCTTCTGATCTCCCTCTAACTGTGAGAAAGCCATAGACATATTGTTTCTGTAGCCGGTACCAGTACTGGTGGACTCAAGGCCCCAGAAATATCCGCCGATTACGTTGGTTAACCCATCCGGATTATTCTTTACACTGGCTTCCAGGAAATCATACAGTTCATCCGGAGTAGTAGGAGTATCCATTCCCAATGCATCTAACCAGTCCTGGCGGACAAATAAGTTAGAGTTAGCAGTGGTTGCACGTCTTGCAACGATTCCATACAGAACATCACCGCCGCGGCCGATATCAATAACATCTTCACCAAGATAAGCCTTCAAGTTCTTAGCCTGATCCTCACCGTCAATAAACGGGCTTAAATCCCAGATACCGCCATCTCTGTAATAATCCTCCGCATAAGAATATGTATAAGTCAGAGTAAGATCCGGAGCCGTACCAGAAGCCATCATAGTCTGCATCTTGGTAATCTCGTCAGAACGGGGAACTGCAATAAATTCCAGATTGATTCCCACTTTGTTCATCTGTTCCTGAGCATACTTGGTCCACTTATTGTCAAGAATCGTGTTACCCTCCGGAGCGTTGCTTCGATCAAACAACTCAACGGTAATGGTCACATTGTCAAACTGCTTGTCGCCGTATGTGGTCTTGTATCCGCTGTCGCCGCTTTCGCTTCCACTTCCACCGCCAGAGTTTTCTGCCCCCCCGTTGCTGCTTCCGGCGTTGCTGGATCCGCCTGAACCGCCGGAACCACCTGCATTACCAGAATCGCCTGAGCCGCCGCCGCAGGCTGTCAGCAATGACATCGTCATAGCTGCTGTCAAGACACATGCTAAAATTTTTTTCATCTTTTCTACTCCTTTTCCTTATTTATTAACAGCATTGCGCTGCGATAAACTTAAATCAACCCTTTACAGAGCCAAGCATAACGCCCTTTACAAAATACTTCTGCAGCCACGGATATACACAGATAATCGGCAGAGTAGCCACAACCACACAGCACATCTTCAAAGACTGAGACATAACCTGGGTACCGATACCCTCTCCGTTGCCCCCTGCATTGGCCAACTCATCTGCAAACAACAGGTTCCTCAGACGAAGCTGCAATGTAAATTTATCCGGAGATGTAATATAAATCAAAGCGTCAAAATAGCTGTTCCAATAGTTAACCGCATAGAACAAACCGATGGTGGCAATGATCGGAATAGACAGCGGCAGAATAATCTTAAACAGAATCTGCATCTCATTGGCCCCGTCGATTCTTGCCGCCTCTTCCAACTCCGTAGGAAGCTGCCGGAAGAAGGTTCTCATAACGATAAAGTTAAACACATTCACTGCCTGGGGAATAAACAGGGAAGTCAGGCTGTCATACATGCCAAGTCCCTTTACCACCAGGAAAGTAGGGATGATACCGCCGCTGAAATACATGGTAAACAAAATCAGTCCGGACAGAAGCCCCTTGCCGGGAAGGTAATCCCTGGACAGCGCATAGGCCGCTGCGATGGTTAAGATCAAACCGATAAGCGTACCCATAATGGTGGTAAATATGGTCACCCACATAGCACTCCATATCTGGGAATTCTTCATAATGGTCTGATACGCAGTTAACGAGATATCAATCGGGTAGAAGGTAACCTTTCCAGACAACACCGCGTTGTAGCCGGAAAACGAATACGCAACTACATTCAGGAAAGGATAGAGACAGATAAATGCAAGCACTGTCAGGAAAAAATAATTCAGGAACTTTCCGATTGTGAATTTATTCTTCTTTTTATTCATAGTAGAAGTTGCTTCTTGTGCCATCTTTCTTCCTCCTTCCTTAGATGATTCCCTCTTCGCCGATCAGCTTCGCAAACCAGTCCGCCAGAACCAGGATTGCAATGTTAACAAGTGACTGGAACAAACCGATAGCCGTAGCATCGCTGTATTTTGCTCTCACGATACCGATTCGGTAGATATAGGTACTGATAACCTCAGATACCCCCATAACCTTGTCATTACCTAACAGCAAAGGCGCATCCAGGCCGATGGTCATCATCTTGGAGATCTGAAGAATCAGCATGGTCACAACAACAGACTTAATCATCGGAAGGGTTATGTACCAGATTCTCTGAAGGTTGGTAGCCCCGTCAAGGTAAGCCGCCTCATAAAGAGACTCATCCACACCTGTAAGGGCCGCCAGATAAATGATGGTTCCCCATCCAATCTCCTTCCACACCTGGAGGATAACATAAGTAAACATCCACCAGCCTTCGCTGCTTAAGAAAGGAATCTTGCTTCCTCCCATGGAAGAGATAATATTGTTGATAGTACCGTCATTCTGGGTAAACAGGTTGGTGGCAATACCGGCAACAACCACCCAGGAAATAAAGTGGGGCAGATACAGAACACTCTGGGTAAGCTTCTTAAACTTCATGCCCGCAACCTCATTCAGCATCAGAGATACGATGATTGTGAGCGGGAAGTTGATTGCCAAAGTCATCAGGTTCAGCACCAAAGTATTCTTGATGGCACTCCAGAAATTAGCGTCCGCGAACACCTTCTGGAATGTGGTAAATCCCCACCACTTACTGCCGAACATGCCCTTGAAAATGTTGTAGTCCTGGAATGCGATGGTGATTCCATACATCGGGACATACTTGAAAACAATGAAATACACAATTACCGGAAGCAGCATCAGGTACAGCCATCTGCACTTCCACACCTGGGCCATGGTCTGCTGCGTCGTACGCTTGTGCACGTACTGGCCCTGTCCTTGTTGTTTTTTCATTCTTCCCCTCCTTCTTAAAATAAATTTATTTATAGCTTGGTGAAGCAGATTGCCTCACAAAAATTAACGCTGTTACACAAGCTATTCCCAAACGGGATTCTGTCGGGATGAGGTAAACACCAGGGTATCCACGGACAAATCCTCTGGCTTCTTAAAATATCTAATATTGCCAAAGGATTGGTATATTAAAACAAAATAATCTACAATTTTTTTTGGTTTTTTGTTGGATTTATTATCATAATGATACTACTTGTATGCAAGTTTGTCAATAGGAGTTTAGATAAATTGTCTGATTCAAACAAGCTAAAATGTGACATAAAACAGCCGGCGCCATACTGCGGCGCCGGCTGTTTTCAGGCATTATTCCAGCCTGCTTCCACTACATCATTGCACTAATCTGCGAGTGCTGTTTACACCTCCACTACTACCTGTGCATCCGCTTCCAGTAACCCTTCTGCAAATGCATGCACCACCACTCTTCCCTTCCCAATAACCCGAAGCACCACAGAAGCCTTCCCCTGATTCATATGCACCCTGTCTGCTCCATAAGGCTCCATATTACACAGATACCCATTATCCACCCCTTCGATCACACAAGGCCCCTCCACGCTGAAGCGAACCTCTCCGCTCTCCCTGGGATTCACATTCCCGTCCCCATCCATTGCCGCCACCGTAAACAAAAGCTGAGCCGGCAGCCTCTCCGGGGCCTCCCCCTGCTCCACAAACCCCAGCTTAGACGATGCCCCGCTGGTAACCAGCTTATGGCTGCATACCACCTTCCCGTCATTCACGCCCTCCACCAGAACCAGGCCCGTCTCCAGCGGCAGGAAGCCATCGATAATCCGGCTCTCACACTCCCCCGGCCTGGGAATATCAAAATACTTCCCATTGACAGACAGTCGCACCTCCTGGCAGTTGGAAAAAATCATATACGGCATAGGAATCTTGACAAACATAGGATAATTCCAGCAGTCCGAAAGCGGCATTTCCGACCACGGCTCCCTCACAATCTCCGCCCTCCTGGTATAATCCAGAACAGAGATATGAACCATAGGCCTCTCACTCCAGTAACTCTCCCACAGATAAGAAATCGGCTTGCGCACCAGATTACTTTGAATCAAAGCCCCGGCCCATCCCTTAGAAGGAAATCCCATAGACTCTCCCAGATAATCCACCCCGGCCCACAGAAAACCGCCGATCACATAATCATTTCTCTCCACATCCATCCAGGGATTCTCCGTACTATAATTAAAATAGTGGTCATAACTCCCTTTAAAAAACAGATACACCTCCGTCCCCAGAATCAGCTTATCCGGCATCTCCCTATGGATCGCTTCATACCACTGCTCCTGATAATTGCAGCTGATAATATCCACAATCTCCCCGATCCGCTTCACAGCCTGAACCTTATCCGAAACCAGCTCCTCCACCGGCTCCCCCTGAAGGCTCCGGTAATGAGGAGACATCGCCACCGTAACCGGCCTGGTATCCAGACTTCTCACCTTGCCGCAAAGCCCCTTTAGGATATCCAGCATAGGCTCCGCCCCCTGGTCCTCAATCTCATTCCCTACGCTCCACATCACCACAGAAGGCCGGTTCCTGTCCCTCAGAATCAGATAAGCCAGATCCTCCTCCCAGTCAGTCTCATAGAACCTGGAATAAGCCCCCGAAACCCACTTATCAAAACACTCATCCAACACATAAAATCCCAGCCGGTCACACAGATCCATCATCTCCGCGGAAGGAATATTGTGGCTGGTCCGTATGGCATTGCACCCCATACCCTTCAGCACCCGAAGCCGCTTCTCCAGAAGCGCCCCCGTAACAGCCGCTCCCACACAGCCGCCGTCATGATGAAGGCAGACCCCTTTCAGCTTCACCGCCTCCCCATTGACAAGCATCCCCTTACCAGCCGCAAACTCCACATGCCGGAACCCGATATTCATCTTAAGCACCTGCCCCGGAACAGAAATCCTCAGCCTGTACAAATTCGGCTCCTCTGCACTCCAGGGCCTCACATCCAGATTCTCCCCTTCCATCCCCCCATCCTGCAAGGTAACAGGGCCAAATACTCCTTCCAGTTCGGCAGAAACCTCTTCTCCCTTTCCGTCCACCTGCAGGACAAGCTTTCCCTTCCCATCCACAAAATCCGCCGTCACCCGGACATCCTCTATCCCCAGGAATCTCTCCGGAACCTCCAAAAGTTCCACCTTCCGATAAATCCCACACCCACTATACCATCGGTCCGTAATGGTCACCGAGTTATCCACCCGAACCGCCACCAGATTCTCCCCTTCCCTGATAACCTCCGTCACCTCCAGAGAAAACCCGCTATACCCATACCGATGCTCCCCCAAAGCCTTACCATTCACATAAACCCTGCACCTCTCAAACACCCCGTCAAACCGAAGGAAATACCGTCTCCCCTCCTTCTTCCCCTCCAAAACCAAATGCTTCCGATACCATCCAATCCCCCATCTGTCCAAAAACCCCTGGGCCTGCGGCCCAAACCCCCACCGCTCATCCGCCTCCATATCCTTTTTCAGTTCTCTCCTAACCGCCCAATCATGAGGAATCTCCACCCTCTCCCATCCCCCATCATCAAACTCCACCTTATATCCATCCTCAATATCCCCCTCCAAAAACAACCAATCCCGATACAATTCCATATTCACCATCCATTCATCCTCCTTACATCCATTTTTTCCTGCCATCCTGTTCCTACCGCCAACATATCTGTTTTCCTAGTACTCCAATTTCCAGCCGGATGGAGTATTCGTACCACCTTGCAGAAATTCCGGTCAAGACACTAAATTATCGAAAATATCCCCCCAGCCTTACATTACCCTCTCTTCGATTATCGTTTACCTCCCCTGCCCCAACAGCAACCAGCTCCCAAACCAGTTCCGGAGCGTCCCCTCCCCATGCCCTTTTTCTCTCCTCACCATAGCGAAAACGTAGCCCGGAGAGGGGAACATACTATTTTCTCCGGGGTACTTGAAGACCGTCGGTACTTAGGCGCTGTCTTTTAGCGCCTTACGTACCGCTACGCTCTTCACGTAGCGCGAGCGTGCCCCGGAGAAAATAGTATGTTCCCCTCTCCGGGCGGCCCCTTCGCGTCTACCTACCCCTTCACCCCCGCCGCCGCAATCCCTTCAATAAAGTACTTCTGCGCAAACACATACAACAGCACAATTGGAATCAGCGACATGGTAGTGGCCGCCATAATCAGCGTATACTCCGTCCCGTTCTCCTGCTGGAACATCCGGATCCCCACCTGCAGGGTAAACTTCTCCTTTTCATTCAAAAAAATCAACGGCCCCGTAAACTCATTCCAAGAATCCAAAAACTTAAGAGTCACCAGCGTAGCCAGCGCCGATTTAGACAACGGCAGCACAATCTGCGACAAGATCCTGAAATCCTTAGCCCCATCAATCCTTGCCGCCTCGATCAGCGAATCCGGAATACTCACAAAAAACTGCCTCAGCAAAAACACTCCGAACGGCGAAAAACAATGCAGAATAATCAACGCCGCATGAGAATTCAGAAGATTCAGCTTATTCATCAATTCATACTGGGGAATCATGGTCACCTGATAGGGAATCATCATAGTAGCCAGATACAGCATAAACAGAAAATCCCGCCCCTTAAACCGCAGCTTGGCAAAGGCATAGGCCGACAATGCACAGGTAATCACCTGCCCCATAGTAGAAAACACTGCAATCTTCGCCGTATTCACATAAAACGTCACAAAGGGAATCTTCTTAAGCACATCCCCATAATTCTTCCACATCCAGGTACTTGGAAACAGCTTCATAGGAACCGCAAACAATTCCGCCTTAGGCTTCACCGAGCCAATCACCATCCACAAAAAAGGAAACAGCATGGCAGCGCCGATCAATACCAATACAATAAAAATCACAGGATAAAAAACATATTTTTTCATCTTCATTGACATCTTCGCTCCACCTCCCTATTGATTGACCCATTTTTTCTGGCCCACAAACTGAATCAACGTCATAACCAGAATAATGAAAAACAGAACAAACGCCGCCGAACTTGCATACCCAAACCGGTAATCCACAAAAGATTTATTGTAAATATAATAGGCCAGAACATTGGTAGCCCTCCCCGGACCGCCCTGGGTCATAGCCATGATCACATCAAACACCTTAAACGAACTGATCATCTGCGTCACCAGACAGAAGAAAATGGTAGGCGACAGCATAGGCAGGGTTATGTACATAAAACGCTGCCTGGAATCCGCCCCGTCCAGCTTCGCCGCCTCATAAAGATCCACGCTGATTCCCTGAAGCCCTGCCAAAAGGATAATGGCATTGTATCCCATGGAACGCCAGATGGTCACAATCTCCACAGAGATAAGCGCCCACGCCGAGGATGAGATCCATTTCGGCGGTTCCTGCACCCCGAAAGCCATAAGCGCCTGATTGATCGGCCCATAATTGGCAAGCACCATAGACCACACCAGGCCGATGGCAATCATGGATGTGACCTGAGGCAGAAAATAAACCGTCCGGAATACCTTGATCCCCGGAATCTTGATATTCATCAAAAGCGCCATCAGAACACCAAAAATAATAGACAGCGGCACTGTAATCACCGTATACCACATGGTATTCTTCAGCGAAATATTAAACGATTCATCCCCGAACAGACTGATATAGTTCTTCAACCCGATAAAATCCATAGTGGCAAACCCATCCCAGTTGGTCAGGCTGATCACAAACGCCCGAAACACCGGATACAAGATAAAAATAAGAAACCCAATCAGATTCGGCAGCAAGAACAAAACAGCCGTCTTCTGCTGCCTTCTTAAATAAGCAGGCATCTTTGCTTTTCCATTGGTCATATACGTCTCCTTTCTGTTGCAAATCCATCGAATACGCTCCGCCAGGCGCACTTTTGTAAGAAAAAGCCGCCTGAACCTCCCAGGCGGCCTTTCTGCCGGCAATCTCACGGTCACTGCCCACCGGCATCCCCCGGAGGGGCCCCAGTAAATTCCTTTTCCATCATGGTGTGCCTGATCGCAGGCATAGGGATTTACTGGGCGTTCAACACCTCATCCTGCATACGCTTCTTGCTGTTTGCCTCCGTTGTCTCAATATCCTGCTCACCGATCAGATACAGAGAAACCTCCTCCTTGATGATATTGGTCACAGAATTATAGAATTCATCACAGGGAACCTGAGAAATAATCTTCTGATTCACAATATACTCAATATGCTCCGGAGCCGTCTTCCCCTCCGTATACGTGGAAATCGTCTCATCCGACTGCCATGCCGGGAAGTAATCATTGTCCAGAAGAAGGTCTGCACCCTCCGCCCCTGCACAGTAGGAGATAAAGTCAAAGGCAACCTCCGGATTCTTCGCATTCTGAGCCACCATCAGAAGGCCGGGAGCACCAGGCGTAGCCGCCTCCTCGCCTTCCCAGTGAGGAAGAGGCGCAATATCATATTTCACATCACCGTCACCGTTGGCGATAGAAGTATTCAACATCTCCACTCCCCAGTCACCGGTAAAATACATACCATATTTTCCCTGAAGGAAATTGCCGGTATAGTCAGCGCCAGACTCGCTTGCCATATCCTCATAAGGAGGCTGATAGCCTGCATCTGATAAACTCTTGCAAAATTCCGCCGCCTGCATCCAATCATGAAGCTCGTCATCATTCACCGGGTTGGTGGAACCTTTGCTGTTGGCCGGAACTCTCCACCACAGACTGGTAGGCTGGAAATTCAAAGACCCGTAAATCTTGTCTGCGCCCTCTCCGCTGGTAAGCTTTCCTGCAATGTCATAGTACTCTTCCCAGGTCCAGTCACCTTCCGGATATGGTACACCGGCCCCATCAAAGATATCTTTGTTGTAGTAAACCACCCAGGAACTGGTCTTATACGGAAGGGCATACGTTTTTCCATCAATGGCAATAGACTCCAGCGTCCCCTCATATCCGCTGGTATCCGTACCGTTGGAAGCAATCATATCATCCAAAGCCATCACCGATCCCTTGGCCTGAACCTGCGCCAGGCTTGGCGGAGAAGATACCCCGAAGCAGTCAATGTCACCGCCGCCGGAAAATGCTGTCAGAAGCTTTGTCATATAATCATTGCTGGGGATAAACTGGCATTTGATGGTCACATTGGGATGATCGGCCATATAGGCATCCGCCAGCTTTGTAAAAATCCCTTCCTCATCGGACCAGGCATAGAAATTAAGAGTAACCGCTTCCCCTGAAGCATCTGCTTTTTCTCCTCCTTCCGCTGCTGTGGTCTCCGTCCCTGCTGCCGCCGTAGTGGTGCTGCCTCCGCTGTTCCCGCCATTTCCGCTTCCGCCGCTGCTGCCGCTTCCGCCGCCGCAAGCTGCAAGCCCCAGAACCATAGCCGCACTCATAACAATGGCTGCCGTCTTCTTAAGTCTCATAGATAATTCCTCCCTCTCCATATTCTGTACTCCCAAAATCCCCTTGCCCCTGCTTATATAGCCGGCCAATACTACATGATAGCATTTCCAGAAATGAAGCACCAAGCCGGAAAACCTCCGGGAATACATTGTTTTTTCTATGCCATAACTATAGCAGAAACTCATCTTTCCCTGAATTCTAAAAAATGCTCTCCCCCATTGCAAAAAGTGCTCTCCCGTCACTCCCCCATCCGATACTTGCTGGGCGTACTCCCTGTATACCGCTTAAACGCCTTGCAGAAATAATTGGCATCCAGATACCCTACCGCCTCCGCCGTATCCTGCACATTGCAGAGCCCACTTTTTAAAAGTTCCTTGGCCTTCTCCATACGGGCCGCCTCCACATATGCCGAGATGGTCATATTCTTCTTCCGCTTAAATGCCAGAAGCAGAGAAGACGAGCTCATAAAAAATTGTCGCTCCAGTTCCTCCATCTGAAGGTTTCCCCCTAAATTCTTCTGAATATAAAGAGCAATCCGCGAGGCTAAGTCACTGTTGTCCTTAGACGACATCTCATCCGTCAGCACCACAATCAGCCTGCACAGCCTGTCCCGTATCTCCTCCGCCCCGTGAAACATAAGAATAAAATTCTCCCTGCGGAAGTCATTGGTATAAAGCTGTACCTCCGAACTCATCCCTGTGTCCCACCCGGCCCGAAACAAGCACTCAATCACCGTACCCACAATCATCTCAATGGTGATAGCATCCCGAAACTTCCCCCAGTCAAAGCCATTTAGATAAGAGACCAGCCCCTGCCCCGCCATCTTATAATCCTTCTTGGAAAGAGCCGAGTAAACCATATCCAGCTTGGGCGTATTGTAAGGTGATACCTCATAAGATAAATCCTTATGTTCCAGCCAGCAAAATACCCGCCTGGCCCCATCAAACAATTTCCCCTTTGACGCTGCCACAGCCTCCGCCACACAATGGAGAAACGTATCTTTGTCTGTCTCCCTGCTGCCCTTATACACATTGGAGATTCCAACCGCAATCTCCTCATCCGCCCACATACTGTCTGTCAACTGCTTCACCGCCTCCACGAGACCCTCCAGATCAAGCTTCCCCTTAAAAACACAGAACACCTGGCACAGAGGCATGCCATGTCCAATCACTCTGGCAGTCTCCCCCAGCCCTGCCAGCCATTTTTCCGCCATCCTCTGATTCTCACTGTTGCTGTGCTGCCCACTCTTTTCATGTACCGAAAAACAGGCAAATTCCTGTTCCTCCAGATAAGCACTCTGAAAATCATGGAGATCAAACACCTTCTCCCCCTTTTTCTTCTTCTCCAGCCGGGAGAGGAGCCGCTTAAGGGTCCGATCCAGCTCCTCCTCTTCCAAAGGCTTTAACAGATAATCAAACACCCCTGTGGCAATGGCTTTCCTGGCATACTCAAAATCATTGTACGCGCTGATAATGATAATCACGATATCCGGATACTCCTCCACCAGAAGAGAGGTTAAGTCAAAACCATCCAGAACTGGCATCCGGATATCCACAAACATCAGATCCGGCTTCAACACAGGCACCAGCTGATACGCCTCCTGTCCGTTGGCCGCCTCTCCAGCCACCTCCATGCCGTAAGCCTTCCAGTCAATCCGGTTCACAAAGCTTTTCCGGATATAAAACTCATCGTCCACAATCATGACCTGGTACATTCCGTCCCCTCCTTCCAGTAAGGAATCACCATTCGGATATCTGTTCCCTTCCCCATCTCACTCTGTATGTCAATGGAATACGCCTGCCCGAAATACAGCTTCATCCTCAGATGCACATTTAGCAGCCCTGTATTGTTGGAATTTTCCATCATTCTCAAATAATTTTCATCCTCCACATATAATTGCTCCCTAAGCTTTGCAAGCTTGACCGAGGAGATTCCACACCCGTTATCCCGAATCCGAATCTCAATCTCCTCCCCATGCCGGCTCACCCCCACATACACCACGCCGCCTTCTGATCGGTTGTCCATGCCGTGGCCGATGGCATTCTCCACCAGAGGCTGCAGGGAAAACTTGACAATCTTTCCGTCCAGGCACCCCGGATCAATCTGATACCGCGGCTCAAAGCTTCCTCCCATCCGGATAGCCAGCACCTTTGTATAATTCTGAATCTGTGTCAGTTCCTCCTTAAGGGTGCTGTTTCCTGCCATCTTGGTATTGTACCTTAACATGGCACTGATACATTTACAGATCTCTATGATCTCCTGATCCATCCCCTCCGAAGCCATCCCCATCAACGTCTCCATGCTGTTGTAGATAAAATGGGGATTGATCTGCTGCTGAAGCGCCTTGATCTGGGCCTCACT
This sequence comes from uncultured Hungatella sp., assembly GCA_947425205.1. Lineage (GTDB taxonomy): Bacteria > Bacillota > Clostridia > Lachnospirales > Lachnospiraceae > UBA3402. Next base: position 5,090 of record CANDZL010000029.1, on the reverse strand, counting down.
CAAAAGAGTCTGTTTGGCCTCAATCTTTCCCACCAACTCATGAATCTGCTTCGCCATCTCATTAAAATTCACAATCACCCGCTCAATTTCATCATCCGCATCCGAATTCACCTGAATCTCCAGATCCCCCTGCTTGATGGCATTCATGCCATCTGTCAAGCGGCTCATATTCCGGTTCAGAATCTCACTGCTTCGGTTCACCACTGTCAGGCAGATTCCCAATGTAAGGAACAAAACCGTGAGGAACAAAAACCCGATGGTAATCTCCCGCTGATACAGATCCGCCTTGGAGATGCCTACCGCCACAATCCACCCCGTCTCTTCTGAAACCCCGTAATAGAGAAACGTATCCCTTGCTGATATCTCCTGGGTCACTGCCGGCTTTGTCCCTTCCGTCGCCAGATATCTTGCCAGATTCAGTTCTTTCCCGGTACAGAACAATACCCCCCCATTTTCTGACAAGATTTCCACTCCTTCCACTCCCACATAATTTAACATCAACCGTTCCTGAAGCTTAGCCAGATCCATGTCAATCCGCAGATATCCTACCGGCCGATTGCCATATAGGTCATCGATGCGGTAGATCATAGAATGGACAAAGTCTCCACCATTAATCTGCTCTTCTGAGTGGATATTGGTTAAAAGAACCTTCCTCTGCCCGGAGATCTTTAGCTGCTCATACCAATGGCTGGCTTTAAAGTTGGCAATGGTCTCATAGTCATTCTTCGTATAAATAGAATACGCATTTCTGGGAGAATTTTCCTTGTAAAAAATAATCCGCAAGTCATCCCGGGAATGGTAATAGATCTGCTCAATGCTCTTTAGTACCTGCATATTGCTGCTGATATCCGTCTCCGCCTTCAGAACATTGTTCACTGACTCATTGTAAATGATGGCATCTGCAATCTGGTCGATCTGCCTGAAATACAGATCCACAATCTGAAGGTTGGCTGTCAGCATGTTTTTTCCCGCGTCCTTGGCATTCTCATAGATGGTCTGGTAAAAAAACATATAGGCAAATAAATAGGTTACCAGATTGGAAATCAGAATCAAAAGTGCCATATGCAGGCTAATCCTGCGCATAAAAGACTGCTTTTTCATTCGCTTCATGGAGAAACCACCCTTTCTTCCAGCTGTTCCCTGAAGTTTCTCAAAGCCGTCTCCAAAGGTATCTCTCTCATAAGATAAGACCATATATTGTCATGTAGCAAGTTCATGGATATGGTATAATCTGTAGTAGCTGGAAAATGGGAAATCTCCTCATCCGGAAAGAAATAGTCTGTATGTTCCGGCATGTAAAGGCTGTCCTGGAAAATTTGCCGAACCTTTTCGGAATTCCAGGCAGGAAGAAAGCCTTTTGCTGCAATTCCCTTCGCCCCTTCTTCCCCGCATGCATACTCCAGAAACAATGCAGCCTCCTCCTTTTTCTTTGACTTCTCAGCCATCATCAGAACTGCCGGCGACCCGATGGCATAACGCTTCTCCTTGTCCCAGCAAGGAAGCCTGGCCACATCATAGACAAAATCCGGATACTCCTGTTCGATCCGCTCCCGCAGCATGGACAAGCACCACTCCCCGTTGTACATCATAGCCGCTTCCCCTCTCAGGAAACGCCGGATATAGTCTTTGCTTCCCACATCCGTCAGACGATTGTAAGGGATGGCCGCGCCTTTTTCATACGTCAGTTCATAATTCCACCTGGCAGATTCTGCAAAAAGCTTCAGATCCCGTTCCTCCATGGGGTTCTCTGCTCCCGCTGTTCTCACCGGAACCCTCCACCAGCTGCTTTCATAGTTCAGAGAGCCATACCACCCCTTCTCCATGTTGGTCAGACGCTCTGCCAATTCTCCATAATCCTCCCAGGTCCAATCTCCTTCCGGATACGGAATCCCCTGTTGGTCAAATATTTTCTTATTGTAGAATACAACCCAGGCGCTGTTGCGGTAGGGAAGCATATAGGTTCCCTCCTCACTGTCCAGATACTCCAGCAATGTCTGAAGTCCACTTACATCCATTCCCTCAAGAAATTCCTCCAAATCTGCAATCTGCCCCTTGTCCACCAGCTGGGCAGCAGCAGCAGGTGTAGAGATCGCAACCACATCTACAGCTCTGTCCCCGTTAAGGGCGATCTGAAGCCCCTGAGATACCTCGTTGTTGGGAAGGTAATGGACATTCACATCAATATCCGGATACTTCTCCATAAATCCCTTTGCCAGGGTACTGAACGTATCGATTTCATCATACCAGGTATATACCTCCAGAACCGTGCCATCATCCTTATCCACTCCTGATTCAATATAATCTTTCCCTCCCCTGCCAAGAAGCGCAAGCGTAATAACAAATGATATTCCAAACAGCACCCACAACACAACAATTCCTTTTTTCAGCTTCATGCCTGCAAAAATTCCTCTCTCAAAACAAGAACATTGGTATACTCAAGCAGTTTGGGGTTCTTCTCCTGATTCTGATACTCCTTGGGAGACACTCCCATATATTTACAAAAATTCTTGTAGAAAATGGAATAATCCTGATACCCCGTCTCCTCCGCCGCCCTCTGAGGCGAAGTTCCGCGGCATATCATCTCCGAAGCCGCCTGCATCCGTCTCTCCGTCAGATATCCATGGATGGTTTTTCCTGTCTGCTGCTTGAATTCCCTCATCAGGTGATATTTGCTAACATACAATTTTTCTGATAAGCCGTCAACGGATATCTTCTCCGAAAAATGAATATCCAGATACTCCAGCGTCTCCCTGATGTAGGAAGGCATCCGTTTTCTCTTAAAAGAAGCCACATTGATAATCTTCCCACTTCTCTCTCCGTCCAAAGCCACATCCCCTCTCTAACCGCGTTTATAAAAATATTGTATCCTTAGAGGGGTTTCATCCGTTAGAAAATTTTCGCAAAGAAATTAGTACTATTCCATAATTTTATATAAAAACATCATGGTTTCATCATCCACTTTGCTTATATACCGTTCCATCACACTTCTTTCGATGATGCTTCATGCTACAATCTTGCCGTAAAATTTTCATTCTATCATACAATTTTTCTTTAACAGAAAAAGACCAGGAACAGGGTTTACCTGAACCTGGCCTTACACGATACCCATACCATCAAATCACTCTCACCATCTCCTGTCCGGATTCAACGAAAATTCAGGAATACCTCCAGCAGAGTACCTGCCAGAATTGCAATAACCAGCAAAAGCCACATCCGAATCTTCGCCTTCTCCAGCCCATTCTCACAGCCTGCAGCCAGAATCACCCATCCAAGGCCATAGAAGATCCACTGGGGCATCACAGATTTCAAAAAATGAAACAGCCCCATCCATCCGCTTTGCAGTGTAAATGTGGAGATCAGAAGGCCGCTATTGAATCCAAACACCATCGCAATCCCGCCAAATGCCCATTTCGCCAGAGGCGTCATCCCCACCAGCCCACCGATTCCCATCTCCAGAAACCGCCTCCTTGCCGTATACCTCCAGAGCATCCCCTTTTCCTCCATCCCCATAGTATATTCCCATTGGTATACAGAATCAAAATAGCCAATCTGTTTCAGCAGTTCTCCGCTTAACAGATTGGCTGTGACACACCCTATTATGCTCCCTGCCGCAAAAAGCAGAAACAACACATCCGAAAACGCCCCTAAGCGAATCTTCCTCATCCGGAACCCCTGTACTTTTTTTACAGCTTATGTCAGGAAGAAAGAGTTTATTCGTATCAGGCAGTACATGTGTTACCATTCCACGAACGGCATTTAGAGCAGAAAACATTTTATCCCATCAATTACCGTTTTCCTCCACATTTCACCGCATAAGCCGTGATGGCAGCCACTGTCTTTCCGTCTGTCATCTTACCGTCATAGATCAGCCCTAGCAGGTCATCCAATTCCCATGCCTCCACCTCAATAACCTCATCCTCATCCAGATGCTGATGGGACGGAATCAGATTCCTGGCCACAAAGATATCGATGGCCTCATCGCAGAATGCAACCGTGGTATTGATACTGATCAGATATTCCAGATTTTCCGAGCGGTATCCGGTCTCCTCCTCCAGCTCCCGGTATGCACACTCAATTTTAGGCTCATCCGGCTCATCCAGCTTTCCTGCCGGAATCTCCAGTGTCTCCCGGTCCAGGGCATTGCGGTACTGGCGAACCATCAGGATCTTTCCGTCTTCCGTCACAGGAAGCACCGCTGCCGCGCCGTCATGATGAATAAAATCCCAGTGTGCCTCATGCCCATTGGCAATCACTGTATCTTCATAGATCTTAAGGATTGTTCCCTGATATTTTAATTGTCTGTCTAAACGTACAACACTGTCTGCCATCTTATTTTCCCTGCTTTCTGCTTTTCTACTACTTCTTCTGCCTCTGGCTTCTCATTTTGCTTTCTGCTTCCTATTCCGCCTTGGTTTTCTTATTCTGCTTTTGGTTTCTCATTCCCCATCCGGCTTCTTATTCCGCTTTCAGCTTTTCTTATTTTCTTATTCCATATACAGCCATCTCACTTCTTTGCCGCAACAGCTGCTATTGTACCCACGCCCCGGTAGAATCCACTCTCCGGCCGCTTCCATCAGGTGCCATCCCGTTTACCAGAAGATTACCAGTTTCCGGCATACAGTAATACGAGTTTCCTCTCCATTCAATCCAGCCTGTCACCATGTATCCTCTGGAATCAAAGAAATACCATTTTCCGTCAATCAATTGCCAGTCATTGGCTGTATAATTGCCGTTTCCGTTGTGATACCACCAGCCATTTCCATCCAGGATCCAGCCATACTGTCCATTCTTCTGGCTTGCCGCCTCTCCAGGATCCGAAGCATTGGAAGAGGCTGATCCATATTGATTTTTATATTGTGCGGCCGCTGTCTCATCAATATAGATACTGCCTTCTGCTTCCCGCCAGTCACTCTTTTCTGAATTGTCCTGTGCATTTACCCCGCGCACCCGATACGAATACGTTCCGGGGCGGGTCATCATCGAAGCAAAATCAAAGGTGGTTCCGGTTGCTTTCTGCACTTCCCCGGTTGTCTTGCCGTCCCGGTAAAGAATGAGTTCATAGTATCCCACATTATACGTTTCACTCCAGC
>CANDZL010000028.1:0-40308 GCA_947425205.1 uncultured Hungatella sp. | reverse complement strand
GGTATGAGTGACCAGGGTTACAGACCGAAAGGGGATATTCCGGAGCAGAGTCGAAGTGCAGTAAAGGATGCACTGGATTCTATGGATTTTGGACAGTTGAACCGGGCCATTGAAGATACAGTAAATACTGCTTTGGATAAAGTAAAACAGACGAAAATGCAGGTAATCCGTCCAAAGCCTATGGAGATCCGAGTGAATAAGCGGGGAATGGTTTCGGGAATTCTGTTTACGATATTTGGAAGCATTGGAAGTGTGGGATTCAGCACGGCGGCCCTGGTGATTATGGCGGCTGTAGCGATTCCCTTTAAAAGTTACGCAGGCTGGTGGGGAGTAGGAACTTTGGGAAGCCTTGCAGCCATTTTCTATGGAATGCTGTTTGTAGGAATCCGCAATAACTTAAGGATTGGCCGGCTTAAGGAATATTTAAAAGAGTTGAAAGCCTATGGCAAGCCTTATTGCGAGTTGAAGCGTTTGGAGAATAATAGTACCAAAAGCATAAACTATATCCGAAAAGATATAAAGAAGATGCTTAAGCTGGGGATGCTTCCGGATGCCAGGTTGGATGACCAGGAGACCTGCCTTCTTTTGAATGAAGAAACGTACCAGCAGTATCGACTGACTCAGGATTCTCTGCGGGAAAGACAGCTGGAGGAGAAGCAGCAGGAAGCTAAAAAGGAAGCCGAAGCCAGGAAGACAAAGGCGGAAGGCCCTGTGGAGGACAGCATTGCGCGAGGCAGAGAATACATGGAGACCTTGGATCGCCTGCGAGAATCCATATCCGATGAGGAGATGTCCGGGAAGTTGGTTCGGCTGGATGCGATTCTGGAGCAGTTGTTTGATGCACTTAAAAAGTATCCGGAACAACTTGACGAACTGGATTCGTTTATGGAGTATTACCTTCCCACTACGGTAAAGCTGGTGACCTCCTATCAGGAATTTGATAGGGTGGAGTTTCCAGGTGAGAATGTGCGCAAGGCCAAGAAGGAGATCCGGCAGACGCTGGATACCATCAATGGGGCCTTTGAAAAGCTGCTGGATGATTTTTATCAGGATAAGACCTTTGATGTGCTAAGCGATGCCTCTGTGTTACAGTCGATGCTGGCCAGAGAAGGGCTTACTGCATCCGATTTTAAGCAGGAGGAAGACTGACAGACGAAGTATACGACAAAGAAATGGAGGCAAGGAGCATGGAACGAGAATTTGACCAGCCAGTGGAGCCTGTGCTGACCCTGTATCCCACAGTGGAGAAACCAGATGCTGCAGATATACAGCCAGCAGAGCCTGTAAAGGAAAAGGAAGAGCCCCAGGTGGTATTGAGTCCTAAGGAGCAAAAGATGGTGGATGATTTTGCTGCATCCATCGATTTAAGCAACTCCAATATGGTATTGATGTATGGAACAGGGGCACAGAAGAAGATCGCGGATTTCTCCGAGACAGCCCTGGAGCATATTAAAACCAAGGATCTGGGGGAGATCGGCCAGATGCTTACGGATATGGTTGGAGAATTAAAAACCATGGAAGTGGAAGAGGACAAAGGCTTTTTAGGTATTTTCCGGAAAAATGGGAACAAACTATCCAATATGAAGGCAAAATACGAGAAGGCGGAGACTCATATTAATCAAGTCTGTAAAATGTTGGAAGGCCATCAGATTCAGTTGCTCAAAGATGTGGCAACCCTGGATCGGATGTATGACCTGAATCTTTCCTATTTAAAAGAACTGTCCATGTACATTATGGCGGGGAAGAAGAAACTGAATGATACCATGAAGGCAGAGCTTCCAAGAGCAGTGGAGAAGGCAGAAAAAAGCGGCCTTCCGGAGGATACCCAGGCGGCCAATGACCTGGCCAATCTGTGCAATCGTTTTGAGAAGAAGCTCCATGATCTGGAACTGACTCGCATGGTGTCATTGCAGATGGCTCCCCAGATTCGCCTGATTCAAAATAATGACACGGCTATGTCAGAAAAGATTCAGTCTACCTTAGTCAATACCATTCCGCTTTGGAAGACCCAGATGGTTCTGGCAGTGGGGCTGAACCACTCTACGGAGGCAGCCAGGGCGCAGAAACAGGTATCTGATGCAACCAACGAGCTGCTGAAGAAAAATGCAGAGATGCTAAAGATGGCCACCATTGAGACTGCCAAGGAATCCGAACGGGGAATCGTGGACATTGAGACCCTGAAGGAGACGAACAAAAGCTTAATCTACACACTGGACGAGGTGCTGAAGATCCAGGAGGACGGACGGACGAAACGCCGCAGTGCAGAACAGGAGCTGGGACGGATCGAAGAAGAATTGAGGAAAAAGCTGTTGGCCATCAGCCAGAGCAGCAGGTAGGGAGAAAAGGACTTTGCGTATGGAACGAGTATATGATTTAGTTATCATCGGCTCCGGGCCGGCAGGGCTTTCGGCGGCGATCTATGCCCAGAGAGCCAGATTGGACACGGTTGTGATTGAAAAAGAGATGATGAGCGGCGGTCAGGTACTGACAACCTATGAGGTGGACAATTACCCTGGCTTGCCTGGGATCAACGGTTTTGACTTGGGCATGAAGTTTCGGGAGCATGCGGAGAAACTGGGAACTGTCTTTGCTGTTGACACGGTTACAGGCATTCAGGAGTATAATGGGGATAAAGAAGTTGTCTGTGAAAACGGAACTTATGTAACCAGAGCTGTGTTGATTGCTTCCGGCGCGGTTCACCGCAAGCTGGGAGTGCCAGGGGAGGAAGCCTTAACCGGAATGGGGGTGTCTTACTGTGCCACCTGTGACGGTGCATTTTTCAGAAATAAGGTTACGGCTGTGGTAGGCGGCGGAGATGTGGCTCTGGAGGATGCCATCTTCCTGTCCAGGCTTTGTAAGAAAGTCTATCTGATACACAGAAGAGACCAGCTGCGGGGAGCCAGAAGCTTGCAGGAGACGGTTTTTAAACAGGAAAATATAGAGATTTTCTGGGATACTGAAGTGGAAGAAATCCGGGGAGACAGCCAGGTGGAAGGCCTGACCCTTAAAAATAAGAAAACCGGAGAGCAGACCTGGCTGGAAGTACAGGGAGTCTTCATCGCGGTGGGGATTCTGCCCAACAGCCAGGCATACCAGGGAATTGTGAATATGAATCAGGGGTATATTCTGGCAGGAGAGGATGGAAGAACATCTGTAGCTGGGATTTTCGCGGCAGGAGACGTGAGGGATAAGCAACTGCGGCAGATTATAACCGCAGCGGCAGATGGCGCTAATGCCGTGACTAGCATTGAGCGGTATTTGAGGGAGTGACAGAACAGAAGCGACTTGTCCGCTGTAGTAGTGGGGGAGTAAAAGCAAGAGCAACAAGAGGCTGCCTGTTAAAGGCCGCCTCTTGTTGTAATATATGGTGATAGGATTTATCAGAATTCGGGTTCGATTAATCCGTAGGTGTTTCCTTTTCTCTTGTAGACCACATTTACCTGGTCTGTCTCGGCGTTTTGGAACATGTAGAAGTTGTGGCCGAGAAGTTCCATCTCCACACAGGCATCTTCAGGGAACATGGGCTTCATGCCGAAGCGTTTGGTCTTTACGATGCTGATCTCCTCGTTCTCGTCTTCCTCTGCTTCATCAATGAATAATTGTGAGAAGGATTGGGCAGATTGTTTCTTGTCAATCAATTTTTTTCTGTATCTTCGAATCTGGCGTTCAATAACTTCTTCTACCAAATCAATGGATACATACATATCCGTGCTGGATTCTTCCGCGCGGATGATGCTTCCTTTTACGGGAATCGTTACCTCGATCTTCTGCATCTCCTTCTGGACACTGAGGGTCACAATAACCTCGGTCTCCGGATTAAAAAAGCACTCAAGTTTTCCCAGTTTATCCTGAACTGCGTCTTTTAAACCTTGAGTCACATCCATATTTCTTCCTGTAATCGTATAACGCATAGAATCAACTCCTTCATTTGAGATGAGTTTAGTATATCATAGATAGTCAAAATATTCAACGAGAAACAATATAATTTTTTGACAATTAAAAGAAAATAAGTGACGGTTCTGATACTCCATAGGGCAAATCTCCATAAGAATCTGACTTGGGAATTTCCTGGCTGTGTCAAGAGAAAAAATGTCGAAAAAGGAACTTTATGATATCTGTACAAAAAAGAGTAGGAGTTATGTGAGGGACAGGATAGTATGAGAACATGTGGATAATGTGGATAACTCTGTGTACAACTGATTTTTGCAGGCAGTATAGGGCAGAATTTGTGTGGATAAGTGTGGAGAAGCGTGGGGAAAAGAAGTGTGGATGATGTGGACAGCCCTGAAATACCGGAAATTTTTGTGCAAAGTGCTATTCTGGCCGTGGAATGGGCATGATACTGCCTTTAAAAGTAAAAATTTTGTGAATAAGAGACGATTTAGTTGAATAAAACAACGGTTGGTGATACAATGTATAAGATTATATCAAAAAATATTTTAAAAGAAGAGAAATCATAGGAGTGTAATTCATGAATCTCATTGAAAAGGTATTCGGTACCCACAGTGAACGTGAACTGAAATTGATATATCCCATTGTTGATAAGATCGTGGCTATGCGCCCGGAGATGATGGAATTGTCGGATGACCAGCTCCGGGATAAGACCAGGATTTTTAAGGAGCGTCTGGCAGAAGGCGAGACCCTGGATGATATTCTTCCGGAGGCTTTTGCGGTAGTGCGGGAAGCAGCCAGAAGAACGCTTAATATGGAACATTATCCGGTACAGCTGATTGGCGGTATTGTGCTCCATCAGGGACGTATCGCTGAGATGAAGACTGGTGAAGGGAAGACCCTGGTATCCACTGCGCCGGCGTATCTGAATGCTCTGGCTGGCAAGGGAGTCCACATTGTAACGGTGAATGATTATCTGGCCAAGCGTGACGCAGAGTGGATGGGAAGTGTCCATGAGTTCCTGGGACTGACGGTAGGCGTGGTGTTAAATTCCATGACCCCGGAAGAGAGGAAGAAGGCATACGGCTGCGATATCACCTACGTGACCAACAATGAGTTGGGATTTGATTATCTGAGGGACAATATGGCCATCTACAAAGAGCAGATGGTGCTGCGGGAACTGGATTTTGCTATTATTGATGAGGTGGACTCCGTTTTGATTGATGAGGCCAGAACCCCCCTTATTATCTCAGGGCAGAGCGGCAAGTCCACCAAACTGTATGAGGTCTGCGATATGTTGGCCAGACAGCTGGTTAAGGGAGAGTCCTCTGGTGAGTTTACCAAGCTGAACGCAATTATGGGTGAGGAAATCGAGGAGACCGGAGATTTTGTGGTTAACGAGAAGGATAAAGTGGTCAATCTGACGGAAGAAGGCGTGAAGAAAGTTGAAGATTTCTTCCATATTGAGAACCTGGCAGATCCGGAAAACTTAGAAATCCAGCACAATATCATTCTTGCCCTCCGTGCCAACAACCTGATGCACAGAGACAAAGACTATGTGGTAAAAGATGATGAGGTTTTGATCGTAGATGAGTTTACAGGCCGCATTATGCCTGGCAGACGGTATTCTGATGGCCTTCATCAGGCTATTGAGGCGAAGGAGCATGTGAATGTCCGCAGGGAAAGCAAGACTCTGGCCACCATTACTTTCCAGAATTTCTTCAATAAATTCAGGAAGAAGGCTGGTATGACCGGTACAGCCCTGACGGAAGAGAAGGAGTTCCGCAATACCTACGGTATGGATGCGATCTCCATTCCCACCAATAAGCCTGTGGCGCGTATTGATTTGGATGACGCAGTGTACAAGACCAAGAAAGAAAAATTTAAGGCTGTGGTGGATGAGATCCAACGAGCCTATGAAAAGGGACAGCCTGTTCTGGTGGGCACCATCACCATTGAGACCTCTGAGATGTTAAGTAAGATGCTGAACCGAAAGGGGATTCCTCACAAAGTGCTGAATGCCAAGTTCCATGAACTGGAAGCAGAGATTGTGGCTGATGCAGGTATCCATAAGGCAGTCACCATCGCCACCAATATGGCTGGCCGTGGTACGGATATTAAGCTGGATGAGAAGGCTGTGGAACTGGGCGGGCTCAAGATTATCGGTACGGAGAGACATGAGTCCAGACGTATCGACAACCAGTTGAGAGGTCGTTCCGGACGTCAGGGAGATCCGGGAGAATCACGGTTCTATATTTCCCTGGAGGACGATCTGATGCGCCTGTTTGGGTCTGACCGTTTGATGGACATGTTCAATGCCCTGGGAGTGCCGGAAGGAGAACAGATCGAGCACAAGATGTTGTCCAGTGCCATTGAGAAGGCCCAGAAGAAGATTGAGAATAACAACTATGGAATCCGTGAGAACCTTCTAAAGTACGATGAAGTGGCCAATGAACAGCGTGAGGTGATCTATGCGGAACGCCGCAAAGTGCTGGACGGCGACAACATGCGGGATGTAATTCTGAAGATGGTAGCTGACATTGTAGAGCATGCTGTGGATATGGCTATTGCAGAAGATGCTGCGGCAGATACCTGGGATCTGAATGAGTTAAACTCCCTTCTGCTTCCCATTATTCCGCTGGAGCCGGTGGTGCTTACTGACCAGCAGAGGCAGACCATGAAGAAGAAGGAATTGAGCCACATGCTGAAGGAAAGAGCCGTGAAACTTTATGAGGCGAAAGAGGCTGAGTTCCCGGATGCAGAGCAGATCCGTGAAATTGAGCGGGTGATCCTTCTGAAGGTCATTGACAATAAGTGGATGTCCCATATTGATGATATGGACCAGCTGCGTCAGGGAATCGGGCTTCAGGCATATGGGCAGAGAGACCCATTGGTTGAGTACAAGATGAGCGCGTACGAGATGTTTGACGGTATGACGGCAGCGGTGAAGGAAGATACTGTGCGAATTCTGTTCCATATCCGTGTGGAACAGAAAGTAGAGCGGGAGCCGGCTGCCAAAGTGACTGGAACCAACCGGGATGACAGCGCAGGGAAGGCTCCTGTGAGAAAGACGGTTCAGAAGATTTATCCCAATGACCCATGCCCTTGTGGAAGCGGAAAGAAATACAAGCAGTGCTGCGGGCGGATAAAATAGGTTACAATTCCCACGTAACTAAAAGAGTACAATATAAAAAAGATCGGAGATTAAGAAAGAAGGTGACACAGTGGTAGAATTGGATCAGTTTAAATACACATTATCGACCTTTGAAAAACCATTAGTGGAAGTGAGGGATTCACTTTGACCTGGACAACAAGGAGAAACGGATTGCCGAGTTAGACAGGTCTATGGAGGAGCCAGGCTTCTGGGATGATCCGGAGCGCTCCACCAAGCTGATGAAGGAAGCCAAGAACTTGAAAGACACCGTAGAAGGCTTTAGGAAGTTGGAACAGCAGTATGAAGATATCAGCGTTCTCATTGAGATGGGATATGAGGAGAATGATCCGGAGGTGATTCCGGAGATTTCCCAGATGCTGGAAGAGTTTGAAAGGGAATTGGAGGATATTCGGATCACTACGCTTCTGTCTGGCGAGTATGATGACAGCAATGCAATCCTGCGGCTGAATGCCGGAGCGGGAGGAACCGAGTCCTGCGACTGGTGCAGTATGCTCTATAGGATGTACTGTCGTTGGGCGGACAAGAAAGGATTTACCACAGAGGTCTTGGACTATCTGGATGGAGATGAAGCCGGGATAAAGTCGGTGACCGTTCAGATCAATGGTGAGAAGGCCTATGGATATCTGAAATCCGAGCACGGTGTCCATCGTCTGGTAAGGATTTCTCCGTTTAATGCGGCTGGGAAACGGCAGACCTCCTTCGTGTCCTGCGATATCATGCCAGATATCCAGGAGGATCTGGATGTGGAGATCAACTCAGATGATCTTCGGATTGATACGTACCGTTCCAGTGGTGCTGGTGGCCAGCATATCAACAAGACTTCCTCTGCCATTCGAATCACCCATCTTCCCACAGGGATCGTGGTTCAGTGCCAGAATGAACGGTCTCAGTTTCAGAATAAAGATAAGGCGATGCAGATGTTGAAGGCAAAGCTGTATATGCTGAAGAAGCAGGAGAATGCCGCTAACCTTTCGGATATTCGGGGGGATGTGGCTGAGAACGGCTGGGGAAGCCAGATACGGTCTTATGTTCTGCAGCCTTACACAATGGTAAAGGATCACAGAACCAACGAGGAGAGCGGCAATGTAGGTGCAGTGCTGGATGGTGGCCTGGATCCGTTTATCAGCGCGTATCTGAAGTGGATCCGGTTGGGTAAAGAGAAGAAATAAGGGGGCTCGTTCAGGGGGGAGCTGAATGGTGGCCGGATAAGACAGACACCGGGGCGGAATGGAGAGAATATGATAAACGTTGCAATTATGGGATACGGAACCATCGGTTCCGGAGTCTACGAGGTTTTGGAAACAAATAAGGAAATAATTGCTGCCAATGTAGGGCAAGAACTACAGGTAAAGTATATCCTGGATCTGAGAGAATTTCCTGGAACAGCAGTGGAGGAAAAGATTGTTCATGACTTTTCAGTCATTGTTCAGGATGAGGAGATTCAGATTGTGGTAGAGACGATGGGTGGCTTAAACCCGGCTTATCCATTTGTGAAGGCTTGTCTGGAAGCTGGAAAGCATGTGGCAACATCCAACAAGGCCCTGGTGGCAGCCTATGGTACAGAACTGCTGGAGATTGCCAGAGAAAAACAGGTGAATTTTCAGTTTGAAGCCAGCGTAGGTGGCGGGATACCGATTATCCGACCATTGTATACTTGTCTTATGGGCGAGAGGATTCAGGAGATTACCGGAATCCTGAATGGCACCACCAATTATATTTTGACGAAGATGGACAAAGAAGGGGCTTCTTTTAACGGAGCTTTGAAGGAAGCCCAGGATTTGGGATATGCGGAGAGGAATCCGGAGGCAGATGTAGAAGGACATGATACCTGCCGAAAGATCGCAATTCTGACGGCAATGGCATCTAAAAAAGAGGTCCATTACCAGGACATCTATACAGAAGGAATCACCAAGATCACGGATATTGATTTCAAATATGCAGGAAAGATGGGAACCTCCATCAAGCTGTTTGGCTCTAGCCGTATGGAAGGCGGTCAGGTCTATTCTTGGGTAGCCCCGGTAATGATCGGTAAGGATCATCCGCTGTATGCCGTATCCGATGTGTATAATGGTATTATGGTGAAGGGAAATATGCTGGGGACTTCCATGTACTATGGCAGCGGAGCTGGAAAACTTCCTACAGCCAGCGCAGTGGTTGCGGATATCATGGAGGCAGCCAAGCATTCAGACGAGAATGTTCCATTGGGATGGACAGGGGAACCCCTTGAGATTGCACCTATGGAAAACACCTGTCATCGCTATTTTGTCCGCATATCCGGTCGGTATGAGACGCAGAAGGAAGTGGTGGAGCAAATCCTTGGCTCCTGCCAGATCATTACATTGGAAGGCCTGAATGAATATGCAGCTTTGACAGAGAAGAAAAGTGAAAAACAGTTTATGGGGGAGCGCAGGGAACTGGAGGAAAAGCTGGCGGCTGTCTATCAGGGTGTTCTTCAGACTATCCGCGCAGAACTATGACAGATATGTTGGATCGATTGATACAGATGATCAGGCAGGGGTTCCCCTGCCTGTTTCATCTTTTGACTGGATACTACTGCCCGGGGTGTGGCGGCACGAGGGCGGTGCGGTATCTGCTGCATGGCGAGATATGGAAAAGTATTCAGTATCATCCCCTGGTGTGCTATGTGGCAGTGGTTATTTTGGTGGAGTTGTCACGGCTGATATACGACAAGGCCAAAAAGAGGCATACAGGATATTCGAAACGATATGAGACCCTTGTCTGGATTGGGGTGGCCATCATTCTGATAAATTGGGGGATAAAGAATTATTGGCTGGCAGTGAAGGGAATTGATTTACTGCCCTGATGTTCTCTGGAAAATAGCTAAATCGTTACAAAATATTATCTTTTTATAAATAAGAATATTGAGAAATAAAAGGTTTATTGGTATAATGAGAAAGCAAGCCGGTGAGAATGGCAAAATGAAGGATTCTAGTGCGGTTAAGACACTAGCATGGTTCAGACGCGCTAAGAACAGCTGGCAGAGGAAAAAGAGAACGAGGAGAGAAACATATGGATAGAATGGTTGGAACTGTTTCCATGGGAGTCCGGGCCCCGATTATACGGCAGGGAGACGATCTGGCTCAGATTGTGGTAGATTCTGTGTTGGCGGCAGCAGAAGGAGAGCGTTTTGAGATTCGTGACAGAGACGTGATTGCAGTGACAGAGGCTGTTGTGGCACGGGCCCAGGGGAATTATGCCACCACAGCACAGATTGCCGCAGATGTAAAGAGCAAGTTTGGAGATGATACGGTAGGTATTCTGTTTCCGATCCTCAGCAGAAACCGTTTTGCAATCTGCTTAAAAGGAATTGCTATGGGTTGCAAAAAAGTGGTGCTGATGCTAAGCTATCCCTCCGATGAAGTGGGGAATCATCTGTTGGATCTGGATCTTCTGGATGAGAAAGGGGTAAATCCCTGGAGCGATGTGCTGACAGAAGAGAAGTACCGTCAGTTATTTGGATACCCCAAGCATTACTTTACCGGCGTTGATTATGTAGAATATTATAAACAAATGATTCAGGATGCAGGTGCAGAGGTGGAAGTGGTTTTTGCCAACAACCCCAAGGCGATTCTGGAATACACAGATACGATTTTGAACTGTGATATCCATACCCGCCAGAGAACCAAGAGAATCCTGAAGGAGAATGGTGCAAGGAAAGTGTATTCTCTGGACGAGATCCTTACAGAGAGTGTTGATGGAAGCGGCTACAATGACAGATACGGCCTGTTGGGTTCCAACAAAGCCACGGAGACTACCGTAAAATTGTTCCCTATCCACTGTCAGGAGATGGTAGACCGAATTCACAACATGATGAAAGAGAAGACCGGGAAGAATGTGGAAGTCATGGTCTATGGGGACGGAGCTTTTAAGGATCCAGTGGGAAAGATATGGGAACTGGCGGATCCAGTGGTTTCCCCTGCTTACACAAAAGGCCTGGAAGGAACTCCCAATGAGGTAAAGCTTAAGTACCTGGCAGACAATGATTTTGCCAACTTGTCCGGACAGCAGCTTAAGGATGCGATCAAGAACTATATTCGGGAGAAGGATGAGAAGGCGGTAAGTCTGAAGGGAACCATGGTGACACAGGGAACCACCCCCAGAAGACTGACAGATCTGATCGGATCCCTGGCAGATCTTACTAGCGGAAGCGGAGATAAGGGAACACCGATTATTTATATTCAGGGGTATTTTGATAATTATACGAAATAAAAGACAAGGGAGCCGGTGGTTTTTGTAAGGGAAACTGCCGGCTTTGGCAGCAATCTTATTTTAAAAATTTTCAGTGGCAAAAAATAAACTGCACGGAAGAACTATCTTCCATGCAGCTGCCTTATGGCATTTCATGTTGTAGTTTTAAGAAGATAACCTACGGATACATCTCCATAATCTCATTATACATCTCCATAAATTCCGGATCATTCATCAGTTTAAGAACATATCCCCAATAGAATGTCATACCAATGCTGACCAGAACCGAGATAATCGCCATCACCAGCCCTGCAATAGCAAATCCATGGAAGGGCCGTCCCTTTTTAGACAGAATCACCAGTACGATGGAAATCACTGCCAAAGGAAACTGAACAAAAGGTATGCAGCAGGTAAGCAGTGCAAAGATTCCTACAATCATAGAGGCAAGGGCCATACCGTTGGACTGCTTAGGAGGAACCTGCTGGTATGAGTTCTGCTGATACGGCTGTTGATACGGAACCTGCTGATAAGAATTCTGCTGTCCGTTCTGCTGATACGGATTTTGCCCATATAGATTCTGCTGACCAGCCTGTTCATACTGGCTCTGCTGTCCATTCTGTTGATATGGACTCTGTTGATAAGTATTCTGTTGGCCAGCCTGTTGGTATGGGGGCTGTTGTTCGGCCTGCTGATATGGACTCTGCTGGTATGGCCGTTCTGTCTTCTCCCCAGTCTGCTCCCGGGTCAGATACTGCTGAAACTGTGACTGCTCCTGAGGATTCTGTTGCCCAGGCGACGACTGTTCCGACACATTCTGCTGCCCAAGTGGCGGCTGTTCCTGGGAATTCTGTTGTCCAAGTGGTGGCTGCTCTGTTAAGTTCTGTTGCCCCTGTTGCTGCTTTGGGGATACCTGGCTGGAATCTGTCTCAGGGCCCTGATTTGTATGTTCATCCATGATGTAAACCTCCGTTCTTTCCCGTTATGCCAAATACTATTTCTTATGACGGGGCCGTTCTCTTACCTTGCTGCAGGATTTCATAAACTCCGTCAGCATCGGAATCTTATACCGACTCTCATAATAACTCAGAATTGGGGAAATGGAATCCTTGCTGGTGACAACATATTTGGATGGAAGCCCTGTCAAAGTCAATGCGCATACGTCGGCCATACACCGTTCGCAAGTACAAACATTGTGCTCCTCCATAAGCTGCTGGACATTCTGACGCAGAAGCAGAAGTTCCATAACATTGATAAAGCGATATTCCCCATCCTCCAAATTACTGTTGACCAGACTTTCAGGAATGATATTCCGGGCAGAGACCTTCATTGCGGCTCCGTTGCTGACATTCTGCTCCATCTGTAATTCCTGCTGGGCTGTAGGGCCTAGATCCGCTGTGGGAACCTCCCCTAACTCGGAAGAATCCGGTACAAAACTGTCCGAAACTGCTGCAGACAGGGTAGGTGTAGGCGAAATGGAAGCAGCTGCAGACGGCACGGATGCCTGCGGATGCGCCGGTACTCCCTGGGAAGGCATCGGATCAGCAGATTCTTCGACCTCTTTCTCCAACTCCTGGGTGAGATTCGTGAGAATCTCCTGGGAGACACGGTCATCTCTGCTGCCTTTATCCACGACTGTCACCTTCTTTGGTGTGACAGTGTGGGACTGGACGCTGCTTTTCTCCTGTCCGGCAGCTGCCTCCGGAGCGGCAGCCTCTCCAGGAGCCGTTTCCGGAGAAGCCCCATTGGTCAACAGGTCCATAACATGTGATGTTTTATTGGTTTTCTTAGCCATTATGTGATACCTCCTTTAGGTGAATAGCTGGTGCAATTTCATTTAAAAACAGCAGGTAATCCTTTACCGCTGCGGAACGGGGATTGTATGAGAAAATGCTCTCGCCATGGGCCGGCGCTTCGGCAATGGCAACCCCGGAACGGATCTTGGTGTCAAAGACCCTGGAATGAATCTGAACAGCAAGCTGTTCCGCCATCTCAAGCACATCTCTGGACAAAAGAGTACGGGGATTGTACCTGGTCAAAAGGATTCCCAGAACATTGAGCCCCGGGTTAAAGGTGTCCTGAACGGATTCGATGGTCTCCTTCAGCTGGGCGAGCCCTACAAGGCTTAAGATATCCGATGCCATGGGAATGATCAGGAAATCCGAGACAGAATAGGCATTCACCGTAAGCAGGTTGAGAGCCGGCGGGGTGTCTATGATAACGTAATCGTACTGGTCAATAATCGGCTGAATCGCATCCCGGAGAATATATTCTCTGCCGGACGTAATCTTATCCAAACCGCTGCTGCTGAGGGAAATATCAGACACCAAAAGATCGCCGTAATCCGTCTCCACAAGAGCCTTCTCTACGGAAACAGACCCTTTAAGGACATCCAGAACCGTGTATTCATGCCCCATGCCGGCTCCCAGACAGAAGCCTAAGTTACCCTGAGGATCCAGATCGATTCCCAAAACCCGTTTGCCTATCAGAGAAATGCCGGACGCCAATGCCGCGGATGTGGTGGTCTTACCCACGCCGCCTTTTTGGTTTGAGACTGTAATAGTAATAGACAAAGTCATACCTCCAACGTGTAAAAATAGTAAAAATGATTTTCCAAATATTATTTTTATTATATAACATGTCGATAAATAAGTATAGATTAAAATTTAATTTTTTTCAGGACAATAAGGGTAGTTTTGGTAACGGTTCAGGAGGAATGGAACGGTTGCCGGTTTTGATTGAAAGACAGATTGTGAATGAAAGGAGTTTTTTTAAATGGCAAGTTTATCAAGTGTATCCAGTTCCAATAGCTTGGGGAATACAGCTTTAAGAGGGTTCGGGGGCATGGCATCGGGAATCGACCGCGATGCCATCATTGAGCAGATGACCCTGGGCACCAATACAAAGATCGAGAGCCAGAAATCGGCTATGACAAAGCTTCAGTGGAAGCAGGAGGCATACAGAGGAGTTACGGATAAGATCCTGGATCTTACAGATAAGTATGCCAGCTATTCCTCTACCAGCAATTTGAAAGACTACACCCTCTTTTCCAAGAACCAGGTTACGGTTCATGGTGCAGACTCAGCGACCAGGTTTGTCACAGCTACAGGAAGTTCCAGCCTGGTGGAGAGCATTGCCATTACAGGGGTTAAGCAGTTAGCAACCGCCACTGTCCGCCAGTCCAACAAGCATACGGTAGATGCGTTGAAGACAGGGGCTTTAAACCTGCAGAAGGATGGCTATGTAAAGTATTCAAAGTTGGAGGGGACAAAGCTTCAGATTGGTACGTTTGATAAGGACAAAAAGTTTACCCAGGCCTTTGAATTTGAGTTTAAAAGTTCCTATAAAGATGCAGACGGCAAGACGGTGAATATTGGTTATGTGCCCAAGGAAGGGGAAGATGCCCAGGCGTTTGCAACAAGGTTAGCCGGTGAATTAAACGACATGATAAAGGTTATGAAAGACAACGGCACCTTGGGAGGGGATATTGAGTTCAGCGCAGCGGATGGAAAGTTGAATCTGAACAAGTTATCAACCGATGGCAACAATGCGTTAGAGATAAATCTTAACTCCTCCGCCCTTAGCGCTTTGGGATATTCACATAGTGGAACATCAAAGGGTGTCAGTATGGCTGATTTTAACACGGTGGATAGAAGAACAGACCTTATGGATTCTTCCGTCGGCGAGAGAAGTGTTCTTGACACTCTGGCAGGACAGAAGCTGATCTTTGAGTATGACGGGAGCCAGAAATCAGTTGAACTGATTACTAAGTCAGAATTGGCAGAATTAAAGGGGATTACAGACCCTGGGGCACAGTTTGACAAGGTGGTGGAAAATCTTCAGGCCCGTCTGAACAAGGCGTATGGTTCAGGCGCAATCACTGTAGGCAAGGAGGAAGTAGCCGGGGAAGGCTATCGGCTGACTTTTAAGACAAAAGGAGATTCTTCGGTAGCGCTATTGTCAAATGACAGCAATCTGCTTAAGACTCTGGGCGTAGAGTTCGGCGAGTCCAATAAGGTAAATGTGGATGGCAAGTTGGGCCAGGCTGCCTTAGGCCTTGATGCCAATGCCTACACCAAGTCCAATGGCCAGTTGGATCTTAAGATTAATGGCGTAAGCATCAATGGCCTGACTGCCAACAGCACGATTTCCGACATCCTGTCAAAGATAAATTCTACCACGGCAGCAGGCGTGAAGGCCACTTATGTGGATGCCACAGGACAGTTTATGCTGGTATCCAGCGAGACCGGACAGGGGCGGGAGATTTCCTTAGATTCTGCTTTGGCAGAGAAGCTTTTTGGCGGGTATAGCTATGAGAAGGGCACTGACGGGAATTTTGTGGATCAAGATGGAAAAGAATTGACATATAAGGGAGCAGATGGCAAATATTACGTTAAAGATGGTACGTTTAAAGATAAACAGGTAGATGAAAACGGTTATATAAGATCTGACGATGGATACTTTATAGGCGAAGACGGGAGTCGGGTTAATGAGGCCGGGTATCGGGTAAATGCGCAGGGCAGATTAATTGATGCAGAGGGCTATCTGACAGATAAAAATGGAAACTTAGTAAATAAGGATGGGAAATTAGTTGTTGTTGTAGATGCGGCCGGAAATCTGGTGGATAAATCAGAGTTTAAAATAAATGATCAGGGAGAGTTTGTTGATAACGCTGGAAATAAATTAGGAGAAGCCGGCAGCCTTTATAGCGTAAAACGAATCAATGCCGACGGCCATTTTGTAGTTGATGGAGCGGACGGTAAAGAGCGGCTGTCAGATATTGATGGCAATCTTGTAGACAAAGACGGCTACCGTGTTGATGAAGATGGATATTATCTGAATAAAGATGACAAGAGGGTTGACAAAGACGGCTATGAGCTTGATGCAAAGGGCAACTATATAGGTAAAGACGGAACTTTAGTACGTAAATTTGGTAATGACTGGTTTCAGGTAAACAAGGATGGCTATGTTGTAGGGAAAAAGGAATCGGAAGATGGATCGGATCCGGTTTATGTAACCAACATAGGAGGTACCTGGTATGAGGCGAAAGACGCGAAAGGCGACCTGATAGAAGATGCAGATGGAAATGTAATTTATAAAAAAGTAGATGTGCCCAAGGATTTTGATCCTATGAAAGGGGAACGTGAGGCTTCTATAGACAAACCGGAACTCAACACAAACCAGCAGGGCAGCGGTGGCCCGGTAAAAGGAGGCGGCCCGGTAAATGCAGGCTTAGGCAGGCTGAATGGATATAAGGAGAACATTGAGGACGGGCAGAACGCCAAGATCCAGGTCAGCTATGGTAATGGGGTTAAGGTAGATGTGGAGCGTTCTTCCAATACCTTCAATCTGGAAGGACTGACGGTTACTGTATCCGGTGTGTTCGGCGGCAAGTACGAAGGCAAAGTAGATGAAAACGGCTATAAAGTGAATGAAAGCGGTCAGTGGCTTGATAAGGACGGCAATGTTACGACGGATGAAAGCAAGCGAGTTTCCGGCTGGGTAGAAGATTCTTCCCAGACCATCACCTTCACGGCTAAAGCTGACGTAGACAAAGCAGTAGAAGCTGTAAAGGCATTCTTCGAGGACTTCAACGCTCTGGTATCTGAGGTCAACGGGCAGATCACATCCCGTCCGGACAGCAGCTACGGCCCCTTAACCACCGCTCAGAAGGAAGAGATGGATGAAACCTCCATTGAAAACTGGGAAAAGAAGGCGAAACAGGGAATCCTGTTTGGCGATGATGTGATGCGGGATTTAAGCGGCAGCATAGAAGGTGTTCTTTCCAAGCTGATGATGCAGCACGGAATCAATTATCAGGATCTGGAGAAGATTGGCATTACCTATTCGGAAGACTATCTGGATGGCGGTACCTTAGTATTTGACGAAGCCAAATTCCGTTCCACTATGGAGAGTGACCCGGCTCTGGCAGGGAAGATTATCAGCGGTGGTGAGAGCGGTGGAAAAGGCCTGATTCATGCTGTGGAAGATGCCCTTACGCCTTACGCAACCCGTTACGCTTCCAAGAACGGCAACTCCTACGGGCGTTTGATCGAAGTAGCTGGTACGGAGAAGAAACCGTCCTCCTTGATGAGCAACCAGATTTACAAACAGTTAAAGGAAATGCAGGAGACCATCGACAAGCTGCAGGCTCAGTTAAAGGTAGAGCAAGATCGGTACATTTCTCAGTTCAGTACAATGGAGAGCTTGATTAATCAGATGAACACACAGTCAAGCTATCTCTCTCAGATTATGGCATAATAAAGACTTGCTGCCATTTTGCCCTGATCTGTTTTGGGGCAAAATGGCAGTGAAGATCAGATAACCATTCGAAGGGATATCAGTATCAGAAGGGTTACAATCAGATAAAAAGTTAGCGGCTGTGAGGCCGCAGATTCTTGCGACGTTATTTTTCTGAAGGAAGGATTCGATGAGCGGATATAATCGTTATAAAGAGCAGAGTATTTATTCTATGTCAGGCCCAGAACTTTTATTTCTTATTTATGATGAGGCAATCAAGCGATTGACCAGGGCGGAAATTTCTTTGGATGACAAGAATTATGCGGATTTTGAGGACTGTCTGACGCGCACCAGTAAGATTGTCCGGTACTTAAAAGACATTCTGGATATGAGCCAGCCTATCAGCTACGATTTAAGAAGAATTTATGAGTATCTCATCTATGATCTCAGCAGGGTGAAAGCTGGAAGAGAGCGAAGACGAGATGAGATAGGGCGTATCCGTCACATTCTTTCTGAGTTAAAGGAGGCTTTTGAGGGAGCCAATAAACAGGTAAACGATATGCACATGGTTAAGGAGACGGAGATAAGAGGATAGAGAGGATAAGCATAGATGGAAGTAAATGTGACAAAGGTGATGATTCTTCTCCAGAGAAGATACAATGCCCTTCGGGAGACAGGAAGGCTGACAAAAGAACTGGAAGAGGCCATTGCCCGTAATGATGAGGTTTCTACCATCATGCTTCTTCAGATGAGAGCCGAAGAACTGACCAAAGTTGACCAGTGCATGGAGGAAATGTGGCAGATGGGGGAGGTTGACAGGGAGGCCTATGAGAAACTGACGGCTTTGATAACGTCGGACCCTGAAGGAAGCGTTGGGGAGAACCAGGAAGAAGAAAAAGTTTATGAGATCAGGCGGAGAACCCAGCATATACTAGAAGAATTGCGCCAGGCAGATCAAAGGCTGAATCGGAAGCTGGCAGGAAACAAGTCTTACTACAACGCAAAAGAATTGGCAGGAAAGAAATATGAATCAATCGTTATTTGAGGGACGCACCCTGGTGGGGATGGTATCATCCATCATCCGCCAGGATGCTTTGCGTGTGCTACATAACCGTATTGAATGGGATCGAATGTTTCGGTTGGCGGATTTTCATAAGGTGGCCAATATTGTTTATCTGGGAGTATTAGGCAACAGTGATGATCTGCCGGAGAGATGGAGAGAACGCTTTTTTGGCCGATATCAGGAGGCTCTGCTTTTTGGAGAGCACTGTAAAGAGTCTGTGAAGGAAGTGCTGATGTGGCTGGACATGAGGGAGATCTCCTGTACCATCCTTGTCTCGGAAAATGTTCGGGATTTTTATAAGATTCCGGAGGCAGCAGCCAATAGTCCCATCCAGATTTACTTAGATGAGAAAAGTTATTATCTGGCCAAGGGATATCTGATTGACCTGGGCTATGAGGCGGACCAGCTTTATAAAGGTGTGGGAGAACGACTGGTGAAGATATCGGGCGTTCCTATTATCCTTTACTACCAGCTGCCTTTTCGGACCTCTAAATTCAAAAAGAATATGATGAAATTGGTTGAGACGGCTGCCTTAAGGGAGCCGTATAGTCATATCCAGATGCTTTCCATAGAAAATGAGTTTATCTATCGTATGGCCTCAGCTGCTTATCACTATGCCAATGATGAACTGACACTGCGGGATGTACTGGATATGGTACTCTGCCACAAGGCATGGCGCGAGGAGATTGATGATGATGCGCTGTGGAAAAGGCTGGAGGAATTTGGTGTTGATGTGTTGGCGGAAAAGATTCTTCGAATTGCTTACATGTGGTTTGGCGATAAGGAAGACGATTACTTCAATGACCAGCCGGAAGACCTGACAGTATACGATGTGCTGGAAGACCGAATGCTGACCAGCGGCGAAGTCAATAACGAGAAGGATGAACAGGCGCTGACATTGAGAAAGCAGATCCAGAAAGAGATCGACAAGGAGAGGCGGAAAGAGGAAAAGGAACTGCGGCAGGAGAAAAGGCAGGAACTTTTGGATAAGTTTATGAAGAAAGTGCGGTGGCTTTTCCCGGATTATCACTATATGACTTCCATCTATCCTACAGTGGAGCGGTTGCCGTTTCTTCTTCCGGTGTTTTGGATCATCAGAGATTTTCGGCTTTTGTGGAGGATGTTTGGAAAATAGAACAGGCTTTGGAGTTTGGCGGCAGGGATACTCCCTGCCGCTTTTAGCTGGGTTAACTCTCTTACTGATTTTGCAAAAAGTATAGATATCCCATGAAAAACATAGTACAATAGAACATATAACGCAAGAGAATGGCGATTGTTTAAAAAGATTGGGGGAAATAAGGATGGATCCAGTATATGAGAAACTAATGAAATGTCATGAAAGCGCAAAGGAAAAGGTTGATTTTAAGCCCAGGGTGGCCCTGATCCTTGGTTCTGGTCTTGGGGATTACGCGGAGGGGATCCAGATCGTAAAAACCCTTGACTACCATGAGATAGAGGGATTTCCAGTATCTACGATTCCAGGCCATAAAGGCAGATTTGTGTTTGGGTATGTGGAGGATGTGCCGGTTGTGATCATGCAGGGGCGTGTTCATTTTTATGAGGGATATTCCATTCAGGATGTGGTGCTGCCGGTTCGGCTGATGAAGTTAATGGGAGCGGAGGTTCTGTTTCTGACCAATGCGGCAGGAGGCGTGAATTTTGAGTTTCATGCAGGAGATTTGATGCTGATTAAAGACCAGATCAGTACGTTTGTTCCGTCGCCCCTCATAGGTTCTAATCTTGAGCAGTTGGGGGCAAGATTTCCGGATATGAGTGATATATACGATAAGGAGCTTCGCAGCCTGATAAAAGAAAAGGCAGCCAGGTTGGAGATCCCTCTGCAGGAAGGAACGTATATACAGCTGACAGGGCCGGCTTATGAGTCTCCGGCAGAGGTGCGAATGTGCAGGATTTTGGGGGGAGATGCTGTGGGGATGAGTACGGCATGCGAGGCGTTGGCGACCAATCATATGGGGATGAAGATCTGTGGTATTTCCTGTATCTCCAATCTGGCCTGTGGTATGACAGACCAGCCACTGAGCCATAAAGAAGTACAGGAGGCAGCGGATCGGGTGGCACCAATGTTTAAACGGCTGGTGACAGAAGTTATCGGTGAGATCGGGCGCTCCATATTGTCGGTATAACGAGAAGAACATAAGGTAATGTTGCAGGGATTCGATACAGATGAGTAGGAATTTCAGGATACTAATGGAGAGAACAGTAAGATGAATACAATTGTAATTGGAATTGCCGGAGGGACTGGTTCAGGGAAATCCACATTCACCAATCGGCTGAAGGCGGAGTTTCAGGACGAGGTCGCGGTGTTGTATCACGACAATTATTATCGTGCCCAGGATGATCTTCCTTTTGAGGAGAGGAAGAAGGTAAATTATGATCATCCTGAGGCATTTGAGACAGAACTTCTTCTGGAACAGCTTCGGGACTTGAAGGGGGGAAGAACGATTTGTTGTCCGGTGTATGATTATTCCCAACATAACCGCTCCAAAGAAGTGGTGATGGTAGAACCGAAGCGCGTGATCCTTTTGGAAGGGATACTGGTTCTGGCAGATCCCAGATTGAGGGAGCTTCTGGATATTAAGATATACGTGGAGGCAGACGCGGACGAGCGGATTTTGCGCAGGGTAATCCGAGATGTGAAGGAGCGGGGAAGGGATATTGAAGGGGTGGCTCAGCAGTATCTGACTACGGTGAAGCCTATGCATTATCTGTATGTGGAGCCAACCAGGGCTTTGGCGGACATTGTGATTAACAGTGGGATGAATGAGATTGCATTTCAGATGGTGAGAACCAATATTAAGGAGATCCTGGGGAGATAAAGGCAAGGCTATGTAGGAATGCATCCGATGGAAGAATAGAATCGGAAGTTTTGAAATACATGCATAAGAGGCCGTGAAGGAGCAGCGGGTACTTGCTGGTTCTTCACGGCTTTCTGATTAAAATAATGCAATGGCAGACTGTCTTTCTACAATCTCCACATCCAGCATCACCTGGCGGGAAGCGTCGTCGTTCTCAGACAAAATCTTTTCAATCAGCAACTCTGTGGCTACCTGTGCCTTTTTAGCAATATTCTGAGATACGGAGGAAAGCTTGGGGGTGGTAAACTGGCACAGAGTTAAATTATCGTATCCCATGATAGACAGATCCACAGGGATACGGAGGCCGCCCAGCCTGGCACCTTCCATGACGCCTATGGCACAGATGTCAGCAGTGGTAACCACAGCAGATATGTTGTTGCTCATGGAAGCAATCTGTTTCCCGGCAGCCAGGCCTCCTTCATAGGATGGGGGATAAGGGAAGACGTATTCTTCGCGGAAGGGGATACCGCATTCTTCCAGGGCCTGACGATATCCCAGGAAACGCTGGGTCAAAACATAATTGTTTTGATAATTGGCAATCAGGGCGATATGGTTGTGGCCTCTGTTTACCATATACTTGGTGGAAAGATATAAGCCTTTCTTGTCATCCGAGCAGACGTTGATCTGTTTGGGTACCTGATTGGGGCTATCGAAAACCACAAAGGGGCAAGGGGGTTTAGCGATAAATGAATCTGCATAATTCATAAAATCCGGATACAGGAACATGATTCCATCTACATTCCAGTTCTGAAGGAATTGGGCCACATCTTTTTCTTTGGTTACAGAGCGAACCATCATATAAAATCCCCGCCTGCTTAATTCTTTTTCAATGATTCCAATCATTGTGCTGACATAAGGGTTTTCCAGATAATTTTCATTCTGATCGTCTACGGATATAATAACGCCTACAATGGCAGAAGACTTTTTTGTCAAGCTGCGGGCTGTTAAATTAGGGACATAGCCGGATTCTTTGATGATGTCATTAATCTTTTCCGCTGTCTGTGCGGAGACACGGCTGCTTTTGCCATTGATTACATTGGAAACGGTCATCATACTGACACCGGCTCTGTCTGCTATATCTTTTAATGTCAATTTTTCCATAATCTTTTCAAAATCCTTTCTGTGAATCGAATGTCCTGTGTTGTGTCAAAGGGTGCCGGATAAAGTTTATAAACGAAATCTAGTGAAATTAGTATAAGTATAAACTTTGGAAGATAAGTTTAAAATATAATATAAACCTGGTATGAGATTTCGTAAATTTGGATTTAAAGCTATTATACCGTAGGATGATAAAAAAATCAAGGAGATAGAAGAAAAGGAAAATGTACAATATGCATAAAAAAATGATGAAAAATTGTTAAAAACGTAAAAATAAAAGAAATGTATTGACGGTTATTCTAAAATATGTTAGTTTATTAATAGATTTAGCGCTAAACCAAAAACGTAAATAGAGTTCGTGTTCAAATGTTTAAATAAGGGTTTTAAGGTTAAGAACGAAACTTTAGGTAAAGAGCAAGGTTTCGATTTAAGAACAAAGTAAGAACTTTAAGAACAAACTTCTTACATAAGAATAAGGCTTAAGATAAGGACAGAACCTTAAGTTAAGAACAAAGTATTAAGCCAGATAAGGAAATCAATGTTAGAATTGATTTTAGGTGAATAAGAAGATTTAAGGGAAGGTCAAAATTTAAAACAAAATTTTTATAACCAGGAGGAAAACGTGATGATGAAAAGAAGATTAATGGCGGTTATGTCGGCTGCGGCAGTTATGGCAGCTGCTCTCACGGGATGCGGTTCCCAGAGCCAGGGTGGCGGCCAAGGAGGAAATGGGGGGGCTGCCAATGTGCCTACAGAACCATTTGGCGATACCATCAAGTATGATCCGGCTGTGGCCATCAATGACGGCAAAGACATTAGCATTGAACTGTGGGAGTGGGGAAGCGATGAGCTGTTCCAGCAGGTGATCGATGGCTACTGTGCCATTCATCCCAATGTAAGCATCAAGCTGGTGAATAATCCATGGGAGGATTACTGGACCAAACTTCCTCTGGCACTGGACGGCAGCAACGGGCCGGCGCTTTTCAATGTACATAACAGCTACCACGAGAACCTGATCAACTACATGGCTCCTCTGGAGATTCCTCTTGAGGATCTGGAAGCAGACTTTACCGGTGTGGAAGCCCATGTGATTGACGGAAAGGTTTACTACATTGACTATGGTATGATGACTGGTTCCGTATACTACAACAAGGATATGTGGGAGGCAGCAGGGCTTACAGAAGCCGATATCCCTAAGACATGGGATGAGATGCGGGAAGTGGCCAAGAAGCTGACCATCAAGGAAGGGGATAAACTGATTCAGGCAGGACTGAATTTCAATGATGACTTCCATCAGAATTACCTTCTGGGACTGAATTACCAGCTGGGCGAGAATCTGTTCCTGGAAGATGGCAGAACCCCCAATGTGACATGCGATGCCATGAAGCAGGTGATGCAGATGCTGGTGGATATGTATAAAGTGGACGGCGTGGGCTCCGAGAACTTTGGAGAGAAAGGTTCCGACAGCTTTGGACAGGGACAGTCTGCCATGGTTATCCAGTGGGGGCATTACTACAATACTCTGAATACCACATGGACGGATATCAACTTCGGCGTATTTGAGATTCCTACTTTTGACGGCAATCCTTATGCATACAACCGCTACAACGGCGAGTCTACCTTTGGTATCAACAAGAATGCAGCAGCTGACCAGCAGGCCGTGGCTCAGGACTTTGTAAAATACTTCCTGGCCAATGACGAGGCGCAGATCGCGTTTAACCTGGCTATGAGTACTTTCCCGGCTAAGAAATCTCTGGCAGACAGCCAGGAGATTATGCAGAACCCGTCCTTAAGCGTACTGGCAGAGCACATTGACCACTACATCTGGCCAGGTCCTATGCCTTCCACGGTAGAGACTTCCTTAAAGACAGCAGGACAGGATATCTTCTTCAACGGTGTGGATATTGACACTGCATTAAATGCGGCTCAGGAAAATATTATCCGCGATATGAAGAGCAGCACATTCCAGTCTGTAGAGCATTTGTATAAGTACGCCAAGTAATTGGGGATCAGATATAAATGGGGATTCTTAAAGAGACTTCATGCTGGCATGGGGATGGTTGGCCCTGGCGGTAAAGGAAAAGAAGCCTTGCTGGCAGCAGCAAAGCAGAAAGGCAGCCTTGCTGACAGCGACAAAATAGCGGTGCCTGCGTGGAAGTCTCCGGGAATCCATCTGAATAAAAAGGGGGAACGAAATATGTTTACAAAATCGCATCCTTTGCAGAGCAAAAGCGAAATTATTCTGCGCAATATTGTTGTTATCGGTATGATTCTATTTTTTGGTATCTTTTTAATCATTCCTATCGGCATTGCATTTGCAGGAAGCTTTCATGAGTGGAATCCTCTCAGCGGAACCTACCGTTTCCTTGGTATAGACAATTACAAGGAAGTTATCATGAGTCCCCTGTTCTGGACTTCTCTGTGGAACACGGTGATCTTCTCGGTGGTGGTTATTATATTCCGCGTGGGGCTGGGCTTGGCGATTGCCTACGCCATCCATTCCGCCCTTGTGAATTTCAAAAGCTTTTTCCGTTCCGTTTTTTACATGCCGGTGGTAACGCCTATGGTGGCGGTTGCATTCGTGTGGAAGTTTATGTACAATCCCCAGATCGGTACCATCAACCAGCTTCTGGGATTGGATGTCAACTGGCTGATGAATCCCAAGACGGCTCTGGCAGCAGTGATTATCATGACCATCTGGAAGGATTTCGGTTATGCGGTGGTTATGTTTATGGCAGGTCTTTTCTCCCTTCCGGCAGATGCCCTGGAGGCAGCCAAGGTGGATGGGGCCAACGCCTGGCAGAATTTCCGTTACATTACGTTTCCGCTGTTAAAGCCAATGACGTTGTTCGTCACCATTACGTCCATCATTTCTTACATTCAGGCATATGTACAGATCCTGATTATGACGGAGGGCGGACCGGGAACGGCCACTTACCTGTCTTCCTACATTATCTATGATGAGGCTTTTGTGAAGTATAATTTTGGATATGCGTCGGCATTGTCCTTTGTATTGTTTGTGATTACGGCTGGATTTACCTGGTTATCCTTCCGGGTTTCCGGAACCGAAGAATAGGAGGGCGCTATGAGAAGGAAAGTATATACCATAACATTGAATGTGATACTGCTTTTACTGGGAATCATCACCGTATATCCTTTTGTCTGGATGCTGTTTTCTTCCTTTAAGGTGAATAAGGAGATCATGGCTCTGGAGCAGCACCTTTTACCCCAGGTATTTACTGTGGAGAACTACATCAACATGAACGCCCGGTTTAACTTCATGCGGTTCTTTGCAAACAGCTTGCTGGTTACCATTGTAATTACTCTGGCTGTGATTTATACTAGTACCATCTGCGGCTTTGTGTTAAGCAAATATAAGTTTAAAGGCAGGGAGCTTTTGTTTGGCTTCGTGCTCAGCACCATGATGATTCCGTGGTGTGTTACCATTATCCCCAAGTACTCCATGATTCAGAAGTTCGGATGGCTGGACAGCTATAAGGCCCTGATTATTCCGGCTATGTTCAGCGGGTTTGGTATCTTTAACATGAAACAGCATATTGCCACCCTGCCGGATGAGATTCTGGAGGCAGCCAGGATTGACGGAGCCAATGAGTTTTTTATTTTCCACCGGATTATCTTCCCCATGGCGAAAAACGGAATTTCCAGTATTGCCATCTTCCAGTTTTTGTGGGCCTGGGAGGATTATCTGTGGCCTTACCTGATTATCAGTACCAAGGAAAAACAGCTTTTGGCAGTGGGGCTTAAGATGTTCAGCGGCCAGTATTCCACGGATTACGGCGCATTGTTTGCGGCTACGGCCATCTCGATTATTCCGGTATTGTTAATCTACATTATCTTCCAGAAGCAGTTTATCGCAGGTGTGGCATCGGCGGCTGTGAAAGGATGACATAGGACGGCGGTTTCGGGCTGTCTGCAGGTGCTGGATGGGCTGGGACTTGACGGCGGTATGGACAGACACGGCGGCTATATTGACTTAAATTTAAGGAGAGAATCAAGGATATGAAGGACATTTACAGGATTGCCATGGGGCCTCAGGCGCAGGAGGAGAACCAGGTTAAAGGACAAAAATACAGGATTACCATGCTGACGGAGGGGCTGGTTCGGCTGGAGTACAGCCAGGACGGGGTGTTTGAAGACAGGGGAACTCAGACGGTTCTGTATCGGGATTTTCCGAAGACAGAGTACCGGGTGGTGCCCACTGAGGACGGAATCGAGATTCATACTTCCCGTGTCCACTTAATGTATAATGAAAAGGAATTTTCTAAAAACGGCCTTAGCATCCAGGTAAAGGGCAATATAAGCCCTTACCACAGCATATGGCGCTATGGAGAGGAAATCCGCGATTTGAAGGGGACGGCCAGGACGCTGGATGAGGCGGATGGGGCCATCGATTTGGAACATGGCATTCAATCTTTTTTTGGGTATTCGGTCATTGATGACAGCCGGTCTCAGATATTGCTTGAGGATGGATGGATACAGCCCCGGAAGGAGGGAGTCCAGGATCTTTATTTCTTTGGATACGGCCATGATTATAAGGAAGCACTGAAGGATTTTTACTATCTGTGTGGAAAAACGCCTATGATTCCCCGTTATGCTCTGGGCAACTGGTGGAGCCGCTTTTACTCTTATACAGAAGAATCTTATCTGGAGCTGATGGATCAGTTTGATAAGGAAAATATCCCCCTTACAGTGGCAGTCATTGACACAGATTGGCATTTGGTGGATATTGATCCTAAATATGGAAGCAGCTGGACCGGATATACCTGGAACCGGGAATTTTTCCCAGATCCGGCCCGGTTTCTAAAGAAACTTCATGATAGAGGAATGAGGGTAACTCTGAATGTACATCCGGCAGATGGAGTCCGGGCCTATGAGGAGATGTATGAGGATATAGCAAAGCATCTGGGAGTGGATACTTCAAAGGGAGATCCTGTCAACTGTGACCCGGCCAACCCAGATTTTATGGAAGCTTATTTTACATACCTTCATCATCCCATGGAGAAAGAAGGCGTGGATTTTTGGTGGATTGACTGGCAGCAGGGAAGCAGTTGCAAGGTGGAAGGCCTGGATCCTCTGTGGATCATGAATCACTACCACTTCCTGGACAATGGGAGAGATGGAAAGCGGCCCATGACCTTCTCGCGATATGCAGGGCCGGGAAGCCACCGGTATCCGATTGGATTTTCGGGAGATACGATCATTAATTGGGAATCCTTGGACTTTCAGCCGTATTTTACAGCCAATGCTTCCAACATCGGATATGGCTGGTGGAGCCATGATATCGGCGGCCATATGCAGGGATATAAAAATGATGAACTGACTGCAAGGTGGACTCAGCTTGGTGTCTATTCTCCTATTTTAAGGCTTCACAGCTCCAAGAGTGAATTTAATGGAAAGGAGCCCTGGAGGTTTAAGCAGGAGACCAGGCAGGCTATGGGAGAGGCTTTGAGGGAGCGGCACCGAATGATCCCCTATCTTTATTCCATGAATTACCGGAATTATAAAGAAGATCTGCCGGTTGTCTGTCCCATGTATTATGAGAATCCGGAAGAGAGAGAAGCTTACACGGTTCCCAATCAGTACTATTTTGGAAGTGAGATGATCGCAGCGCCTGTGACATCTCCCAGGATTTCCGGTTTGAACGTAAGCTGCACAAAGGTCTGGCTTCCGGAGGGGATCTGGTATGACATCTATACTGGCATGATGTATGAGGGAGGCAGAAAAATGGATATGTACCGGGATTTAAGCAGTATTCCGGTACTGGCAAAGGCAGGGGGAATCGTGCCGTTTACCAAGGAAATCTCTGCTTCTTCAGCGGTAAGCAATCCAAGCTCTCTGTGGATCCGGGTTTTTGCAGGAGCGAATGGCAGTTTTGTTCTCTATGAGGATGACAATGAGACCTGCGGATATAAGGAAGATATCTGTGTAAAGACGCATATGACATATACGGAAGGGGAGACGGATGTATTCGTTATTCATCCAGCAAAAGGAGAGGTTTCTCTGATTCCGGAAAAAAGAACGTATCAAGTGGAACTTACAGGATTTTCCCAAGAGGCTGCCGGACAGGTGGAGGTGAAGCTTGACGGACAGCTTAAGACTGAGGATCAGGTAGCAGTTGCGTACAAGAAGGAGACTCAGGCTGTGGAAGTGACGGTTAAGGATGTGGATATCACAGGCTGTCTGGAGATTTCTGTAAACAGTAAGAGCAGGACCAGAGATAACCAAGTAGAGGAACGGATTTTTCAGTTCCTCAATCAGGCGGAGATTGGCTTTGAATGGAAGGATGCCATTTACCGTTTGGTTCAGAAAGGAAAACGGGTTCCAGTGCAGTTGGCACAGCTGCATGCTATGGGAATTGACAGGGATCTATATGGAGCACTGGAGGAGATTCTCACAGCATAACAGAGGCGTGTTCCCAAATTGGATGAGATGAGGCGGTGACGGTCGCTGAAAGGAAAATAGATTGTGAAAAGGCGGGATTCCCTGAAGAGGGAGTCCTGCTTTTTGTTTGATGGGGCTCTGTACCGACAGGGAGAAAATGGACATCTGTGAACATAGCACTGGGAGCGGGCATGAGTGTGGAAGGGGGAGAAAGTACTTGAAATAGCAGAAAAATTGAAGTACAATTTGAGTGTTGCATTGTGAAATTCCGGCTTTTTGTCCAGCTGGAATTGCCATAATGTCGTACCGACAGATATGAGCAGGGGGAGTGATATGTTTGGCAGGAAGAAAGTGACAGGGGCTTATGATAAAGAGAGCCAGAGTCCGGTGATCCGTTCCAGTATATGTACCGGGGAACGGGTGGCTGGATTTAAAGATATCCATACCGGCAAATTCAAGGAAGTGATGGTTATCCGAACAGATAAAGATATGGAAGAATTTTTAAACAGATATGGTGTTTCTGTACAGGAGATTAAGAAAGAATGGTAGGATGCCGTGGATCGGACGGTGAGGTTGTCTGATGCCGGAGTTAAGGAGAGGAATGAAGAAACTGACGGCAAAAGATATGGCGCTTTGTGGATTATTTGCTGCACTGACCGGAGTGGGCGCTTTTATTAAAATCAGTATACCAATCCAGCCGTTTCCCATGCATTTTACGATGCAGCTTTTCTTTGTGTTGCTGGCAGGTTTTGTTCTGGGAAGCAGGAGAGCAGCCTTAAGCGTGGCAATTTACCTGTTGGTAGGGCTTTTGGGGATTCCTGTTTTTGCAGCAGGGGGAGGCCTGGCCTACCTGATACGCCCCACCTTTGGATTCCTTCTGGGATTTATTTTTGCAGCCTTGGTTACAGGAAGGCTCCGTGATGGAAAGAAAGGTGGCGTGAGGAGGAATCTGTTTGCCGCATTCTGGGGAATGATGGCATACTATTTTTGTGGAGTAATATATTTTTATGTAATCAGTAATTACGTGATCTCCATGCCAGTGACATGGAAGGTAGTGATTGTCAACTGCTTTCTCATCACTGTGGCGGAAGATCTTGTCTTGTGCGCTCTGGCGTCTGTGGCTGCGAAACGTCTGTGGCGGGCTGTGGAGTGGGAGTAGAAGCAAGTGGTTTTTGGAAGGCTTGAACAAAAGAAGGGAGATACTATGAAGAAAAAGAAGATTATGGCCGTGGTGGCTGCTATGCTTTTGGGGAGCAGTTTTTCGGCGTGGGCAGCTCCGCAGCTTATGACTGATGGCGCAATGTTTGATGCGGAATGGTATCGGCAGCAGAATCCGGACGTGAATGCGGCATTTCCGGCAGATGCATCTCCGGAAGTGTTTTATCAGCATTATATTACATATGGCGCGAAGGAAGGCAGATTGCCATATGAGGGAGCACCTAAGGCGGAAGGAACCGAAAATGGAACGTCTGCGGAGGGGATACCGGCGGAAGAGACCGGAACGGAAGGAGTGCCGGAACAAGGAGCCGGAACGGAAGGAATGCCGGAACAGGGAGCCGGAACAGAAGGAATGCCGGAACAGGGAACTGGAACGGAAGGAATGCCGGCAGAAGGAAGTGGGACAGATAGTATGCCGGCAGAAGGAACGGTTTCTGAGACAGCGGGACGGGTGATTGATCCTTCAAGGCCTATGGTGGCATTGACTTTTGACGACGGGCCTTTTGCACCTGTTGGGAACCAGATTATGGATTGCTTAGCCCAGTACGGAGGAAAGGCTACTTTTTACGTAGTAGGAAACCGTTGCGGGGCTTACAGAGAAGAGATGCAGCGGATGGTGGCGGAAGGCCATGAGATCGGCAATCATACGTACAGTCATAAGTATCTTCAGAAGTTGGGAGCAGCAGAGATTCAGAGCCAGATTCAGAAAGGCAGCGAAGCCATTCAGGCAACGGCAGGAGTTGCGCCGGCGACGGTCAGACTT
The DNA here is from genome assembly GCA_947425205.1 of uncultured Hungatella sp. Classification (GTDB taxonomy): domain Bacteria; phylum Bacillota; class Clostridia; order Lachnospirales; family Lachnospiraceae; genus UBA3402. The sequence continues at coordinate 9,376 of CANDZL010000028.1, read as the reverse complement.
CCGGGAGGCAACAAGAATGCAACGGTTCTGGCTAATGTGAACGCACCTATGATCATGTGGAGCATTGACACATTAGACTGGAAGACAAAAAATACTGCAAACACAGTAAGTGCAGTACTTGGTGCCATACGGGACGGAGATATTGTATTGATGCATGAGTTGTATGGTGCCACTGGAAATGCTGCCGTTCAGATCATCCCGGCTCTGGTGGAGCAGGGATATCAGCTGGTGACAGTCAGTGAATTGGCACAGTATCGCGGTGGGCTGGAGAGCGGAAAGGTATATTATAGCTTCCGGCCGTGACAGCCAAAAGAATGGTTTGTCAAAAAGTCCATGGACAGGTGAAGAAGGAAGCCGCCTAGGCAGATGGCAGCCAGATACATAAGGATGCCTGCCAGAGTTCCGTAGTCCAGGGATATCTGGTTGAAGAATACTTGTGTTACCGGATAATAAGGGGAAATGTAAAACATATCGGCCTTTCCTTTGGTGATGATATTGATGCTAAAGGCGATGAGGCAGAAGGAGCCCAAGAGGATCAGTGTTTTTACATATTCCCTTTTTCCGTGCCCGCTTATGCCGGATAGGCAGCAGAACAGGCCTAAAAAGATCAGGAGGATATGCCATATCAGCCCGTGGAGAGTCAAAACCCAGTAGGGATGGAGAAGGCCAGATGGCTCCAGAAGCGCCATGACACCTCCCAGAAGGCTGAAATCCTGCAGGTATGTGCAGATCGTCTGTTGGACAGATGGAAAACCCTTCACAGCAGGAAGGGCCAGGCACAAGTACATGGGGGTGCTGCAAAGCTGAAAGGGAAAATACCACCAGTCAAACACCCCCTGATTGACCACAATATATAGAAACAGTTGCTTGTAGGTCTCCCCCAAAGCCAGAATGATGCCGCAGGCAGCTATGACAGAGGCAGATTTGGTTGGGTTATGCCTGCATCTGCCAGCCAGGCAGACAGCGACAAAAGCAGCCAAAAGGATTCCTGTAAGGGAGAAGGCAATATGAAAAAACGAGTAAGGGGCAGGGACGGCCATGGGCCATGCTGTTTTTTTCAAAAGTTGTGACATGAAAATCCTCCTTCCTCTGGTGGGACGGCAAATAAACGCTGGTATAATCTCTGTCGAGATTATACCATGTCCTCCGGACATGCTCCCTCCGGGGGGATGCACATGATTTGCCAAGGAAATTGTCCGTCTTCGTCGGACGGCAAATCAGCGCTGGTATAATCTCTGTCGAGATTATACCACAAATACAATCATAACTGTTAAAGATTTATTCCCATATTGACGGATTCTTATAAAGAATATTATAATAAGGCTATTATTTTATGGACAGATTAGGAGACAGAGATGGATATTATAAATGTACTTAAGGAAGAGTTGAAGATTGGCCGTCATCAGGTGGAGGCGGCTGTGAAGTTGATAGATGAAGGCAATACGATTCCGTTTATTGCCAGATACCGGAAAGAGGCCACCGGCTCTCTGGATGATGAGGTGCTGCGGAATCTGGATGAGAGGCTTAGGTATCTGCGGAATCTGACAGAGAAGAAGGAGCAGGTGATTGCCTCCATTGAAGAGCAGGGAAAACTGACACCGGAACTTAAGGCGCAGATTCAGGAGGCGGATACACTTGTGGCTGTGGAGGATTTGTACCGCCCGTACCGGCCTAAGAGAAGGACCAGGGCTACTATCGCCCAGGAGAAGGGGCTGGCACCTCTGGCGGATACCATTATGTTACAGATAACCAGAGAACCGGTGGAGGTTCTGGCCCAGGAGTACATATCGGAAGGAAAAGGAGTCTTCACGGCCCAGGAGGCCATTGCCGGGGCAAAAGATATTCTTGCGGAGCGGATATCGGATGAGGCCGATTACCGGACCTATATCCGCAATATTACCATGAACCAGGGGACCATTCAGTCGACGGCAAAGGATGAGAAGGCGGAATCTGTATATGAAATGTATTACCAGTATGAGGAGAGCATCAAGAAGACGGCTGGCCACAGGGTGTTGGCGCTGAATCGGGGGGAAGCAGAGAAGATTCTGACGGTGAAGATTATTGCCCCTGTAGAGCAAATTCTTCGCTATCTGGAGAAAAAAGTCATCGGAAAGGATAATCCACATACTACACCTGTCCTCCGGGAGGTGGTGGCAGACAGCTACAGCCGTCTTATTGCCCCGGCCATTGAGCGGGAGATCCGAAACGATATGACGGAGAGAGCGGAAGACGGGGCCATTAAGGTATTCGGCAAGAATCTGGAACAGCTTTTGATGCAGCCGCCTATTGTGGGAAAAGTAGTTCTGGGCTGGGATCCCGCATTTCGAACCGGATGCAAGCTGGCAGTGGTTGATGAGACGGGAAAAGTCATGGATACAGTGGTGATCTATCCGACTGCTCCTCAGAACAAGGTGGAGGAAGCCAAGACAGTCTTAAAAGAGCTGATTAAAAAGTATGGTATATCCCTGATATCCGTAGGCAACGGCACTGCTTCCAGAGAGTCAGAGCAGGTGATTGTGGAACTGTTGAAGGAGATACCGGAACCAGTCCAATATGTGATCGTCAATGAGGCAGGGGCCTCGGTCTACTCGGCCAGCAAACTGGCAACGGAAGAATTTCCTCAGTTTGATGTAGGACAGAGAAGCGCTACTTCGATTGCCCGGAGACTTCAAGATCCTCTGGCTGAACTGGTAAAGATCGATCCTAAGTCCATCGGCGTAGGGCAGTATCAGCATGATATGAACCAGAAGCATCTGGGAGAAGCGCTGCAGGGAGTTGTGGAAGACTGTGTCAATAAAGTCGGTGTTGACTTGAATACGGCTTCTGCTCCGCTTCTGGAGTATGTCTCCGGAATCAGCAAAGCCCTGGCTAAGAATATTGTGGCGTATCGGGAGGAGCATGGAGCATTTCACAGCCGGAAACAACTCTTAAAGGTGGCCAAGCTAGGGCCAAAGGCCTACGAACAGTGTGCCGGATTTATGCGGATTCAGGGTGGGGAAAATCCTCTGGATGGAACCAGTGTTCATCCGGAAAGTTATGAAGCTGCAGGAAATCTTTTAAAGAAGCTGGGGTATCATCCGGAGGAACTTGCATCCGGCGGAATAAAAGGAATCAGTAAAAAGATTGTGGACTATAAAAAGACGGCACAGGAATTGGATATCGGCGAGATTACGCTTCAGGATATTGTCAAAGAATTGGAGAAACCGGCCAGGGATCCCAGAGATGAGATGCCAAAGCCGATTCTCAGGACCGATGTTATGGAGATGAAGGATTTAACTCCTGGAATGATCTTAAAAGGAACGGTCAGGAATGTCATTGATTTTGGGGCGTTTGTGGATATCGGTGTACATCAGGACGGCCTGGTACATATTTCCCAGATGACGGATAAATATATTAAACATCCTATGGAAGTAGTCAGTGTAGGCGATATCGTAGAGGTGAAGGTGCTGAGTATAGATCTGGCCAAGAAGCGGATCGCCCTGACTATGAAAATGGGAAAACAGTAGATACGGAGGTGGATTGGTATGGACAAAGACAGCATGTTTCATTTTCATATCCAGATTATGGCCAGAGATCTGTGGGGATTCTCCATGTATCATTCCAACAAAGGATACCTGGGGATCTTCAATGTGTTGTTTACCCTGGCAGCGCTGTGGCTTCTAGTGACCCGGTGGGGAGAGTTTAGCATACCTTACCGCCTTCTGCTTCTGGTGTGCGCGCTGATGTTTACGGTATGGCAGCCCCTTCTTCTATATCTGAAAGCCAGGAAACAGGCCAAGGGGGCAGCGGTGAAGGCGCCTATGGATATGACCTTCACAAAGGAAGGGTTTGTCATCGAGCAAAATGACCAGAGACAGGAAGTGTCATGGGATCAGATTGGACGAGTAGAGCATATGCAGGGGCAACTGATTATCTATATGAGCAGAATCCGCGCCTATCTTCTTCCAGACAGGATTGTGGGGGAAGACAGGGAAGGACTGTGGAATCTGATGCGTGAAGCGGTTCCAAAGGAAAGGCGGAAGGGGATATGACAAACGTTTGGGAGACGCATTCATGGGAAGAGACCTTTGCATTGGGAAAATGTCTGGGCGTGAAAGCCAGGGCCGGACAGGTATATTGTCTGGACGGAGACCTGGGAGCTGGTAAGACGGTCTTTGCCCAGGGGTTTGCAGCCGGACTTGGAATCCGAGAGCCGGTCAACAGCCCTACCTTTACTATTGTACAGCAGTATGACGAAGGAAGGCTGCCCATGTATCATTTTGATGTTTACCGTATCGGGGATGTGGAAGAAATGGAAGAGATCGGATACGAGGATTGCTTTTACGGGGAGGGTGTATGCCTGATCGAGTGGTCTTCTCTGATTCGTGAACTTCTGCCTCGGGAGGCCGTCCGAATCGTGATGGAGAAGGATTTGGAAAAAGGGTTTAATTATCGGAGAATATCCATAGAGAATATGCCGGAGGTGGAATGATACAGTTTTGCATCCGGCATATGCCCTGGAAAGGAATGGCAAGCGATATGAAGATATTGGGAATTGACAGTTCATCTCTGGTGGCATCTGTAGCCATTGTGGCAGATGATATATTGATTGCAGAGTATACTGTTAACTATAAGAAAACGCATTCACAGACCTTGCTCCCCATGCTTGACGAGGCAGCCAAGATGGTGGAACTGGATCTGAAGAGCCTTGATGCCATTGCAGTATCCGGAGGGCCAGGATCGTTTACCGGCTTAAGGATTGGCACGGCCACAGCCAAAGGCCTGGGGTTGGCGCTGCATAAGCCGCTGATTCATGTGCCTACGTTAGACGCTATGGCCTATAATCTGTGGGGATGTGACCGATTGCTGTGCCCCATGATGGATGCCAGGAGAAATCAGGTCTATACTGGTCTTTACCGTTGCCGGTTCGGCCTGGAGGTGGTAAAACCTTCCTGTGCCATGGATGTGCAGGAACTGATCAGGGAACTAAATGATACAGGACAGCCGGCAGTGTTCCTGGGAGATGGCGTTTCGGCGTACAGACAGCAAATGGAAGAAGGGCTTAAGATACCGTTTGACTACGCTCCGGCCCATACAAACCGGCAGAGGGCAGCTGCGGTAGCCGCCCTTGGAGGAGAATACCTAAGGCAGGGGAAGACAGTATCTGCCGCTGATTTTCGGCCGGACTATCTGAGACAATCACAGGCGGAGAGGGAGAGAGAGGAGAAGGAACGAGAACAACAGCAAGGCGGAGCCTAAAACCAGATGGGGATGGTGGGAAGCAAAAGGGAGAAAGTAAGAAAAGAACGGAAGGCAGGCGAGGTTATGGACAGGGAGTGGGAACAACAGGGGCGGATGCCAGAGACAGATACCTTCACAGTCAGGCTGATGAGAGAGGGGGAACTGGGACAGGCGGCAGAGTTGGAACGCCTTTGTTTTTCACAACCCTGGTCGTTGAAACTTTTAAAGGATAGTTACGCCGGATCGTGGGACACCTTTTTTGCGGTGGAGCGGCAGGGAATTCTGTGGGGGTATGCCATCCTTCGGGTGATAGCAGGGGAGGGCGAAATTCAGAGGATTGCGGTTCATCCCAGAATGCGGCGTGTGGGCATTGGGAGTAAACTGATGGAAGCCATGGACGCATTTTCCAGTACTTGCAAAGTAGGGGATACCACTCTGGAGGTTCGGGCAGGCAACATAGGGGCCATCAGCCTGTATAAATCCTATGGTTTCGTGGAAGAAGGCCTGCGCAGAGACTACTACCGCAACCCGACGGAGGATGCTGTCATCATGTGGAGGAGAAGGCCTTGAAACAATTACCAGTTAAAATCATCGAAAAACCATTTATAATGTAGGGGTATCGTAACAGTCAGGATACCTAAACTGTTGGAAAACAAAAATGGAAAGGTGAGAGTAAGATGAGGAAGTACAAAAGTAATGGAGAACTGGAAACGGTAATTTGCAATGCCTGCGGAAAGAAGATGGCGGTAAAAAACGGGATTGTCCGGGAAGGGGTACTTAGGATCGACCATACCTGGGACTATTTTTCAGAGAAAGACGGAGAGGTTCATCATCTGGATCTCTGCGAGGAATGTTATGATAATCTGACGCAGACCTTAAGGGTCCCCATTGAAGTAGAAGAGACTGTGGAATTTATATAATGACCGAATCTTGATATTTTGGAAAATATCTGCTAGGATAGAGGTTGCATTATCATGAATAAAAGCAGATTGGAGAAAACATATGTTGGATATTTGCCTGCTGGGAACGGGAGGCATGATGCCGCTGCCATACCGTTGGCTGACCTCTATGATGGCCCGCTGTGACGGCAGCAGCTTGTTGATTGACTGTGGGGAAGGGACTCAGATTGCCCTGAAGGAAAAAGGCTGGAGTCCCAAGCCCATTGATGTAATTTGTTTTACCCACTATCATGCAGACCACATCAGCGGACTGCCAGGGCTTCTTCTGACCATGGGGAATGCGGAACGGACAGAGCCGTTGATTTTGATAGGTCCAAAGGGACTTAAGCGGGTGGTGGAGGCGCTTCGGATCATTGCACCGGAGTTGCCGTTTGAGATCCGATATCTGGAATTGTCTGAGCCAAGGGAACAATTGAAGATAGGCCCCTACCAGATTGATGGGTTTCGGGTGAACCATGGAGTTGTGTGCTATGGCTACAGCATCTCGATTCCAAGAGCAGGAAGATTCGATGTGGAGAGGGCCAAAAGCCAGAACGTGCCTATGAAGATCTGGAGCCGACTGCAAAAGGGAGAGCATATCCTATTGGACGGGATCCAGTATTCTCCGGATATGGTTCTGGGGGAAGCCAGAAGAGGCCTTAAGGTGGTCTACTGCACAGATACCCGGCCGGTTCCGGTGATTGCAGAGTATGCCAGACAGGCAGATTTATTAATCTGTGAAGGCATGTACGGAGAGGACGGGAAAGAATCCAAAGCCAGAGAGTATAAGCATATGACCTTTTATGAGGCAGCTAGGCTGGCCAGGGAGGCAAAACCCAAAGAGATGTGGCTAACCCACTTCAGCCCTTCTCTGACCAGGCCAGAAGAGTTTATGGATAAGGTAAGGGAAATCTTTCCCCGGAGTATTGCGGCCAGAGACGGAAGAACCGTAGAACTGGAATTTGATGAAGAGTAGGGAAGACGATGAAAAAGCGTAGGGTGGAAGAGGATATTTATATTTTAGCCATAGAAAGTTCATGTGACGAGACAGCGGCGGCAGTTGTGAAGAATGGCAGACAGGTATTGTCCAATGTGATTTCTTCACAGATCGCCCTTCACACCGTCTACGGCGGCGTGGTGCCGGAGATTGCTTCCAGAAAACATATTGAAAACATCAACCAGGTAATCCAGGCAGCACTGACAGAAGCGTCTATGCCTATGGAAGCCATAAACGCTGTGGCGGTGACCTACGGACCTGGACTGGTTGGAGCTTTGCTGGTGGGAGTTGCGGAGGCCAAGGCCATCGCCTATGCCGCGGGGAAACCGTTAGTAGGTGTTCATCATATAGAAGGCCATGTATCCGCTAACTTTATCGAACATCCCGATCTGGAACCGCCGTTTATCTGCCTGATTGTCTCAGGAGGCCATACCCATCTTGTAGTGGTAAAGGATTATGGCGAGTATGAGATTTTGGGAAGAACCAGGGATGATGCGGCAGGCGAAGCCTTTGACAAAGTGGCCAGAGCGGTAGGCCTTGGATATCCAGGTGGGCCTAAAGTGGATAAGGCAGCTAAGGAAGGCAATCCCAATGCCATATTGTTTCCCAGGGCGAAGGTGGAAGGGGCACCCTATGATTTCAGCTTCAGCGGATTAAAGTCAGCAGTGCTAAATCATTTAAACCATGCCAGGATGATGGGAGAAGAGATTGATGTGCCAGATCTGACAGCTTCGTTTCAGCGCGCGGTGGTGGATGTGCTGGTAGACCACACGGTGGAGGCAGCAAAGGAACTGGGATATAAGAAAGTGGCTATTGCAGGTGGGGTAGCATCCAACTCAGCATTGCGCCACGGTATGAAAGTCCGTTGTGAGAAAGAAGGACTTGCCCTTTACTATCCTTCTTTGATCTATTGTACGGACAATGCAGCTATGATCGGCGCGGCAGGGTATTATGAATATATTAACGGGGTTCGCAGCGGTTGGGATTTGAATGCGGTACCCAATCTGAAGCTGGGGGAGAGATGATTCGAGAAAAGATTGTGGCTATTGTCCTTGCGGCAGGCCGGGGGACACGGATGGAAAGCAATATACAGAAGCAGTACATGCTATTAAACGGCAGCCCCCTCATATGTTATTCTCTGCAGGCATTTCAGAAAAGCAGGGTGGATGAGATCATCTTGGTGACCGGAGCGGGGGAGGAAGAATACTGCAGGAGAGAGATTGTAGAGCCATATGGCTTTTCGAAAGTGGTTAGCATCGTCCCGGGGGGCAAAGAGCGCTATCATTCTGTCTATGAAGGGCTGAAGGCAGCAGGAGCATGCGATTATGTGCTGATTCACGATGGGGCCAGGCCTTGCATCACCATCGACATGATTCAGACAGCCATTGAGGAATCCAAAAAGAACAAAGCTTGCGTCATTGGCATGCCGGTAAAGGATACCATAAAGATATCCAATGAAGAGGGCTATGCCATAGCAACTCCTGACAGAAGCAGGCTTTGGATGATTCAGACACCACAGGCCTTTTCTTATTCTTTGGTATTGAATGCGTACAAGAGGCTGTTTGAGAAGGAGGAATATCAAAAGGGAATTACGGATGATGCCATGGTGGTGGAACATATGACTGCCACGAAGGTAAAACTCGTTTATGGCAGTTATGAGAATATAAAAGTGACGACTCCGGAAGACCTGGCTATAGCAGAAAAATTTTTGTCAAATATGGAAAAAAGGAATTGACAATTAAAGACAATAATGCTAGAATGATGAAGCTGTCATGCAGTGCTTTTAAAACGGTTGATTAGTTGGCTGGGGCAGAAAAAGCGGGCAGATGATCTAGACAAAAATTGATACAAAAATATAAAAAAGTTCTTGACAAACTGAGACTTTCCGCGTAAACTATTAAAGCGACTTTGGAGAGATATCGAAGTGGTCATAACGAGGCGGTCTTGAAAACCGTTTGTCCGCAAGGGCGCGTGGGTTCGAATCCCACTCTCTCCGTTTCATGGACAAACATGGCAAAATAGAATAGAGATTATTTTTTATTTAGGCATTGGTATAAGCAGAAGTACCCAAGTGGCTGAAGGGGCTCCCCTGGAAAGGGAGTAGGTCGTTAATAGCGGCGCGAGGGTTCAAATCCCTCCTTCTGCGTTGGCTTGTAAAAGCCATGAATGAACCTTGAAAATCAAAGATTGAACAGTATGTAAAACCCTGAAAATTCTAGTA
>CANDZL010000027.1:0-40457 GCA_947425205.1 uncultured Hungatella sp. | reverse complement strand
ATACGAAAAAATTGATAAAAGAACTGATTGGAAGGGATTCGGAAGTTGTATTGGATCCTACCCTTTTGATGGACTGGAGTACGCAAGTTTCCAGACTAACAGCATTTCGGCCAAAAGAAAAAAGCCATCCATATCTTTTAGTCTATGGAGGAATGTCGGAAAACATGATTCACAGTATCAAGAAATTGGCATCAAAAAAGCATCTTCAGGTAATAAACCTGGCACCATATTCCAAGGCTTTTGAATATAATGTTGCGGTTTCTCCAATGGAGTTTTTATTTTATATTCAAAATGCAGAATTGGTTATAACAAGCATGTTTCATGGCGTAATGATTTCCATGGGATTTAGAAAGAACTTTATTTATTTCTCAAGCGACGAAAACCGCAGTAAAAAACTGTCCACTGCCATGCACAACCTTGGATTTAACAGAGCGGACTGGATATGGGACGAGAAATTAGAACTGCCCATAGACGGCATTCCCTATCCCATTGATTTTGATAATAGGCTTAATGTTGCCCGAAGCCATTCTTTAGCCATATTAAAGGAAATAGCAGCAGGAAATGATGCGAGATAATGGAGGTAAATTTAGATGTATTCGCATATGAAAAATGTTCAGATACTCATCGCGTGTTTGAAAAAATACAATATTTGCAACTTAGTGGTTGCCCCAGGCGGTAGTGACATCCCAATTATCCATTCTGTGGAGCAGGATCCTTTTTTTAAGTGTTACTCTGTTATAGATGAAAGAAGCCTTGTATATTTTGCTATGGGGTTGGCTCAGGAGAAGAAAGAGCCAGTTGCCTGCATCTGTACATCTGGTACAGCCGTATCCAATTTTCTGCCAGGAATTACAGAGGCCTTTTATCAAAATGTTCCGTTAGTTGCCATAACAGCGGATAAAAATACATATTTTCTTGAACAATTAGAAACCCAAAAGATCAATCAGATGGGAATTTTTGAAAATGTGTGCAAGAAATGTGTCAATTTACCGGACGTTCACAATTCGATGGATGAATGGCTTTGTGGACGGCTGATTAATGAAGCCTTATTAGCGTTGTCTCATCATGGAACAGGGCCGGTTCAAATTAATATACCTATTATGGGAGATGTCTTAGTATACACGGAACCCACATTGCCTGATGTGAAGAAAATTGACATTGTAGATTATTCAACAGATAAGGATACTTGGGAAAAACAAAAAAGAAAGTTGCATTCATCTAAAAAGATATTGGCCATTGTCGGCCAGAATGTAAATGCAGATGCTCAACTGATAGAAAAGATGGAGAAAGCAGCAAAACAGCTGGGTATTGTATTTTCGGTTGAAAATTTATCGAATGTGGAATTTGATGGATGTTTGCATACGTATCCCTTGACGGAAATGCAGAAAAATAATCTTTCAAAGGATCTTGTTCCAGATCTTGTCATTTCTTTTGGAAACAATGTTTCGTCCTATTTAATCAAATCTTTTTTACGAGCCAATCATGCAAACATAGAACACTGGGAAGTTGACCCCATGGGCCGAATCCGGGATACGTATATGTGTCTAACCGCAGTATTTGAATGTACGCCAGAGTATTTTTTTGACAAGATACTTGAGGAAGCTTGTAATTGTGGTGACGGCGCTTATTATGAATTGTGGAAACGTAACCTGGATAGCCTGATCTATCCTGAGTTTGAATACTCAAATTTTTATATTGCCAAAGTGTTGGCCAATATAATTCCTGAAAACTCCATCTTGCATTTGGCGATACTTAACAGTACTAGAGTCATGCAATTTTTTAGGCTTAACAGAGGAATAAAAACATACAGCAATGTGGGCGCCCTTGGAATTGACGGATGTTTATCCAGTTTTGTCGGACAATCCGTTGCTACAAGAGAATTGGCATTTTGTCTTATAGGAGATCTAAGCTTTTTTTATGATATGAATTCTGCCAGTATAAGACACCTGGCCAATAATGCACGAATCATCATGCTTAATAATGGAGGCGCAGCAGAATTTCATTTTTCTATGGGGGAGAAGAAGCTTCCAGCAATCAATCAGCATATCTCCGTTAAAAACAACAGGACTGCGAAAGGATGGATAGAGTCCCTTGGATTTCAGTATTATTCGATTTCAAATAAGGATGAGGCCAACAAGATTCTGCCGTTGCTTGCAGAAGAATCGGACAGGCCAGTTTTTGTGGAAGCATTTGGTGACATGGAGGAGGATGCGAGGTTGAGCAAAGCATTTTTTGAGTCTAATTATCCAAAGGATCTAAAGTCTAATGTTAAGAAAGCGGCTGAAAAGGTTTTGAGTGAAAAGGGATATCAAAAACTATTAAATCTATATGGAAGTATAAAAGGATAGACTTTGCCTTAAGCCTGTGGTGCCAAAGAAAGGGGATTCATGCTTCGTATAAAGTTGAAAGAAGTGGATTTGGATAGCTGCAGCAAGTGATTAAGAAGAAAGGCTCTTTGAAAATGAAAAAAATAATGTTAGTCTTTGGCACAAGACCGGAAGCAATTAAAATGTGCCCGTTGGTTAATGAAATGAAAATGCGATCTGGAATCGAACCTATCGTTTGTGTGACCGGCCAGCACAGGGAGATGTTAGACCAAGTGCTTACCGCTTTTCACGTGGTTCCGGACTTTGATCTTTCTATCATGAGGCAAAAGCAATCTTTGTTTGATATCACAATCCGTATATTAAAAAGGATAAGAGACTATATTGAGAGGATACAGCCAGATATGGTCTTGGTACATGGTGACACAAGCACTGCTTTTGCAACAGCCCTTGCCTGCTTCTATTTGCAGGTTCCAGTAGGCCATGTGGAGGCAGGGCTGAGGACATATAAGATCGATTCACCATATCCAGAAGAGTTTAACCGTCAAGCTGTAGATAGTATCTCAAAGTATCATTTTGCTCCGACACAACTTGCGGCAGATTATCTTATAAAAGAGGGGAAAAGCCCGGATACCATTTATGTTACTGGAAACACGGTTATCGATGCCATGAGGCATACAGTTACAAAATCTTATACGCATCCAGAACTTGACTGGGTAGGGAATGCCAAGCTTATCTTCATTACAGCTCATCGCCGTGAAAATTTAGGTGAACCGATGCGCCATATGTTTCGGGCAATAAGGCGAGTGTTGGATGAACACTGGGATTGTAAAGCAGTTTATCCAATTCATATGAATCCTGTGGTCAGAAAAGCAGCAGATGAAGAATTGGGAGGCTGTGACAGAATCCATATGACCAAGCCAATGGGAATTGTTGACTGTCACAACTTTGAGTCAAGATGTTTTCTTTGCCTAACCGACTCTGGTGGAATTCAAGAAGAATGCCCCTCTTATGGTAAGCCAGTCCTCGTTATGAGAGATACAACGGAACGTCCGGAGGGTGTGGATGCAGGGACATTGAAACTAGTTGGTACAGATGAGAATGTGATCTATAAAACGTTTAAGGAATTGTTGGAAAATCAGGAAGCTTACCAGGCAATGGCGAAAGCCTGTAACCCATATGGGGATGGCCAGGCTTGCAAGCGGATTGCAGATATCCTTGAATATGGGAGATATGAGCCCTGGAATCCGCGGAGATAACGGCCTGCTATCGCTTCCCATTGATTGAACTGGAAAGATTTGAATACGTGGGAAAAAGCAGTATATTTGAGAATCTTTCCATATGGAACGAAGAAAAATACAGACGGTTTCAGGGAACTTATCCAATAATATATATGGTATTCTCTGGAGTGAAGGCGGAATCCTTTGACCATGCGAGAAAGGAAATTTGCAATACGATCAAAAAGCTTTATAATCATTATGAAATTCTTCTGGAAAGTGACTGTATGACTTCGGATGAGAATGGATATTTGGAATTATGGATTAATTCAAGATTGATTCAAGAACATGAATTTCTTATTGACTTCACCATAGCAAAATGCTATTATGAAATTGTAATTGAAAGGGCGGCAACAAAACCGCCGCCCAGCGACCACTAACGATTGCTTATGCAATCGCCAGAAGGCCCATCAGATGCCGGTAAGCTAGCTGATGGGCCTATTTCTGTCTGCTCCTTGCGCCGCTTTATGTAAGGCTTACACTTTTCGACCAATGCGATCAGTCCGCTAAGACCTCCCACAATGCCTGCAAAGATACTTACAACACGGCTCATGATGTCTAAAATTCCCACAGGTCACATCCTCCTTTCTTTGGTGTTTGCACACCTGCGGCACTGGCCTAATCTGAGTTAGACCTGTCCCGAAGGTGCACATTCTCCAAAGAGGGAGTGCTGCCTACTTTGTCTGATGTATAACTATTATAAAAGATTTAGGGAGAGAATGGAATACTTGGAAGTATGAAATTTGTCGAAAGTCATAAATGATTACTGTTCAGTAAAACCGTTTAAAACGAATTCTATTTGTAACAGAGGTTGATAAACAGATCATGTACCATTCCCTGGGATAAAATGAAAATATAATAGTAGAACTCAAAAAAGTGTCGCTTAATATGCAGTTAAGCGACACTTTTTTATATAAACAAATCAAAAAAATCTTTTATTCTTTAACGGTTTTGATTATAGCATCATTTCTGATGCATGTCAACTGGTTCAACTTTCCGTTTTTTCTGAAATTTCCATGCAAAAAATAAAATAGTTTTTATATTTGTGGATTTTAACATGGTTCAAACACAATACTTTCCAGGAAAATTGTGGATTTCGGGGGATGATCTGTAAAAAGGTTCGCTTAACTGCATATTAAGCGTACATATTGCAAGCATTTTTATTGTTGCAGCCATTTTTATATAACAGATCTCCAAAAGGAGATGAAGACTATCTGGTATTTACTGAAATGTCCGGAAGATAAGGAGGCAGACTGTGTAGAGCAGTGTCAGGGCCTTACAGGACAGGAAGGCATAGAGGAAGTCATCTGCTTTCAGTATCAGCGTATGCTGCGCTATGGCGGCAGCTGGCATCTGGAGAACCGGAACGTGCTGCCAGGATACATTTTTCTGTCAGAGGCTGAGACGGCCTGCCAGGACGAGTGGGAAGGGGAGAAACGAAGCTCTCTAAAAGGGTTGATCCGATCTTCTATGATCCCGTGTAATGTATCTTGCCTGAAGGAATTGTGCTCACAAGGAAATCTTATCGGTATGTCTCATGGAATGATCCAAGATGGCATTCCGGTAGTGACCAAAGGCCCCTTAAAGGGGCGGGAGCACCTGATCCGAAGAATTGACCGCCATAAGAGAACGGCGGAAATCGAACTTTGGCTGGCTGGACAGACAGAGCGGATGGTAGTTGGCCTGGAGATTTATAAAAAACAGAGGTAATGAAACGATTAGAAACAAAGCCGCTGAAGCATTGGCACAGAGGAGTTTGGATCTATGGTCATATGGGCGGGAAGGATCCACAGGTAAGAATCATACTTGCACTGTGGAATGGCGAAGCTTACCCTAAATTTCCATTCTCTTCCTATTTGGAACAATTGAAGATGACTGGTATATCGCTAGTTGGGCATCTTCCCACCTGTAATGATGCGATAATTGGTGTGGAAGGAGTTACCTCATATGATCCGCGAATTATGATCCAACCGATATCTATGTCTCAACTATCTATGTCTCAACTATCTATGTCTCAACAAATATTTGAAGCATTTGAAGCAGCATTATCATATTGTTTTGCAGATGTACAGCAGATGCAAAATCAAGCACATGAGGAGAAAAAAATGTGGTATGTGATACAGACCCTTGGAAGGGAAGAAGAGAAGACAGCGGATATAATAAGAAAAAGGGTTTCTTCTTATTATATAGAGGACTGTTTCATTCCCAAAAGGGAGCGAATGAAAAAATATCATGGCTGTTGGAATAAGGTGGAAGAGATTCTATTCCCAGGCTATGTATTTGTGATCTCCCGGCAACCAGAAGGCCTGTATCGGGAATTGCAGCAGATTCCAAAGTTAACTAAAATCTTGGGGCGTGAAAATGAGTATTTTGTTGCTTTGAAAGTGGAGGAACAGCGCCTTATTCAGGAAATTGGAGATAAGGATCACAGAACTTCTCTTTCAAAGGTTACTGTTACAGAAGGAAATAGGGTACAGGTGGTTGACGGACCATTGAAAGGTTATATGGGAAATGTGATAAAAGTAAACCTACATAAACGAGAGGTTATAGTAAAGGTAACCTTTATGGGAAGAGAAATAGAACTGTTTATGGGGATTGAAATGGTGGATAGTGAAGAAAAGGAACCGCTGCGAAAAGTTGTATAAGGTAAGATATGGCATAAAGAAAATGGTCATATATCATAATTACAGAGATAGGAAAGAAGGATGGACAGAAACATTGGATGGGACAAAGAATGGATATTCTAAGAATATTTATTATAGTAAAACATGCCAGAATGCCAGCAAAAATACCAACGAGAATACCAGCAGGAGTACACAGGAAGATACAAAATATGAACGGTGTGTTTGCTGTCATAGAACAGTAAGTATATTAAAAGATGAAGACATTGACTTCCGCCCATTTTATATAGAAGGAGCTGGACAGCTCTGTTACGATTGTTTTCACGAATTGTATAGGTAACTTAATTTGTAGATGCCAGGGGCAAAAAGTCATGTATGACATGCTTGTATGTCGATACATGACTTTGGGATCCGCAAATACATGAAAAAGTAGCCCGATAGGGCGGATTTTAACATCATTTACAGAGGTAGGCAGGAAGAAGTCTCCAGAGTTGAAATCAGAGACGATACTAAGCAGTCTGTGAAAATGGCGATCGAAGAAATATCTTCAATAAATTCTGAAAATTTAAAAACAGGACAGAAAGACGTGCTATGAGATAGGACGTTTATTTTTTTGCAGGATTATAGATTTGAAGTATATGAAAATGCGAAGATAGAAAACCGAAATGAAGGCAGACAGATTAAAGCAAAAACAGATGAAGAGAAATAAAAACAGATAAATAGAAACAAAGGCAGATAAGGAGAAACCAAAACAGATGAGGAGAAGCGATTTCAGATGAAGAGCTACGAACAGTATAAACGGCTAATCCGATTTTTTACTTCGGTTGTGATTTTGGTGGTCGAAGTGGGAGTCTATTGGATTACCTGGAAAACTTATTTTTCTGAAGCCGCCGGCACACCGTTTTTCCGGAGAGGGGACTGGCTGATGGCGGCAGTATACAGCCTGCTTCTGCTGTTCTTTTCCAGGATGTATGGAGGGCTGAAGATCGGTTATCTGGAGCGGGGGAATGTACTGTATTCCCAGGTGCTTTCTGTAATTATAGTCAATATGTTTACCTATTTGCAGATTGCCTTGTTGGCAAAGCGTTTTTTGAATCCTTTTCCTTTTCTGCTTATGTTCCTGGCACAGGTAGTGGCCATAGGAATCTGGACGTTTCTGGCCAACCGGCTGTTTGAGATTCTATTTCCCCCCAGGCAGATGTTGCTGATCTATGGAGACCGGCCGTCCCTGTCTCTGATGGATAAGATGAATTGCCGAAAAGACCGCTACCAGATCAGGGAAATGGTACATATAGGGAAAGGGCTGGAAGCCATCAAGCAGATGATACCAGGATACGACGCGGTGGTAATCTGTGATGTGCCCTCTTCCATTCGGAACCCTATATTAAAATATTGCTATGGGAAACAGAAGCGGGTCTATATGACCCCAAAGATTTCGGACATTCTGGTAAGGAGCGCAGAGGACATCAATTTGTTTGATACGCCTCTTATTATGTCCCGAAATGGGAAGATAAGTATCGAGCAGGCGTTGTTCAAGAGGGTGATGGACATTGGAATTGCTGGAACCGCCTGTATGATTACTTTGCCTTTGATGGCCCTTACTGCAGTGACGATCAAGCTGCAGGACGGCGGGCCGGCGATATATAAGCAGAAGCGTCTGACCATAGAAGGGCGTGAGTTTTATGTGTATAAGTTCCGCAGCATGAGGGTAGACGCAGAGAAAGACGGGGTGGCCCGTCTGGCCAGTGACAGAGACAGCCGGGTTACGCCGGTGGGGCAATTCATCCGGAAGGTGCGTCTGGATGAGTTGCCTCAATTCTTTAACATTTTAAAGGGGGACATGAGCATAGTAGGCCCCAGGCCAGAGAGGCCGGAGATTGCAAGGCAGTATGAGGCTGAGATCCCGGAGTTCCGGTATCGCCTCCGTGTTAAGGCAGGGCTTACAGGATATGCCCAGATATACGGAAAATACAATACCACCCCCTACGATAAGCTGAAGCTGGATCTGCATTACATACAAAATTATTCCCTGATGTTGGATGTGAAGCTGATGATTCAGACTGTGAAGATCTTGTTTATGAGGGAAAGCACGGAAGGGATCGCGGCGGGCCAGACGACGGCCGCACTGAATGAATTTGATTTAAAGGAAGAGGAACTGTAAAAGGATGAAAACAAAAGGCGGGGTAGGATATTCCGTATTGATGTCGGTCTATTGGAAAGAAAAGCCAGAATTTTTAAGGCAAAGCATGGACAGCATTTACAGCCAGACCATTCCAACGGATAATTTTGTGCTGGTCTGTGACGGGCCTCTGGGGGAAGGTTTGTATAAGGTGGTTGAAGAGCAGAAAACGAAATTTCAAGAGGCCCTCAAAATAGTCCAGCTGGAAAGAAATTGCGGGCTTGGCAACGCCCTAAACGAAGGGATGAAGTTCTGCCGCCATGAATGGGTTGCCAGAATGGACAGCGATGATATCAGTTTTCCGGAACGGTGTGAGAGGCAGCTATCTGTGTTTAGGGATAGGCCAGAGATTGCCATTTGCAGCGGCACGGTTTTGGAATTTCGGGATACCCCGGATCAGATAACGGGAAAGCGGACCCTTCCGGAAGAACATCAGGATATTTGTATGTTTTCCCATAGACGGAACCCATTTAATCATCCGGCGGTCATGTTCCGCAAGTTGGCAGTGGAAGAAGCCGGAGGGTATCAGGAACAATATCATTTATTTGAGGATTATGACCTATGGGTACGTATGCTGATGAAGGGATATCAGGGATATAACCTGAAAACCCCGCTCCTATATATGAGAGTGCCGGAGGATATGTATGCAAGGCGAGGGGGAAGAAGCTATGCCAAGACCATGCTGCAGTTCCACTGGCGGATGCTGCAAAACCGATGGTCCAATGGAAGGGAATATATAACCGGCGCGGTGCCCCATGCAATGATATGCGTACTGCCCAACAGGCTTAGAAAGCAGATATACCAAAGACTTCATGGACATGGGGAGGAGAAAGGTATTTATGAAAGTAGCGATTCTTATCCAATGCCATAAAAACCCTGGACAGATCAACCGGCTTTTAAAGGTAATGGAACACCGGGATGTAGAGTTTTTTCTGCATATAGACTTGAAATCAACGATGGAAAAGGATATTGCCAAAAGAAAAGATGTCCATATCCTTCCCAAGCGGCTGCGTGTAAAAGTAGCTTGGGGGGGGTACAGCCAGGTGGAGGCAACCCTCCATTTATTGCGGTATGCAAAGGGATATGGAATATATGACTTTTTCTGGCTTATTAGCGGGCAGGATTTTCCGCTAAAGCCGATAGAAGAAGCATTGGGGTTTTTAGAAGCCCACAGGCAGTATAACTTTGTGGGCCTTGCTAAGAGCAGTCATTACGGGATAGGGCATGAAAATAATCTGGATAAACGGAACACGGTATATGTTCCTTCCTGGATGGTAAAAAGAAGATCCATTCCTTTCATCCTTATAAAAAGGCTTTACATAGAGATTACTGGCGGGTACAATCGGACCTTTCCGATTTTCAGAAGGAAAAACGAAACCGGCCTTGATTTTTATTTTGGGTCGTCATGGAACTGCCTGAACAGGGAGGCGGTTTCATGGATTTTAGACTATCTAAGCAACCATAAAGAATATGAGTCATTTTTTCAGACGCTGATAATGAATTCTCCTTTTAAAGAAAGGCGGATGGACATTCTGACCTATATTGACTGGTCAGAGGGGAAAAACTCCCCCAAGACACTGACCACAGAGGATTTTCATGATATGACAGAAAGCGGATTTTATTTGGCCAGGAAGCTGGATGAAGGAATTGACAGGGAATTGATTGGCCTTTTAGAAAACTACATAGGGGAAATGCAGAGAGAACATGGAGGATGGAAGAAAGAAAACACCTGAAATCAGCGTTATCATTCCTTGCTATAATGCTGAAAAAACCATAACTGCAGCGCTAAAATCGTTATCAAAACAAACCTTCAAAGACTTTGAGGTTATTATTGTAGATGACGGATCCACAGATGGTTCCGTAAAAATCATTGAACAGTATATGGAACGAAAGGAGCTGAGGATCAGACTGTTTAGGCAGGCCAATAGGGGAGTAAGCAGTGCGAGAAACGTGGGATTAAAGAATGCAGAGGGCGAGTTTCTTTCCTTTCTGGATGCAGACGATGGGTACCTTCCGGAATTTTTAGAAGAATTATATGGTGAAATGAAAACCAAAGGGGTTGACCTTTCATTTTGCAGCTATGTGTTTACAGCCATGGGTTGTGAACCATCGAAACCGGTATATAGAGAAAAGAAGCAAAAGATTGTGCAATTGGATAAATATGAAATGCTTGATATGTATCTGCATCACAGAATAAGGCATGTGAATTTTGTGGGAGGATGCTATAAAAGAAGCATTTTGAGAAAAAATAACATTCACTTTCCAGAGGAAATACGTTATGGAGAAGACTCGCAGTTTTTCTGTACGTACCTCTATTATTGTAAGGAAGGCGGTGTTTTTATTGAAAAGCCAATGTATCAATATACGGTGAACCCCTCCTCTGCAACGAATAAAATAACATATGAACATGTGGAAAATATAGAGGCAAATAAGAAGATAGCATCCCTATGGAAGCAGGATCCGTTAGCTGATGGAATGGTAGGGGATTTATTGATTTCAAGGGCTGTCTGGTCAGCAGCAAAAAGTTTTGCCATATGGGATACCAGGGATTACCGAAGATTAATGGAAGAGTACGATGTAAAAAGTGCGATGAGGGTATTAAGCCGCAGAGGGGATGAGATGTCGATCAGAGTCTCTTCTTTTTTCTATTTATTAAGCCCTAAGCTTTTTAAATGGATAATTCGTATATACTATTATGCCAGCAATAGGTAAGAGAGATATTGAATAGAGGAGTTGAACAGATGGCCTTTTATGTATTTAATTTTGGAATCAATATGTTTGTTGGTAAAGGACTCCTTATGTGTAATAAGAAGGGCTGGTATAGAATTTTTACTATCGTACAATTGACACTGATTGCAGGATTACGGGCTGAAAGTGTAGGGCTTGATACACATACATATCTAGAGTATTTTGACCACTTAAGCGGTACAGTTAATGTGGGGGAAGCGATAAGAAGGCTAAGTTGGGTTGAGCCAGGGTATGTGCTGTTAAACTATGCAGTGTTCCGAATGGGTGGAAATGCCCAGATGGTGCTTTTTATATGTGCAGCAATAATAAGCATTCTTTTCGTTAACTTTGTATTCGAACATTCCGAATCACCTTTTTGGGGAATGTTTTTTCTGTTTTGTTTCCCCTCTTTTTATGACTCCATGTGCTTTATCAGAACGAGCCTGGTAAGCGCAGTATTTCTTTTTTCCTTACGTTATGTGAAAAGGAAACAATTGGTGAGATATGCCATAGTAATCTTCATAGGAGCGACATTTCATATTATGTCGCTTTTGTGCCTTCCCCTTTATTTTGTAGATAAGATTAATTGGAGGAAACGAAGAAACATCGTTCTATTTATTCTGTTGGATATTATGGCATTTCAATGTATACTTCAACTTCGTGATTTTACTATGTGGATTTTAGGGCGGGGAAACTCGGGGGTTTATTCTGGAATCAATTATTGGATTGGGCAGAACAGCGGAGGATGGAAAACAGCCATATTTTTTGGAGTGCTTTTTATATGCGCCTATTTTTTTTATTACTCAAAATGCAAGAAAACGGCAGATGAAGATTTTTTAGCAGGATATGCCTTCTGCCTTCCACTATGTGCGTTTTTATTTCCTACAGCACAGATTATGATTCGGTTTATGATTTTATTTATGCCGATTTTTGGAGTGTTTCTTTCTAAAGAGATTGTCTCTATAAGAAATCGTAACAGCCGTATTATGATAAAGTGTTTTTACTTTTTCTTGGGATTTGCGTTCCAAATCTATACGATTTCAAATAACGCCTTAGGATTCGCGCCATATGTACCTTTTTGGAAGTGATACAGAAATGGTGATATCTGTCTATCAAAGGGAGAATAATTTATATGACAAAATTTTCTGTTATCATACCTGTTTATAATGTTAGAAATTATATAGAACAATGTATAGATTCTGTTTTGGCCCAAAAGCAAGGTGATTTTGAAGTAATATTGATTAATGATGGTTCAACGGATGGATCAGGCGAACTATGTGACTGTTATGCAAAAAAAGATATGAGAGTGACGGTAATACATCAATGTAACAAAGGACTCAGCAGCGCTAGAAATAATGGAATTCAAAAGGCAACAGGGGATTATATTATCCTATTAGATGGGGATGATTATTTAGATCCAGAAGCAATGAAGCATTTGGAAAAGATTATTCTTAAGAAAGAATATGATTTTATTATCAATCATTTTATTCTTGATAATGAAGGGAATGGAAAGAAATATGTAAATTCCTATCAATTTGATAATATCTTATTAAGGAGTGAAAATCCTCTGCAAATATATAAAAGCCTTTTAAAACAAAAATTTACATTTGCCGGATGCTTATTTGTTGTTAGAAGAGATTTTTTATTTCAAAATCAATTGTTTTTTTACCCTGGTTTGTATCATGAAGATGAATTATGGGTTCCATACTTATTTATAAATGCAAAAAAGATAGCATGTAATAATAAAAATTTTTATTATTATAGGACAAACAGAATAGGGGCGATTACACAGAAACTGAATATCAGGAGGATGTTTTCGCTTTTATTTATTCTGGATCATTTATTGGAGGACGGAAAGTCAAAGAAGTATAGCGAGGAGAAGGAGAATGTATTATGTCTGCGAGCGGCGGATATTTATTTGGCGCTTTTATATAATCTGCCGGAATACCAGAGTGAAAAAGAATATACACAGTTAAAAAGAAAGCTGAGAGGAAAGCAAAAAGTCCTTTTATATAAAGGAACAAAAAGGGAATGGCTGCTATATCAAATCATTTCTTTTTTGGGATTGGAACCCGTTGTTTTTTTCATAAAGATAAGAAAATGGATAAAAAAATATGGATCAAGTGCTGTATGAACGCTTAGATAAAATCTTTTGGTTTGTACTATGACTTGAGAGGAGATTATTGATGAAGATGGATGATAAAATTTCTATATTGATGTGTGTATTTAATACCAAAAGGGAATATTTGCAAGATGCTGTCTATAGTGTTTTAAATCAGGACTATACTAATATTGAATTTATTATAGTAGATGACTGCAGTACTAGCCAGGAAACAATAGAAGTATTGAATGGCATTGAGGATGTAAGAGTTCAAGTGATACACAACGAAAATAATTTGGGATTAACACGATCACTTAATATAGGATTAAAATATTGTACAGGAAAATATTTGGCAAGAATGGATTCCGATGATATTTCTGATTGTCACAGAATTTCAGAGCAATTGCGTTATTTAAAAGAAAATAATTTTAAAGTTATTGGTTCAGCATATAACACCACAATAGAAAAACAGGGACTGAAACAGAGGAAAATTCATTATGCAGAAGATATTACTAAACAGAAAATCCGTATGATATTTGGAAATATGGGAATTATTCATTCATCCGCTTTTATAGATCTTGATTTTATGAAATCCGAATCCATTTATTATAATGAAAGCTATCGATATGCGCAAGACTATGCACTTTGGTGTGACTTTATTTCTAAGGGAATTGCAATTGGATGTTGTAATAAACAATTAATAACTCTTAGAATCAATGAAGAGCAAATTTCTACAAAGTATAGAAAGGAACAAAAACAATGTGCTAAAAAAATCAGGAAAGAATATTTGAAAAATACTTTTAAAATATCTAAAGAAGATGCGAATCGTTTTGTGGATTTAGTTACAGATCATATGTATAAAAAAGGCAATATTTTAGCAACAGAACGATTATTAAGAAGATTTATTAATAATAATAAGAAATATTATCCTCGATTACGATTAGAAGTATATAGATTTTGGTTAATTCAGCTATATAAAGGTTTTTGTAACCGAAATTATAAGATGCTATTCTGCAAAATGGGATTGTGTTCAATCAGCCCCATAAGCCTTATATACTGTCTTGTATGCAGAAGAAATGAACAGATATAACTTGTAAGGGGAAGAATTTACTGCTATGAAGCATATAAAAAGATTAATTAAAAGCGTGATTGGAAAAGATAATGCAGAGTTATTATATCGGTATTATAAGTATGTAAAGTTTTATAATTATCAAAGGGTGAAACTTCTTAATAGCAATTGTAAAAGAATCTCTCAATTTCAAAACCCTAAAATAAATATTTTTTGCGGCTATTTTGATATCATACCCAATTCACCTTTAAATAAAAATGAAATTTTGCTACATGTTCTTGAAGGCAATGCAAAGCATGGAAAGGATAAGATAGGGTTAGCAGTTGGAAACATAGAAAATGGTACTTACAATATATTTGCGTATTCAAGGGCATGGAGTTGGCAGATGGGGGCAAGGCTTCGGTGGAGCCGAACAGAACCTAATACGGTTTTTTACAATGATTATATTGACAATGAATATTGTTGTATAAAATATAATATAGAAAAGAAATGTATTATTTTAAAATATGATATGCCTCTTTATGACATAAGCAGAGATGAAACCTTTGGAGTTGGAATAAACTTTGAACGATTGCAGCGTCTTAGGCCTGGATATGGATATTCCTGTTCAGAAGATAAAACAAGAGACGATATTGCTCCTAAAGACGATGGTTTATATTATGTGGATTTAAAAACAGGAGAAAAGAAGCTTTTCATCCGTTTTTTCGATTTGAAAAATTTGCATAATAGTAAAGATGCAAAAGAACATTATGTAAACCATATTTCTATATCTCCAGACGGGAAAAATATCATGTTTTTTCATCTATGGACAAAAGACGGCGTTGATCCGTGGATGGCAAATTTGTGCGTATATAATTTAGAAAATTCTAAAGTTACATATTTGGAGAAATCGGATGTGGTATCCCATTATACATGGAAGAATAATGATGTTTTATTAATTACTGCACTAAACCCAGATTCTCATAAGTGTGTATATAGAGAGTATCATATAAAGAGTGGAATTAGAAAGGATTTAGAGGACACACATCTAATGAGGGATGGGCATCCAACATATTTGACAGGAGAGCATATATTTTGCAGCGATACATATCCAGATGAAAAATCTATGCAGACCCTTTTTCTTTATGGTGAAAGCTATATTCCCCTTGCCCAGTTTTTTCATGATCCCAGAATGGTTGGCGAAAAAAGATGTGACCTTCACCCTCATTTATTTTTAAATAAATCAGTAATCGCTGTGGATTCCATTTGCTATGGTAAACGGCGCTGTGTAATTATATTAAAATGTTAGATAATGTACATTATACAATAAAAATATCCCAGTTCCTTTAATTGTGGTTAATGAAATACATACTTGAATATTGGTCTATGACGTGTAAGTAAGAAATTATGAATAGAATAAAATATTTATTAAAAAATATGGGGTTTCTTGCAGCAAGCAGTTTTTCGACAAAACTGTTGAGCTTTTTTTTGCTGCCCTTATATACAACAATTTTAACAACATCCGAATATGGAACTTATGACATTATAAATACAACCGTTAGCTTACTTGTACCTATTTTGACCATTGATATTGGTGATGCTGTCTTAAGTTTTTCAATGGATAAGACCGTTTCTCAAAAAGAGGTTTTATCAATTTCATTCAAATATTACTTTATTAGCATGATTGGCATCTTAGCTTTGCTGTATATGAACCATTCTTTCAGCATTATATCAACCATAAAAAAGTATGAGGCTTATCTCATGCTTTTTTATTTATTCTACGCCTTGTCTGGCATCTTATCTGCTTTTGCAAGAGGACAAAATTGCGTGAAAGAAACAGCAATTGCCAGTGGAATAGGATCTGCATTGACAATTATGTTAAATGTGTTGTTCCTTGTAGTTTTAAAGAAAGGGCTAGACGGATATTTTCTAGCCACAATATTAGGTCTTGTATTGCAAACGGGATATCTTTTTTATTATTTAAAGTGTTGGAGGTATTTGGATTTAAGAACAAAAAATTTTACACTGGAAAAGCAGATGGTTTCTTATTCCAGACCTTTAATCATTAATAATATAGCATGGTGGGTTAACAATGCATCCGATCGATATGTTGTGACATATTTTTGCGGTTTAGGGATTAATGGGATTTATTCAGTAGGGTATAAAATACCTACCATTCTTAATCTGATTCAGTCAATATTTCATCAGGCATGGATGTTATCAGCTGTAAAAGAAAGTAAAGGACAGGGGAGTGATAGTTTTTTTTCTGAAGCTTATAGGATGTATCATTTTTTTCTAGTTGGTGCCTGTCTGGTAATTATTTTATTAAATCGATTTATTGCGAACTTTTTATATGCGGAAGAATTTTACGAGGCATGGAAATATGTTCCGTATCTATCAATTGGATTTGTTTTTATGGGGATTTCTAATTTTATTGGTGGAATGTTTCAGGCGATAAAAAAACCTAGAATAATCGCGTGTTCCACATTCCTTGGGGCATTTGTAAATTTAATCTTAGACATTATGTTAACTCCATTCATTGGAGCAATGGGAGCGGCTCTGGCAACCAGCATTTCTTACGTTATTGTTTGGTGGGTACGTATTCGGGCAGTAAAAAAGTTTTGGAATTTATATATAAATTTACGTAGAGACTGTTTGGCGTACCTATTGCTATTTTTGATTGCAGTTTTACAACTATATTTTGATCTAAACATGGCATATGTCATTTTCATTTTGATAGCCATCATCATTTTACATTTAAAAGAATTAAATTGGTTATTCAGATTTATACAGAGAAACTTAATGAATAACTTATGATATTTATAGAGGCATTTTAATTTGAATTAAGGAGAGAACATAGAATGCGAAAAATTGACTTGACGAACAAAGTAATTCTTGTTACTGGCGCGGCTGGCTTTATAGGATATAGTCTTGTTTTAAGGCTGCTTTCTTTTGATAGGCCACTTACAATTATAGGAATCGACAATTTGAATGATTATTATGATATTAAGCTTAAGGAGTGGAGGCTTAAGCAAATCGATGAATTAGCAGACAAACATGTGAACTGTTTTTGGATGTTTATGAAAGGAGATATAGCTGATAAAAAGGTTATGGATACGATTTTTGAAGAGTATAGACCTTCTATTGTAATAAACTTAGCAGCCCAAGCAGGAGTTCGTTATTCCATCATAAATCCAGATGCCTATATTCATACCAATATAATTGGATTTTATAATATATTGGAAGCATGCCGCCATTCATATGATCATGCTATGGCAGGAGTTGAGCATTTTATATATGCTTCATCATCTTCAGTCTATGGCGGTAATCAGAAGGTGCCTTTTAGTATAGAGGACAAAGTGGATAATCCAGTATCATTGTATGCAGCAACAAAGAAATCTAATGAATTAATGGCATATGCATATTCTAAATTGTATCATATTCCTTCCACAGGTCTTCGGTTTTTTACTGTTTATGGTCCGGCAGGGCGGCCGGATATGGCATATTTCAGTTTTACGAATAAATTAAGAAATGATGATGTGATTGAAATTTTTAACTACGGAAATTGCAAGAGAGATTTTACATATATTGATGATATTGTGGAAGGCATTATGAGGGTTATACAGGGAGCGCCAGTATCGGCTCCGCCATATGCAGTATACAATATTGGCGGCGGACAACCGGAGAAATTATTGGATTTTGTCCAGATTCTTAGCGAGGAACTTGTAAAAGCAAGAATTTTACCAGAAGATTATGATTTTGAAGCACATAAGAGATTGGTCCCTATGCAAAAGGGGGATGTTCCAGTTACTTATGCGGATACTACAGCACTGGAACATGATTATGGATATAAACCCAAAACAGATTTACGTACAGGTCTTAGGAAGTTTGTTGAATGGTATAAAAAATTTTATGGGTAAAGATACATCATGTATGCAGATATTGAAGAGAGGAGAGGAATATGCAAAAATTAGTTAAACGAATTCGAAAAGCCAAATTGATCTGGAAGAAAGCAAGGCACGTTATGGGAGGATACTCTCTTAAATTCCTGCTTGCTTATTATCTCCATCAGAGGATGTACATAAAAATAATCGGAAAAAAGAAATTTAAAATAGAAATATACGGCCATCCATTTTACCTAAGAACATTTTCCAGAGATTTGGATTTTGCATATTCTATTTTAATTGGCAGTGAAACCAATGGGAATATGTCAGGAGAATACGACATCGGTTTTGTAGATGATGTAGATGGAATTCTTGATCTAGGGGCTAATATCGGGCTGTTTACGGTTCTATATGCTTTGCGTTATCCTGATATTAAAATTATTTCCGTCGAACCAGAAGATGAAAATTTTGAACTTCTTACATTGAACACAAGAAATTTGAAAAACATTGTACGATATCATAATGGAATCTGGTATCGCGAAGCTTATGTCAAAGTCCAGCCCAGCCGCGTTGTAATAGAAACAAGCCATACTGGTTCTGAAGGAGCATATTACATTAAAGAATGCGGGGAGGAGGAAGAAGGCGCTATACAGGGGATTAGTATAGAAAATTTGGTACGTGAAAATAGTATGGAAAAATATGTCATAAAAATGGATATTGAAGGAACAGAAAAAGATATATATGAACATAATGCGTTTGGATGGCTGGATAACTGTAAGATGCTAATTATGGAGACGCATGAGAGATTTTTTCCTGGTAGTCAGTTAGATAGGAAGATTCGGGAAAAAATGGTCTCCTGTAACTATAAAGAAGAGATAAAGGGAGAAAATAAAATTTATAGAAAATGCAAGAACTAAAAATGAAAGAAAAAAATGGAAGAATCCAATATATTGATGTAGCGCGTGGATTGGCTATTATACTGATGGTAGTGGGGCATATGGGAACAAGATATACAAAATACTTATATGCCTTCCATATGCCGCTATTCTTTGCCATATCTGGAATGACAATGAAAGGAATACCAGGCAATAGAACCATAAGAAATTATATAAAGTCTAAAATAAAATCACTTTTTGTTCCATATTTTTTATGGGTGTTGATTTTTGCTTCATTTTCATATCTTTCTCCAATCTATGCTCTTTATGCATCCAGAAATGCAATAAGCGCTATTCAAAGCTTTGGGCCATTATGGTTTCTTCCATGCCTTATGGCTGCTAATATACTATTTTTTATAGGATTAAAAGAAGCGAACAAGCTAGGGGGGGGTATTGCAAAACATAATTCTTCTTTGTTTTGTGGTATTTATTTCTTATTTCGGATGGATTTTGGGAAAGAATACTCGTTATAACCTGAAAATTCCACTGAATGCAGATGTTTCTATGGTAAGCCTTCCATTCATTTATTTCGGATGGGTTTTCCAAGAGTATTTACATAGAAGCATGAAAGAAATGCGTTTGCAGTTTAAACTGCTTGCTGTTACGTTACTGTTTGGTTTGCTTTATATTTTATATAAATATAATTTACCAGTATCTGATTATGGTACTGATTATGTAGCAATGGCATTTTCGACTTATGGAAATATGCTGCTTTTTTACTTTAATGCGCTTCTGGGGGTGGGAGGTGTGGTACTTTTGGCCATGATATTGGAAGCGATCAATGCGCTAAAACAAATTGGGCAAAGGACTATAACGATACTGGTTATCCATGGGCAGATACAATTCTTATTCCAATTATTCTGGGATTTACTAAAAGAAACATATGGAATTACCGTTAATGCTATGCTGAAATGCTTTATTTGTGTATTGGCTGTATTGGTCATTTCTATTCCATTTGATTACATATTGCGCAAATTTGTACCGAATCTGATAGGAAAATAGTAATATTGGAACTAGATGATCTTAAAAGGAACTAAAAACCAGACACGCTATTCAGACCATTGTCTGTGTCACTGGCCAGCATCGTCAGATGCTTGATCAGGTGCTAACGACCTTTCAGGTTGTTCCAGACTACGATCTTTCTATTATGAAAGACCGCCAGACATTGTTTGACGTGACAACAACGATCTTAATCAGAATGAAAGTGATACTGGAGAAGGAAAAGCCAGATACCGTTCTTGTTCATGGAGATACCTCCACAACATTTGTTACGGCTCTGGCTTGTTTTTATTTACACATTCCGGTTGGACATGTGGAGGCAGGGTTGCGCACCTACAATATCGACTCTCCCTATCCGGAGGAATTCAACCGCCAGGCTGTCAGCATTATCTCCAAATATAATTTTGCGCCAACAAAGCTGGCCAAAGAAAATCTTGTAAAAGAAGGAAAACGCCCTTCCTCTATTTATATTACAGGAAATACAGCCATCGATGCGCTTAAGACCACCATAGATCCCAATTACCATCATGAGCATCTGGAGTGGGCAAAGGGCAGCCGGCTGATCCTGATAACAGCCCACAGGCGTGAGAATCTGGGGGAACCTATGAAGCATATGTTTCGGGCAATCCGGCGTGTCTGTGAGGAACATCAGGATGTAAAGGCTGTCTATCCGATTCACATGAATCCAGAAGTCAGGAAAACAGCCCATGAGATTCTGGATGGAGACGCAAAGATCCGAATCGTGGAGCCCCTTGATGTTCTGGATTTTCATAATTTCCTCGCCCGTTCCTATTTGGTTTTGACTGATTCCGGAGGTATCCAGGAAGAAGCGCCGTCTCTTGGAAAGCCAGTCTTGGTCATGCGAGATACAACGGAGCGTCCGGAAGGCATTGCGGCAGGAACTTTAAAATTGGTGGGGACAGAGGAAGAGAGCATCTACGGTTCCTTTAAGCAACTGTTAGAGGACTCCGATGAATATGCAGGAATGAGCAGAGCAAGCAATCCCTATGGAGACGGGTTTGCCAGCAGACGGATTGCCGACGTTTTGGAGTTTGGAGAATGCAGTAGTGAAATCGGCAATGAAATCAGGCAGTGAAAATCGCAGTGAAAGTTAGCGATGGAAATCAGCATTGAAACAAATCAATAACATCAATAGCCAATTAGCAGCGCCCAAACTATTAGCGCCCCTCAAATTTTGCTGTACATAATGAAAAGAATGTGGTATAATGCTCAAAGGCATCTTTTTCTGCCAAAGAATTTAATTGTAAGTTGTAAATTGTAAGTTGTACATTCTAAAGTGGCGGCATATTCTGAAGACAGAACGTGCCATCTAAATTTTAATAAACGAGATTGCAAAGGTGCAATGACCTTAATCCAGCGATTAAGGTCTTGCACCTTTTGTGCGTTCAGGAGTGTGAAATCATGAGTTTAAAAGATACATGATACGCCGATGACCAGATGATTACTACAAGAGCCCTATGTACTCCATCATGTTGTCTTATCATCATGTGTCACACGCTGGACAAAAAAGTGATTTTCGTTTATAGTACTTGTAAATCATGAACCAGGAGGTGGGAATATTGATATCACTATATGAAGGCGGTGTCTATCTGGTTAAGGGGACGGAGCTCGTCCCAGAGAAGGAGAGCAAAAAGGTAAAGGCCCTCACAGGACAGGAGGCAGTGAAAGAAGCAGCAAAGAAGGAGACCATCGCTTATTCCATATTGCATGCGCACAATACATCCGATGATATGGAGCACCTGAAGCTTCGATTTGATTCCATGGCATCCCATGACATTACATTCGTAGGAATTGTACAGACGGCAAAAGCATCCGGTATGGATCATTTTCCGATTCCCTATGTACTTACTAACTGCCACAACACCCTTTGTGCGGTAGGTGGTACTATCAATGAGGATGACCACATGTTCGGCCTTTCTGCGGCAAAGAAATATGGCGGGATCTACGTTCCTCCCCATATTGCAGTTATCCATCAGTATATGAGAGAGATGATGGCTGGTTGCGGAAAGATGATTCTGGGATCAGACAGTCACACCCGCTACGGGGCGCTGGGAACTATGGCTGTGGGAGAGGGCGGCGGCGAGCTGGTAAAACAGCTTTTAAGAGACACCTATGATATCCGATATCCGGATGTAGTGGCCGTGTACCTGGACGGAGCGCCAAAGCCGGGAACAGGACCCCAGGATATTGCCCTGGCGATTATTGGGGCTGTATTTAAAAATGGTTATGTAAAAAATAAGGTCATGGAGTTTGTAGGGCCTGGCGTTGCCTCCATGACAACAGATTACCGAAACGGTGTGGACGTGATGACAACAGAAACCACCTGCCTCACCTCCATATGGAAAACCGACGAGGATACCAGGGCTTATCTGGCCAAGCACCACAGGGAGGATGACTATAAGGAGCTTGCTCCTGGAGAGATTGCCTATTATGATGGCTGTGTCTATGTAGACCTTTCTGCGGTGAAGCCGATGATCGCCTTGCCGTTCCATCCCAGCAACACCTTTGAGATTGACCAGCTGAAGGCTAATCTGAAGGACATCTTAGGAGAAGTGGAAACCCAGGCGGAAAAGGTGTCTGGCGGAAAAGCTGGTTTTACCCTTCTCGATAAAATAAAAGACGGGGAGTTGATGGTGCAGCAGGCGGTTATAGCAGGCTGTGCCGGAGGCACCTACAGCAATGTTATGGAGGCAGCAAAGGTGCTGAGAGGCAAAAGCTGCGGTTGCGATGAATTTTCACTGGCAGTGTATCCTTCCTCCCAGCCTGTCTTTGCAGATCTGGTGAAGAAAGGCGCAGTATCCGATCTGATGGATGCCGGAGCCATTATCCGCACTGCATTCTGTGGTCCTTGCTTTGGCGCAGGGGATACGCCTTGCAACAATGGCCTAAGCATCCGGCATACAACCCGTAACTTCCCTAACCGGGAAGGATCCAAGCCAGGCAATGGACAGATGGCCGCAGTTGCCCTGATGGATGCCAGATCCATTGCAGCGACGGCAGCCAACAAGGGGCGGCTGACTTCTGCATGGGAGATGGATGGATGGGATCAGGTTCCTGAGTACCAGTTTGATGACCGTTCTTACAGAAATCGCGTCTATATGGGATGTGGAAAAGAAGACAAGGCCAGCCAGTTGGTATACGGGCCCAATATCAAAGATTGGCCGGAGATGAGTCCTCTGGCAGATAATATCCTTTTAAAGGTCTGCTCGAAGATCATGGATCCAGTGACAACCACAGATGAGTTGATTCCTTCCGGAGAAACCTCCTCCTACCGTTCCAATCCGTTGGGGTTAGCAGAATTTACCCTTTCAAGAAGGGATCCGGAGTATGTTGCCAGAGCCAAGGCAGTAGATGCCATTGAAAGAGCCAGGACAGTAAAAGGGGCAGCCGGGGAGTTTGAGGCGGAACCAGCCCTTGAAGGCATATTCCGGCGGATTCAGCAGATTCCCGGCAGTGAACAGGTGATGCCAGAGATGACGGAGATCGGCAGCATGATCTATGCGGTAAAACCAGGAGACGGTTCCGCCAGAGAGCAGGCGGCAAGCTGCCAGCGTGTGATCGGAGGCCTTGCCAATATCTGCAAAGAGTATGCGACAAAACGGTACCGCTCTAATGTGATAAACTGGGGGATGATTCCCTTCCAGATGGAGACCGATCCGGAATTTGAGGTGGGGGATTACATCTATGTACCAGGGATTCGCAGCGCCTTGGACGGGGATTTAAAAGATATGAAAGCTTATGTGATCAAGAGCGGGACAGAGATCAAAGCCCAAACCGATCCTCAAGCCGATGCCCAGACTGGAAATCAAGGGAATGCTTCAATCAACGCCCAGGCCGAAGCACAAGGCAACACCCAGGCCGATGCCCAGGATAATGCACATACAGATGCCTCCTCCATAAGAGAGATTCATCTCTGCATTGGAGATATGACAGCCGAAGAACGGGAGATTGTGAAGGCAGGCTGCCTTATCAATTATAACAGGAACAGGAAGAAAGGATGATAGCCAGTGATAAAAAATAGTTATCTTGCCCAATTTTACGGACGATCTCAGAATTATACAGACATTCCCAACGAATGGTACAAGGAATATAACGTAAAGAAAGGACTTCGAAATGAGGATGGGACGGGTGTCCGGATTGGACTTACCAGGGTGTCTGATGTTGTAGGTTATGAAGAAACCGCAGATGGAATCAAGGCGACCCCAGGAAAATTATTTTACCGGGGCATTGACGTGGCGGAACTGGTAAATGGAAAAAGAGGAAGCCACTTCGGATACGAAGAGGTCTGCTTCCTCTTGCTCTTCGGATATCTTCCCAAGAAGGCGGAATTGGATCATTTTTGCGGCGTGATCCGTGACTGCTATGAGATACCAGATGAATTCGTGGAGATGAACCTGCTGCGTATGCCAGGCATAAATCTGATGAATAAGCTTCAGGATGCGGTTCTTACTCTGTACAATTATGATGATGACCCGGACAACATTGGGGTCTATGAGACTTTGGTCAAGGGCATCAACCTGTTGGCCAAGCTGCCTTCTATCGCCTGCTATGCCTACCAGAGCAAGGTACATTACTATGAGAGAGACAGTTTGTTTATCCACTATGCCAATCCCCAGTATTCCATTGCGGAGAATTTCTTAAGCCTGCTGCGAAAGGATCAGAAGTTCTCCGTGAAGGAAGCCGGGCTTTTGGATACGATTCTGATGTTGCATGCCGATCACGGCGGCGGCAACAATTCCACCTTCACCAATGTGGTGATCTCTTCCACTGGCACGGATATCTATTCCACTATGTGCGGAAGCATTGGTTCCCTTAAAGGCCCCCGACACGGAGGTGCCAATATCAAAGTGGCGGAAATGATGGACGCAGTTCTGGAGGAGACAGGGGGCTATGAGGCGGATGATTCCAAGATACGAAAGGCTGTGGAGAAGCTGATGGCAGGGGAGTTGTATGACAACTCCGGTCTGGTGTATGGCTTTGGCCATGCGGTTTACACCATCTCCGACCCAAGGGCGGATATGCTTCGGGACTGCTGCATTGCGGTAGCGAAAGAAAAGAACCTGATGACAGAGTTGGAATTCCGCATGCGGTTTGAGCACATCGCCAGACAGGTAATGGAGGAGAAAAAGGGCAAGCCCCTTCCAGCCAATGTAGACTATTACAGTGGTTTTGCCTATGAGATGCTGGGAATCCCCAGAGACTTATACACCCCTCTTTTCATGTGCAGCAGAACCGTAGGTTGGCTGGCTCACAACATAGAGAATAAACTATATGACGGCCGCATTATGCGTCCAGCCACCAAGTATGTAGGCGGCGAGAATCAGGAATATGTGTCAATGGAGGACAGATAGAGATGAAACGTACAATTACAGTATTTAAAGGGGACGGCATCGGCCCGGAGATTACAGACGCGGTTCTGGCGATTCTGGACGCTGCAGGAGCGGACTTAGCCTACGAGATTTTTTCTGTAGGAGAGGCAGAGTACGAGGCTCATGGGGCATTGATTCCAGAGGAAGCATTTGCATCCTTTGAGGCCACCCGGGTGCTTTTGAAATCTCCCATCACAACTCCTGTGGGAAAAGGCTTCCGCTCCCTCAATGTGATGATGCGCAAGAAATATGACCTGTATGCCAACATACGGCCGGCCAAGTCCAACCATGCCATAAAGACGCCTTTTCAGAATGTGGATATTGTGATGTTCCGTGAGAATACGGAGGATCTTTACGCCGGGGTGGAAGAGATGGTGGATGCAGATACTGCCCATTCCATCAAGATCATCACCAGGAAATGCAGCCAGAGAATCATAAAAGATGCCTTTGAATATGCGGTGCGCCAGGGCCGCAAGAAGGTGACCTGTGTCCACAAGGCCAACATCATGAAGCTGTCTGATGGCCTCTTTCGGGATGTATTCTATGAGGTAAGCAAGGAATATCCTCAGATTGAAGCGGAAGATAAGATCGTTGACAATGTGGCGATGCAGCTGGTGATGAGGCCACAGCAGTTTGATGTGATCGTGACAGAGAACCTGTACGGGGATATCCTGTCGGACCTGACAAGCGGCCTGATCGGAGGCCTGGGACTTCTCCCATCCAGCAATCTGGGCTGTGGCTATGCCATGTTTGAGGCGGTTCATGGAAGCGCCCCGGATATTGCAGGCAAGGGAATCGCAAATCCAACGGCTTTCCTATGGTCCGCCTGCATGATGTTAGACCATATAGGAAAATCCGATTGTGCCGCCAAAATCAGGCAGGCAGTGGATCAGGTTTTGGCAGAAGGGACGGCTTTGACTCCGGATTTGGGTGGGACAGCCACCACGGCAGAGTACCAGAAGGCGATTGTAAATCGTCTGTAAAAGTCTGTAAAGACAGAGGGATGGAGCAGACTCAGACGGAAAAGATAGAAATAAAGATAGAAATGCTGCTCTTAAGACAGAGTTGTGGCAGACAGAGCACAAGCAGATGGAACCGGACAAGACAGGGTTGCCACAAATTGATATGATATCGCTATAAAAATGCCCCTATCTTTGGTGATGGAACAGGATCAACAAATCATCTTTCACCAAAGGCAGGGGCATTTCTGATTATGTTTCAATTCCAGCTTTTCAATTCCAACTATACTTCAAGTTATACTTCTTGTTCTCTCATAGTAGGGTTATACTTTAATTCCATAAAGCCTGCAAAATCCTTGTTGTACATTTTTTCCAGGTCGGATCCGTAGCCAATCACCATGTGGGGCTGCTCTTCCATATAGAACTGAAGGGCTTGTTTGGTGTCCTTCTCACTTAAGTCGATGGAAGACATGGTCTTCGACTTGTCGAACAGACGCATCTCGCTTGCGCTGCTCCGGCCGGAGCGGTAGTAGTAATATCCCCAGATCAGATCTTTATTGGCCAGAATCTTGGCCTTGTTGCCGCTCATATACACGGTCCATTTTCTTCCAATCCATACATGGTTGGAAACCGGATGGGCCTGGCTAAAGTCCTGTTCGATTTCGGCCAGGGATACGGAAGTGTCTTTCTGCAGATAATGCTGAATGTTCTTCATATATGCGTTGCTAAAAAGGCCGATTCCGCTGAGAATCGCAAATACCAAAAGGGCAGCTGCTACAGCCATCAGAACCCAGAATAAAGGAGCGTTCATGCCGCCGATATTTTTCGTATCTAACTCATAAAGATAGAATTGGTCAATGTCGGACTCGGTGATGCCAAGTTCCGCCAGGGCGGTTCCAAAATACCGTTCTGTCTGAGCATCCATTTTATTCCACACACCAGTGATGGTGACAGGAGAAGGCGGAGCCGTCTTCCCGCTCTCATCATTTAAGTAATCGAAGGTCTGCTGAATCTTTCCTTCCATCTCCTTCTGTCTGCTCTTATCCAGATAAATGCTGTAAAAATACCAGACAGAGGATTCTTTTTCATAATCATCCACAGATTGGAAGACCAAATAACTGTATCCATTGGTGCTGGTGGTGCTGCCGCCGTATTTTTTCTTGGTGGTTGTCGTGTGCTCTATGTAATCATAAAGGAAGTTTTCTGCATCGATGGTGACGTATTTGCCATCATAAGTCTCTGGATCTGCTGTGATATCCATCCTGGTCGGGCCGGTAATCACATCAAAGAGTGCAAATTTTGTGATAGCCAACAGTGCGACTACACCGATGATCGAAAAGATAACTCGTAGTATGTTTGATTTTTTTGCTTTTTTCTTAAGTGTCTCTACCATAATATTCCCCCATTTTATTTTTAGATTCTCTGAAAGCCTAAAGGGCAACCTAAGTCTGTGCGTTCCCTCGCGTCCATTCCCTCACGGCTTCGAGACTTACTACTATATTATGATATTTCCTACCCATATGTCAAGATATTGTTATTGCTTTTCTTCCTTCCACAGCATATAATTTATTTACAAAAAACAAAAAAAAGGAGGTGGTGCCAATGGAGCGAGGAGAGGAACAGGATGTGTGTGTTACTGCAGAAGAAGTGGAAACCAGCATTCGGAAACGGTTCCATAAAGAGTTGTTTTCCAAGTTTGCCAAGGCGATCAATGACTATGAACTGATACAAGAGAATGACAGGATTGCCGTGTGTATCTCCGGTGGCAAGGATTCTATGTTGATGGCCAAGCTGTTTCAGGAACTAAAGCGCCACAACAAATTTCCGTTTGCGTTAACCTTTCTGGTGATGGATCCAGGATACCACCCAGCTAACCGGCAGATGATCCAGCAGAATGCCGGAATCCTTAAAGTTCCCATAACGATCTTCGAGTCAGAAATTTTTGACGCGGTGTACGATGTGGAGAAATCTCCTTGCTATCTGTGTGCCAGGATGCGGAGAGGGCATTTGTACAATAAGGCTCAGGAATTAGGGTGCAACAAGATTGCACTGGGACATCACTTTGATGACGTGATAGAGACTATTTTGATGGGAATGTTGTACGGCGGCCAGATCCAGACCATGATGCCGAAGCTGCACAGCACAAATTTTCCTGGAATGGAGTTGATCCGCCCCATGTACCTGATACGGGAGGACAGCATCAAACGCTGGCGGGATTATCATCACCTGCAGTTTCTACAATGTGCCTGCCGCTTTACGGAACAGGCCGCTGCCGCCGGGGCTTCAGGTACAGGAGAGCATTCCAAGCGGATGGAGGTAAAAAAGCTGATTGCAGAGATGAAAAAGAGCAATCCATTTGTGGAGAGTAATATTTTTAGAAGTGTGGAAAATGTTAACCTAAGTACAGTGATTGCGTATAAGGAAAAAGGAGTGCGCCACCATTTTTTAGACCAGTATTAGATGGTGGCTTCTTCCTTAATATAGATTTGGTCTCCTTCCTTTAACTCTTGTTGAAACATGCCGGAAGAACCATTGACACTTAATTTGACAACTCCCCTTGGATTTTTTAAATCAATGCCGGAATACTGGATCATGTCCATCAGATAGTAGGGGTTTTGGTCTTCTTTGGGCGGAAGGCGCAAAGGGGTATCGTTTAAATAGAACAGGATGTCAGGCTTAGGCGGCGCTGGAGGCTGGTCTGGCAGAACTGGTTGAGGCGACGACAGAGTCAGGCCCGGGGAAGGGAGCGCTGATTGAGGTGATGACAACGTCTGGCCTGAAAAAGGTGAAACGGATTGGCGTGATGACGGTGTCTCAACCTGTGGGGCGGAGGATGGTTCCGATAGCCGTTGACCGGATTGAACCGGAGATGACAAAGCATGCGAGTCAGGAGGCGAAGCAAGCAAAGAGGAGCCATCTGAAATGTCTGAAATTTTGGCACCAGAAGAAATCTGACGATTGGCCTCAAGGGAATCATCAGATTCATAATGAAAGTTTTTATCAACTTCCGGAGACGGTTTCTGTCTAAGGGAGTCCCCGTAAACATCAGGAGCCGCTTGGGCAGAGGCCCTCCCCGGCGTGTCAGCCCCTGACAGTGCAAGAGACTCTTTCGGCGTATCTGAAATCTCTTGTATAAGTGACTCCTTTGGTGTATTCGGAATCTCCGGCGTATCTGATTCTCCTAATTCCTCTGAAAATTCCTCTGTAAGAGTTTCTTTAGATTCCTTTCGTGTACCCGCCACTCCTTCGCTAAACTGCCCCTTCGATTCATTCAGAAGGCTATCACCTTCCCTGACATCTCCCTCTGTATGTTTATCCAGAAAAACTTCCGCATCCGGAGAAGCATCCTCTTTCTGATCATGATTCTCAAGGTTTCCTTCCTCATTTTTCTCTTTTGGCGGTTCTGGCATAGTAATCAGTATGATATCCCCGTTTTTAAGAGGGGTCTCCAAAGGCACGTACATGCCGTTTAACGTAATCTCCAGGCAATCCTTTGCGCCGTCAATATCCCCCAGGGTGGCAGATGCAGGGGCACCGTAAACAGCAGGGACAAAGTCAATGGAATCCCCTGCATGAATGATCTCCGAAAGCTTTCCCTCTTTTTTGTTGATGAAGAGAGAAGCAGGCTGTGAAGCCGTTCCGTAGAATACTTTTCGTTTTCCGTTTACGCTTACCACCAGGTTCTGGCCGGAACGTCCCATAAGATCCTGGAAATTGTAGCCGTTCATCATCAGAAGGTTTAACGCGGTAAAACTGCCGCTTCGGAACAGTTTGGCCGGCCTGCCGTTTAAGATGACCCGGAAGCTGTCATGGATTAAGTTAAGGCCAGAGGAAATGACGATTCCTAAAGGGGTGGCATACTCCGGGTTTTCCAGATCATACTCGTCGGAATACGCATTGGCCTGAAAGTTTCTCCCTGCAATGGCCACGCGCTTGGCATCCATCTGAAGCGCAGCAGTAAGCTTCTCTTTCAGCCCGGCAAGCTTGCTGCCGCCGCCAGCCAGGAAGAGAGCCGAGGGCGCGCCCCCATTTACCTCCAGTATCTTGGTGGAGATTTCTTTGCACAGCGTATCCGCAGACCCCTGGATACACTGAACGATCTCCTCACAGGGAACCTGCTGTTCAAATCCAAGAATATCGGTGAAGGTAACATCCTTCTCAGAGTCAATCTGCATCTTGACCTGCTCCGCTGTCTTAAAATCCACCAGATATTCTTTCATAATATTTTCCGTGATCTCATCCCCTGCCATGGTAGCCATGGTGTATCCGGTGACACTGCCGTCGGTACATGCGGCGATATCCGAGGTTCCTGCGCCGATATCCACCATAACCAGATTCAAAAGCCGCAGATTGCCGGGAATGGCGGCATTGATGGCAGCGATAGGCTCTAAGGTGATACTGGCCACTTCCAGGCCGATCTTGTTCATGGTTGTATAGAGGCTTTCCACCACCTCGCTGGGAAGAAAGGTAGCAATCAGATCCACCTTCACCTGCTGCCCCCGGTGATCCTTTAGGCTGGAGATCATATACTGATCCAAATAGTACTGGCATACCGTGTAGCCTACCAGATAGAAGCGTCGGGAAGTTCCGTCAGGAGACCGGTTCTCCGCCTCGAAGGCTTCCTCCGCCTTGCTGATAGCGCCTGCTTCCAGGCGGCTTATGATCTCGTCATCGATCAGCTGGGTGCCTGGAAGATCCAGCTGAAAATCTGCGCGCTGGGTTCTTAGGGCGCGTCCGGCGGCAGCGACACAGACACGGTTTAGGGTTACCTGGGTCTTTTCCTCCAGACGCTTTTTTACCTTGTCTGCCAGGGAAGCTACCCGTTCAATATTCTCAATCTGCCCGTCAATCATGGCCCTTTCCCCATGTTCTTCTTTTTCGATGGCAATGATTTTTACCTTGTCATCCTCCACAACCCCTACCATGCCGATAACGCTTCGGGTTCCGATATCCAGCGCGAACACGATATGCTCTGGCTGGGTCTGAATCGAAACCTGGGCCGCCTGAACTGCCGACTTTGGTTTTCTGCCTCTGGCCATACCCATCCTCCTTATAACAATCCTATTTTTCGTAAAAATATATGGAACCTACCTTGTCTTCAATTATAAAATATTCTACATGAGACCTGAAAAAATGTCAACGATTGCCAGGCAGTTTCGTATCATTCAGGTTAAGGGAAATCCGATAGGCGCAACCGGTTAAAACAGCAGGAAAACTCTCTTTTTGAAATTCTTTTGGGAACCAACAGGGGGTATACGGACGACGGGCAGATGAACCAGCGGATGAAGTGAAAAATGAACCGTGAAAAATGAAAAATGAACCGGCGGATGAAGTGAAAAGTAAGTTGACTTGCCTTTCCATTTGCCTTATAATGGTATTTATCTATGACGAAAGAAGGGCATGTGGATGATCAGAAGCATGACAGGCTTTGGGAGATGCGAGAAAGTGACACCAGAATACAAAATCTCTGTTGAAATGAAAGCGGTTAATCACAGATATCTGGACTTAAGCATCAAGATGCCAAAAAAGTTTAACTACTTTGAGGCAGGCATCCGAAACCTTTTAAAAAAGCATATACAGCGGGGCAAAGTTGATATTTTTATTAATTTTGAGGATTACACAGAGAATAAGCTGTGTTTAAAGTACAATGAAGCCCTGGCTTGCGAGTATATGGACTGCTTCCGGAAGATGGAAGAGAGGTTTGGGATTTCCAATGATATAAAGATTTCCACCTTGGCCAGAATGCCGGAGGTATTAACCATGGAGGAGATTTCCGAGGATGAGGATTCCATCTGGAAGTTGCTTTCAGAAGCAACGGAGGAAGCGGCTGTTCATTTTGTGGAAAGCCGGATCGCCGAAGGGGAGAACTTAAAGACGGATCTTCTGGGGAAGCTGGATTACATGCTTCAGCTGGTGGCGTACATTGAAGAGCGCTCCCCCCAAATCCTGGCGGAATACAGGGAGAAGCTGGAGGAGAAGGTAAAGGAGCTTCTGGGAACCGCTTCCATAGACGAAGGACGCATCGCCACAGAAGTGACCATTTTCGCAGACAAGATCTGCGTGGATGAGGAGACGGTACGCCTGCGAAGCCATATTGAGCATACCAGGCAGGAATTATTAGCCGGCGGAAGCGTAGGGAGGAAGCTGGATTTTATCGCCCAGGAGATGAACCGGGAGGCCAATACCATTCTTTCCAAGGCCAATGACCTGGAGGTGTCTGACCGGGCCATTGCGCTTAAGACAGAGATTGAAAAGGTACGGGAACAGATTCAGAATATTGAATAAACCAGGAGCGGAATATGAATAACCAGGGGATTTTAGTAGTTGTATCCGGATTTTCCGGAGCAGGGAAAGGAACTCTGATAAAGGCCCTGCTGGAGAAATACGATAATTACGCGTTGTCCATCTCAGCCACCACCAGGCAGCCCAGAGAAGGGGAAGTGGATGGAAGAGAGTACTTTTTTGTTACCAGAGAGAAATTTGAGCAGATGATCAAGGAAAAACAATTGATTGAATATGCTCAATATGTGAATAATTATTATGGAACCCCCAGGCAGTATGTGTCCCAGATGATGGAAGAAGGGAAGAATGTGATCCTGGAGATTGAGATCCAGGGAGCGCTGAAGGTCAAAGAGCAGTTCCCGGAGGCACTGCTTCTGTTCGTGGTTCCTCCAAGCGCCGGCGAGTTGAGACGGCGGCTTGTCAAGCGGGGAACCGAGAGCGTGGATGTGATTCAGGCCAGGCTCTGCCGGGCAGCAGACGAGGCCCAGGCCATGTCTTCCTACCATTATCTCCTGATCAATGACGACGTGGATGCCTGTGTGGAATACATGCACCAGATGGTTCAGCTGCAGCAGTTTCGGACAAGCAATAATCA
Source organism: uncultured Hungatella sp. (assembly GCA_947425205.1). Lineage (GTDB taxonomy): Bacteria > Bacillota > Clostridia > Lachnospirales > Lachnospiraceae > UBA3402. The sequence continues at coordinate 7,136 of CANDZL010000027.1, read as the reverse complement.
GGCGTTTATCGAGCGGATGCAGAAGGAGTTGAATGCAACGGTGTTGATTACAGGGCAGCTTTCCCAGATATAACCGTCTAAGAATCAGGTCGACGTCATAAATTGAATTGATATGCAGAAAGGAGCGTATGTATATGTTACATCCATCTTATACAGATTTGATCAATGCAGTAAACAGCGGCGTGGAGGAAGGCGATGAGCCGGTGGTTCAGAGCCGCTATTCCATTGTAATCGCCACAGCCAAGAGGGCCAGACAACTGATCGGCGGAGAGGATCCCATGATCCATGTCTCCCGCGACAAAAAGCCTTTGTCTGTGGCAGTGGAAGAGTTGTATGAGCAGAAGGTGACCATTCTCTCCGAGGAAGATGAGGAGGATGGGAAGGAGGAGAGTTAACGATACGAGCAAAGATCCTTTGCCGAAGGCAGATGAGGATGGATGTTTGCCCGTAACAGGGAAGGCATCTGAACTGTTGCAAGCCGTCTCGGAAAGGGAGATGGCTTTTTTATCACATAAGGAGCGTTCATGAAATTATTTTGTGTATCCCTGGGCTGTGACAAGAATCTGGTTGATACGGAGAAGATGTTGGGGCTTTTGCACAGGGACGGATATCAGTTTACCGATGATGAGCTGGAGGCGGATATCATCTTGATCAACACCTGCTGCTTTATCGGCGATGCCAAGGAGGAAAGTATCAATACGATCCTGGAGATGGCGGAGTTAAAAAAGGAAGGAAAGGGAAAGGTGCTGATTGTCACCGGGTGTCTGGCCCAGCGGTACCAGGAAGAGATCTTCAAGGAGATACCGGAAGTAGACGGAATCCTGGGGACCACTTCCTACGATCAGGTTTCGGCTCTGTTAAAACGTGTGCTGGAAGAAAAGAGACAGGAAACATGTTTTGAAGAGCTAAGCGCCTCACCGAAGATAACAGGCGGCAGAGTCTTAACCACTGGAGGCCACTATGCATTTCTAAAAATTGCGGAAGGGTGTGACAAACACTGCACCTACTGCATCATTCCAAGCCTTCGGGGGCCCTACCGCAGCGTTCCCATGGAGGAACTTCTGGACGAGGCCAGGGCGTTGGCTGGCCAGGGCGTGAAGGAGCTGATTCTGGTGGCCCAGGAGACCACGGTCTACGGCGTGGATCTGTACGGGAAGAAAGCCCTTCCAGAGCTGTTACGGAAGCTGTGCCAGATCGGCGGGATTCAGTGGATCCGGATTCAGTACTGCTATCCGGAAGAGATCACCCAGGAACTGATCGATGTGTTAAAGTCTGAGGAAAAGGTGTGCCATTACCTGGATATTCCCATTCAGCATGCCAGCGATACTGTGTTAAAGCGTATGGGCAGGCGGACCAGCAGACAGCAGATGGAAGACCTGATCAGCCATCTGCGAAGCCAGATCCCGGATATTGCTTTGCGGACTACATTGATATCCGGTTTTCCGGGAGAGACAGAAGAAGACCATGAGATCATGATGGAGTTCGTGGATCAGATGGAGTTTGAGCGCCTGGGGGTATTCGCCTATTCCCAGGAGGAAGACACTCCGGCGGCAGATTTCCCGGACCAGGTGGAGGAAGAAGTAAAGGAAAGGCGGCGGGATGCGGTCATGGAGCTTCAGCAGGAGATTGCCTTTGAGACTTCCCAGTCCATGGTGGGCCGGGTACTTGATGTGATGATTGAAGGAAAGGTTGTGGACGAGGAAACTTACGTGGGACGTACCTACATGGATGCCCCTGGAGTCGATGGGTTGATCTTTGTAAGCACCAGTGCCCAGCTGATGTCCGGAGACTTTATCCGCGCCAGGGTAACCGGCGCGGCAGAATATGATTTGATAGGAGAGATGTGTGATGAACCTGCCCAATAAACTGACTATTTTACGCGTGTGCCTGATTCCGTTTTTTGTCGTGTTCCTGCTTCTGGACAAAGGACAGAATATGACTTACCGCTATATTTCGGCGGCGATTTTTATCGTCGCCAGTTTAACCGATATGCTGGACGGCAAGATTGCCAGAAAATATAACCTGGTGACCAACTTCGGCAAATTCATGGATCCTCTGGCGGATAAGCTTCTGGTCTGTTCCGCCCTGATCTGCCTGATTGAGCTGGGGCAGGTTCCGTCCTGGATGGTGATTCTCATCATCAGCCGTGAGTTTATCATCAGTGGCTTCCGTCTGGTAGCCTCTGACAACGGGGTGGTGATCGCTGCCAGCTACTGGGGGAAATTCAAGACTACCTTCCAGATCATTGCAGTGGTGCTTCTGATCCTTAAGATTCCGGCTCTTACACTGCTTACGGATCTCTGCCTTTGGATCGCCCTGATCCTGACCGTGGTGTCCTTGGCTGACTACATTGTGAAGAACCATAAGGTACTGACAGAAGGGAGTATGTGATCATGATCGTCGAGGTAATATCCGTGGGAACTGAGTTGCTACTTGGCAATATTGTCAACACCAACGCCCAGTTTCTGGCTGAAAAATGTGCGCTTTTGGGTCTGTCCATGTACCATCAGGTCGTGGTAGGCGACAACCGGGAACGGCTGGCGGGCTGTATCCGCACAGCCCTTGACCGCTCTGATATCCTGATCCTGACCGGAGGCCTTGGCCCTACAGAGGACGACTTAACCAAGGAAGTCTGCGCGGAGGTCATGGGCCTTCCCTTAATGGAGGATGCCCATACCAGAGCCAGAATAGAAGCATATTTTGTCAACAGCATCTACAAGAAGATTACAGATAACAACTGGAAACAGGCCATGGTCCCGGAAGGGGCCAAGGTTTTAGACAACCATAACGGCACGGCTCCCGGTCTGATTCTTGAAAAGGGCGGAAAGTCCGCCATCTTGCTTCCAGGGCCGCCAGGGGAGTTGTATCCATTGTTCAATGAACAGGTCTATCCCTACCTTCAGGATCTCTGTCCGGAGAAGATCATCTCCAGGATGGTGAAGATCTGTGGATGCGGGGAGAGTATGGTGGAGGAACGGATTCTGGATCTGATCGATACCCAGACCAACCCCACCATTGCCACCTACGCCAAGACCGGCGAGGTTCATCTGCGGGTGACGGCCAAGGCTGCCAGCAAGGAAGAGGCGGAACGGCTGATCAAGCCTGTGGTAAAGGAACTGAAGAAACGGTTTGGAATCAATGTATACTCTGTGAAGGAGGAGGAGACCCTGGAGATGGCGGTTGTCCGCCTTCTGAACAAATACGAATTGACCGTAACCACGGCGGAATCCTGTACTGGCGGGCTTTTAGCTGGCCGGATCGTCAATGTGCCTGGGGCATCGGACGTGTTCCGGGAAGGATTTATCACCTATTCCAACAAGGCCAAGAGAAAGCTTCTGGATGTGAATAAGGCCACGTTGAAGAAATACGGCGCGGTCAGTAAGGAGACGGTTCGGGAGATGGCGGCTGGCGGGGCATTTGCAGCGGATTCAGACATTTGCATCGCCATCACCGGCATAGCTGGTCCAGATGGCGGCACAGAGGACAAGCCGGTGGGGTTAGTGTATATGGCTTGCTACATGGACGGCAATGTGACGGTGGAGAAGTATCAGTTTAAAGGAAACCGGAGCAAGGTGCGGGAGCAGTCTGTGGTGAAGGCGCTGGATCTGTTGCGCAGGTCCGTGTTGGAACGTTATGGGAAAGAGAAGGCTTAGGGAGGATAAGATCGTGGATAACCGTACCAAGAGAAGGCAGATGTCAATGGCTTACCGCAGCTCATTTACCCGGCTGGGGTTGAATTATTATACCATGTATGAGGCTGTGTATGACGAACATTCGGCTTCACAGAAGGTAAACCAGATTCTGGAGGAATTTAACCGGATTCTGGAGGCATTTCTGAAGGGAGAAGGGGAGATTTCTCCTTTGGACACCTTAAGAAACCGATTGATTCATGATATGAATATTCTCACGGCTTACACGGATTGTTTTCAGATCTATGAATATGTGTTGAATCGGGTGGAGAGGCGGTTTGTAAAGGGCAAGCCGATTCCCTGGTCGGTAGACGAATTCACAGGTAGAATCATGGAGGTACTGGCCCAGTCTGAGGATGCAGGAGTCAGGAACAGCCGGATCCAGGAGATTCTTGGACAGCTCCCAATCCGGTATACGAAGCAGAAGTTTTTCAGCATGGTGATGGAACGGCTTACCGTCTATGCCGGAGCAGGGAAGAAAAGCCTTAAGGATGTCTTGTATATGCTGGGAACCTCTGCTATGATAAGCCTGCCTGAGGACATGGAGGCAGAATGGCCGGGGCTGTACAAATGCTTGGAAAAGCTTCGCCATATGGATTACAAAAACTTAGATAAAGAACACTATTGGGAGGCCATGGAGAGCATCCATGAAGCCAGCCAGTGGATAAATCAGGAGTCCGGCCTGTACCTGCTGGCAGCGGATTTGGTAAATGATCTGTACGTGCTTTTTCTGACCCGTGATCAGGCTGTGGGGGACAGTGAGGAGAAACAGCTGTTTTTCTCTCTTGCCCAGGAGCTTTCCAGTGCCTTTGAGAGAAAGGACGGGCAGGCTTTGCCGGAGAAATGCCAGGAGTATCTGGAGAAGTTAGAAGGAATTCAGGAGTACGTGATGGAACAGTTTATGCCGGATGAGGGAGAGAATGATCCGGTGCTTTCAAAGATTGTGAAGCTGACAAGCGGAAGTTCCTTTGCCAGCCTGGAAGGCCATCCAGGAGAAGAGGAGCCGGCAGACCGGCAGTGGATCGAGGAAAAGGGAGACGCCTTCTGTCAGGAATTGGCCAAGAAGTTTGAAGGCATGCCGAAACCGGTTGTGCGGGCTGTCATGGCAAAAATTCTGTCTTATCTTCCAGTGGTATTCCGTTCCTATGAGGAAGTGGAGGACTACATGAGGACAAGCCTGGAAGGATGTACAGATTTTGCAGAGAGAGAAGCTTGTATGGAACTATTATCGTGGGAGTTTATGGATGAATGCGCGTTGGTATAACAGGCTTTATGTGGGAGAGAAGGCAAAGAGGCACCGATTTTCCATTATACAGAGTATCCGGCGCAGTAAATACCGGATGGGAGTTTTCGTGATTACTCCCGCATCAAATGGGAACAATATCCTGGACATCTATCCGTTATTGACACTGCTTCGGCCCTATTACCGGGATAAAGAGCTTCTAGTGTTGGGCATTGCCGAAGGATACGGGGAGGCCCTTGGGCTGGCCGGAAAGATTGTGGAAGATATGTACCAAAAGACGGGGGCATTCTGCCTGGAAGATTTTTTAAACAGATAGACGCAGGCACATGGGCTGGCCGGATGTTATATGGGAACAGGGCAATGGAGTTTGGGTACAATGGTTTGGCTGTTATAAAATAAAGCGGCGGTAAGGTGTGATAAGATGCTTTCTACCTTGTTTTTGATTTTGAAAATAGTGTGTATCGTGGTTTTGGCAGTCATCGGCCTGGCTTTGTCTGTGATCCTTCTGGCCCTTTTTGTGCCGGTCCGTTATCGGTTCTGGTGCTCTTACGGGGAAGGCGTGAGGGCAAAGGTGAAGGTCACATGGCTTTGGCATCTTCTGTCTGTGCTGGCTACATATGACCAGTCGATGAAGTTTACGGTCAGGCTTCTTGGGTTTCCTCTGGGAGGCTCAAAAAAGGGAAAAACCGAGGACGAAAGCCAGGAGGATGAAGAATGGGAATTTGAGATGCCGGACAAACAGGCAGGACAGACAAACCAGGAGGAGACAACGGCGGAAGGCGCTGAAGAGAAACCTGGGGGACGGGATGAAGGCCTGAGGACAGATGCCCCAGAGCCGGGGGAGCAAAACGATGCCCTTTTGCAGGATGCAGATGGATATTCGGAAGAAGTATCCCAGAAAAAGAGAGCCGCTTTGGACGAAACGGCAAAGGATAGGAAGGAAAAGAGGCAAAAGACTCAGAAGGTATCTCCAAAACGTCCTTTTGAAGGAATCGTAAGAATCTTGAGGACTCGTTTTCAGGCGCTGTGTGATAAAATAAAGACAGTGGAAGAGAAGAGGAAAGCGATCTGTGATTTTTTCAAGGATCCAGCCAACCAGAAGTCCATACGCCAGATTCTTCGGATGGTGAAACACATCCTTCCAAGGAAGCTTACAGGAAGCGTGGTCTTTGGCTTTGAAGACCCTTCTGTCACCGGGCAGGTAAGCGCTCTCTTAAGCTTTGCCTACGCCAGATATGGGGATGCCCTTTCCATCACGCCTGTATTCGATGAATCGGTTCTGGAAGCAGAGGGAAAAGGCAGAGGCAGGATATTCCTGGGAGTTGTATTGTTTTGGTGTGTGAGAGTTCTGATGAATAGGAACTTCAGAAAATTATTATTTAAGCGTCGTCGCAAGAGAGATGGAGGAGAATAAGATGGCAGACAATAAGACAGCAGAGAACAAGAATCAGTTTGTCTCGACAATCGAGGCGTTATTTCAGGGAATTGACCAGTTTGTGACTACGAAAACCGTAGTGGGAGATGCTGTGAAGGTGGATGATGCCATCATTCTTCCCCTGGTTGATGTAACCTGCGGCATGGCTGCAGGGGCTTTTCAGGAGAATGCCAAGAAGAGAGGCAGTGGCGGAATGGGAGCTAAGATCAGCCCAAGCGCCATATTGGTAATCCAGAACGGTTCCACCCGCCTGGTAAATATTAAGGATCAGAATACTGTGAACAAGATGCTGGATATGGTGCCGGACATTGTCAACCGGTTTACCAAGGGAAAAGTGAATATCGGGGAGGAGTTCTCTGAGGATGCCATAAAGACAGCGGAAGATATGGCGGCGGAGGCAGCCAGGCGGTAAGCTGAAAGTGAAATCCGCTTATGCATGTCATAGATCAGGCTATCTGTGCATATGATACCATAAGCGTGGATGAAACCGAGGGATAATATGAGACGGTTATGCGGCCTGATTCTGTTCAGTATAGGAGTGGGCATGGCAGTAAAGGTATTGATTCCTACCACGCTGGCTTTGTTGTTTTTTATTATAGGCCTGCTGGTTGTCGGATATAATCTTTTCTGCCGCTGTTAATCTTAGGATGTAAAGCCTTTTGGAGGAAGGAAGGCTTTACATCTTTTTGGCATACCGGAAAACCAAAGGGAAAGATTATGGAAAAAAATGGAAAACTATATTGATGCCCCAACCAATAATTCTAATTTC
>CANDZL010000026.1:0-40851 GCA_947425205.1 uncultured Hungatella sp. | reverse complement strand
CCTCCATCTGCTGCTTAAACAGTTCCATCTCCTGTTCTTTTTGGAGACGGGCCTCTTCCTTTTCTTGTTGCTTCATAGCCTGTGCCACTTCTTTTGATTCTACCAACGGGCTACCGCAGTCTGTACACACAGTGATTCCGTCAATAAATTCCATATCACATTTGGGACAATACATAAATGGTACTCCTTTTTGTTCGAGGATTTCGATTGCTGTTTTTGCAATATAGAATTATAGCAGGAATCTGGCAAATTGGCAATAATATAGAGACTTACTTATTGAAACCTATTTATTCTTCCGATGCCCTTCCCCATCCGGTCAGAACTGCAAATAAGAACACGGCAAACAGTGCAAACCCGTAGATGGTTCCGCCGGCCACAACCACCGGTGACAGGCCGGTTAAGGCGGCTCCGATGAATACGAACACGCTCATGAAAGGTACGATGGCGGGAAGGCTGTTGGCGGTTCCGTCTAAAAGATTGGCTCTCCGGTAGGGATGAATGTTCTTGGCGCTGCCTACTTTATTCAGCACCGGGCCAAAGGTAAGGATGGAGGCGCTTGTCACGCCGCCGAAGATTACGGTGCAGAGGCTGATACCCAGCATACAGATAAGCTCTGCTCCCTTGGGAGTGCTGGCAGCTTTGCTGTTTAAGATGGTTTCCACCATATAATCCAGCATCCCCGCTTCGGTTAAGACTCCCATGATGCCAAACACTGCGGTAACCAACCCAACGGTGCCCAGCATATTCTGGATTCCTCCGATGAGGAAGCCCACTGCCTGATTGTTGGCCGCGTCATTGGCAAATACATCCTGGAAGGTAAACAGTCCGGCTGCCAGGCCCACGATAAGGCCAAGAAGAAGTCCCACGCCGATTCCCTGGAAGATATTCCGGCTCTTGGTTGCAACCACCAACATGATGACCACCGGAATCAGCATTACCAGGCTTATGGGGCTTGAGGCCGCCTCAATGGTTCCGCCTTCATAGGTGCCGCCGATGCCTCCTAAGACTGCAAAGAGGACAAGGCTTATAAGGCCTGCCACCGCCGAATATTTGAGGCGGCTGCTAACCACGCCGCCTACGTCTGCCGGCCGTCCGTCTTTAAATTGCTGGGTGGAGGCGGAGGCGATGGTGGTATCGCTGATGGGAGCCAAGTTGTCGCCGAAGATGGCCCCTGACACGATGGCCCCGGCCATAAAGGCAGGGCTTCCGCCTAAGATTACTCCGGCAGGGAAGAAGATAGGAAACGCAGTGAACATGGTTCCGATGGAACTTCCCGTAGCCGTTGCGACAATACAGGTGGCAAAAAATGTAAACGCCACAAACAGGCCGCCCTTCATGCCGATGCTGTTGGCCAGCCACACGAAACCGCTGGACAAGCCGCTGGCTTTCATGAGGGCGCTGAACATGCCGATGACAAAAAAGATTACAATAACTGACACACTGGTGATGGAGGAGATACCTTTGATTGCCGCATCCCAGAATTTGGTGTAGCTGGTACAGAAAACTCCGCCGATTAACAAAGCTACAAAGCCGCCCATGGCGAGAGCTTCCATGTTAAATGCCTTAAACCATACAAAAAGAACAACGCAAAAACCAAAAAATATAGCTACTGGAACAAGGGACATAAAAATGCCGCCGCGAAACGTTAAGTTTTCTTTTGTTGTTGATTCGCCCATTCTGGCTATTCCTTTCCAGACCTTCATAGTCTTATGCAGGTTAACAGATTCCTTTTTTCTTTGCAAGTTCTGTCAAAGCTGTCTTAATATCCTGAAAACGTTTTGCCGCATCTTCATCGTCCCCGTAACATGCGGTCACAATGCGGATATGCCCTTCTCCCTGTGCGCCGTAAGGAGTTCCCTGATTTACCATGATGTTGGCATGTTCCTTGATGTAATCGGCAACCTCTGCGCTGGTTCCCAACCGGCTTACATTGAGCCAGCTTAAGATACCGCTCTCGCTGGGTTTCATCTCCACTCCGGGGATCTGGGACAAGATTTCATAGGCAAGATTTCTTCTTCTTAACAGCCGTTCATAATTACTTTTTAAAAAGTCCTGATCCTTTACCGCCGCCACGGCACCGATGCTGGCCAGGGTGTTGGAAGCGCCAAGGACATTGACTGCCGCCCCATACAGGACATCCATGATATGGTCATTGGCATACAAATATCCGATGCGGAATCCGGATAAGCCTAACCCTTTTGAGATGGAGCACACGGTTACAGTCCGGTCCCACATTCCGGGAAGAGTGCATGGGGACACGAATTCGATGCCGTCATAGATATGATCCTCGAAAGCCTGATCGCATACCAGAATCAGATCGTGCTCTACAATAAATGCCGCCAGCTTTTCAAGGGCTTCCTTGCGGAATACAGTGGTAGTCGGGTTGTTGGGATGGCTTATAAGAACCATTTTCGTCTTGTGTGTAAGCCGTTTTTCAAACTCTTCGATCCGTGGCTGATACCCGTCTTCCTCATACAGGGGAACCGGTACGGCCTTGGCTCCCAAAAGCTTTGCATTGAGGAAATTGCTGGGATAACTGGGATCCGGAACCAGGATCTCATCGCCCTCCTCGATGAAAGGCATCATAGCAAATAAAAGCCCGCTGTCGGAACCGGGGGTCACGATCACGTTGCGGCTGGGATCAATGGGAAGCCCGTCTTTTGTGCTTATCTTTTCCGCCAGCGCTTTCCGAAGTTCCAGATCGCCGATGGGCATCACGTAATGGCTTACGGTGCCACCGGATAACGCTTCCATCATAGCGTTCTTCACGGACTCCGGAATCGAAGGGTTGGGATAGAAGGGGTCTGCCCAGGCCATGTTGGCGCCTCCGGCAGCCAGGAAATTACCGACTCCTTCTCCCACATCCGCCTTTGTGACAGAGGAAAACAGACCGCCTTCCAAGTCTTTAAACCGGTTATTCATTTTTAATTTTGCATCCATTTACCTTCCACCTTCTTCCTCTATTTGATTACGGCTATGGCTTCGATTTCACACAGAACACCTTTAGGCAGGTCTTTTACCGCGACACAGCTTCTGGCAGGCTTACCGGTAAAATACTGGGCATAGACTTCGTTAAAGGCAGCAAAGTCTTTCATGTCTGCCAAAAAGCAGGTAGTCTTTATGACAGCAGAACAATCGGTTCCGGCTTCCTTAAGGACCGCCTTCACATTCTCTGCAGACTGGCGTGCCTGCTCTGCAATACCCCCTTCGGCCACCGCTCCGGTAGCAGGAACGACAGGGATCTGACCGGATGTAAATACCAGGTCATTTACCACCACCGCCTGGGAATAAGGACCGATGGCAGCTGGCGCTGCGGTTGTTGATACAATTTTCATTGCGCGACTCCTTTCGTAAGTTTATTAATAAGAAAACGAACAAATCTTATTATACTTACTATAACACTAAAAAATAGTTTAGTATATATGGATATACACTAAAAAATAGTTTATTTTTTGTGTAAATTGCGCAAATGAAGATACACTGTATTCTTAGATACTGTTAAAAGTTCCGCAACCTGCATCACACTGTCTTTAAACTGGAAAATGCCCTGCTCATCCAAAATGCTTATGATTTCCCGCTTTTTTAGGGAGGTGGGAATTGTGGGATTCAACTTTACCTGCTCCATAGCTGCGGATACGGCTCTCGCTACCAATTCCTGAGGATTGTCAGCATAGTTTTCATTTTGATATTTTCGCTCTGCCGCGCCTGTGGGATGAAAGTCAGCCAGAATCGAGGAGATGGGGGTGTTTAAATAGAAATTGATGCATAAGAGACCAATGATCTTCCCCTCGGTTCCGGCTATGGTGATGGTGGTGGATTTCAATGGCTCTCCCTTTTTGTTGTGAGTAAAATAGGAGATATGCCCAGGAAGGCCTTCTGTCTGGATGCGGTTTAGCATGTCCAGGGCAAGGTCGGTGATGGGAGCTCCTTCTTTTCTTCCGGTATGGTGGCCGTTGATGATCTTGATAACGGAATGGTTTAAGTTTTCCAGGCTGTGGAGCACCACCTCATACCCCTCGCCCAGGTATTCTGCGAACCCCTCCACCGTGGTTTTGTAGGATTCCAGAATACATCGGTCTTGAGGGGTAAATAGGATGTTTGGCTGTATCATAGGTTTCCTCCGTTGATTTGTGTGGTTGATGGTTTCATTATAACATTGGCACAGGCTTTTTTCTATGAGTTTCTAAAACAGAATAAAACGAAAATTCCTATGGAATTTCCAGAAGAAATGGGGTAGAATAGAAGGAGTTGGAAAATGGAAAGGAATGAATATGGAACAGAGAAAGAGAAAGACATCTGAGTTGATCGGCAGGTTTGCTCCCTATTATAAACGATATATCAGTATCATGGTGATGGATTTGTTTTGCGCATCCCTCACTACGATCTGTGAGATGGTGCTGCCCCTGATCCTTAGGTATATCACCAACCAGGGAATTCAGAACCTGGCGGCTCTGACGGCCAAGACCATATGGGGGATCGGCATGCTGTACTTTGGACTTAGGATCGTCGATGGGATTGCCAGTTTCTATATGGCGTATACCGGCCATATCATGGGGGCCAGAATCGAGACTGACATGCGCCAGGATGCGTTTGAGCATCTGCAGAAGCTGTCTGACAGCTATTTCAGCAACACGAAAGTGGGACAGCTGATGTCCAGGATTACCAATGACCTGTTTGATGTGACGGAATTCGCCCATCACTGTCCGGAGGAATTCTTCATTGGCTTTATCAAGGCGGTAGTTTCCTTTTTTATCCTGGCAAGAATCAACCTGCTTCTGACTGTGATTATTTTTGTGCTGGTTCCGGTTATGGCTGTCTCCTGTACGTATTTTAATCTGAGGATGCGGGCTGCCTTTAAGAAGCAGAGGGTGCACATCGGTGAGTTGAATGCCAAGATCGAGGACAATCTTCTGGGGAACCGGGTGGTTCGGGCGTTTGCCAATCAGAATGTGGAGATTGAGAAATTCCGGCAGGACAATCATAAGTTTCTGGACATCAAAAAGGAAACCTATCGGTATATGGCGGCGTTTCAGAATACGGTCCGCATGTTTGACGGCTTGATGTATGTGGTGGTGATTGTGGCCGGCGGGCTGTTTATGATGAGAGGGCTTATCGATCCGGGGGATTTGGTGGCGTATACCATGTATGTGACCACGCTTCTCACAACCATCCGCAGGATTATCGAGTTTGCGGAGCAGTTCCAGAGAGGCATGACCGGTATTGAGCGGTTTGTGGAGATCATGGATTCCAAGATCGACATTTTTGACGAGGAAGGTGCCAAGCCTCTGGAACATGTGAAGGGAAGCATCGAATTTCAGAATGTGGGATTTGAGTATGAGGATGACCACACCAAGGTTCTGGAAGGGATCAACTTAACCATCCGTCCAGGGGAGAGGGTAGCTCTGGTAGGACCTTCCGGCGGCGGCAAGACCACCATGTGCAACCTGATTCCCAGGTTCTACGATACCACATCCGGGAAGATCCTGGTGGATGGCCAGGACATCCGGTATGTGACGCTGGAAAGCTTAAGGCTGAATATCGGCGTGGTACAACAGGATGTGTACTTATTTTCCGGGACAGTCTATGAGAATATCTTATACGGCAGGCCAAAGGCATCCAGGGAAGAGGTGATAGAGGCAGCGAAGATGGCAGGAGCCCATGAGTTTATCAGCCAGTTGAAAGACGGGTATGACACGTACATTGGAGAGCGGGGAGTGAAGCTTTCCGGAGGGCAGAAGCAGAGAATCAGCATTGCGCGCGTGTTCTTAAAAAATCCGGCGATCCTGATTCTGGACGAGGCCACCTCGGCGCTGGATAATGAGAGCGAGCATCTGGTCAATCTGTCTCTGGAGCGGCTTGCCCAGGGACGGACTACCATGACCATAGCTCACCGCCTTTCCACGATTCAGGGGGCGGATCGGATCCTGGTACTGGCAGGCAACCAGATTGTGGAAGAAGGAAGCCATAAGGAGCTGCTGGAGAAAAAGGGAATGTATTATGAACTTTATCAGATGGCCAACCATAACAGTGAAGGGGCTTGATGGAATAAAAAAGGAGTGTAGAAAAAGGATGAAAGTAGCGATAATCACAGACAGCAACAGCGGAATTACCCAGGCACAGGCGAAGGAATTAGGAATCTATGTCCTTCCCATGCCATTTATGATTGACGGAAAAGAATATTTTGAGGATATCAACCTGACACAGAAGGAGTTTTATGAAAAGCTAAAGGATGGAAGCGATATTTCCACCTCACAGCCATCTCCGGAATCGGTGATGAGCCTGTGGGATCAGGTGCTAAAGGAATATGACCAGATTGTTCACATTCCCATGTCCAGCGGGCTGAGCAGTTCCTATCAGACTGCCAATATGCTGGCAGAAGATTATGAGGGGAAAGTGGAGGTAGTAAACAATCAGAGAATCTCCGTGACCCAGCGGCAGTCGGCTCTTGATGCCAAGGAACTGGAGGAGAGAGGCCTGGATGCCAGAAAGATAAAGGAGAAGCTGGAGGAGATGAAGTTTGAATCCAGCATCTATATTACCGTGGACACGCTGAAGTATCTGAAGAAAGGCGGACGGATCACACCGGCGGCAGCGGCTCTGGGAACCCTTCTTCGGATCAAGCCGGTACTGCAGATACAGGGCGAGAAGCTGGATGCATTTGCCAAGGCCAGAACGATGAAGCAGGCCAAATCCATCATGATCACCGCTATGACCAGAGACTTTGAAGAGCGGTTCGGGGATGCGTCAGGATCCAACATTCATCTTGAGATTGCCCATACGGAAAATGAGGAGGCGGCTTTGGAACTGGAGAAAAGTTTAAGAGAGTTATTCCCGCAGGTGAGAGACATTGTGATGGCACCGCTGTCGTTGAGTATCAGCTGCCACATCGGGCCAGGTTCTCTGGCAATCGCATGTTCAAAGGTGCTGGATTGATGAAGGGTTCCTTTGACTGGCGCAGGATATCGCTTAAATATCCTGCCAGTATGAAGCTTCCGCTGGTTTTATTTGCCCTCCTTGTGGGAATCCTTCCCATGTTTATTCAGAGCAGAGCCATGAGGCAGTCTTTTAAGCAGACGCAGATTGACGGAAGGGTCATAGAGGTACAGAACCAGTGCCTGATTACCAGTGACCGTCTGACCAGAGCCGGGTACTTAAGTGCAGATACCAGAGATGCGCTGCTGGACAAGGAATTGGATACCATCGCGGATATTTTCAATGGCAGGATTGTAATTGTAGACCAGAACTTCCGTATTATTAAGGATACGTTTAAGCTTCTGGAGGGAAGATTTCATGTGTCTGCTCCTGTGCTAAAGTGTTTTCGGGGAGAGAACAGCACGGTCTACGAAAACGAAAAGCACTATTTTGCCCTGACCACGCCTATCTACAACAACGAACAGGAAAAAGGCGTTCAGGGAGTGCTTCTGATGACTGTATCCACGGAGAACATTCTGTCCAATGTTGACCGGGTGGAGGAAAAGTCAACTTTTTTTGTGATGATGGCTTCCTGGATTCTTGCCTTGGTCATTGTTCTGTTTGTGGCAGTACTGATGAAACCATTTGCCAGGCTTCAGGAGATCCTGGATAAAGTGGCGGACGGGAATCTGGATGAGACGATTTCTGTCAATACATATAAGGAGACCAGCCATATCTCCAGCTCGATTCAAAGCACCATAACCAAGCTGAAAGAAGTGGATCAGTCCCGTGAAGAATTTGTGTCTAATGTATCTCATGAATTGAAGACGCCCATAACCTCCATTCGGGTGCTGGCGGATTCCCTGATGGGGATGGATGAGGCCCCTGTGGAACTTTACCGGGAGTTTATGAGTGACATATCGGATGAGATTGACAGGGAAAGCAAAATCATCGATGATCTTTTGTCCATGGTGAAGATGGGGAAGGCAGCTGCAGAGTTGAATGTGGCCCAGGTGGATATCAATGCATTGGTTCAGCAGATTTTAAAGCGTCTTCGCCCCATCGCCCAGAAGCGGAACGTGGAACTGGTTTTTGAGAGCATCCGGGATGTGGTGGCAGATGTGGATGAGACGAAGCTATCCCTGGCCATCAATAATCTGGTGGAGAATGCCATCAAGTACAACGTGGAGAACGGGTGGGTGCATGTGGTGTTGGATGCAGACCATAAATTTTTCTATGTAAAGGTGGCGGATTCAGGGATTGGGATTCCGGAAGATTACCAGGAGCGGGTTTTTGAACGTTTCTACCGGGTGGATAAAGCCCGGTCCAGGGAGACAGGGGGAACCGGCTTAGGGCTTTCAATTACCAGAAATGTGATCCTGATGCATCATGGAGCCATTCGGTTACTAAGCAAAGAGGGGGAAGGCGCAACCTTTACAGTAAGGATTCCGCTTAATTACATTTCATAAGAGGAGGCAGCATATGAAAAACAAGATAGTTGGCATTCTGCTTCTTCTCATACTGTTTGCGGCAAGTGGCTGCCAGGGAAGGCAGAATACAGATACAAAGTCAGAGTCCCAGAATGTTTATCGGATCTATTATCTCAGCTCGTCCCAGATACGGCTGGCACCATGGGAATATACGACAGAGACTGTGGACAGGGATGCTCTGATTCAGGAATTGATGGATCAGTTTTTAAATGTGCCTAACGATGTGGACAGCCAGGTGGCATTGTCAGATAAGGTAGGATATCTGGGATATCAGTATCAGCCAGAGAACCAGGTGTTGTACCTGTACTTTGATAATGGATACACCAATCGGGCCAACATGGATTCTTCCAGGGAGATTCTGTGCAGGGCGGCACTGGCCAAGACGCTGACTCAGATCGACGGGGTTGATTATATCAATATCTATGTGGCAGACCAGCCGCTGTTAGATCTGGCCGGAAAGCCGGTGGGAATGCTGGCGGACTCAGACTTTATCGAGAGTATCAGCGATGTCAATACATTTGAAAAAACCAACCTGACCCTGTTTTTTGCAGATGAGACAGGGGAACGGCTTGTGGAAGAGAAGCGGGATGTGGTGCACAGCACCAATACTTCTCTGGAGAAATTGGTTGTGGAGGAACTGCTAAAGGGCCCCCAGTCCCTGGGAAGATATGCCACGCTTCCATTGGATGCCAAACTGCTGAACGTGTCTGTGAATGAAAACGTATGCTATATCAACTTTGATACTGCATTTTTAAACAATGGACTGGAAGTGAAAGAATATATTCCCATTTATTCCATCGTAAATTCTCTGTGTGAGATTTCCTATGTGAATAAAGTACAGATAACGATCAATGGAAGCCAGGATGTGATGTTTCGGGATGTAATATCCCTGAACACCCAGTTTGAAAGAAACCTGGAATTAGGAGAAACGGAGTAATAACTGAATATGAAACGACCACTGATTTGTGCAGCGGGGGGATTCGTACTTGGAGAGGTATGCGTTCTGCTGCCGGTGGGATGGTTCCCAGGGATTCTGGTGCTTATGACAGCCGGAGTCTGTTATCTGTGGAGGAAAGGGAAAGGAAGAGGCAGAAGTTGGCTATGGTGGATCCTGCCTCTTTTTCTGATGCTTGGAATGGGGCGGATGCTTGGAGACCAGAAGCAGACAGCCTGGAGGGATCAGGTGCTTGAAAGGATGGAGGGAAAGAACCTGGAACTGGAAGGAGATGTGGCTTCTATAGGGTACGGAGAAAGATCCATGTCCCTTAAGCTTAGGAATGTGGTTCTGCGCGACAGGGGAGAGATATCTGAGTACCCGTCGGTGCTGGTGTATGTGGATTATGGTACGAGGCAGGGTGGACAGGGAGAGATTTCTCAACTTCGGATCGGTATGCGGGTTTTGGCCAGAGGGGAACTGGAAGGATTTAAAAGGCCAGGGAATCCAGGGGAGTTTGATTATGGAGCCTATTATCATGCCCTTGGTATTGAGGGGAGGATGTACAGTGGGAACATTAAGATCGTCTGCCAGGAATATTCCCCTTATTTGGACGGGATTTACAGGCTCAAAGAAGGGGCAGGGAAGATTCTTAAGGGCGTGTGCAGCCAGGAGGACTTAGGGGTATTCCAGGCAGTGGTTCTGGGGGAGAAACAGGAACTTTCCGGGGAGATACAAAAGCTGTATCAGAAAAATGGGATCGCCCATCTTCTGGCTGTCAGCGGGCTTCATGTATCGTTGATCGGTATGGGGATCTATAGCCTCCTTAGGAAAGCAGGTTTAGGATTTGGGAAGGCAGGCATGACAGCAGCGGTTGTGACAATCAGCTATGGAATCCTGACTGGAGGCTCTGCCAGCGTGGTAAGGGCAGTGGTGATGCTGTGTCTTCAGCTTCTGGCTGCCAGGATGGGACGGACGTATGACATGTTGTCTGCTATGGCGGTGGCGGCCCTTCTTCTGTTGGCCCAGTCGCCTTCTTATCTGTTCCAGTCAGGATTCCAGCTGTCCTTTGGGGCGGTTCTGGCTATAGGAAGCATATTGCCGGTGCTTATTCATTGGCTGGAGGCAAAGAGCCGGTGGGAGAAAACCCTTCTTTTAAACGGAGTGATTCAGATGGTCACCTGCCCTGTGATTGTGTATCATTATTTTGAATACCCGGTCTATGGGATGGCCCTGAACCTTGTGGTCATTCCTCTTTTGGGTTATGTGCTGCTATCCGGATTGGCAGGGATCGGGCTGGGGGCAGCCGGAGGATGGCTGGGAGCCGCAGGGATTTTGCCGGAGGGTACGGCTCTGTGGGCAGGAGAGATGGCCATAGGGACAGGGCATTATATTCTGGCGCTTTACCAGAGGCTTTGTACCGGATTTCTTAAGGTTCCAGGGGCGGTTCAGATTGTGGGAAGGCCTAGACTGTGGCAGATTGGAGTGTATGGAGGCGTGTGGCTTCTGATAGTGGCTGCAGCGTGGAAAAGCCAAGAGAAGGGAAGCGCAGTAAAGGAAAGCAAAGGAGAAAGGGACAGAGGAAGGGAAAGCAAAGGAGAAGGAAGTAGCAGGTGTGGGAAGCATGGAGAAAGAAACAGCGGAAAAGGAAAGATCTGGAGGATGTCTGTGCTTCTGGCCGGGATGGCGGTTGGATGGATACTTCTTAAGGCACCGTCTCAGGAAGGATTTAAGGCTGTGTTTTTGGATGTGGGGCAGGGAGACGGTATCTGCTTAAGGACAGAAGAAACTGTGATCCTGGTGGACTGTGGAAGCAGTGATGAAAAGCGGCTGGGAGAGCAGGTCGTGGAACCGTTTTTGAAAAGCCAGGGAATATCACAGATTGACTATGCCATCGTAAGCCATGGAGATAAGGATCATATATCCGGGCTTTCCTATCTGTTAGAATCTTCTTGTGGAATCCGGATCAAGCATCTGGTTCTTCCCTGGTTGGGAAAGGAGGATCAGGCCTATAAAGGGCTGGTGGAACTGGCAAAGGAAATGGGCGTGAACCTACATTGGATGAAGGAGGGAGACTCTATCCGGGAAGGGGAGTTGGAATTACAGTGTCTGTATGCCGGGCAGGAGGGAAGAAGTCAGGATAGAAACGAACATTCCCTGTTCATACAGGCAGGCTATGGAGAGACCGGGATTCTTCTGACAGGGGATATGAGTGAAGAAGGGGAAATGGAATGGCTGAGGCAGGAGAAAAAGCGAAGCCGTGCAAAAGGAAGCAGAACAGAAAAAGCAGGTGTACAGATTCTGAAGGCAGCCCATCATGGATCAGCGTATTCAAGCTGTGAGGAATTTTTAAAATATATTGACCCGGACTGTGTGGTTATCTCCTGCGGCCAGGGGAATCGGTATGGGCATCCCAGTCCGGAGACGGTAAAACGGCTGGAGGAACAGGGAATCCAATACCTGGTGACGATGGAACATGGCGCAGTGACTGTGGAGACAGACGGCAGGAAGGTAACCATCCGATAGCCGTCGGTGCAAAAAGATTGGCTAAAAAAGAGTTCCATATTGATTTTTTACTGTTACTAATTATAATGATACCAGGGTCGAAGGGTTGGAAATCCGATGTAAACTTGCTTGCAAGAGGATTTTGGACTTTGGAATCCGCCAAAAACATGAAAAAGTAGCCCATAGTGGGGAGCAATTCAACATCGTATAATGATAATATCAAGAAAGCGGAGGCCTTAAAGAATGAAGGGATTGGCGCAGGATATAAAAAACAAGACGTTTCAACCGGTTTATCTGATCTACGGAGAAGAGGCGTTTTTAAAGAGAAGTTACAAGAATCAGATGAGAGAGGCCATAGCAGGAGATGACACGATGAACAGCCATTTTTTCGAAGGGAAAGGGCTGGATCTGAAGGAGATCATCAGTTTGGCGGATACCATGCCATTTTTTGGGGACAAGCGGCTGATTGTCATCGAGGACAGCGGCCTGTTTAAGAGTGGAGGGGCGGATGCCCTGGTGGAATATCTTCCCCATATGCCGGCCAGCACTCACATTCTGTTTGTGGAATCTGAGGTTGACAAGAGAAACCGGCTGTATAAGAAGGTGAAGGAGCTGGGATATGGGGCGGAGATGACCAGGCAGAATGCCGGCCAGCTGGCATCCTGGGCGGGAAAGATCCTGGCAAAGGAAGGAAAAAAGATTACCGGCAGGACCATGGAACTTTTTTTAAGCAAGACCGGAGACGATATGGAAAATATCCAGATGGAATTGGAGAAGCTGATCAGCTATACCATGGGAAGGGATGTGGTTACGGATCAGGATGTGGAGGATATTTGCACGGTCAGGGTTACCAACAAGATCTTTGACATGGTCTCAGCTATTGTCACCAGAAAGACGAAAGCGGCTATGGAACTGTATGAGGATCTGCTGACGCTGAAAGAACCGCCTATGAGGATCCTGTTTCTCATTGCACGCCAGTTTAACCAGATTCTTCAGGTAAAGGAACTGATGGGACAGGGAATGGACAAGGGAAGCATCGCCTCCCGGTTAAAGATGCAGCCCTTTGTGGTGGGAAAGGTGATGCCCCAGGCCAGAAGCTTTAGCAGGGAACAGATCCTGTCCTATGTGAATCTGTGTGTGGACGCAGAGGAAGCAGTGAAGACCGGACGGCTGAATGAGAGGCTGGCGGTAGAACTTTTGATTGCAAAACAATATTAGAAATAGAAAGACCTCCCAACTGCCACACCTGCAGATTGGAGGTCTTTTTACCCGATTATTTTTATCATGATGTCGTTCAATAAAGAAAGATTGAATTCATTAAGCCATGGAACTTACCGCTTTGCTGACGCGGGATACTTTTCTAGCCGCATTGTTCTTGTGAT
This sequence comes from uncultured Hungatella sp., assembly GCA_947425205.1. Lineage (GTDB taxonomy): Bacteria > Bacillota > Clostridia > Lachnospirales > Lachnospiraceae > UBA3402. The sequence continues at coordinate 27,628 of CANDZL010000026.1, read as the reverse complement.
ATACGCCCTTGGAGCAAGCCTTCTCAATCTCGGAGACAGCGCTTGTTAAACATGCCTGTGCAGCAGCCTTGTCACCGGCAGCAACAGCAGCGTCTACCTTCTTCATAGCAGTTTTCACTCTGGATCTGATTGCCTTGTTGCGAGCAGCTCTGGTCTCGCTTACTAAAATTCTTTTTTTAGCAGATTTAATGTTAGCCAATCTGGACACCTCCGATAAATTTGTTATATGATTTGGATTCTCTGGTTTGCATCAAAACCTGGACACGGACAGTTCAATGTAAACATACTTAGATATTTTATCGAATTAGACAAGGAATGTCAATACATATTTTCCATGTTTTTAAGGAAAAATAACAGGTAGAGGTAACTGTTCAGATAGTAATATTAGTTCCATAAAAGAAATGTTTAGGAGGAGCGAGATATGTTTGAGATCAGAACGGATTTGGCAGTGGAGGAGAAAGAGAGTTTTCCCGGTGACGGAGGGGAAGTAAACGGAGTGTCTTTAAAGGAATGGAAACGGGCTTCCGGCAATATAAAATTGACGGAGGTGGTGATCCTGGATGGTAGGGGGGCAAAGGCCATGGGAAAGCCTAAGGGGACGTACGTGACGATAGAGGCGGATGATCTGGGAAAAGAGGATGAGGGATACCATAGGGAAGTATCCGAGGAGTTGGCGGCGCAGCTTAAAAAAATGGTAAAGGAGTTAAAGAGAAAACAGGAGATCCCGGATAAAGGGCCGGTACAAATGCTGGCGGTAGGGCTGGGAAATCCTTCGGTGACCCCGGATGCTTTGGGACCCCAGGTGCTTGGAAATATAAGGGTAAACCGGAATATGAATCTGGCGCAGTACGGCAAGGATACCATTCTCAGCGGGATTGTCCCGGGGGTGATGGCCCAGACCGGGATGGAGACTGCAGAGATTGTAAAGGGATTGATACGGGAGACCAAACCGGATATGATCCTTGCCATTGATGCATTGGCGGCCAGAAGCATCCGGAGGCTGGGAACGACAATACAGCTGACTAACACAGGGATCCATCCAGGCTCTGGGGTAGGTAACCACAGACACAGCTTAACCAGAGAGAGCCTGGGAGTGCCGGTCCTGGCCATCGGAGTACCAACGGTGGTGGGGGCTGCTGCTATTGTCCATGATACCATCTCTACCTTGATAAAAACCCTGGCAGGCCATATGGAGACCAAAGGCATGGGAGATTTCCTGGAGCAGCTTGATCCGGACGAACAGTATCAGCTTATTCGGGAACTCCTGGAGCCAGAATTCGGAAGCCTCTATGTGACACCGCCGGACATTGACCAGACCTTAAAGAGATTGAGCTATACGATTTCGGAAGGGATTCATCTGGCTTTTTATGAAAACTCGCAAGAAGCACAGAGATGATTCATATGTATAGAAGGAGTGCAGTTACTTTTCACACCCACGCCAATCACTTTGCTGGCTGGCGTGGAACCAATTTAGTATGGAGCTAAAGGGACTGCACGACGGCCGGAGGAAGGTAAAATGGTCATGATGGGAGAGCGGGGTGATGAAGATAAGGCGAAGACAATGGAGCGTGGACAGGGTGCTTCGGGGAGTGATGCTGGCATCTGGGGTGATACTTGGGGCGGCTTTGATGAGAAAATATGTTCTGGAGTGGCAGCCGCAAGCATCTGGGGGACAAGGCAGCCTCCGCTATGATGCCGGCAAAGAGTGGCTGGCACAGGGACTTGCCTCCTGGATCCGTTATAGCTATGGAGTGGAAAAGGAGAACAGAGAGTGGGAAAGAAGAAAGAGGGATGACCTTACAGGGACAGAGAGTTTAGGGGAGAAGATTGTCTTTTGGATAGGAAGGCAAAGCCCTCTTGTATGCTTTTATGAGCAATATGAGACGAAAAACCAGACGGACACAGAAGACGATCCGTCTTATACCCGCTATATGGATAAACAGAGGGTCATGAAAGAATCCGCCTATTTGTACTTATTTGGAGATGAGAACAGTGGAATACAGAAAGAGGACTATCTTGCCGAGGAGGAACAGGACGGGGAGGTTAAGATGGCTCAGGCTGGCGGGGGAACCATGAAGGAAGTGGCACAGGCCACGCCGGCCTATCATATCCGTCAACAGCCTGTGGAAGGAACCCGGTATGTTCTGGAGCAGCTGGCAGATTATGATTTTCTGATGCAGCGTTTTTACAGTGTCCATTCCTCAACCACTGCCAGCCGGGAAGAAATGGATGCAAAAACGCTTTTGGGCATGGATTTTTCCCTTGAGAAGGATCCGTCGCAGCCTCAGATTCTCATTTACCATACCCATTCCCAGGAGACTTACGCAGATTACGGGCCTGAGAAAACAGATGCAACCATCGTGGGAGTGGGAGACTATCTGACAGAGCTTCTGGAGCAGAAAGGGTATCAGGTGATCCATGATACAGGGCAGTATGATCTGATAAACGGGCAATTGGACAGGAACCATGCATACAACTATGCCCTGGAAAGCATAACCGGGATCCTTCAGAATCATCCTTCCATCCAGGTGATCCTGGATATACATCGGGATGGTGTGAGAGAAGACCTGCATATGGTTTCGGAAGTAAATGGAAAGGCGACAGCACCGATTATGTTTTTCAATGGGATGAGCCAGACTCCCGATGGGCCCATCGAATATCTGCAGAATCCTTATAAGCAGGAGAACCTGGCGTTTAGCCTGCAGATGCAGCTGGACGCAGCAGCCTATTATCCGGGGCTTACCAGGAAGATCTATCTGAAGGGGCTTCGCTATAACCTGCATCTGCGGCCCAGATCTGCACTGATTGAGGTGGGAGCGCAGACCAATACATACGAGGAGGCGAGAAATGCAATGGAACCTTTGGCGGAGATTCTGGATATGGTGTTGAGCGGAGAGGGATAGGAACCGTTCAAGGGGTATCTGAACGGTTACAGGTGATACGTATTTCCCATAGGATTTATTCAAAAGGGATGGTTGCAAGGCAGGGAAAAAAATGGTATATTCTTAAGGATAATAAAAAGGACGCAAAAGAAAGGATAACACATGGCAGTTGTTGACCAAAGCAAAATTCGAAATTTTTGTATCATTGCTCATATTGACCACGGGAAATCAACGCTTGCAGACCGGATTATAGAGATGACAGGACTCTTGACCAGCCGTGAGATGCAGTCTCAGGTTCTGGACAACATGGATTTGGAGAGGGAGAGAGGGATCACCATAAAGGCCCAGACGGTTCGTACCGTGTACAAGGCAAGAGACGGACAGGAGTACATTTTCAATCTGATTGACACTCCAGGGCATGTGGATTTTAACTATGAAGTGTCCAGAAGCCTGGCAGCCTGTGACGGAGCGATCCTGGTGGTGGATGCTGCTCAGGGGATCGAGGCACAGACCCTGGCCAACGTGTATCTGGCTCTGGATCATGACCTGGATGTATTTCCAGTTATCAATAAGATCGACCTTGCCAGTGCGGAGCCGGACAGGGTAGCAGCTGAGATTGAGGATGTGATCGGGCTGGAGGCCCATGATGCACCCAGGATTTCCGCCAAGACAGGGTTTAATGTGGAGGAGGTACTGGAAGCGATCGTGGAGAAGATCCCAGCTCCCGGAGGAAGCCCCCAGGCTCCCCTCAAGGCGCTTATCTTCGACTCCTTGTATGACTCCTATAAAGGGGTCATCGTGTTCTGCCGCATCAAGGAGGGAACCGTGAAAAAGGGAACCGTGATCCGTATGATGGCTACAGGGGCGGAAGAAGAGGTGGTGGAGGTAGGATATTTTGGCGCCGGCCAGTTTATTCCATGCGAGGAATTGTCCGCTGGAATGGTGGGATATCTTACTGCCAGCATCAAGAACGTGAAGGATACAGCGGTGGGGGACACTATCACAGATAAGAATGATCCGTGCAAGGAGCCTCTTCCAGGATACAAGAAGGTTACCTCCATGGTGTACTGCGGCTTGTATCCGGCAGACGGTGCGAAGTATAATGATCTGAGGGAGGCGCTGGAGAAGCTTCAGCTAAACGATGCGTCCCTGTTTTTTGAGCCGGAGACTTCCATTGCATTGGGATTCGGCTTTCGGTGCGGCTTTCTTGGGCTTTTACATCTGGAGATCATCCAGGAACGTCTGGAGAGAGAGTATAACCTGGATCTGGTTACCACGGCTCCAGGAGTTGTGTACCGTGTCCACAAGAAAAACGGGGATATGATTGAGTTAACCAATCCTTCCAATCTTCCGGATCCGTCGGAGATTGATTTTATGGAGGAGCCTATCGTGAGCGCGGAGATCATGGTAACCACAGAGTTTGTGGGGGCCATCATGACACTGTGCCAGGAGCGGAGAGGAGTCTATCTGGGAATGGAATATATGGAGGCCACCCGGGCGCTGCTTCGGTATGAACTGCCCCTCAATGAGATCATCTATGATTTTTTCGATGCCCTAAAGTCCAGGTCAAGAGGATATGCTTCCTTTGACTATGAGTTAAAAGGATATCAGCAGTCGGAGATGGTGAAGTTGGATATCCTGATCAACCGGGAAGAAGTGGATGCCCTCTCCTTTATTGTCCACAAAGATTCCGCCTATGAGAGAGGCAGGAAAATGTGTGAGAAGCTAAAGGATGAGATTCCCAGACATTTGTTTGAGATCCCCATCCAGGCAGCGGTGGGAGGCAAGATCATCGCCAGGGAGACCGTAAAGGCTATGAGGAAGGATGTTCTGGCCAAATGCTACGGCGGCGATATAACCCGTAAGAAGAAGCTTTTGGAGAAGCAGAAGGAAGGCAAGAAGCGGATGCGCCAGGTAGGCAGCGTGGAGATTCCGCAGAAAGCGTTTATGAGTGTTTTGAAACTAGATGAGGAATAACTGTGAGAAAACCATTAGAGTTATATATCCACATTCCATTTTGTGCAAAAAAATGCGATTACTGTGATTTTTTGTCCGGGCCTGCCAGTGAGATGGTGATCCATGGATATGTGGAGCAGCTGACCAAGGAGATCGGCCGCCAGGGTAGAGATTGCCGGGGATATGGGGTGTCTACAGTGTTTATCGGAGGAGGAACCCCGTCTATCCTAAGATCTGTGGAACTTCAGGCTGTCATGGAGGCGGTGAGAAAAAGCTTTTCTGTGGATCCGGAGGCAGAGATCACCATAGAGATCAATCCAGGAACCGTTACCAAAGAAAAGTTGGATACGTACCGGGCCTGTGGGATCAACCGCATCAGCATCGGCCTTCAATCTGCCAACGACGAGGAACTTAGGAACCTTGGACGTATCCATACGTATGATGAGTTCCTGAAGACGTATCAGAGAGTCCGGCTGGCCGGTTTTTCCAATGTAAGCGTGGATCTGATGTCTGCCCTTCCGGGACAGACCCTTGCCTCATGGAAATCCACGCTGAAAAAAGTGGCAATGTTAAAACCAGAACATATTTCCGCCTACAGTTTGATCATTGAAGAGGGAACGCCATTTTATAAGAAGTATCATGGAAAGCCAGGTCTTCTTCCCGGCGAGGAGGCGGAACGGGAAATGTACTACATGACCAAGGCGTTTTTGAGAGAGCAGGGATATGAGCGGTATGAGATCTCCAATTATGCAAGGCCCGGAAAGGAGTGCCGCCACAACATAGGCTACTGGACTGGAATAGAGTATCTGGGCCTGGGCCTGGGAGCTTCCTCCTATTTTGGCGGATGCCGGTTCCGCAATGAATCGAATCTGGACAAATACCGCAGAATCGGTATGGAAGATGAGGATGTCAATGAAAGGCTCCATAAGGATCAGGCAGAGCTGACAGACAAGGATAAGATGGAGGAGTTTATGTTTCTGGGACTGCGTCTGATGAGAGGAGTGTCCGGCAGCGAGTTTTTAAGACGATTTGATCAGAATATGTGGAACGTGTACGGGGATGTGCTGAAGAAGCTGGAGGCCAATCACTTGATTGTGGTAGATAACCCTTATGTGAGGCTCAGTGATTTTGGGATTGATATCAGCAATTATGTGCTCAGTGAGTTTCTGCTGTGAAGCGGGGAGGAAGCCCTAGATATCACAAAGAAGTATTAATAAATTAGAAAGAATAAAAGAAGAATGTGAGAAATTTGTAAGAAGAGTTTAGATTCTTTTAATGGTAAATGTTTGTAAATTCAGATATAATGAGGCTGTTCTCATACGGATGCCATGAAGGCGGGGCTTTTTAGAAACATACGTAAGGTTCCCTTTCATAAAATGGCATAGTGACAATACCATTGAGAGAGGAGATTATATTATGAAAAAGAGAATGATTGTACTGACGGTAGCAATTTCTGCGGCGCTTATGGTTACCACTGGCTGCTCGAAGGAAGGGAATGCAGAGACGGTACCTTCTGTAGTAGAGAGCCAGACGGAGACGGAGAGTACAGATGCACAGGAGACAGAAGGCACAGAGGAAGAGAGTAAGGATACCTCAGAGGCAGCAGGAGAAGCGGAAGGTAATCTTGGAGATACCAAAGAGGAGACCGAACTGGTGAAAATATGGGGAACCATTACAGAGGTCACAGAATCTACCATTACGGTGGATAATCAGTCCGGAGCGTCTTCAGAAGGAGAAATTGTGTTCAATATTGATCCGGAGGCCACGTATATCATTGACAGTACCACTGGTTTACCAGTATCTGGCGATGAGATTTTGCTGGGGAAATTTGAGGCATATCTGGGGCCGGCCATGACCATGTCCCTTCCGCCTCAGACAACGCCTCATATGGTGATTGTTAATATTCCGGAGGATTCTCAGGCTGCTCAGTTCGTGGTTTCTGCTGGAGCGGTTGAGGAGACAGAGGAAGGGAAAGTAATTAAGACCGTAGACGGCAATTCCTATATTCTGACCGAGGAAGTTCAGATCTCGCCGTATTTAACCAGGAATATTGTAATGCTGGAGGACATTGGTGAACACTCTAAATGCCTTCTGTGGTTGGATTCCGAAGACTGTGTGGAGAAGATTGTGCTGTTTGCAGACTAAGGTTTGAGACGAATGAGAGAGGCTCTTTGTCATTGCCGTACGGGCACCATGTGCTGGCTGGCCCGGAACAAGATGACAGGAGCCTCTTTTTATATCATAGGAAAGTGCGTTCTATGATATAAAAAAGTGACCTGAGGATCGCACTGCGGCGGAAAGGAATCATGTCGTTTAAGCCACCCGCCGCAGGTGGAGAAGGATTCTTTTTTATAAGGAAGCTTATTCTACCAGATATGCTTCCACATTTCTCACCCCATAATGTTTGGCTTCCTTGTGGGAGTCGAAAAAGATGTCAATGTGTTTTCCTTTTACACCGCTTCCGCAGTCTTCCGCCGTATAGACGACTCCGTTGATCAGGACTTTGCTTCCATAAGGGATGACTCTGGGATCCACGGCTATGGTGTGGCCAGAACGGGGTACCGCGCCGGTGCTTGTCCGCCTTCCCCACCCGGAGCAGCAGATGCGGCAGGGGCAGTAGGCAGTAGTCTTGTAGGTACCTAAGGACGTTATCCGGTTGTTTGATAAACCGGAGACAGCAACCTCATGGTCGGAAGCCAGACGATAGGTTCCTTCCTTATAATATACAAAACCGTGGAGGGGAGTGCCTTCGCCGAACGCTTCGATGACATAGTCTGTCTGTTCGAAAGAACTCCAGTCAATGAATACATGAAACCCGTGGAACCCATTTCCGATGGCATTATTCTGAAGATCTTCCCGGTATTGGTCTGCCATAACGGTCTTTTCCAGAACCACAGAGTTATCTGAAGCCTTTTTAACGATAATCTGTACAGAGACAGATGAGTCCGGATTTGAGCTGTCCCAGGCCCAACCGTATACATAATTACCGGAACCGCCGTCCATATAGCCTCTTACAGAAGAGGCGGATGCAAGGCTTGTCCCTAAAATCATCATTAGTGAAACTGCTATCATGACAGCAGTGATTTTTTTCATATTCATGATATATCTTCCTTTCTGATTTGTTCTGCCAGTCTGGCAAGGCTGCAATCTCCAGTTACTGACACTTTGTGTAACGGTTCAGATAACCTTGAACCGTTACTATTTAACACACTATAAATATATGTAATATAAATGTAATATATACATAAAAGGTAAGGATTTTCCAAATCAGGGAGTTTTGGGAATGTTTTAGAAACGAAAATTTTTTCAAAAAAAGATTGACAAACGATAGGGAAGGGACTATATTAGGATATAGAAATTAGCACTCGATACAAATGAGTGCTAACAAGCCAAAACAGACAGAAAGGATGGGCGGAATGGAACTGGATGAGCGAAAGGTGACAATTTTAAAAGCCATCATTAAGAATTATATGGATACCGGGGAGCCAGTAGGTTCCAGAACGATTTCCAAATATATCGATTCCAAGTGGAGTTCCGCCACCATTCGCAATGAGATGTCTGATCTGGAGGAGATGGGGTATATTGTACAGCCCCATACTTCTGCAGGCAGGATTCCTTCTGATAAGGGCTACCGCTTTTACGTAGACCAGATCATGCAGGAGAAGGAGCAGGAAGTAACAGAGATGCAGGAGCTGATGATAAAACGGGTGGACCGGGTGGAGCTGGTGCTGAAAAAGCTGGCGAAGCTTCTGGCCCATGACACCAATTATGCGGCTCTGATCAGCGGACCTCAGTATCACCGGAACAAATTGAAATTCATCCAGCTGTCCAAAGTTGATATGGGAAAGCTTTTGATCGTAACGGTGGTGGAAGGCAATCTGATCAAGAATTCTATTGTGAAGATCCAGGAGGATATCCAGGATGACGAGCTTCTGAACCTGAATATTCTGCTCAACAGCAATCTCAATGGTCTGACCATAGAGGAGATTAACTTAAATGTGATCAGTAAGATGAAGCAGCAGGCCGGGACACACAGCCAGGTAGTGGATTTGGTGCTGAATGAGGTGGCAGAAGCGATCAAGGCAGATGAAGATGACCTGCAGATCTATACCAGCGGTGCCACCAACATTTTCAAGTATCCGGAGTTAAGCGATAACCAGAAAGCCAGCGAACTGTTAAGCACGCTGGAGCATACGGAGACGTTGCAGGAACTGGTCAACGGAGTAAATGAGACGGAAAGCGAGAACGGAATCCAGGTATACATCGGAGAGGAGTCGCCGGTTAAGGCGATGAGAGACTGCAGTGTGGTGACAGCCAACTATGAGTTAGGTGAGGGAATCCGGGGAACCATCGGAATCATAGGCCCTAAGCGGATGGATTACAAAAAGGTGCTGAACACCCTGCGGACGCTGATGACGCAGCTGGATGCCACCTTTAAAAATGAAGAAAGGTAGAGAGAGCAGTGAGTGAAGAAAACAGGAAAGAACGTGTGATGGAAGAGGCAGAAGAACTTGTCAATGAAGCCGCACAGGACAGCCAGAATATAGATGCCAAGGTTATAAAAGAAGGCGGCACAGACGGTTTTAAAGAATCGGTAAACGGACAGCCCAAGGATAGCAAGGCAGAAGACCAGGAAGGCTTCCAAGAGGAAGAGACAGCTGATACAGAACATGCTGAAGTAAAAGATCAGACCGGTGATGCCAGGGAGGATGGCAAAAAAGAAGATGCCTCCGGCACGGAAAAGAGAGGTTTTTTCGGCAAGAAGAAAGAGAAGAAGGATCCCAAGGATGCCCAGATTGAGGAATTGACTGACAGAGTCCGCAGAACCATGGCGGAATTTGATAATTTTAGGAAGCGGACGGAAAAAGAAAAGTCCGCTATGTTTGAGATCGGCGCGAAGGATATCATAGAGAGAATCCTGCCGGTGATCGACAATTTTGAACGAGGCTTAGCCTCCGTGCCGGAGGATGCGAAGGGCAGTGCCTTTGCCGAGGGTATGGAGATGATATATAAGCAGCTTTTGAAGAACCTGGAGGAAGCTGGCGTGAAGCCAATCCAGGCGGCAGGCCAGCCCTTTGATCCCAATTTCCACAATGCGGTGATGCACATTGAGGATGAGAATCTGGGAGAGAATGTGGTAGCTGTGGAACTTCAAAAGGGGTATATGTACCGCGACAGCGTTGTAAGGCATAGCATGGTACAAGTGGCAAATTAAGGATTTCACTGCAAGATTTCTAAGTTCTATCTAAATATAGGAGGAAAAAACGATGGGAAAGATTATTGGTATTGACTTAGGTACAACCAACAGTTGCGTGGCTGTCATGGAAGGTGGTAAGCCAACTGTTATCGCCAATGCAGAAGGCGTTCGTACAACTCCGTCTGTTGTGGCTTTTACAAAAACTGGTGAGCGATTGGTAGGCGAGCCTGCAAAGCGTCAGGCAGTAACCAATGCTGATAAGACCATTTCCTCGATCAAGAGGCATATGGGTACGGATTACAAGGTGGATATTGACGGAAAGAAATATACTCCTCAGGAGATTTCTGCAATGATCCTTCAGAAATTGAAGGCGGATGCGGAGAGCTATCTGGGCGAGACGGTTACAGAGGCGGTGATCACCGTTCCTGCTTACTTCAATGATGCCCAGCGTCAGGCGACCAAGGACGCAGGAAAGATCGCAGGCCTGGAAGTAAAGCGTATCATCAATGAGCCGACAGCGGCAGCGCTGGCTTATGGTCTGGACAATGAGAAAGAGCAGAAGATCATGGTATACGATTTAGGCGGCGGTACCTTCGATGTCTCTATCATTGAGATCGGTGACGGTGTCATCGAGGTTCTCTCTACCAACGGCGATACCCGCTTAGGCGGCGATGACTTTGACAATCGGATCACTCAATGGATGATTGATGAGTTTAAGAAGGCAGAAGGTGTGGACTTATCCGGTGATAAGATGGCTTTGCAGAGACTGAAGGAAGCCGCAGAGAAGGCGAAAAAGGAACTTTCCACTGCCACTACCACCAATATCAACCTGCCATTTATTACGGCAACCACCGAGGGGCCGAAGCATCTGGATATGAACCTGACTCGTGCAAAATTTGACGAGCTGACTCACGATCTGGTTGAGAAGACAGCAATTCCGGTGCAGAATGCATTAAAGGATGCAGGAATCACGGCTTCTGAACTGGGGAAAGTACTTCTGGTAGGTGGTTCTACCCGTATGATTGCTGCTCAGGACAAAGTAAAACAGTTAACCGGCCATGAGCCGTCCAAGACTCTGAATCCGGATGAGTGTGTAGCCATCGGTGCTGCCATCCAGGGCGGTAAGCTGGCAGGCGATGCCGGTGCAGGCGATATCCTTCTTCTGGATGTTACTCCGTTGTCTCTGTCTATTGAGACCATGGGCGGTGTTGCTACCAGACTGATTGAGAGAAATACGACTATCCCTACCAAGAAGAGTCAGATCTTCTCCACTGCAGCAGACAATCAGACTGCCGTGGATATCCATGTGGTACAGGGTGAGAGACAGTTTGCAAGAGACAATAAGACCTTGGGACAGTTCCGGCTGGATGGAATTCCGCCAGCAAGAAGAGGTGTTCCCCAGATTGAGGTTACCTTTGATATTGATGCCAACGGTATTGTAAATGTATCTGCCAAAGATTTAGGTACCGGCAAAGAGCAGCATATCACCATTACTTCCGGCTCCAACATGTCTGATTCGGATATTGAGAAGGCTGTGAAAGAGGCGGCTGAGTATGAGGCTCAGGACAATAAGCGCAAAGAAGCCATTGATGCAAGAAATGAAGCAGACTCCATGGTATTCCAGACGGAGAAGGCTCTGGAAGAAGTAGGCGACAAGATCAGTGCCAATGACAAGGCAGCGGTGGAAGCAGACTTAAATGCACTGAAGGAAGCCATCAACCGTGCCCCGGTAGAGGAGATGACCGATGCCCAGGTACAGGATATCAAGGCTGGAAAAGAGAAGCTGATGGCAAGCGCTCAGGCATTGTTCGCAAAAGTATATGAGGCAGCGCAGGGGGCAGGAGCCGCAGGCGCAGGCCCGGATATGAGCGGCGGTGCAAGCCAGCAGCCGGATGATGATGTGATCGATGGAGATTTTAAGGAAGTATAAACAGACACAGCTTATATGGGGACTGGTGCAAGATGAATGTTTTTTCTGTCACAAGATTTCATTTTGCGGCAGCCCCTTGTGGCGCATAAAGTAGCAGCTGCGAAGAGATCCGGACGACCGGTGACCAAAGGGGCTGCTATAACTTAGGAAAGGTAGACCGAAATGGCAGAAAGCAAGAGAGATTACTATGAAGTCCTGGGGGTTCCCAAGACGGCGGATGACGCCGCCCTGAAGAAGGCCTACAGGTCTTTGGCAAAGAAATATCATCCGGATGCGAACCCAGGAGATGTGGAAGCAGAAAAAAAGTTCAAGGAGGCCTCGGAAGCTTATGCTGTATTGAGTGATCCGGAAAAGAGAAGACAGTATGACCAGTTTGGCCATGCTGCTTTTGACGGTGGCGCAGGCGGAGGTGGCTTTGGAGGCTTCGGCGGTTTCGGCGGCTTTGACGGAGCCGATATGGGTGATATTTTTGGTGATATCTTTGGAGATTTCTTCGGAGGAAGAAGTTCCAGAAGCAGTTCCCGGTACAACGGCCCCATGCGGGGAGCCAATGTGCAGACCAGTGTCCGTCTAAGCTTTGAGGACGCGATCTTTGGATGCGAGAAAGAGATTGAGATTAATTATAAGGAAGAGTGTGCTTCCTGCCACGGAAGCGGGGCCAAAGCAGGCACTTCCAAGGAGACGTGTTCTAAATGTAACGGCAAGGGCAAGATCATGTACACCCAGCAGACCATGTTCGGAACGGTTCAGAATGTCCAGGGCTGTCCGGACTGTGGCGGAACAGGGCAGATTATCAAGGAGAAGTGTCCGGATTGCCGCGGAACCGGTTATATTACCAGAAGGAAGAAACTGAAGGTAACCATACCTGCTGGTATTGACGATGGACAGAGCGTACGTATGGCAGGAGCCGGCGAGCCAGGAAGCAATGGTGGCGAGCGAGGGGACTTGCTGGTGGAAGCTGTCGTATCCAAGCATCCGATTTTTATCCGAAAAGAGATGAATATCTATTCCACCGTGCCGATTTCCTTTGCAAGAGCAGCCTTGGGAGGCCCAATTATCATTAAGACAGTGGATGGACAGGTGGAATATGAGGTGAAGGCAGGGACGCAGACAGATACCAGAGTACGGCTAAAGGGAAAAGGCGTTCCGTCACTGAGGAATAAGAACGTCCGAGGCGACCACTATGTGACCCTGGTGGTTCAGGTACCAGAACGGATGAATGAGGAGCAGAGGCAGGCTCTGCGCCGGTTTGACGAACTGATGACCGGAAAGATCTCCAAAGATGAGCCGGAAGAAGGCGGAAAGAAGAAGAAAGGGCTGTTTAAGTAATTGTTTGGCCGGAAGGATATGTGGAAGGAAAGAATTGCTGTGGGCGATTGCGCTATGGCAGTTCTTTTCTTTTTGTCAACCAGATGGACGAACCATGCCTTTTTCAATTGCTTTTTTCCTACCTCTATTGTATAATTACTCTCAGAAGAAAGAGGTACTTTTACAGCAGTTTGGTTTGTCCAGACTGCTGTGTATTAGCATGAGCAAATAGTGCTTTAAAACATAACACGAAAAAGGAGGCTTTTATACATGGATAACCAGCTGGTATGGAAGAATGAGTTTAATTTAGGGATCAAGATCATTGATGATGAACACCAAAAACTTTTTCAGATTATCAGTAAACTTTTCACCCTGGGAGGGGAAGAGACAAAAAGCAGACAGGCATGTCAGGAAGGGATTAAATATTTTAAGTCACATGCGCTGAAGCATTTTGAGGATGAAGAGAAGTATATGGAACTGATCGGCTATGAGGAGATCAGTATGCATAAGCGCTTACATAAGGAATTCAGGGAGAATACCCTTCCGGCATTGGAAAATGAATTAAAGCGGGAAGATTATTCTCCGTCTGCGGTTGAGCATTTTCTGGCTGTATGCGCCGGATAGCTGATTGGCCATACCTTGACGGAGGATATGGCAATTGCAGGAGAGAAGAGCAGCAAGTGGGTTGATCTTTTGCCGGAGGAAGAGCTTGCCGCCATGGAAGCGGTGATCTTAAAACTGCTAAAGAATATGTTCCAGTTAAAGGCGCAAGTAATCAGCAGTGCCTATGGTGGAGAGAAATTTGGCAAGGGGGTCTATTACCGCCTGGTTTACAGCAGAGAGCAAGATGATAAAAAGTGGGAGATTCTCCTGGTGTTTGAGGACAGTATTCTGATCAACACAGTGGGCAAGTTAATGGGAGTCAAATCGGACAAGCTTGATATCATGTTGATGAATGCAGTCCGGTATACGGCATGCCAATTTGTGAGACGTGTCATGGATCATTACCCGGCCATTCAGTCCTATGATATGACAGAGGAAAATCTCCTTACCTATGAACAGTTCCATGAGATTTTCGAGAACAAGCAGCCTCAAGTCAGCCTTTTGTTCAGCACGGATGAGGGATATTTTTCTTACTGTGTCATTGCCCCGCATTTGCTTGAGAAGGGGATCGGGACTCCTCTTGATGCAAGCAATGCAATGGCTGAGATCGAGAAATATCTGATTGAGAAAGAAAAAAATACAAGACCCAAGATTCTTATTGTCGATGATTCTATCACCATACGGCAGGGGATGAAGCGGCTGCTGTCTGAGAGTTATGATGTCGCGGAGGTTGGCTCCGGAACAGCTGCAATCCGATCCATTACGCTGGACAGACCGGATCTGGTTCTCTTAGATTATGAGATGCCGGTTTGTGACGGAAGCCATGTACTGGCCATGCTTCGCTCTGAGAAAGAATTTGCTGATGTTCCGGTTATTTTCTTGACCAGCAGGAGTGATCCGGAAAGTGTGAAAAAGGTGCTGTCCTTAAAAGCAGACGGATATCTGTTAAAATATCTGAAGCCAATCGATATTAAGAAACGAGTTGATGAGTATTTCAATGGAAAAAAGGCGTAAGCTTATTTAAAGAAAGGTATTGTGTTTGCCGGCAGGAAAGAGTCCAATTTCCTGCCGGTAATTATAATCAGATGGCGGATTTATGGATATAAAAAGGTTAGCATTCTTTTAGAAAGTCTGGTACAATTATGATAGGCAAGGCGGAGTAAACAAAAAGGAGGAAGGTATTATGGCAAAACAAGGCGCGAAACAGGATATGGGCAGCGGAAGCATACCGAAGCTGATGATGAATCTGGCGATTCCGGCGGTGGTGGCGCAGATGATTAATATGCTGTACAATATTGTTGACAGGATTTATATCGGACATATTCCGGAGGCGGGAGCGTCTGCCCTGACGGGAGTGGGGCTGTTTCTGCCGATATTGATGATGATCAATGCCTTTGCCATGCTGGCAGGCTCCGGCGGTGCGCCGAGAGCAGCCATTGCTATGGGGAAGAATGAGCAGGAGAATGCCCAGAAGATTCTGGGGAACTGTTTTTCTGTGCTGATGATTTTTGCGGCGGTTCTGACCGTGGCGTTTTATGTATTTGCCCCTCAGCTGTTAAGAATGTTCGGAGCCAGCGACGTGACCCTGCCCTATGCCTTGTCTTATGCAAGGATTTATATTCTGGGCACGGTTTTTGTGATGATTGTTATGGGGCTGAATCCGTTTATTACCACTCAGGGGTTTGCCAAGTTCAGCATGATCACTACGGTAGTGGGGGCGGTGTGTAATATTATTCTGGATCCTATCCTGATATTCGGGCTTCATATGGGAGTCCGGGGGGCAGCGGTGGCCACGGTGATCAGCCAGGCCATCAGCGCGGTGTGGGTGCTTATGTTCCTGTGCGGCTCCAAAACCATGCTGAAGCTTACGGTGAGGGATATGAAGATTATTCCGGAGGTGATTCTGCCTTGTCTGGCTTTGGGGATTTCTACCTTTGTCATGCTCAGTACGGAGAGTATTCTGAATATCAGTTTTAACAGCAGCCTGTCACGGTTTGGCGGTGATGTGGCAGTGGGAGCTATGACCATTATCTCTTCCTGCAATCAGCTGGTGACCCTGCCGCTCCAGGGGATCTGCCAGGGCGGACAGCCGATTATGAGTTACAATTTCGGAGCAGGGAAGAAGGAACGGGTGAAGCAGGCCTTCCGGTGCCAGTTTCTTGCCTGTGCAGGTTATGCGTCTCTTCTGTGGCTGCTTATGATGATCGCGCCGCAGGTGTTTGCAGGGATTTTCAGCAGCGATCCCGGGCTGGTGGATTACACGGTGTGGGCTATGAGGATCTATATGGCCGGCATTTTCTCGACGGGTATACAGATTTCCTGCCAGCAGACCTTTATGGCTTTGGGACAGGCTAAGATCAGCCTTCTGATGGCCTGCCTGCGGAAGCTGGTGCTTTTGATTCCGTTGATCTTTATTCTGCCGTTCTTCTTCTCCAACAAGGTATTCGGCGTGTTTGTGGCGGAGCCGGTAAGCGATATTATAGCGGCGTCTGTGACGGCTTTCATGTTGTTTTCGCGGTTGAATGGGATCCTGGACAGAGGGGCTGGAGGGAGACGGTGATAAAATACCATTCACAGCTGATTTTGTTTCGTTAAGGTCCCTCTCACAGCTATGTTATCTCTAGGGGGTAAGTGTTATCTAAATGACATGATGTTGGGGTCAAAAGGTCTTTTGACCCCTTTGATACCGGATTGCTCCGCACTTTGTGCTCCCGCAATCCTCAAAAACATTCAAAATCCGCCCTAATCGGGCTACTTTTTCATGTTTTTGGCGGGTCCCAAGGCCAAAAATCCTCTTGCAAGCAAGCTTGCATCGGATTTTTGACCTTTTGACCCTGGTATCATGACATTAACCGTGAATAGTAACAAGCAGCGCTTTGCAGATATTTGCGATTTCCTGTGCCAGTGCCTCTTTGTCAACCTGGTGAAAATCCGTTGTGTCCAACGTGATGTGGGGGCCATGGACGGTGAAGGTATCCATGCCCCTGGAGGTGATTCCGTTTACAAAGTCTTCATATGAAATCTGGGGTGTATGTTCTGGGGACGGTTCTTCTGGGTAGCAGTTTACAACGTGTCCCCGGTGTCTGGCGGGATCGTTGTTTCTTTCCAGAAACCGTTTATAGAGAACGGGATAATCTCCTGTCAATGTGACAGTTACAGCTTTGTAGGAGAAGGTATTAAGAATCCTGCATAGCCCGGGTTTTGATATGGTTTCAAAATTGTTTTCTAGTATAAAGGGAAGGTTGGACTTCATCAGCTGTTCTGCCATGTGGTACATGATATTCATGGCGGTGGTTCCCAGTTTAACTTTCTCGCTTCTGGAACGAAATCCTATTGTATCGTACAGCAGTTCTTTGACGGCATCTTTGGAGATGACAGGGAGATTCATCTTATCTCCTAAAAACGCTGCCATTGTGGTTTTTCCGGATGCCGGAATTCCGGTGATTAAGATGCAATACATAAGGGGCCTCCTAAGGGGTGGGAATTCATGGGAGATTGACAACGGTAACGGGGATTCCCAGTTCTTCTGCCTGTTCCAGGAAGTCTTCGGATACGTGATTGTCTGTGATCAGCAGGTCGTAGTCTGCGGCCTTGCACACGAAATGGATGGAGTTCCTGCCGATTTTTTCGGAGGGATACAGTCCGATATTCATGGTGCTGCTTTCCATGACTG
This sequence comes from uncultured Hungatella sp., assembly GCA_947425205.1. Lineage (GTDB taxonomy): Bacteria > Bacillota > Clostridia > Lachnospirales > Lachnospiraceae > UBA3402. The sequence goes on along the minus strand of CANDZL010000026.1, from coordinate 10,079 downwards.
CCTTTCCGAATTCGACCCCGGCGCTGTTGTGGATGGAGGCACCGAATTCCAGGGATAGTGCGGTGTGGGACAGGAAGGCTTTGTCGATCCGTATGCTTTTTACCATCTGTACCGTATAAAAATCGTGGCAGTGGCCTCGGTGGGACATTTCTCCTCCTAAGAGAATGACGGAAACGGACTCTTTTTTCCGCAGTGCATCGGCAATGGTAACGGAGTTGGTGAGTACGGTGATTTCCAGATGTTCTGGCAGATGGAGGGCCATATAGTATCCTACGGAGGAGGAGGTAAGGTAAATTACGTTCTGTTTTTCTATGGATTCTATGGCTTTTTCTGCAACGGCCAGGCAGGTTTCTTTTACATGGGGTAATTCTTTGGGGTTGTAGTTTTTTTCGGGGTAGATTCCTTTGGGGGGCGCGGCGATGGCGCCTCCGTGGGTCCGCTTAAGCAGGCCTTTGCTTTCTAATAGTCTTAAGTCTCTCCTGGCGCAGTCTGCGGAGATCTGGTACAGGGATTGAATTTCGGAAACCAGAATCCGGCCTGTCTCATTGACTCGTTTTATGATATCTTTCTGTCGTTCTTCCATAAACATAAGCGGTTACCTGTCTTTCTTAATCTAATTTTTTATTCGGGCGGTTTTTATAGATATATGGTTCTGGCGTTTTTTAAGTGGTTCGGCCGGTGGCTGATCAGGCAGATATAGATGACGGCTGCAAGAATTTTTTGAATCCGTACGGCCATTTCATAAATAGCGGCAGCGAATTTGGTTTGTTTTTATGTGGAGCTCCTTGTGAAAATACGTGTTTTTAAATGTTTATAATTGATTAAAATTGTTTGTACGTTATTATAATTGAAAAATGAATAAAATGCAAGAGATTTCTGGGGAGGATTGGAATTTGGGGGAGGTTAACAGATTAAAGGAATAGAATGAGCTGCTCATTTGTCGGGCAGCTCATAAATTATATGTGGCAGGAAGCATGGGGAATTAAGGGGAGTTGATGACATCCAGCGGAAGGATATGGCTGGGCTTTCTCAGGGTTAACTCTCTGTATTTTTTTGGAGTGATATTTTTGGCTTTTCGAAAACAGTCTGTGTAGTAGCTTTGATTGCAGAAGCCTACGGCGTTTGCTATTTCTGACAAGCTCATCTTGGGGTCTTTCAGCAGATCAATGCTTTTATTCAAGCGTAAATTATTTAGATAGGAAAACATGGATTGGCCGGTGGCTTTCTTGAAGAAGCGGCAGCATTCGCTTCTGCTGACGGAAAGCTGCCGGGCGATATCGTCAAGGGTGATTTTCTCTGTGTAGTGGTCAAGCATGTACTGGAGGATAGTTTTCAGCCGGTCATTGTCATGGAGTTCAACGGGGGCGGCGCCTCCGTTTTTCTTTAGCAGCTGGTATGTGATTTTCCAGATCTGGAGGATTGCAGCGTGAATGTCAAATTCCATCAGGTCTGGCTGTTCTTTCAGAAGGGTCTGGATGGTTTGGATGAGGGTGAGGAGCTGCTGCGGTTCTTTCTGGCGCCTGGACAGGAGAAGCACCTGGGGGTAGGGATTGCGGAGAACTGGGGTGATGTATTTCTGGTATAGGCGGCTGCGCTCATCTGGGTACAGGAAGGACGGGGGAATGTCCAGGCAGAGGTAGGAGGAGGGGATGCCTGGGCGGCCTTTGCTGAAGTGGATCTGCTGGGTGTTGATGAAAATACCGTTGCCGGCTTTTACGTGGTATTGGGTGCTGGGGAGTAAAAAGTCGACGGCGCCTTCTGTAACCAGGCAGTATTGGAAGGCTTCGTGCCAGTGCCAGTTTATGAAGTTGTAGGTGTTTTCGTGAAAAACCGTGTAGAAGACGGAGATGGGAAGGCCTGGGAGAATGGGTTTGATGAGTTCCTGGTTGTCTTCGGAGAATTGGATGTTTTTGGCAATCATGGGCGGGCTCCTTTGGGGTAAGCAATATTTTGATATAGTTTGGGAATTTTTTAAGATGTTATTTGGATTTTAACACAATATGGTGAAAAAATCTAGAAGCGGGATGAAAAATGGTAGAAGAAGTTTTTATGGATTGCCGGGGGCGATAGTAGTTTAAGGGGGAGCTGAACTGTTACAGTGGTTGGCGGTGGGGCAGCAGACGGAGGTTTTGGCGTTTGGGGTTGTTTGGGATGAGATGGTTGGGAGGAAAATGTATACGCAATATATTGATAAAAACAGAGGAGTAAATGATATATTTTGTCAATATTTAGAAATATAATAATAAAAAAAGAGAAGGGAGTGATTCGGGTGAACAGAAGGCTGGAGCAGGCTTATGGGATCCGGGTGATTCAGGCGGAGAGGTCTGAGGAGGAGAAGCGGGAAAGAAGCAGCCTGCCGGACGTGTTTGGGCCGGAGGGAGCCAGGGCTGCCAGGGCGTTTCATGAGCAGATTCCGGGGTATGGAAGGACACCGCTTGTGAGGCTGGATGGCTTGGCGAAGGAACTGGGCGTGAAGGGGATTTTTGTGAAGAATGAGGCTGAGAGGTTCTCGCTGAACGCGTTTAAGGGGCTGGGCGGAAGTTATGCTATGTTTCGGATTCTGTGTGGACGGTTTGGGCTGAATCCTGCGACGACCACGTTAAAGGAGCTGCAGAGTCCTAAGTACAGGGAGGAGCTGCAGCGTGTGGTGTTTGTGACGGCTACGGACGGGAACCATGGGAGAGGAGTGTCGTGGGCCGGAGGGATTTTCGGGTGCAGGGTCCATGTGTATATGCCTGCAGGGTCTGTGGAGGTCCGGGCGGAGGCTATCCGAAGGGTAGGGCCGGCAGAGGTGACGATTACGGATAAGAATTATGATGATACGGTTGCCTATGCTATGGAGCAGAGCAGGAGGAATGGATGGTATCTGATTCAGGATACGGCGTGGGACGGGTATGAGGAGATTCCCGGGTGGATTATTCAGGGGTATCTGACCATGGCTTCGGAGGCGCTGGAGCAGCTTGAGGAAGCGGGGGAAAGGCCTACCCATCTGTTTCTTCAGGCCGGAGTAGGGGCTATGGCCGGCGGCGTGCTGGGGTATGTGGCTCATTGTTTTGGAGAAGACAAGCCGGTTGTGGCTGTGGTGGAGCCGGAGGCGGCGGACTGTATTTTCTTGTCGGCATCTGCAGGGGATGGGGAGGCCCATTCTGTGGAGGGGGATCCGGTGACGATTATGGCTGGCCTGAATTGTGGGACGCCTTGTAAGATTACGTGGCCGATTCTCAGGGACTATGCGGAGTTTTATCTGTCTTGCCCGGATTATGCGGCGGCTCATGGGATGAGGGTTTATGCCCGTGGGACAGGGACGGATAAGGCAGTGGTTTCTGGTGAGTCTGGTGCGGCTACCATGGGGGCGCTGGCTTTGATTTTGTCTGAGGATAAACTACGGGAAGTGAAGCAGGCTATGGGGCTTACGGAGGATTCGGTGATTCTTTTGATTAATACGGAGGGGGATACGGATCCGCAAGGGTATCGGAATGTGGTGGAGAATGGCGCGTATCCGATTCCGGAGTAGGGAGATGAAGGAGGGAAAGGAAAGCTATGGGTAAGGAGAAGAAGCAGACGACTTTTGGATATGCGGCGTTTGTTATGATTGCAAGTTTTGCGTTTATTATGATTCCGGGAGCGGTTTTGGGGGCCAAGATTCATGTGATGTTTATGTTGTCCTGGCTGGTGGCGTTTCCGCTTTGTATGTTTCTGGGGTACAGTTATAAGGAGCTGCAGGCAGGTATGATTCGGTTTATTCCGAAGTGTATTGTTCCGGTTCTTTTGATTCTGACTATCGGCTCTCTGATTGGGGCCTGGTGTGCCAGCGGAACCATTGCCTATATTACGTATCTGGGGCTGCAGGTGATTAATCCTAAGTATTTTATGGCTACGGCTTTTGTGGTGACCTTGATTTGTGCGTGTTTTACGGGAACCAGTTTTGGAACTTGTGGAACCATCGGTGTGGCGCTTATGGGTGTGGCTCTGGGGATGGGGTTGAATCCGTACTGGGCGGCCAGCTCGATTCTGTGTGCGGCTGTTATCGGCGACGGGATGTCTCCTCTTTCGGATACGCCCAATGTTATTGCAGGGGCTGCGGAAGTGGATATGTTTGAGAGTGTGAAATTTCAGCTGCCTATGACCATACCGGTGGCTGTGATTAGCTTTTTGATTTATTTGGTTATGGGGGCTATGGGAACGGTAGGGTCTGCGGATACTTCGGCTATCAGTACTTTGGTGGAGGCTATTGGCGACAGCTATAATCTGGGAATTCACTGTATTGTACCGATTGTTTTGGTGTTTGGCCTGCTGATTGCCAAGGTTCCGGCGATACCGGCTATCTTGATTGGCAGCTTAAGCGGACTGGGTGTGGCCTGTATTTTCCAGAGGGAGTCTTTTGGCACGGTTATCAATGCTATGTGGAGCGGCTATCATCTGGATGCGGCTAATGAGATGGTGGCAAGCCTGTTCAGCCGGGGCGGTGTGTCTGGTATGACGGGGACGTGTGTGCTGATTATTTTCTCTTTTGGATTGTTTGGGATTTTGAATGAGGCAAGGATTCTGGATACGCTGGTGGAGCCTCTTTCGAATATGATTAAGTCTCGGTTAAGTGGTGTTATCTGTGTGATTCTCCTGGGATTTCTGGCTAATTTTTCTTCTTCTGCCAGCTTTTCAGAGGTGTTTACGGGGAATATTATGGCACCGGTGTATGACAAGGCAGGCTTAAATAAGCTGGATCTGGCGAGAGCGGCTACGGTAGGGTGTCTGGCGTTTTCTATGTTTATTCCGTTTGTGGTGATGCCGGCTACGGTGACGGCTTCTCTGGGGGTGGATGCGGTGAAGATGATTCCGTATTACATAAGTATGCCGATTTATTTGGTGGTGATTCTGGTGATTACGGCGTTTAACCTGGACAGGAAGCTGTTGGATGGGAAGAAACGTTGAGAGGGAAATGAGATGTGGTAAGGAAGAAGGATTAAGCCGGAATCCGGATGTGGAGGAAAGAAGGATTAAGCCGGAATCCGGATGTGTAGGAAAGAAGGATTAAGCTGGAATCTGGATGTGTAGGAAAGAAGGATTAAGCTGGAATCCAGGTGTGGAGGAAAGAAGAATTAAGCTGGAATCCGGATGTGGAAGGAAGAAGTAAGCAGGAACTGGAATGATAGCGAGAGTTTGGGGCTGCCTGAGATGTGATGGGCGGCAGGTTTTGAGAATGGATGAATGGAGGATGTTATGATGGAGAAGCTGCATGAGAGGATTGGGGCTTACATTGATGCCCACAGGGATGAGATGCTGGACAGGCTGTTTGAGCTGGTGAATCTGGAGGGGCATTTTGAGGAGAAGGAGAATGTTGAGGCGGCCAGGGACTGGTTCCAGAGGGAGCTGGAGGCGGAAGGGTTTGAGTGCCGGGTCCGTGAGGTGGCTCCGGACAGGGCAGGAATTCTCATCGGGGTGCTGGGGAAGGACAGGCCTGGCAAGCCGGTGATGTTCTCGGGGCATATTGATACGGTGCATTATAAGGGGTCTTTTGGCAGGGAGAATCCTTGTCGTGTGGAGGATGGCCTGATTTATGGGCCGGGGGTTCTGGATATGAAGGGAGGCCTGATTATTGCGTTGTATGCGGTGAAGGCTCTGAATGCCATAGGGTATGACGCTCATCCTATTAAGTTTTTGGTGGATGCGGAGGAGGAGTCGGACCATGTGGGGAATGATTGTGACAAGTATATGACGGAGGAGAGCAGAGGGGGCCTGGTGGCGTTTAACATGGAGTGCGGTGAGCTGGGGAACCGGCTTTGCACGGCCCGCAAGAGCCAGTTTACGTATTATCTGACGGTTGACGGGGTAGGAGGACATGCAGGAAATGATTTCCTTCGGGGGAAGAATGCGATTCATGAGGCTGCCCACAAGATTGAGGAGATTATCAAGCTGACGGATCTGGACCAGGGGACTACGGTTACTACGGCTGTCATCAAGGGAGGCGGCCATACCAGTGGGATTGCGGACCACTGTGAGGTGGTGTTTGATGTGCGTGTGAGCAATGAGGATGAGGCGAAGCGTATTATGGATGCCATGTATGAGATTTCCGGAAGGACGTATATTGAGGGAACGGCTACGAAGCTGGATTATTATCGTGCGAAGCTGGCTCCTCTTCAGGAGACGGAGGATGTGCTTCGGTTTTTTAACCTGATTAATAAGGTGGCTGTGGAGGCTGGGTTTGAGCCTTTTGGAAAAATCCATCGGGGCGGTGCGACGGATGCCGGCAATATTAATGCGGCCGGGGTGCCGGTGGTGGATGCCTGTGGAATTCGGGGGGATTTTGCCCACAACAAGATGGAGTATGGGGTGCAGGAGTCTCTGTATGACAGGGCGAAAATTTTTGCTGGTGTTGTGGCCAGGATTGAGGAGATGTAGGGAATTATGAGTCTGCCGATGAGCCCGTTTCTTTGGGTGTGTGGGTTGCTTCCTGTGTTGTTTTTGCTGGTTGTGATTATGAAATTTGGATGGGGGGTGGCGAAGGCCGCCCCTGTGGGAATGGTTCTGGCACTGGTGATTGCGGTGCTGTGTTATGGTTCTTCTCCTAAGGCTTTGGTTCTTGAGAGCGGCAAAGGGGTCTGGAACGGGATGACCATTCTTCTGGTGGTATGGCCTGCGGTTTTTTCTTATGAACTGACTTGTGAGTCCAGGGGATTTCAGGCGATTCGAAGGGGAATCCAGTCTTTGACTCGTCATGAATTGTTTCAGATTTTGATTTTTGGCTGGATTTTTCCTAGTTTTCTTCAGGGAATCACGGGGTTTGGCGTGGCTGTGGCTGTGGGAGCTCCGCTGCTTTTGAGTATTGGGGTGAAACCACTGTACAGTATTGTGATTGTGTTGTTGTGTCATTCCTGGGGAGGTACCTTTGGGACGCTGGCTCTGGCATGGGAGGCTTTGGTGGAGCAGTCGGGGGTGGCTGGTTCGGAGGCGGCCGCGGCAGCGTTTCTGGCGGCGGCTATGATTTGGGTTTTTAATTTTTTGGGAGTGTGCCTGACCTGTTGGTTTTATGGGGGGAGAAGGGCGCTTCGTGAGATTGCCCCTGTTTTGCTGGTTTTAACGCTGATGACAGGTGGCGGAGAACTGCTGCTGGCTCCGGTCAATGCGACCATATCCAATTTTCTGCCATCGGCCGCAGCGCTTTTTGCCACCTTTCTTCTTTGCAGGATTCCTCGTTACCGGAGGGCTTGGTCTTTGGAGGACAGCCGGATTATGGAGGGGGAGAAGGGGGAGGAGGCTTCCCGGGAGATAACCATGTCGTTTCATGAGGCGTTTCTTCCTTATTATGTGCTGACATTGATTACGGTGGTGTGTTTGATGATTCCGGCTGTGAATGGGTTCTTGAATCAGTGGAGGCTGGGGCTTGCGTTTCCGGAGACGGTTACCAGGTATGGATATGTTACGGCCGGGGAGGGGTGTTTTTCTCCGTTGAGGCCATTGACGTATGCAGGGACGTTTCTGGCGGTGTCGGCGGTTGTAAGCTGTGTGTATTATGGGAGGGCCGGGTATCTTGACCTGGCTGGGATAAAGCAGGCAGCGGTTCGGACGGGAAGGAAATGTAAGGCGCCTACCATTGCGATTCTTTGTTTTATTATTATGTCTAAGTATATGAGCAGCAGCGGACAGATTTATATTTTGTCTCAGGGGATTGTGTCTGTGCTGGGGAAGTATTATGTGATTGTGGCCCCGATTTTTGGAATTTTGGGGACGTTTATTACCAGCAGCAACATGTCTTCGAATATTTTGCTGGGGAATTTTCAGATGACGGCTGCGGGATTTCTGGGGATTCGTCCGGCTGTGACGCTGGCGCTGCAGACGGTTGGGGGTGTGCTGGGGACTGCTTTTTCTCCGGGGTGTGTGATTATGGGGATTTCTACTACGGGTATGGCTGGCGGAGAGGGGCAGATTCTCAGGAAGATTGTGCCTGTGGCTGTGGGCTGCGGGATATGTTTTGGGTTGTTTGGGTTTTTGTTTTTGATGTGATGGTATGAATGATTGAGTAGTAATTATTTTCAGGAAGGGATTTGAATTATGAAGAGAGAAATTTATTCTAAGGCTGCGCCGGCAGCTATTGGACCTTATTCTCAGGCGATTGAGACTGGAAGTATGGTGTATATCTCGGGGCAGCTGCCTATTGATGTGGCTGTGGGGGAGTTTCCTTCGGAGGATATTAAGGAGCAGACCAGGGCTTCTCTGGAGAATATTAAGGGGATTTTAAAGGAGGCTGGACTGGATTTTGGCAATGTGGTGAAGACTACAGTGCTTTTACAGGATATTGGGGATTTTGGGGCCATGAATGAGGTGTATGGGGAGTATTTTACGGCTCCGTATCCGGCCAGGGCGGCGTTTGAGGTGGCGGCGCTTCCTAAGGGGGCTAAGGTGGAGATTGAGGTTGTGGCGGAAAAGTAGAGGCACTGGGAAGGGAAAGGGGCAGGATTATGGCGGAAATGAAGAAGAAGCCCATTAAGATTGTTGAAACGGTTTTCCGGGATGCGCACCAGTCTCTTCTGGCTACCCGGATGAGTACGGAGCAGATGCTGCCGATTGTGGAGAAGATGGACCGGGTGGGGTATCATGCGGTGGAGTGCTGGGGCGGCGCTACGTTTGATACGGCGCTTCGGTTTTTGAAGGAGGATCCCTGGGTCCGGCTTCGGAGGCTTCGGGAGGGATTTAAGCATACGAAGCTGCAGATGCTTTTGCGGGGGCAGAATCTGCTGGGGTACAGCCATTATTCGGATGATGTGGTGGATTATTTCTGCCGGAAATCGGTGGCAAATGGGATTGACAATATCCGTATTATGGATTGTCTTAATGATATTCGCAACTTAAGGACTGCGATGAAGGGAACCCAGGCGGAGGGCGGCAGGGCCATTGTGGCTCTGGTGTATACTCTGGGGGAGGCCTACACGCTGGATTACTGGAGGGATGTTGCCAGGCGGATTGAGGATATGGGAGCGGATGAGCTGGGGATTAAGGATATGGCCGGGCTTTTGACGCCGTACCGGGCGGAGGAACTGGTAAGGGCTTTGAAGGATACGGTAGGGATTCCGGTGGCGGTCCATACCCATTATACGGCAGGGGTGGCATCTATGACGTATTTGAAGGCGGTGGAGGCAGGGTGCGATAGCATTGACTGTGCCATATCGCCTCTGGCTCTGGGAACCAGCCAGCCGGCTACGGAGGTGATTGTGGAGACCTTTCGGAATACGCCTTACGACCCGGGGCTGAACCAGGAGCTGCTGGGGGAGATTGCGGATTATTTTGCATCGATTCGGGCGGAGGCTATTGACAGCGGGCTTTTGAATCCGAAGATGCTGAGTGTGAATATTAAGACACTGCAGTATCAGGTTCCTGGAGGGATGTTGTCGAATCTGGTGGCGCAGCTGAAGGAGAGCGGACAGGAGGACCGGTACCGGGAGGTGCTGGAGGAGATTCCCAGAGTGCGAAGGGATTTCGGGGAACCGCCTCTGGTTACGCCTTCTTCTCAGATTGTGGGGACCCAGGCGGTGCTGAATGTGATTAGCGGGGAAAGGTATAAGATTACCACCAAGGAGTCCAAGAGATTACTTCTGGGGGAGTTTGGGCAGACGGTGAAGCAGCCTGACCCGGAGGTGAAGAGGAAGATTACGGGAGGGCAGGCTGGTATTACCTGCCGGCCTGCGGATCGGATTTTGCCTCAGCTGCCTCAGTTTGAGAAGGAATGTGCCCGGTGGAAGCAGCAGGAGGAGGATGTGCTGACCTATGCCATGTTTCCGGCGGTTGCCAAGGAGTATTTTCAGTATCGGGAGGCGCAGCAGACGAAGGTGGATATGAGTGTTGCGGATACGGTGAATGGGGCGTATCCGGTGTAAAAAAGGAAGGCTGAGAGGGGATAAAACCTTCTCAGCATCCAATCAATACTTTTTTGCCTTCAAACGCGAAGCCATATTTTTTAATCTGCTCTTTTGAAACTTCATGATGAATCAGCACTGTTTCATATTTTTTATCTTTAATCTGCTTTAAAGCAGATTTCAGACTGTAGACAAAGCACTTCTTGCATTCCTTAAGCCAGAAGTGCTTTCCTT
>CANDZL010000025.1:0-41033 GCA_947425205.1 uncultured Hungatella sp. | reverse complement strand
TGCATTGATGGTGGCCATGCTTCTTGTGAAAGCTAACCGGATTACCAGCGTGTACCGGGCTATGTACTATCTGCCTTCTATGGTGGGAGGCAGCGTGGCCATCGCAGTTTTGTGGAGACGGATGTTTGCCGGGGACGGCGTGGTAAACGCGCTTTTAAGGAGTCTGGGATTCCCGGGAGACATCTATTGGCTGGGAAATGAGAAAACGGCCATCTGGACGCTGATTATCCTGGCGGTCTGGCAGTTTGGATCCCCTATGCTGATTTTTGTGGCAGGCTTAAAGCAGGTTCCATCCAGCCTCTATGAGGCCGCACGGGTGGACGGGGCTAATCGGATACACTGTTTTTTCAAGATCACTCTTCCAATGCTGAGCCCCACCATATTCTTCAATCTGGTTATGCAAGTGATCGGCGCGTTGACAGCATTTACTCAGTGTTTTATTATCACTAACGGAAAACCTCTGGATTCTACACTATTCTATGCTGTCTATTTATACCGTCAGTCCCTGACTTATGGAAACATGGGATACGGAAGCGCAATGGCCTGGGTGATGGTCGCGGTGATCGGGGTTTTAACCCTGATTATCTTTAAAACATCGGATAAATGGGTATATGAGGAATAGGAGGAGCATTTCATGGGAATAAAAAAGAAACGGTTTCTGATGAAAGGAATCTATCATATAACCGTGGCATTTTTGGCGTTTGTTATGTGCTATCCACTGATCTGGATGTTGTTCTCTTCTTTTAAGGAGACAGAAACCATCTTTGTGACAGCTTCCAGAATATTGCCGGAAAAATTTGTGTTCCATAACTATGGGAACGGTTGGAAAGGGTTTGGAGGGATCCGCTTTACCGTATTTTTCAAAAACAGCATCTTTGTATCCGTATTGTGCGTACTGGGAATCGTGGTTTCTTCCACGCTGGTGGCCTATGGGTTTGCCAGAATCCCCTTCAGAGGAAGTCGATTCTGGTTCAGCTGCATGCTTCTGTCTATGATGATTCCGTTCCAGGTCCTAATGGTGCCCCAGTACATTATGTTTAATCAGTTTCGATGGATCGGAACATTCCTCCCTCTGATTGTACCATGTTACTTTGGAAATGGATTCGGTATCTTTCTGACCGTCCAGTTTATCAAAGGGATTCCCAGGGAACTGGATGAAGCCGCGAAAATTGACGGATGTTCTCACTGGGGTATTTTCCGACGGATCATATTTCCCCTTATTGTGCCAGCCATGGTAACCAACGGCATCTTCGCCTTTATTGGAAAATGGGATGATTTTATGAGCGCCCTTCTGTATTTGAATAAACCTGGACAGTATACTATCGCCCTGGCGCTGAAACTGTTCTGTGACCCGTCTTCCAGTTCCGACTGGGGCGCCATGTTTGCCATGTCCATTCTCTCGCTGATTCCGGTTTTTCTTGTATTTGTATTTTTCCAGAAATATCTGGTGGAGGGAATCAGCTCGACCGGACTGAAGGGGTAGGCAAAAAAAGAGATTTCTTCAAAAATGCGGTAACCCTCTTCTCCACCACCACATAGGACACATAGGAACACCCAAACGTCACAAGAACCATGGCAAAAAACGCCAGGCTCTTGGGTACAGGGCTTAAGGACCCGGCAGCCAGTTTGAAGAGGGCCGTGGTAAAATATTCAACCAGATAGATGGAGTAGGACATATTGCCAAGCTCCACCAGAGGCCGGGGAAATACCCGGTCTTTCCATGCCAGGAGGAGGGAGCAGAAAAACAGGAACATAGGAATCCCCGGATAAAGGAAGCGGGGCACGCCGTGGATTCTTCCTCCAAAGGGAATCATCCACAGAAACAGAAAGGCAGCCACAGCCAGACACAGTCCGGGAAGCCATGGACGGCTTTTCCATCCTTGCAGCCCATGGAGATAGCGGATCAGGTAAAAGGACAGAATCCCCATGGAAAACTCAAGAAGAAATGAGTTGGCATAATACTGCAGATAAAAGCTTTCCCCGGGAAGCAAGCTGCCAGGAAGCAAGTGCCCGGCCACTACCAAAAGGCAGGAGAGTCCCACGGCGATGGCGGCACGGTAACGGTGGGAGAGGATCATCGACCCGAAGAACAGGAGATAAAACATAACCTCATAGTTCAAAGTCCACCCGGCTCCCAGGATAGGCGTGTCGAAGCCGGCATCGTTTATAAAAGGAATAAACAGCATGGATTTGACCAGATATTCCGGCCTGGCCTGGCTCATGATGGACAGGGAAGGCCGAAGGCAGATGATGCCATAATAAAAAAGGGTGGCAAGCCAATAGAGAGGCAGAATACGAATGCCTCTCTTTAACAGAAATCCCTTCTTTGACTGTTCCGGCTGGGTGGAATAGATGATAATATAGCCGCTTACAAAGCTGAACAATTCCACACCGAAATATCCGAATTCTCCTGCAATCCCCGAATGATAGATAATCACATACAATGCGCCTAACAAGCGGAGAAGCTGGATGATATCAATCCGCTTCAATTTGTCTTACTCCTCATCCTTTGGCAGGCTCTGCATATACTGGTGCATGGATTCGGCCACGATCTTTGAGTGGGCCACTGCCTCCACAACGGTCCGGGCTCCGTTTACCACATCGCCGGAGGCGAAGATGCCTGGCCGGGTGGTATGGCCTGTCTCATCGGCGACTAAAAGCCCTCGGCTGTTGGCCGCCAGGCCTTCGGTGGTGTTGACGATCCGGTTCTGGGGTCCCTGGCTGATGGAGATGATGACACTGTCGGCAGGGTACAGTTTATTGGAATCCGGCACATCCGTAAGCGTTCCGTCTTCCTCTTCCGTCACATCCTTAAAAATCACTCCTTCATCTGTGATTTCCACAGGAGCCTTGTTGTATTCAAACTCAACACCCTCCAGCTGTGCATAGCTGAATTCATGCTGGCTTGCGGCCACCTTTTTGGTAAGAGAAAAGCAGGTAAGATACCGTGCTCCTTTGCGGACAGCGGTTCTGGCCACATCCATGGCGGCATTGCCGGCACCGATGACGATGACCCGTTCTCCCAGATTATAACTGTCTGGATTATTTAAATAATTGATTCCAAAATGAACATGCCCCAAAGTCTCTCCTTTGATATGGAGGGCATTGGGTTTCCATACCCCTGTGCCTACGAAAATCGCTTTATAACCATCCCGGAACAAATCATCCACACCGATGGAACCGCCGATATGGGTGTTGGGCCGGAATTTGATTCCTTTCATATCGATATGCCGGTATTTGATATCGTCCAGAACCGACTTGGGAAGACGAAATTCCGGAATACCGTAACGGAGCACACCGCCTAACTTGTCCTTGCCCTCAAAAATCGTCACATCATAGCCGTATCTGGCCAGAATAATGGCGATGGTGATTCCGGCAGGGCCGGAGCCGATGATGGCCACCTTCATCCCATTGGAAGGCATGGGCCCTTTCACCATCTTATTGGCATAGGTGGTGGAAATATAATTCTCAATGGTAGAAAAATGAACCGGTGCGCCTTTTTTCCCCAGAACACAGTGTCCCTCGCACTGATTCTCATGGTTACACACCAGGCTGCACACTGTGGTCAATGGATTATTCTCAAATAACATCCTGCCTGCCTGGTCTAATTTGTTATCCTTTAGGAGTTTGATAATCTCTGGAATAGGGGTATTGATGGGGCATCCCTTCTGACACTGGGGAACTTTGCAGCCCAGGCAGCGGTTGGCCTCATCCATAACATGTAGTGCCATAATCTGTACCTCCTGTGTATCACATTTATACAACAACATTTTCTTCATTCTAACATAGAAAGCAAATTTCTTCCATAGATAATATTTGTACATTTTGGTAGAATGTTATACGCTTTTTATAACTCAAATTTATGATATCTATTCCGATTATATAGTTGACAAACAGAGCCTGGATTGATAAGATTAAAACTACTTATATATAGAAAGAAAGCAGGCGTAAGTATGGATCGAATTGTTTTATCATTGCTGGTAGACAATACTGCCGGTGTTTTAAGCCGTGTGGCAGGACTATTCAGCCGCCGGGGATATAACATTGAAAGTTTGACGGTAGGTGTGACGGCAGATGAGAGGTATTCCCGTATGACCGTTGTTTCCACCGGAGATCAGGAGATCTTAGAGCAGATCGAGAAGCAGCTTCGGAAGCTGGAGGATGTACGGGATATTAAGGAATTAAAGCCGGGACACTCCGTATATCGGGAATTGATTATGATCAAGGTACGGGCCAATGCCAGTGAGAGACAGGCTATCAGCGCCATATCGGAGATTTTCCGTGCAACCATCGTGGATGTGGGAAGAGAGTCTCTGACTGTGATGCTGACGGGAGATCAGTCAAAGCTGGATGCGCTTATCAATCTGTTGGGAGATTATGAGATTCTGGAACTGGCAAGAACCGGTCTTACAGGATTGTCAAGAGGAGCCGACGATGTCCGGTATCTTCCATAGGGGAAGGAATAAGACCAAGTGCCGTGAAGATTCTGCAGCGATCCAGGATAGCCGGACAGTTGCGGAATTTCAAAATAGTTACGTTTATAAAAGAAGAGTAAGAAGAAAAGAATCTTAGGAGGAAACAAAGATGGCAAAGATTTACTATCAGGAAGACTGTAACTTATCCATGCTGGAGGGGAAGACCATTGCGGTCATTGGCTATGGCAGCCAGGGACATGCCCATGCATTGAATGCAAAGGAGTCTGGATGCAATGTGATCATCGGGCTTTATGAGGGAAGCAAGTCCTGGGCTAAGGCAGAGGCACAAGGATTTCAGGTATATACTGCGGCGGAGGCTGCAAAAAAAGCAGACATTATCATGATCTTAATCAATGACGAGCTGCAGGCCGATATGTACAAGAAGGATATTGAACCCAATCTGGAAGCGGGCAACATGCTGATGTTTGCCCATGGATTCAATATTCATTTTGGTTGCATCAAGCCTCCCAAGGATGTGGATGTGACTATGATTGCACCGAAAGGGCCAGGCCACACCGTGCGTTCCGAGTATCTGGAAGGGAAGGGGGTTCCCTGTCTGGTGGCTGTGGAGCAGGATGCAACCGGCAAGGCGTTAGATAAAGCGTTGGCTTACGCGCTGGCCATCGGCGGCGCACGGGCTGGTGTTCTTGAGACCACGTTCCGCACCGAGACTGAGACGGATCTTTTCGGCGAGCAGGCGGTTCTGTGCGGCGGCGTATGCGCCCTGATGCAGGCTGGATTTGAGACATTGGTTGAGGCGGGATACGATCCGAGAAATGCTTACTTTGAGTGTATCCATGAGATGAAGCTGATCGTTGACCTGATCTATCAGTCCGGCTTTGCAGGCATGAGATATTCCATCTCCAACACAGCGGAATATGGCGATTACATTACCGGGCCGAAGCTGATCACAGAGGAGACCAAGAAGACCATGAAGAAGATCCTGGCGGACATCCAGGACGGCAGCTTCGCAAAGGAATTCCTTTTAGATATGTCTCCGGCAGGCCGTCAGGTACACTTCCAGGCCATGAGAAAGAAAGCAGCAGAGCATCCGGCTGAGAAAGTAGGCGCAGAGATCCGCAAGCTGTACAGCTGGAACAATGAAAGCGATAAATTAATCAATAACTAATGTTCAGAGATCAGAAGAAGGCATTTGTGCGGCGGCATGAGTGCCTCTTTCTATGGATAACACCAAAAACAGGTGAATCGGAGAAAATGATTGGGGATCGAAGGGGCCGGGAGCCATTCCGGGGTCGATGGTAAGGTGAAGCATGGAGCCAGAGTGGAAGGGAATGTTAAGGAGAGAGGTAGAAGAAAGGGAGAAGCTGAAACCAGAGCCAGATGAGAAACAAAGTCTGAGGCCATTATGGAAGCCAGGCACAACGCAAAGTCCGGGATCAGGATGGAAGCCAGGCACAACGCAAAGTCTGGATCCAGAATGGAAGCCAGATGCTTCTCAGAATCCAGAGCGAACACGGAAACTGGCTATGCAAAGAGGAGAGACGATGGCAGAGAGCTTGCTGGCCATACTACTGATTGCCCTGTCTGTTTCTATGTTTTTCAATGTGATGATCCTTTCCGGAAGAATCATGGATAAGGCCAAGAAAGAAGAAAAACAGATGCGCATGGCTATGGCGCTCTTGGAGAGAATGGAAGAGGATTGCAGTGAAGAAGGGCTGGTAAAGAAAAATGACTTCGGAAAATTGAAGGTGTCCATACATACAGGAACAGGAAGGCTGGCTGCAAAGGAGGAGTTTGCGGTCAGTATTTACGATAGCAAATACGGGACTGTTTACCGATGGGAAGAATGAAAAGAGTAAATGGAACAGGATTTACCCTGGTGGAAATGTTGTTTTGCGTATGGATCCTGTCGATTCTGGCGATTCTTGTAATAAGTGGTTTTCGGGCGATGAAACGTTCCATGGATTCCATGGAGGAACAATACCAGGCGGATATGCTGGCCGGGAAGCTTTTGGAGTTCATTACGGAAGAAATCCGTTATTCCCGTTATCTGTCCATAGAACACTCCGAAGATGAGGCGCTTTCTATACAGATTTCTTATACCAGCGATTCCTATGGAAGGGATACCATCCTGAAGATCGATACCTCTGAAGCAGACGGCACGTGGGGATATCTGACCATTCTCTGTGGCGGCACCAGAGAATACCGCCCCTATGAATCCCTTTATGGACATCTACGGATGGGCCCACTGGATGATGGGACTCCTGTTTTTCAAAAAGACTCCCATGAGAAGTGCATTGTGGTATCCTTTGGAATCTGCAACGAGACAGGGGAAGTGAAAGCCATCGTGGAAGATGTCCATATTCGGTTGTTGAATTAGGGGAAACCATAATCTTCAAATAGAGCGGTTTATTGCAACAAAAATAGGATTGATTTAAAATCAAATATCTAGTATATTATGTAATAGATTAAGATACCAGTGTCTTGGCTGAATAGAATGCAGTCAAGACACTGGTATAGCGAAAGGAACAAAAGGAGCACCCAAAGCCATGATAAAAGTAGCAGTAGATGCCATGGGCGGTGATTATGCCCCCATAGAACCCATAAAGGGCGCGGTTGACGCAGTCTCCAAGACTGATCATTTACATGTGATTCTGGTAGGAAGAGAAGAGGTACTCTCCTCAGAACTTAAGAACTATTCCTACCCCAAGGATCGCATTACCATCCAGAATGCATCGGAGGTGATCGAGACGGAGGAACCGCCGGTCAATGCCATCCGAAGAAAAAAAGATTCTTCCATCGTGGTTGGCATGAACCTGGTGAAGAAGAAAGAGGCGGATGCATTTGTCTCTGCAGGAAGTTCCGGAGCAGTTTTAGTAGGAGGGCAGGTAATCGTAGGGAGAATTAAAGGCGTGGAGCGGCCTCCCCTAGCTCCCCTGATTCCCACAGAAAAAGGTGTGTCTCTTCTTATTGACTGTGGGGCCAATGTAGATGCCAGGCCGTCTCATTTGGTGCAATTTGCCAAGATGGGTTCTATTTACATGGAACATGTCATAGGCATGAAACATCCCAGAGTCGCCATTGTCAACATTGGCGCTGAGGAGGAGAAAGGAAATGCATTGGTAAAGGAGACGTTTCCCCTCCTCAAGGCCTGTGAGGATATCAATTTTATCGGCAGCATCGAGGCCAGGGAGATTCCTCATGGAGGTGCAGATGTGATTGTCAGCGAGGCATTTGTGGGAAATGTAATCCTGAAGCTGTATGAAGGAGTAGGTGCTACCCTGATCTCTATGGTGAAACAGGGAATGATGGCCACCTTAAGAAGCAAACTAGGCGCTCTTATGGTAAAGCCGGCGTTGAAGGAGACCCTGAAGGCTTTTGATGCAAGCAGCTATGGCGGCGCGCCTCTTTTGGGGCTAAACGGATTGGTGGTGAAGACCCATGGGAATTCCAAGGCGAAGGAGATCTGCAATTCCATTTTGCAGTGCCAGACATTCAAAGAGCAGCGGATCAATGAGAAGATTGAAGTGAGCTTGAGAAAAGAGAGCCAGCATCCTTCGTCTCAGGCAGATGAAGGCGGATCGGAAAACTAAAATAATTATATATTAAAGAAGAAAGGGGTTTAATTATGGAGTTCGAAAAATTACAGGGGATTATTGCCGAGGTGTTGAATGTGGAAGCCGAGGATATTACAAGCGCTACCACATTCGTAGACGATTTAGGGGCGGACTCCCTGGATATCTTCCAGATTATCATGGGGATTGAGGAAGAATTCGATATTGAGATTCCACAGGAGGCCGCAGAGAATATTGTGACGGTGGGCGACGCCGTAGAGCAGATCAAAAATGCATTGAACTAAACACAGAGTCAAGAACGCTGCAGCCCTTTATCTGGTTTCCAAAATGGAGTTCCAGAGGAAGCGGATGCGGCGTTTTCCCTTACGCAAAGGAGGTTGTAATGAACAGGAATTTGAACGAACTGGAGAAGGCGATTCAGTATCAGTTTAAGAACAAGGGGCTGTTTCGCCAGGCAATGATCCACAGCTCTTACGCAAACGAGCACCGGGGGGACAAGCTTAGCTGCAATGAGCGTCTGGAGTTTCTGGGGGATGCGGTTTTAGAGGTAGTGTCCAGTGATTTTCTCTACCACAGATACAGTAAGCTGCCAGAGGGGGACCTCACCAAGTTAAGGGCTAGCATTGTCTGTGAGCCGACCCTGGCGTTGTGCGCCGGAGAGTTGAATCTGGGGGAGTATCTGCTCTTGGGAAAAGGCGAGGAGTCTACAGGGGGAAGACACAGGAATTCCATAGTGTCCGATGCCATGGAAGCGCTGATTGGGGCGGTTTATCTGGATGGTGGTTTTGCTAGTGCAAAAGAGTTTATCCACAGATTTGTGTTGAATGATATTGAGCATAAGC
The DNA here is from genome assembly GCA_947425205.1 of uncultured Hungatella sp. Taxonomy (GTDB): domain Bacteria; phylum Bacillota; class Clostridia; order Lachnospirales; family Lachnospiraceae; genus UBA3402. Next base: position 32,180 of record CANDZL010000025.1, on the reverse strand, counting down.
AGCTCTTTTATGATAGCAAGACTATTTTACAGGAGATTGTCCAGAGCAGGGGAGAGGAACTTCTATCCTATGAACTTTTGAGGGAAGATGGGCCGGACCATGATAAGGTGTTTGAGGTCTGTGCCAGAATCGGAGACAGGGAAATCGGCAGAGGAACCGGAAGGACGAAGAAGGCGGCGGAGGCGCTGGCAGCTTACAGGGGGATTCTGTTTTGCAAAAAGGAAGGGTGGACTGTGGAACTTAAGGGAGGCGGTGTAATCCCGGACTAGTGTCTTGCGGAAATAGCGAGTGCTGAATTTACCGGAATTTCCACAAAGCAGTACTAGTGAACGGTACAGGATGTTATCCACGAAAGAAAATGACCGTGGTTCATGGATTATGGAAGTGGTACAAATAGACAGATTGTAGGTGGTATATGTATTTAAAAAGCATTGAGGTACAAGGGTTTAAGTCCTTTGCCAATAAAATCGTGTTTGAGTTTCATAATGGGATTACTGGTATCGTGGGCCCCAACGGAAGCGGAAAAAGCAATGTGGCGGATGCGGTGCGCTGGGTGTTGGGGGAGCAGAGGATCAAGCAGCTTCGAGGTGCCAGCATGCAGGACGTGATCTTTTCCGGCACGGAGGCCAGGAAGCCTCAGGGATTTGCCTATGTGGCCATTACGTTGGACAATGAGGATCATCAGCTGGCCATCGACTACGATCAGGTAACTGTGGCCAGGCGGATCTACCGTTCTGGAGAGAGCGAGTATATGATCAATGGGAATGCCTGCAGGCTAAAGGATGTCAACGAACTGTTCTACGACACAGGAATCGGCAAAGAGGGATACTCCATTATCGGACAGGGGCAGATTGACAAGATTCTAAGCGGCAAGCCGGAAGAGCGGAGGGAGTTGTTCGATGAGGCGGCTGGAATCGTAAAATTCAAGCGTCGCAAGAATATTGCCCAGAAAAAGTTGGAGAATGAACGGCAGAATCTGGTTCGGGTGTCCGATATTTTATCGGAGTTAGAGAAGCAGGTAGGGCCTCTGGCAAGGCAGTCTGAGACAGCCAGAGAGTACTTACGGTTGCGGGACGAGTTGAAAGTCTATGAGGTTAATTTATTTCTGACCGAAACTGAAACGCTCAATGTGCAGCTTAAGGAGGTTCAGGAACGGTCAGATATTGTGTCCGGGCATCTGGCAGAAGTCAGGCAACAGTCAGAACAGATAAAAGCTGACTATGCCAGGCTGGATGAGAGTCTTTCACTGCTGGATCAGAATCTGGAGGAGGGACGCATAAAGAAAAACCAGGCGGACTTATTGAAGGGAAACCTGGAAGGCCAGATCAATGTGCTTCAGGAGCAGATCCGTACAGAAACCATCAATGCGGAGCATATCGCCTCCAGAATCCATGCCATTGACCAGGAGGCAGAGGAGAGGAAAAGCCAGATTGAGCAGTATGAAGAAGAAAATCAAAATCTGAGGGCTCAGGCAGAGGAAAGCCTTAAGGAGCAGGAACAGGCAGAGGAACACCTGCGCCAGGAAGAAGAGCATATCATGATGCTGGATCAGAAGGTGGAAGCCAGCAAAAGCAGCATCATCTTCACCCTAAACGAAAAAGCCTCCTTGACAGCCAGGCAGCAGCGGTATGAAACTATGATGGAGCAGGTACAGCTACGGCATTCCGAGGTGGCTCAGAAGTTGTTGAAGACCAAAAGCGACGAGTCGGTTCAGGAAGAGCAGAGGGAAGAAGAGAAGCGCCGCCTGGCCCAGGTGGAGAAACATCTGGAACATCTGGAAGACAGCCAGGGACAGACAGAGGCACAGATTGACGGGCTGGAAGAAGAGGTGCGCCGGTTAAACCGAAACATCAACGAGAGGCAGCAGAGTTATCAGGCGGATTACACAAAGTTAGAGTCCCTGCGGAATTTGGCAGAGCGTTATGAAGGGTATGGCAACAGCATCCGCCGGGTTATGGAGGTACGGGACCGGGTGCGTGGTATCCACGGCGTGGTGGCGGATATTATCACCACAGAGAAAGAATACGAGACAGCCATCGAGACAGCTCTGGGGGGAAGCATCCAGAACATTGTCACAGATTCGGAGGCTACGGCCAAGCAGCTGATCGAATATCTGAAGAAGAATAAATATGGAAGGGCTACCTTCCTTCCTCTCACCAGCGTGGGGCAAAAGGCTGGTTTCAGCCAGGAGAAGGCCCTTGGAGAACCGGGAGTCATCGGACTGGCAAGCAGCCTGGTTCAGGCAGAAGCCCGGTATCAACCGTTGGTGCGGTATCTTCTGGGCCGGGTGGTGGTGGCAGACCACATTGACCATGCCATTGCACTGGCCAAGAAGTATCAGTACAGCTTAAGGATTGTCACCTTAGACGGAGAACTGTTAAGCCCAGGCGGCTCCATGACCGGCGGCGCGTTTAAGAACAGCAGCAATCTCTTAGGAAGGAAGCGGGAGATTGAGGAATTGGAAGAACGCTGTGAGAAGGTGACCAGGCAGGTGGAGCGGCTTCAGAAGGAGTTGGAACTTAAAGAGGGGCAGCTTGGGGAACAGAGGGAAGAACTGGAGCGGATCAAGGCGGAGCGGCAAAAGGCTTACCTGGAGCAGAATACAGCCCAGCACAATATCGCCCAGCTGGAGGACAAGATTCAGGAGATTGCAGATTCCTCCCAGGATCTGGTGATGGAGAACCGGCAGCTGGAGGAGCAGATTCATGATATCCGCAGAAACCAGGAGGAATTGTCCCGGGATGTTCTGGGAATGGAGGAGAAGAATACCAGGATCAATGAAGAGGTTGAAGCCTTCAACGGGCAGCTGGAGAAGGCCAGGGAGCACCGGGAGCTTCTGGCCAAAGAATTGTCAGTGGTTCAGTTAAAGACTGCAGGCCTGCAGCAGAAATACCAGTTTGTGCTGGAAAATGTAAGCCGTGTAAGAGAAGAGTTAGAGCGCCTGAACCGTGAGAAGGATCAGCTGCTTGTAGGAAGCAGCGGTACAGGCCAGGTGATCAAAGGAAAAGAAGAAGAGATTGCAGCCATCAGGGAGAAGATTTCCAGAACCATAGAGGAGATCCATGGGGTTGAGAGATTGCTGGAGCAGAAAGGAAGAGAAAGGGAAGAAGCCAGCAGGCATCAGAAAGGGCTTTTCGAGAAGCGGGAGGAATTGTCAGAGCGGATCGGGACCCTGGACAAGGAGCAGTTCCGCCTTCAGAGCCAAAAGGAGAAGCTGGATGAAAAGCTGGAGCACCATGTGGAGTACATGTGGAGCGAATATGAATTAACCTTCTTCACAGCGGAGGCCCTAAAAAACCAGGAGATGACTTCTATCCCGGACATGAAAAAACAGACGGACCGGTTGAAGACAGCCATCAAGGCTTTGGGAAATGTCAATGTCAATGCCATTGAAGATTATAAGGAAGTGTCAGAACGGTATGAGTTTATGAAGACCCAGCATCAGGATCTCATCCAGGCAGAGGAAGCCCTTTTAAAGATTATCGACGAGTTGGATACAGGAATGCGCCGCCAGTTTGGAGAGAAATTTAAGGAGATCCGTCAGGAATTCGACCAGGTGTTCAAAGAGTTGTTCGGCGGCGGACACGGAAACCTGGAACTGGTAGAGGGTGAGGACATCTTAGAGGCCGGAATTCAGATCATCGCCCAGCCGCCGGGAAAAAAGCTTCAGAATATGATGCAGCTGTCCGGTGGAGAGAAGGCTTTGACAGCCATCGCCCTTTTGTTCGCCATTCAGAACCTAAAGCCGTCGCCGTTCTGTCTTTTGGATGAGATTGAGGCAGCTCTGGATGATTCCAATGTGGATCGGTTTGCCGGATATTTACATAAACTGACAAAATACACCCAGTTTATTGTGATCACCCACAGGAGAGGCACCATGGTGGCGGCAGACAGGCTGTACGGAATCACCATGCAGGAAAAAGGTGTGTCTACCCTGGTGTCAGTTAACCTGATTGAGGGGGATTTGGAGACGTAGATTGAAAAAGACAGGCAAATGGGAAACGCAGCAAACAAAAAAGTAGAGCAGGAGGGCATAAGCGTGGCGGAAGGGAAAAAAGGATTTTTTGGCAGGCTGGTAGAAGGTCTGGCGAAGACGCGTGATAATATTGTATCTGGCATGGACAATATTTTCAACGGATTCTCTGCGATTGACGATGATTTTTACGAGGAGATTGAGGAGACGTTGATCATGGGAGATCTGGGGATCCAGACAACCATGTCCATTGTGGCGGATCTAAGGGCCAAGGTGAAGGAGCAGCATATCAAGGAGACGTCAGAGTGCAAGGAACTTCTCATGGACAGCATGAAGAAGCAGATGGATCTGGGGGAAAATGCCTACGAGTTCGAAAACAGGAAGTCGGTGGTTCTGGTCATTGGTGTCAACGGAGTAGGCAAGACCACGTCGGTGGGGAAGCTGGCAGGCCAGCTGAAAGACAAGGGACGGAAGGTGATCCTGGCAGCGGCGGATACGTTTCGGGCAGCTGCTACCCAGCAGCTGACAGAATGGGCCCACAGGGCAGGGGTGGAGATCATCGCCCAACAGGAGGGCTCGGATCCGGCAGCTGTTATCTATGATGCGGTAGCGGCGGCAAAATCCAGGGATGCAGATGTGCTGATATGCGACACAGCAGGGCGGCTTCACAATAAGAAGAATTTGATGGAAGAGTTAAAGAAAATCAACCGGATCATTGACCGGGAGTATCCGGATGCATACCGGGAGACTCTGGTGGTCCTGGACGGAACCACCGGGCAGAATGCCATGGCTCAGGCGAAGCAGTTCATGGAGGTGGCCGACATAACCGGAATCATCCTAACGAAGCTGGATGGCACGGCAAAGGGAGGAATCGCGGTCGCCATCCAATCTGAACTGGGGATCCCGGTGAAATATATTGGAATTGGAGAAACCATAGATGATTTGCAGAAATTTGATGCAGAGCAGTTTGTCAATGCGCTGTTCCACAGCGGGAACTAAGGAGAGGCTTAACGCTTTCGGACTCCGTAGACCGGAGCGCGGTGGGGTGTAAGCGTGGACAGAAGGGAGAACATAATAGTATGATGACGATTGAGAGTTTCGAGGAGGCTGCGGAGGCAGTCAGTAAGGTGACCCAGGAGACGAAGTTGGTCTATAGTGAGTACTATTCGGAGCAGACAGGCAATAAGGTATATTTTAAGCCGGAAAATATGCAGTTTACTGGTGCATATAAGGTGAGGGGCGCTTATTACAAGATCAGCACGTTATCACAGGAGGAGCGGGAGAGAGGCTTAATCACAGCCTCCGCCGGCAACCATGCCCAGGGTGTGGCGTATGCGGCAAAGCTGGCCGGGATTCCGGCAACCATTGTGATGCCGGGGCCGACACCTCTCATCAAGATCAACCGAACCAAAAGCTACGGGGCAGAGGTGGTGCTGGCAGGGGAAGTGTTTGACGAGGCTTGTGACTATGCCTATCAGCTGGCGGAGGAAAGAGGCTTAACCTTTGTCCATCCCTTTGACGATTTGGCGGTGGCTACGGGACAGGGAACCATTGCCATGGAGATCATCAAGGAACTGCCTACCGTGGATTATATTCTGGTGCCTATCGGCGGCGGCGGACTGTGCGCAGGCGTGGCTACCTTAGCGAAGCTTCTGAATCCCAAGATCAAGGTCATCGGCGTGGAACCGGCTGGAGCGGACTGTATGAGGGAGTCCTTAAAAGCCGGACATGTAGTGGCGTTGCCCACTGTAAGCACTATTGCAGACGGTACGGCGGTGAAATGCCCCGGAGAGAAGATTTTCCCGTATATCCAGGAACATGTGGATGACATCATCACAGTGGAGGACAGCGAACTGATCGTGGCGTTTCTGGATATGGTGGAGAACCACAAGATGATTGTGGAAAATTCCGGGCTTTTGACTGTGGCAGCCTTAAAGCATATGGATGTGAAAAAGAAGAAGATTGTGTCTGTGCTTAGCGGCGGCAACATGGATGTGATCACCATGGCATCCATTGTGCAGCACGGCCTGATTCAGAGAGACCGGGTATTTACCGTATCGGTGCTCCTTCCGGACAAGCCAGGGGAGTTGGCACGGGTGTCGGCGCTTCTGGCCAAGGAGCAGGGAAATGTAATCAAGCTGGAGCACAACCAGTTTATCAGTATCAATCGAAATGCGGCGGTAGAGCTTCGGATTACGCTGGAGGCTTATGGGACAGCCCACAAGAATGCCATTGTGCAGGCATTAAATGATGCCGGCTACCGGCCTAAGTTAGTAAAGACTTCGGGGACCTATTAGGCACACCGAAAGAAATTGTTATAAAGAGGGGAAAACTATGAAATATCAGGACATAAGAAATTCCCGTGTGGGAATTGGTCTGTTGTATTTTATAAAATGGACAGTTATTTCTTGTATCATCGGAGTTGCAGGAGGGGTGGTAGGCAGTGTGTTCGGACATGGCGTGAGGCTGGCTACCAAGGCGTTTCAGAGTTACGGATGGCTTCTCCTTCTGCTTCCGGTGTCTGGATGTATGATTGTATGGCTGTACCGCAGGTTTCATGAGGAAGGAAACCGGGGAACCAATATGGTGCTTTCCTCCATTTCATCCAATGAGAAGATTACGCCGGCTACGGCTCCGCTTATTTTCATCAGTACGATTTTGACTCACTTGACCGGTGGATCAGCCGGAAGGGAGGGAGCGGCCCTCCAGCTGGGAGGCAGCATCGGAAGCCTGGTGGGGCAGGTGGTGCGGCTGGATGAGAAGGACAAAAAGATTGCAGTGATCTGTGGGATGAGCGCATGCTTCGGGGCATTATTCGGAACTCCTCTTGCTGCCGCGGTGTTCTGCATCGAAGTTGCCAATGTGGGAGTCCTTTATTATGCGGCACTGATCCCCAGTCTGTTTGCCTCCTTTATCGGGGCTGGTATTGCCGGTCTGGCTGGGCTTACGGGGGAGCATTTTGAGATTTTAGAGATTCCGGAATTTGGAATAGGTCCGGCGGTGAGGATTGTGATTTTGGGGATTTTGTGCGCCCTTGTCAGTGTTGGATTTTGCATGCTGCTTCACAGAGGGGAGCATCTGTATAAGAAGTATATAGGAAATCCCTATCTCCGGGTACTGGTTGCCAGCGGGTTCCTGATCCTCTTTACCCTGGCAGTGGGAACCAGAATTTATAATGGAAGCAGTATGGGACTTATCGAGGAGGCCATGGAGGGGAAGGCAAGATATGAGGCGTTTCTTCTGAAGGCAGTATTCACGGCAGTGACCCTGGGAGCAGGATATAAGGGCGGAGAGATTGTGCCAACCTTGTGCGTGGGAGCCACATTTGGATGTGCTGTAGGGTCTCTCTTAGGGTTCTCGCCGTCTCTGTGCGCGGCTTGCGGTATGGCGGCCCTGTTTGTAGGGGTGACCAACTGCCCGCTTGCCAGCATGTTGATTGCCTTTGAGATGTTTGGATTTGAGGCGATGCCCTATCTGGTCATCGCAGTGGCAGTCAGTTTCGGGCTGTCCGGGTATTACGGGCTGTATGGCAGCCAGAAATTCGCCTACTCTAAGGTGCGGATGGAGAGAAGATACGGGGCGTAAATGGTATTGGAAGATGGCCTTGAAAGTGAGGGGTGTCAAAAACCTTCCTTTCAGGCCTATTTTATATGCTTTTCTACATCGCCGCATTATCTAACTCCAAATGGGATAACCTTACCTTTTTTCTGGAATTGCTTCTGATAAACAATTTCCCCTGTTCTATGTATAAGTCTTTCTGTTCCTCTGTCAGAGAGTGAAAGATCTGTAAAACCTTCTGATCCCGGTAGTCACTGTTGGAAATAGGCTGGAAATTCAGCAAAAAGTCAGTGGAAACGCCAAAATAACCGGCGATCTTTTTAAGGGTTCCAAAATCCGGCTCTCTGTTGTTGCGGACATAGTTTCCTATGGCGCTTGCAGAAATATTGAGGGCATCTGCCAGCTGTTTTTGGCTTAAGTCCCGGTCTTCTAGTAATTCTCTTAAAATATCCCCAAAGTTCATCTTATCACACCTGCTTGTATTATTATCATTGGTATTTTGGAATAATCATACATGGAATGTGTTTCCAATGGGACAGAAAGACACATAATGAATTGACGACATACAAAATGAATGTTATATTTAACACATAGAGTGAATTCGTTCTCAGGGTTATACCGGTCTTATTATGGCCGGTTTTTCCATAGCACTTTATACACTTAAAGTGTCAAAACAACACAATGAATTGACACCATTCAGAACGAATGCTATACTAAACAACACAAGTAAGATTATGGCCGAGAGAAGTGAAAGGAATGGCAAGAACAATGGCTGGAACAGAGTTATTTCGGACTTCATTTGTGGGTGGATATAATAAATCAGATGTGATGGAGTATGTGAAGAAGCTGGAGGGAGAGCTGGAGCATCTGCGGACGGTAAAGGAAAAAGCGGCAGCTTTGGAGAAATCGGTTTCAGAGTTATTGGAACAACAATCAAAGGAAAAGCAGACTTCAGGCCAGGCAGAGAAGCCAGAGCAGACAGACCGGTCAGGTCAGGCACAGAAGCCAGGGCAGGCAGATACACCCAATAACCAAAGCTGGCTTCCAAGGGATATGGATGAGGATGCATTTGTTGAGTTGAGAGAGAAGGCTCAGAAATATGATGAGAGTTATGACACGATCAAGAAACTGCTTCTTGATTCAAGAATTGAAGCACAGATCATCCTGAAAGATGCGGAAATGAAAGCCAATAAGATGGTGGAGGATGCCAAAATGCGGGCGGAAGAGCAGAGCAGGGAATCAGAGATACGCCTGCTGGCGGACGCGAAACTAAAGGCACGGAAAATTATCTTGGATGCAGAGAAGAGGGCGCAGGAGAACGCGGTAGAGGCAAAGAAAACCATTGCCATAGAAATCAGAGACTCTGCCAGCAAGATGCAATCGGAGGTTAGGGCAATACAAGCCAGCATGAATGAACTGGTTGAACAGCTTCCGTTCCGGTTGGAAAGGTGCATGGAAGAACAGCTTTTAATGGGAAGGACGATGGACTCATCCGTTAGGAAAGAGGACGGAGGAGATACATGATAGAAGATTTGCGGCAGCAGCAGATTGAGCATGTGCGTCGAAAAAAAAGAGAAGGAAGATGGAAGGTTATCATTGGCTTTGTACTGATCTTAAGTGTTCTGGTAGCAGTGTTAAGCCTGAATGCATACCGGAATAAGACGTTTGAGATCACATATTACAATCATAGCTCCCAGAAGATTGAGGAGCCCTTTAAGATTGCACTGCTGTGTGACCTGCATAATGGCGAATTCGGCAGTGGTAACTGGCAGTTGATTCAGGCCATTGCAGAGGAAGAGCCAGACCTTATACTGATTGCCGGTGATATGGTGAATCTTACAGAATCCGATGTCAGCGTGGCAGTCTCCCTCTGTGAGAAGCTGGCGAAGCTGGCTCCAACCTATTATTGTTATGGTAACCACGAAGGAACCTTGATGCATAACGGGATCCATGGCATCAAAATCCCCATTGATCAGTATGTGGAGGATGTGGGAGCCGTATTTTTCAGACAAAGTTTTTATCATCTGGAGATTAAGGGAAATTCAGTGGATCTGGGGGCTATTTCAACCGGATTGTCCGGATATGAACAGTGGGGAGCCTATAAAGCAGAGGAACTGGAGGCGGCAGATGATACAGACTTTAAGATTTTAGTTTCCCATCACCCGGATCTGTACTATGAGAAACTTAAAAAAGTGGAGGTGGATCTGGCTTTGGCAGGGCATTATCACGGAGGACAGATACGCATCCCCGGGCTTGGAGGCTTATACCATCCAAGCGGCGGGTTTTTCCCGAAATATGACGGAGGTTCCTATCAGCTGGAATATGCAAACCTAATTGTCAGCAGAGGGCTGGGGAATCACAGTTTGATTCCGCGAATCAATAACAAGCCCGAACTTGTGATAATCAATGTATGCAAGGATGAGGAAGAGATAAAAGAGAGATAAGCTTATGTTGATGAAATGGATAGACATACTGGAACGAGTATTGAACATAATCCCTTTATTCTGTGTGGCGATTGCAGCGCTATGGATTATATTTAACAAAGAGAAAAATCTTTTTAATGTAGTAAAGCACAACCTTAAAGCACTAGGCAGGTATCTGGTCATTTTGTTGGTGCTGCCTCTTTTGTGGGGCGGCATCCACGCGGCCACGAACCTTGTAACATCCAGCCAGGTATCAAGGGCGATCCTCAGGCTGAATTATCTGGAGGCATCCAGCGGTCTGACTCCCAATAAAACCAAGTTTACTGCCAGTAGCCTTTTGGCCGATCCCATTATGGAAAAGGTGATCGAAAAAGGGAATTATTTTGACCTGGATCCAGAGATACTGCGCAGTGGATTTACCATAAAACTGTTAAACCGCTCCAAAGAAGTCTCTCTGGAAAAGCCTTACATACCTACCGAATATTCCGTAACCTTCCAGCTGACAGAGCAGACATCCGGATTGCGGCCGGCCAGAGTGCTGGAACTGTATGGGGAGGTATTGACGGAATATTTTACGTCCTCCTATTCCAGAAAAACCAATGTTCTGGAGTTGGATTTTTCAGATCTGGAGCAGGCGGACTATATGGATATTGATGAGATCTTCAACACGAAGGCAACCGAGCTTCAACGCTACATGAGTGCCTGCAGCACGGAAAACGGCACATTTATCTCCTCCAAAACGGGAGAAAGCTTTCGCACGTTAAACCAGAAAATTTTAAATTATAAAGATGTGGCAATCGAAAATTATCATGCATTTGTATTGAAAAATGGAATATCAAAAAACCGGAGCCAGTACATAGGAAAGATGAATTACAACAACCGTATTCTGGATACAGACTATCGAAAGAATCTGGCGGCTTATCGGATCTCTCTCGATGTAATCCAGATGTATGAGAGAGATATGGCCAGAATCGTTTTAGTTCCTACAAGGGATTTGGGCGGTGAGTTTTATATGTCCAGAACCAAGATCGGCGTTGACAATTTTTCCAAGGGAGCTGAGGACGCTGCCACCAGGGCCTCCTCTTTGTCAAAGGATATCTCCAGCAACAATTATAAAATTGAACAGCTTAGGGCCAATAGCGGAAACTTAGAGAGGGAAGCGGATGCTATGATAGAGACGCTGAAGGAAGATCTTTTGCATCTTGCAACCCTGGCAATGGAGACCGTGCAGGATTATGATGAGCAAAGCACAGAGAATTATATTACCATACTGTACAGCGACGAGGCGGCAGCATTTCGCTCCTCTTTGACATCCGCTGTAAAAAGTGCCATCGTATTTTTTGGGCTTCTGCTTGTTCTCTGCTTGCTAAAACCTGAAAAGCATCGAGAAAGGAAACGATGAGGCATGAAGAAGTTTGATTTACTGGGTTATATTCGTAAATTTCAGATTTTGATCATTGCTGTCTCCATTTTGGCAGGCATCATGGGGTATACGGCTTTAAACCGTATGCAGACTTATACGGCAAGCGCCATCATCCGTTATGCAAATTCAGAAGCAGATAGAGGGAAGGCTCCAGATGGAAGCGACCTTGATACAACGGAGATCTATTCGGCCAACGTAGTCTCGGAAGTATTCTCCAGGCTGGGATTGGATTATGCCGGATTTAATGTAGACGATATGAGGGCCAGGGTAGAGGTTCAGGCTTTAAGAACCAATGAAAAGGCAGCTTTGGATCAGGCGCTGACATCCAAAGGAGAGGAAGTAGTTGAAAAGCCTGTGGAGTATAAAGTGTCTTTTGTGGCCATGAACCAGGATTCAGATAATATGGAGGAGTTCGCAAGGCAGTTTCTGGATGAGATGCTGGACGCGTATATTTCCGACTACGGAGAAAACCACATTAATAATGCTTCCCCGGCCATCAATGACATTTCAAAAATCAACAGCCAAAATTACGACTATCTGGAAAAGGCAGAACTTTTGAAAAATTCCATATCTTCTGCCAACAATGCACTGAACCGCAAGCTGGAATCAGCAGACGAACAGTTCCGCTCCACAGCGACCGGATACTCGTTTACAGACCTTCAAAAGGAATTTGCCTTGCTAAAAAATGTGTGGGTTCCGGAAGTATTTGCCTATATTCTGGAGAACCATGTGACACAGGATCGGGATGTTCTGATTGCAAAATATGAGAACCGGATTCATGACCACAGACTAAGCAATAATAAGCGGCAGGAACAGATTGCCTATATACGGGGTATTATTGACGCTTACGTGAATATGATGCGGGAATCCGGGAACACAGACATTACATACGAGTATATCATACAGGATGTGGACGATAACTGGTATGAATTAGATGGAACCGAAGGCAAATACAGGGCAGACCAGACGGTGGAGTACGACACCCTTCTGGAAGACTATCGATCGGAATGCATAGACTATGAGGAGGCTCTGGTAGATATTACCTACTGCCAGTATATTCTGGATGTGTATAACGGGCGAGGCAGTGACAATGACGGTGCGGCTGTAAAGGCGTGGCTGAATATCGATGAAGCGGTGGCGGCATTGAGCGCAGAGGGAGAGAATGGACAGGAAGCAAACCAGCAGGTTGCTGCCGGACAGGATACCACAGATGCAGCCCAACCGGAAGAAGCAGATCCGGAACAGATCGAAGCCATTGTTCAGCAGAGCAGCCCTGAGATACAACAGAAGGCTCAGGAGATGATTGACAGCCTGGCGGAAAAAGCCAATACCCTTCATCAGATCCTGGAAGTGACCAACAGTGAATACAATGAGTATATCGGTGCCAAAAATATCAAGTTAGTGGCTGGAATTGCAGTAAAAGAAGGAATCTCCATTAAAAAATATGTGGTTCTGTTGGTACTTGTATTCGGAATCGTCGGATGTATGGGAGCCATCGTGCTTGGAAGGCTTGCAGATATCTTTGAATACTACGTGTATATAGACCGTACCCTCAATATTCCCAACCGTGCAGCTTGTGACAGGCGGATCAACCAGTATGGAAAGCGTCCTCTTCCAGATGCGTTTGTATGTATATCCATCCGTGTGGAGGGACTGCGGGATAAGAACCAGGTATATGGCCGAAAGGTTACAGACAACATGATTCTTGAGTTGGTCCGTATGATTCAGAGTATTTTCCTGAGAGAGCAGGGAGTGTTTATGGGTCTTAACAGCGCTGGGCATTTCTTGATTTTTGCAGAGCATATGACAGCAGGAAGGGCCAGGGCATATGCATCCCAGCTAAAAGAGGTGGCAACAGAATATAATGGTACCGAAACGTGCAAAATAGAGTATTCCATTGGAATTGCAGAGGCCGGGACGAAGAAAAATTGCCATATCCGTGAACTGATACAGGCTGCCCTGGAAAACAGTAAGCCTTGGGAAGAGAAGGAAGAGACAGCGTCCTTCTCCGACACGGCGTATCAGGAAGCGGCCGTTTCTGCAGAAGAGGCAGCTTCTACGGATAAGAAGGAGAAAGAAGCGCCAATTCATCAACGGCTGGATGAGCTTAGGAAGGCTCTGTCCAGGGAATAACGATTTGCTGTAGGAAAGGTACGATACGTTATGAAGATAGGACGAATATTGATGACCGGTGCGTATTTTGCATGCAGCATTCCTATGTATTATCTCTATACAGGCGGGTTTACGGTTGCCGGATTCAATTTTTTGTATTGTTATCTGGCGGCCGTCGCCTTTGTTTTCATTGCCTTTGGGTATTTTTTGGTGATCCCGGATGTGGATCGTATGGTCAAGGTACTTAAATATATAGGGATCCTGTGCGTACCTTATCTTCTTACCATTATCTGTTCCCTGGTGGTATGGACGCTGAACCTTACAGGGCTCCGGGTGATGATCCGAGGATTTTTTTGGCCTTCTTATCAGATGCTGGCAATTTTTATGGCGGGCGCTGCTGTGTATTGCTTTGGGGAAGAAGGTATCTATTATCAGCTGACAGCTCTTTTTGCTGCATATGCCCTTTTTTTTCTGGAGTTAATAAAGGAGGGCGGGGCAGGTCAGGTATTGTATGAATATTGGCGCTTGATTGCGACAGCGGCCAAAGAGACTGGTCCTCTCATGACGAAATTGGAGCGGATTGCTTATGCACACGGAATGGGAATTTTTTTCCTCTATCTGGTTTTTACCCTTAAGGAGAATAAAAAAAGCCGTTTCTTTCTCCTGCCTGCGGGTCTGCTTTTCTTATCAGGATTTAAGAGAAGCGGCATCCTTGGTATGGCTGTGGGCCTTGGCCTGATCCTGATTGCTGGACGGTTCAACCAGGCCGGGAAAAAGGCCTTTGCCATTTTTGTTGGAATCGCTATGGTTGCAGGCGGAATTTTATATATCTGGCTGCTCTCCTACAATATCGTTGATATCCTGGCGGAGCGGTTTGGAATCAATACCATGGGGCGCAGTGAGATCTATGGCGTTATGCGCCAATACTATGATTTCAGCGTCACATTCTGGGGAAGAGGTCTGGGATATGTATCCTATTCCATCTCCAAAGGACTGATCAAAGTGGGAGGCAGCGGACGGGGAGATATTCACAATGATATCCTGCGGCAGTATATTGAACTTGGAATGTTTGGATTTGTCCTGTGGCTGTGGTCATTTTTTCATTGGAGAATCAAGATGTTCATGGAACAGGTAGATATACAGTGCGGGATCTTTGCCTTGGTAGCTCTGGGATACTGCTATACCTGCTATATGACAGAAAATATGTACTATCGTTTCAATGCAGGGCTGGCCCTTGCAGTTGTTATTCTGTCCTATGCTTTGCAGAGAGAGGAGAAAAAGGAGAGGATGGCCTATGAATAGAAGGCTGGTGCGGGGAATCAAGCGCCTGGGGATCAACCAGATGGTTCTGGGCTTTCTTTCTGTAAGAAGCAATTGCAAGAGACAGGAGGCCGATGTATCGGTTTTAAACAGCTTTTCACCATTTCCAGGTACGTCCGCTGTTTTGCATCGGGAGAGAGAAGGGATAAAAGGAGAACCAAGGTTTCAGGTGGCTGTCATTGTTCCGGTTTTCAACGTGGAAGCGTATATCAGGCCGTGTATCTGCTCTCTGTTAAATCAACAGACTGGATATCCGTATCAGGTCATCATCATCAATGATGGAACACAAGACAAAAGCATTGAGCAGATACAGGACTTGCTTTCGGATGAGAGGATTCTTCTGGTTCACCAGGAAAATACCGGTTTTTCCGGTGCAAGGAACCGGGGGCTTGACTTGGCAGACGCAGAGTATGTTGCATTTGTAGACTCCGATGATTATGTGAAACCAGATATGGTGGAGACGTTATTGCAGGCTGCGTACCGGCATGAGGCGGATGTTGTGGCAGGCAGTTCTTACTACTACTACGATAAATATGGCTTGAACAGGAAGATGAAAGGGCCTGTGGGAAGAGTAGGCAACTGCTATGATATAAATGGAATGGTCTGGGGAAAGTTATTTCGCCGGTCATTGTTCCAGGGGATTCAGTTTCCCCCTGGTTATTGGTTTGAGGACACGGTCATGAAGCATCTGGTCTACCCAAAAGCGAAAACAATCTATGGGATTCCGGAGACTGTGTATGTGTACCGCCTGCGGGCCGGAAGTATTTCCAACAGCTACTATGGAAAGCCGAAAAGCCTGGATTCCACGTGGATTACCTACCAGATGCTAAAAGATAGAAAGACCCTGGGATTTTCCAATGATGAGCATTACCTGCGCTGCTTTTTAAAGCAGCTTGCCTTAAACTTCCAGAGGGAAGGCGGGATCAGGGAAGAGATAAGGAGGCAGGTTTTCTACTGGATGGCAGAACTGGTGCCTGCGGAATTCCCATCGTGTTCAGGAGAAGAGTTGTCCGGAGGAGAAAAGAAGCTGTATCAGGCACTGATGCAGTATGACTACCAGGCATACTGCCGTCTGTGCCTCTGGATATAGAATGGAATCAGAACGAATAAGGAGTATGTTATGAAGATTGCCATCGTGGTCACTAAAATCGGGAGAGGAGGCGCCCAGCGGGTATCGGTTGTCCTGGCTGGGTATCTGAAGAGGCGGGGGCATCAGGTATCCATACTGTACTATGACGGAAACGGAACCTATCCGTTGGAGGAAGGGATACGCTGTCACCAGCTCCCCTACTCAAAAAATGTGATCTTGAAGCATGGGAAGCGGATCAGGGCATTTATGAGATACTGTAAGGAGAATCAGATTGAGTTGGTATTGGCTCTGTTTCGCGGATATGACTATACATGGCTTTACCGGACCTGTTCTTCCAGCCGGTTGATTCTCTCCCAGAGAAACGATCCCAAGGCGGAATACGATCATCATGTTGTGGCGCGATGGGAGAGCCGTTTTTTTTTCAGAGGAGCCGACGCAGTGGTTTTTCAGACAGAGGAGGAGAGAGACTATTTTGGGAAAGCAATCCAAAAGAAAAGTTTGGTCATCCCCAATCCGGTTATGAATGGGATTCCAAAGCCCTATGAGGGACAGCGCAAAAAATGGATTGTCAATTTCTGCCGCTTGGAGCCTCAGAAAAATTTACCCTTGCTTTTACAGGCATTTCGGGTTGTGTGCGATGTGACAGAGGAGTACCGCCTTACGATCTTTGGAAATGGAAGCCAGCGAGAATATCTGAATGGCCTCATAAAAGAACTGAGGTTGGAGAGCCAGGCAGAGTTGGTTCCCTTCTCTGCCACAGTCCACGAAGAGATTCGGGAGGCAGCCATGTTTGTCTGTTCCTCGGATTTTGAGGGAATCTCCAATTCTATGCTGGAGGCAATGGCTCTGGGCCTGCCCTGTATCTGCACAGACTGTCCCGCCGGAGGAGCCAGACAAGTGATTCAGAATGGAGTAAACGGGCTTCTGACACCGGTAGGAGACAGGAAGGCACTGGCAGAGGCCATGCTCCAGCTGATTGGCGACCCGGAGTATGCCTCCAGGCTGGGGGAAAAGGCGAGACAGGTCAGAGAGACGTATTCGGTGGAAACGATCTGCAGTCAGTGGGAAGCTCTGATTGACAGAGTGATGAAAACATGAGGGGGAGAAAGGACAGGTGAAAATTGCAATCATTGGACATAAGCGGATTCCCTCGAATGAAGGAGGAATTGAAAAAGGAGTAGAGATGCATGCGGTGCGCATGGCGGCTAGGGGCCATCAGGTGGTAGTCTACAACCGGGGCGGGCACAATATTTTCGGAAAAGAGTATGACAGAAAGCGGGGAAAAACATACAAAGGCGTGAGAATAGTTACCGTGCCCACTGTAAGCGGACGCGCCTGTGTGCCCCTTTATTCCTTTCTGGCAACGCTTCATGCGGCCATTGTCCGTTATGATGTGGTCAGTTACCGGGCCTCCGGCTCCTGCATCATGATTCCTCTTGCCAAGATGTTGGGGCTTCGCTGCGTGGCATCCCTTCACGGGATTGACAGTAAAAGAGACAAGTGGGGCCGGTTTGCCAGGTGGTATCTGGAACTTGGGGAGCGGATGGCTGC
Organism: uncultured Hungatella sp.; assembly: GCA_947425205.1. GTDB lineage: Bacteria > Bacillota > Clostridia > Lachnospirales > Lachnospiraceae > UBA3402. Next base: position 14,730 of record CANDZL010000025.1, on the reverse strand, counting down.
TGTGAAGGCGGATGTGTGCCTTGTGCTCAGCAAGAATATGAAAGCATACATAAAAAAGACTTATGGAACCGATGCATTATTGTTTGCCAACGGTATCACACGGCCACACAGGCGGGAGGCAGATCAGATTCAAAAACAGTTTGGGCTTCAAAAAGACAGCTACATTCTCTCCCTTGGAAGGATCGTGCCAGAGAAAGGGATTCATTATCTTATCAAAGCGTTTCAGGCCTGCCCTACAGATAAAAAGCTGGTGATTGCAGGGGGAGCGGAAGCAAACAGCCCATACTATGAAGAATTGGTGGAATTGGCGGCAGGAGATAAACGAATTCTGTTTACAGGATTTGTCAGGGGACAGACTATAGACGAGTTGTACAGCAATGCCTGGATCTTTGCCCTTCCCAGTAACCTGGAAGGAATGGCCAATTCCCTTTTGGAGGCTATGAGCTATGGATGTTGCTGTCTTGTAAGTGATATTCCGGAGAATATGGAGGTAGTGGGATCCCATGGAGTTTCTTTTCGAAAAGGGGATGAGCAGGATTTAAAGGCCCAGCTTACCTGGCTTTTGGAGAATCCGGATCAGGTTCAGGCTTACCGGGATACAGCGGCCGAATATATTATTAACCACTATAATTGGGACAGGGTGGTGGATCAGATGCTGGAGATTTATAAAGGAAATTTAATCGAATATCAGAATGTGGTGGGGAAGGAACCCATGTCATTCAGTTAAGGTTTTGCTGGTTGAGATGTTTTAAATGGTTCGCTGGGAGAGGGACTTATATTGTCTTCTCCCGGGCACGCTCGCGCTACGTGAAGAGCATAGCGGTACGTAAGGCACTAAAAGACAGTGCCTAAGTACCGATGGTCTTCAAGTACCCTGGAGAAGACAATATAAGTCCCTCTCCCAGCTATGTTATCTCGGAAGGTAAGGTGTTATCTAAATGGCATTGGGTATGAACAGTAAGATAAAAAAAGCGGCGGTAATCGGCGTATATGGAACCGGGCCGGATTTTACCACAGGACAGGCAGTAAAATGTTTTGAGCTGATCCAATGGCTGCAGGGCCGGTATGGGGAGGAAGAGATCGAGATTGTCAATAGTTATGGCTGGAAAAGGCGGCCTATTTCCTTGTTCTTGGCGGTTATAAGGGCATTTATGACCTGTGAGAGGGTGATTCTTCTGCCAGCTCCTCATGGGGTGAAGGTATTTATCCCCATGGCATACTGCCTGAAAAAGCTGATTCACAGGCCAGTCCACTATGTGGTGATCGGAGGTTGGCTGGCTGACATGCTAACGGTCCGTCCCCGGTTAAGACGGTGGGTTTCCTCTCTTGACGGGGTATATGTGGAGACGCTTTCTATGGCAAATGCCTTGAAACGGCTGGGACTTCCCCATGTGGTCCATCTGCCTAATTTTCGAAGGCAAGGAGGCGGGAGGAATCTTCTTTCTCCGTCCTATGGCCACAGGAAGAAACAGCCGGCCAGGGTCTGCATCTATTCCCGCATCGTGAAGGAAAAAGGCATTGAGGATGGGATGGAGATCATTCGTCTGGCCAATGAGAAAATGGGCGGCCAGGTTTTTGAGCTGGATCTCTATGGAAAGGTAGGGGCAGAGTTTGAGAGCGCGTTCGTGGCTTTAACGGAAAGAAACAAAGGGTTTGTACATTACCGCGGTGTAAAGAATGTCGGGGAGGAAGAGCAGGTTTTGCCCTTCTGCTTCGCCCTCTTATTCCCCTCTTACTACCAGGGAGAGGGAATGCCTGGAACGGTTTTAGATGCCTTTGCCTGGGGGACGCCGGTCATCGCCAATGACTGGAAATATATTAAGGAGATGATTGTCCATGAAGAGAACGGCCTGGTATATCCTTTCCGGGATGTGAAGGCAGCCGCAAACGAATTGTGCCGTCTTTATACAGACGAGGAATTGTATGGAACGCTTGTGAGAGGCTGTGAGGCCAGTGCACAGAAGTATTCCGCTGATGTGGTTTTAGGGAGATTTGCAGAGATGGCGTTTGATGACAAAAATGGGTTGAAGACAAGAGGACTGGAGTGACAGACATGGGTGACATGAATTTGGATGGAAAAAGGATTCTGGTGACAGGCGCGGCGGGCTTTATCGGTGCCAATCTGGTAAAGCGGATTTATAAGGAATTCCCAGATGCCCAAGTCATTGGACTGGACAATATGAATGATTACTATGACGTTTCCCTGAAACACTACCGGTGTGGGGAGTTGGCCTGCTATCCTTCCTTTCACTTTATAAAAGGAGATATATCAGACAGGGATACGGTTTGCTCTGTTTTTGGAAGATATCGGCCTCAGGTGGTGGTGAATCTGGCGGCACAGGCAGGGGTTCGGTATTCCATCCATCATCCCGATGCATACATAGAATCCAATATCAACGGGTTTTTCCATATTCTGGAGGCATGCCGCCATTCTTATGAGGATATGGAGGAAACGGGATATCACGGTGTTGAGCATCTGGTATTTGCATCCAGTTCATCTGTCTATGGCTCCAACAAAAAAGTCCCATACAAGGAGACGGATCCCGTAGAGGAGCCGGTATCGCTCTATGCAGCGACCAAGAAGGCGGATGAGCTGATGGCTTACGCATACGCCAAGCTGTATGACATTCCGTCCACCGGACTGCGTTTCTTCACGGTCTACGGACCGGCGGGAAGGCCGGACATGGCTTACTTTTCCTTTACCGACAAGCTGGTAAGGGGAGAGACCATACGGATCTTTAACTACGGGAACTGTCAGAGAGACTTCACCTATATCGATGATATTGTGGAGAGTGTTGTGCGGGTGATGAGAAAAGCGCCGAAGCGAGCCATAGGGGAGGATGGCCTGCCGGTTCCGCCTTATGCACTTTATAATGTGGGCGGAAGCAGGCCGGAAAATCTGATGGAGTTTGTAGAGATTCTGAACGAGGAATTGATACGGGCCAAGGTCTTGCCAGAAGACTTTGATTTTGAAAGCCACAAAGAATTGGTTCCCATGCAACCGGGGGACGTGCCGGTAACCTACGCGGATACAAGCGCGTTGGAGGCAGAGTTTGGATATAAGCCTGCCACAGGCTTAAGGCAGGGGCTTCGGGAATTTGCCCGGTGGTACGCCGCATTTTATCAGACAGATTCGGAGAGAGGCACATGACAGAAAGAGATAAGGTATCAGTGATCATACCTATGTATAATTCAGAGCAGTTTATCAGGCCCTGCGTACAGTCTGCTTCCAGGCAGTCCTATGGCAATCTGGAGATTCTGATTATTGACGATGGCTCTACGGATCATAGCCTGGAGATCTGCCAGGAACTAAAGGCGACCGATGACAGGATCCGTATTCTGTGCCAGGAAAACAGAGGCGTTTCCTCTGCCAGAAACACAGGGTTAGATCATGCGGACGGGGAGTACGTTTTCTTTCTGGACAGTGACGATTGCCTTCATCCACTGCTGATAGAGGAAGGGATAAGACAGGCCAAAACCCATGATGCTGACCTGGTGGTCTGCCATTCTTTGCGGCAGAAAAGCCGGCAGCTGGAAAAACGGATGAGCGACTTGTCGGTGACAGATGAAAGGCCTGTATGGCAGATTGTAGAAGGAGAGGAACTGGAAGAATGGTTTCATATGAAGAACATGCTGACCCTGTCACGGGTAGGCGGTTTGATGAGCCGAGCCACAATCGGAACGCTGCGGTTTGATGAGACGCTGCCCTGTGGAGAGGATGCATTGTTCATGTATCATCTGATTTCCAGGCAGGTTCGTATGGCCTATTCCGGACAAGGCTGGTACTATTACAGAACCAATCAGGAAAGTATCACCCACTCCCTTTCTGTCACAGGAGATCAAAGCTTTTATCGATATGCGCAGATCATACGAGATCGTGAGTATGGGAAAGGAAACCTTCGATACGCCATAGAGTGGGAAGGTACGGTTCTCTTTTCCATGAAAAAAGCTTTCTTGAAAATGAAAAAAGCGAAAAACAAGCGCCGAAGTCAGGAACTAAAGAGCCAGGCACTGGCCGAAAGCAAGAGCCCATTATTCAAGATGCTGCCACTACGAAGAAGGCTCTTGTTGTATTGTTGTTTTTCTTTTCCGGCCGTCTATGGGGTGTTGGAACGATTGCGGCCGCTCTATAAAACCATTAGAAAGGGAAATCCGGCCTGATGAGAACAGGCTGGATGGAGGAAAGACAGGAAGAAAGAGAGCATGAAGAAAGTATCAGTCATTATACCTGTGTACAATTCAGAACAGTATGTAGAGCAGTGTGTGCTGTCAGCAGTCCAACAGACGTATCCCAACCTGCAGATCCTGATTATCGATGATGGGTCTACGGATCACAGCCTGGACATATGCCAACGATTGGGAGAGAGGGACAGCCGGATACAGATTTTTTGCCAGGAGAATAAAGGCGTGTCATCCGCCAGAAACAAAGGGATCGACCAGGCAGAGGGAGACTACCTTTTTTTCCTGGACAGTGACGACAGCATCCATCCGTTGCTGATAGAGGAAGGGGTAAAGCAGGCCGAGACCCATCACACAGAATTGGTCTTATATCGCTGCCTGGAGCAGGACACCCGGCATTTGGAGGAACAGATAAGGAAGATATTCAAAGAGGATGAAAGACCCCAATGGCAGATTGTGGAACATGAGGAACTCAAACGGTGGTTTCACACAAGGGAAATGCTGTCCCTGATGCGGGTAGGAGGACTGCTTCGGAGAGACTGTATCGGATCCCAGCGGTTCAATGAAACGTTGGCTTATGGGGAGGACACTTTATTCATGTACCATATGATCTCCAAACCTATCCGGATGTCCTATTCAAAACAAGGATGGTACTACTACCGGATCTATCCGGAAAGCGTCTCCCATTCCCTGTCAGCCATGGAAAACCGAAATTATTTTCAATATGCCAAGGTGATAAGGGACAGGGAGTATCAAAAGAACCATCTTGTGTATGCTATGGCATGGGAGCGGATTTACCTTCGCTATATGAAGAAGACGTTCTTAAAGATGAAGGAAGTAAAGAATAAAACCAGATATCGGGAACTGAAGAGACAGGCAGCTGTTGAGCTTCGAAGTCCGCTGTTTCGGCGCGTTTCTTTTGAGAGAAAACTGTTGTTTATGGCCTGCTTTTACACCCCTGCATTGTATCGAGTATTGGATAACCTGCGCCAGATGTATCATGATACGAGGAAACCATTATGAATCCCAAACGAATTTCCACCAGCATCATCACCATATACGATCCCATTCCCAATTACGGAAACCGGCTGCAGAATTATGCGGTGCAGGAGACCTTAAGGAAACTTGGCGCAGAGGCAACAACCTTGTCCTTTGAAGCAAGCATTCTCTCGCCGAAAAACAGGCTGAAGCATATCCTGCGGCTGATGAGGGGATCCTATGGAAGAGGGGATAAAGAGGATTGGAAGGAATACCGTTTAAAAGTATCTGCATTTGAACAGTTTAACAGGGAATACATCAAGACAAAGAACATAAAAAGAATTGGGGATATCCAGGATGCCGATTATTTTGTGGTGGGATCCGACCAGGTCTGGAATCCTACATGGTATTCTTCCCATCCGTTAAAAAAGGACCTGTTCTTGCTTACATTCACAGAGCCGGCCAAGAAAGTATGTTTTTCTCCCAGCTTTGGCATTGGTGAACTGCCAGAGGAGTGGAAGCCCTGGTTTCGGCAGCATCTGGCCGCGTTTTCCAGCCTTTCCGTAAGGGAGAGGGCCGGGGCCAAGATCATAAAGGAACTTACAGGCAAGACGGCGGAGGTTTTGATTGATCCCACCTTGATGCTTGAACCGGAGGAATGGAGAAACATTTCAAAAAGACCTTGCAGGAATGTGGACACGGACACCCCCTATGTCCTTACCTATTTTTTAGGCGATTTGTCCAGGCAGGCCATAATGGATCTTGACCGTATCTTAGCCGGAAAGAAGAAACGGGTGCTTTCTCTTATGGATCGCGGGAAACCGGAACTGTACGTCCTGGGACCGGGACAGTTCATCTACTTGCTGGATCATGCAGACCTGGTTCTGACGGATTCTTTTCATGGATGCGTATTTTCTTTTCTATTTGGTAAGCCGTTTCTGGTGTACCCGCGGGAAGGCCTTGGCATTGACATGATGTCCCGAATCGATACATTCCTGGACACATTCGATCTGAAGCGCAAATACAAAAACAGCGGCATTGAAAATGAAATGGATGAATGCAGCTATGAGGCCGGCCACCGGATCCTGGAGATGGAACGGCAAAAGGTGATCCGTTTTTTGAAGGGGTCTATGGATATGCAATAGGGGAAGAACCTGTAGAGGTGAATCGGAAGTATGAAGATAGAACGTACCAGAAATGCCGGGAGAAATGTGATTTTTGGAGGCATGTTAAAATTGTATCAGACAATCGTTCCTTTTTTGATGCGGACGGTTATGATTCATTTTATGGGGGTTCCGTACCTGGGGTTAAACAGCCTGTTTGCCTCTGTCTTGCAGGTACTGAACTTAGCGGAGCTGGGAGTAGGATCCGCCATGGTTTACAGCATGTATAAACCGATCATAGAGGATGACTATGCCGCTATCTGCGGGCTGATGCGCCTTTATCGGTTGTACTATCGGATCATCGGCGGGGTGATTGCCGCCATCGGGGTGCTCCTTTTGCCCATGATCCCCCGGTTGGTTCATGGAGATATACCTGCGGGGATGAACCTTTCTATTCTTTATTTGTTGAACCTGGGAGCAACGGTTCTCTCCTACTGGCTCTTTGCATACAAGAACTGCCTTTTGCAGGCTCATCAGAGAAATGATATCGCAAGCAAAATAACGCTGATCGTCAATACCATGCAATATGGCCTGCAGCTTATGGTATTGATGGTTTTCAGAAACTACTATCTGTATCTGATGGTTATGCTGCTGTCCCAGGCAGTATCAAACCTTGTGACAGCAAGGGTGGTAACTAAGATGTTCCCGGAATACGCTCCCAGAGGCAAACTGGATCAAGCTGCTGTCACAGAGATCAGCCACAGAATCCGCGACTTATTCACATCGAAGATCGGTGCAGTCATTGTAAACTCAGCGGATACCATTGTGATTTCTTCCTTTCTGGGGCTGACAGTGCTTGCGGTATACCAGAATTATTATTTTATCCTGACATCGGTCATCGGCTTTGTGGCCATCCTGTTCCATGCTTGCATGGCAGGGATTGGCAACAGCATCCTTGTCGAGTCAAAGGAGAAGAATTTCAAGGACTTAAAGAGACTTACCTTTCTGACCTGTTGGATCGGCGGGGTCTGCGCCGCCTGTCTGTTGTGCCTTTACCAGCCGTTTATGGAATTGTGGGTTGGCAACTCCTTCATGTTGGAGTTTGACGCGGTGATCTGCTTTTGCGTCTATTACTTTGTATATGAGATCAATCAGCTGTTGAATACCTACAAAGACGCGGCAGGGATCTGGCATAAAGACCGCTTCCGTCCATTGGTCACGGCTCTTACCAATTTAGGTATGAACCTGGTCATGGTCCGTTACTGGGGGATATACGGGGTGCTTCTGTCCACGGTACTGTCCATGGTTTTCGTAGGAATGCCCTGGCTGTTGCACAATCTTTTTACCACTGTATTTGAGAAGGAACAGCTCTGTTCTTATCTGAGGGGATTGCTTCGGTATACGGTATTTGCTTTTGGGGTATGTGTTGTCACATACAGCCTGTGCAGGCTCATTCATCTGTCTCAATGGGGGACATTTTTTGTGAGGGGAATCATCTGCTGTCTTGTCCCCAACGGGCTTCTTTTTATGGCATATCGCAGAAGGACAGAATGGAAGGAAAGCATAGACTTGCTGAACCAATTGACGAAACGAAAGAGGAAAGAACCGCTATATGGAAAATAAGATAGGAGAGAAGGCAGTGCAAGGGAAAAAGGGACTGGTTTCTTGTGTAACACCTGTCTGGAACCGGGAGAAGTATATTGGTTCCATGTTGGAATCCGTGTTAGGGCAGACCTATCCATGGATGGAAATGATACTTGTGGATGACGGGTCCGATGACCGTACGCTGGAGATTGCAGAAAGTTATCGGGAGCCGTTTGCCAAACGGGGGTATGAATATCAGATTGTGTCCGCCCCCCACAGGAATGCATCAGCAGCCATCAACCAGGGCCTTCCCCTGGTTCATGGCGAGTATCTGATATGGCCGGACAGTGACGACAGACTGGAGAAGGATTCTGTTGAGAAGAGAGTGGCTTTTCTTTTGGAGCACCCGGAATGCGACAGTGTCCGCAGCCTGATGTACTATTTTGACACCAGTGGAATACTTGCAAAGTCAGACGAAAAGATTGGCGATTTAGAACAAAACCGTCTTTTTTTTGACCTGTTGGAGTTTCGCACATTCGTCTGCTGTGGTTGTTATATGCTGAAAACAAAAGAATTTTTTTCGGTATACCCCCAAAGGCGTATTCCGGAAGCCCCGGTGGGACAGAATTTCCAGATGCTGCTTCCTTACATGTATCGCTATACATGTCACACCATCCCCGAGAGGCTGTACGGTGTTCGGGTTCATCCGGACAGTCATTCCAGAAGGGTGCTAAGCCAGAAAGAGGATGAGAAAAAGACAAGGGATTATGAGAAACTGATCCATGAGATCTCCACCATATGCAATATTCGAAGTATCCGGGAGATACGAAGAATCAAGCGCTGGAAATGGCAGCGCAGGCTGGACATAGCAAGGAGATACAGAAAAAAAATGGAGATCGCCAAGGCAAAAATTTCTTTGGCTTTCTACGGGAAACCCATAAAGAACCTATGAACAAGAAAAATGGAGAAGAACCATGCAGTCAATGTTTATCTATTTAATTGGTATATTAGATTCCAAAGGAAAACGGACACTAACCATCTACAGTATCTTGAGTATTATGACGCCTGTGGTGGATCTGTTCGGTATTTCCATGATGCTTCCCATTATGAATCAGTTGGTAGGCGGCGCCCATGTATCGAAAGAGTTTGTTGTTTTGGTTTTTGCCATGAACCTTTTAATCATTTTGAAAGGAATTTTTGCACTGTACAAAAGCAGGATCATGAATCAATTGCTGTATGGCGGCGCCCAGCGTTTGTCTGTAAACCTATATGAGCTTTTTATGAAGGAAGATTTGCTAAGGCATAATCACAGGGAATCCATGCAGGCCCTTACCATGATCCGCGGGGACAGCGTGGCCTGCATGCGGCTTTTGGTCAATGGTATTGACATTATGAGTGCTGTGCTGGCGGTAGGCGCCTACTGCATCGCCCTTGTGGTGATTGCAAAGGATATTGGCCTCATTGGATGTCTCGGGTTCTTTGTATGTATAACCTTTGTATATTTTTTCTACCGGAAGAACATGAAGTATTATGGGGAAGAGAGAAGAAAATTTGAGATCAAGTTAAATGCTCAGGTTACAGTGGCCTATGGCATGTTTAAGATCTTTAAGCTGGATGAGTGTTGGAAAACTGCTCTGCGTCGTTTTGAGAATTATGGACAGAAATACGCTCAGATGCAGGAACGGTTTTTGTATAAGAACACAACGGTCAGTGTGTTTTTGAACAATGTGATTCAGGCGGTTTTCTTCTTTGGGCTGTTGCTGGGAGTTTTGTTGGAATTAAACTTAACCTCTATTTTTGTGGAATCCATTGTTTTTACCACGCTTCTTGTCCGCATGCTTCCCTTAGGAAGCAGCATGGTGAAAAGCATGCACAGTGTGGAATTCGAGAGAAGAGCCTGCGAATCCCTGCGGGCCAATATGGAAGAGTATGCTGCCATAAAGAGAAGGGAAGAGACAAGCGAACGGAGGAGAGAGAAGAAGATAACTCTGTCAGAAGGCTTAAAGATCCGCGGTCTGACCTTCTCCTACAGGGAAGGTACCCCTATTTTTACCGATCTGTCGGTTGATTTGCCGGCAGGCAAGTCCATTGCAGTGATTGGCCCGTCTGGTATTGGTAAAACCACGTTCTTGGATCTGGTTCTGGGGCTTCTGACACCTCAGAAGGGGCACATCTACTACGATGACTATGATATTGTAACGGAGACCGACAGCCAAGGCCCGTGCAAAGGAATGCTGGGAGGAATTGTAAGCTATATTCCTCAGACAATCTACTTAAACGGGGAAACTGTAAGGAATAATGTGGCGTTTTTTGCAGACGAGATTGACGATGACCGGGTACGGGAGTCTCTTGCAATCGCTCAGATCTTAGAGGACATCGAGAAGCTTCCGGAAGGAATCTACAACCTGATTGGGGAGCACGGGGCAGCCGTATCAGGAGGGCAACGCCAGAGGATTGCGCTTGCCAGGGCATTATACAGAGACTTTGAGTTGCTGGTTATGGATGAGGCTATGGCGGCGCTGGATAAAGACACAGAAAAAGCGGTGATCGAGTCCATCCGGCTGATGAAGAAAAACAAAACCATTCTTCTGGTTACCCACCATATGAACCTGGCGGATGAGTGCGACCTGATTTACAGGATTGAACATCAGAAGTTTGTGCGGGTTCGATGAACAAGGAGAGAAGAAGAGTATGATTTCGATTCTTGTACCGGCATACAATTCAGAGCGTTATGTAGCGGAGTGTCTTTCTTCTGCTTTGAGGCAGACATACCGGGATTTTGAGGTTCTTCTAATTGATGATGGTTCCCGGGATGCTACCTGCCAAATTGGATATGAATTTATGAAACGAGACCCTCGAATCCAAGTTCTGTCTCAAAGCCATAAAGGGGTGTCAGCCGCAAGGAATGCCGGCCTGGATATGGCCAGGGGAGACGTGATTTTTTTCATGGACAGCGATGATACGGTTGTCCCGGATACGTTGGAGGCATTGATGAATCAGATGGTATCCCAGAGAGCCGATATGGCGTTTGGCCAATATGGAAGAACAGAGAATGGCTTCCACGGCAGCAAGGAGTGGGAGAAAGGGGAGAGAGCCTGGTTCCGCCTTGATGAGAGGGAGGCGGCGGATCTGTTTTCCCAGAACAACCGATTGTTTGGAGGCATAGGAGGAAAGCTGATCAGGAAAGAATCCATAGGAAAGCTGCGGTTTGAAGAAGGGCTGTCCTTGGGGGAGGATACCTGGTTTCTTTACAGCCTTATGGAGAAAGGCGTATCTGCAGTTTATACCACAGATGCCATGTATTATTACAGGAAACATAAAGGCGGATCCTGGGCCCTGAGGTTTACCCTGGAGGGAATCCTAGCGTCTGGAGCAGTGTTTAAACGGATGGAACGTATGGAACAGAATTACGGGAGAATGGAACATGCCCGGTTCTGGGAAGGGGAGTACGTAAGAATTTTAAAGCGTGCCATGGACTGCCTTCCGAGAGAGGAGTTGTACCAGATGAGAAATGCCGTCATACAGGAGATGAAAAATCCGTATTTTCGGCAGCGGCCATGGAGAATCAAAGGAACGGTTCTTTTGGCTTTTTTCTGCCATCCCCTCTATTGCTGGGGGAAAGGGTGGAAAAGAACCATAAAACGTCTGTGGGGAGGAGAAAATGACAAAACTGTTTCATAAGAAAAGCCAATGCTGCGGCTGTGGTGCATGCCAGGAGGCATGCGCCAAGGGGGCTATTCAGATGGTGACAGATTGGGAGGGGTTTTCCTATCCCAGGGTGAATCAGAATCTGTGTGTCCATTGCGGAAGATGTGAGGCTGTGTGCCCTATGAACCATCAGGACAGGAAGGAGGAGGCAGGAGAACGCATCTATCTGGGAGCACAGGCAAAGGATGACGAAATTCGGTTCTTTAGTACCTCTGGAGGCGTATTTCCTGTCCTGTCCCGCCTCATCCTGTCTGGGGGAGGGGTGGTCTTTGGCGCAGCGATGGATTGGGACGGCGTGGTACGCCACAGGGAGATTGAGAGGACAGAGGAACTTGGTTTGCTGCAGAAAAGCAAGTACGTCCAAAGTGAGATGGGCGGCTGTTATGAGAAGATTGGGAACATTCTGAAGGATGGACGGCAGGTGCTATTCACAGGAACACCCTGCCAGTGCCAGGCAGTAAAGCAATTCGTTGGAAAAGAAAGGGATAAACTTCTTTTAGTGGATCTGGTATGCTATGGGGTCCCGTCCCCGGGAATATGGAAGAAATACCGGAAGGAACTGGAAAAAACATACGGCGGAACCATTTCCCGGTTTTGTTTTCGGGATAAGAGAGAAAAAAATAACGGGCATACGGTATCGATGGATATCGGGGACAAAACGTATTCCCATTCCATGGATCAGGATCTGTTCTGCAAGCTATATTTTCAAAATTATATTCTCCGCCCTTCCTGCCATTGTTGCAGGTTTTGCAGGGTGGAACGGGAAAGCGACATGACCATAGGGGATTTCTGGGGAATTGAGAAGATAAGGCCGGATATGGAAGACGGGATGGGGACCTCGCTGGTGATCCTGCATAATGAAAAAGGGATCCGCGCCTGGCAGGCGGTGAAGGAGCAGTTCTCCTATTTTCAGTGTGAGAAAAAAGATGTGCTACAGCCAAGGCTATGTAAGCCGGCTCCTAAGTCCAGAAGAAGATGGGGATTTCTGGCTTTAAGCCAGGTTTTGGATCTGAAGACAGCAGAGAAGATCATGAGAAAGTAAAACGGACGTCAGAAAGAGAGGAACGCTATGATCGGCATATTAACGTTCTATTGGGCGGATGACTACGGAGCCTTGCTTCAAAGTTATGGGATGAAAACATACTTGAGTCACCATCAGGAAACCATCATGATTCCTTACTTTCCCGAAGAACTGAGACATCGGTACCGATTCATTCAGTTTAATAAGAAGGACAAGGGTTTAAGAAAAGGCTATCGGGTTGTAAGACAGATCATCGGCCAGATAAGCCGAGGCGTATTTTACAGCAACCTGATGGCAAAGTGCAGAATAAGCCATTTCAGAAAAACGTATCTTACAAGCAGTTCCAGGCGTTTACGGGATGCAAGGGAGATCTATGAATTTGACAAAGAGATCGATACGTATGTGGTGGGAAGCGACCAAGTGTGGAATCCCAGGATAACCGAAGGACTTCAGGAAGGGTATTTCTGTACCTTCCGCCAGTGGAAGAAGGAGCGTTCCCGCTATGTGGCCTATGCTGCCAGTATCGGTTCCCAGTCGTTGGAGGAGGGATTTGATGAGATGATCTCCCAATATCTAACGAATTTTGATGCAATCTCCCTGCGGGAGCCATCGGCAGTTCCATATATGGAAAAAAGGTGTAAGAAGGAACTGGAAGTGGTGTTGGATCCTGTATTTCTGATTGGAAGGGAGAAGTGGGAGGCTCTTATCAGGACCAACCGAAAGAGGAGGAAAGGGTATATTGCGGTTTACTATACAGAGTATAACCAGCAGATGGCGGATTATCTGAAAGAACTTGAACAGGACACGGGATTGTATGTTCTGATGTTGGCTCCCAAAATTCGGGGATTTCACTGCACAGACAACCAAATCAATGCTGTAGGATGCGGGCCGTTAGAGTTTTTGAAGTATCTGCATGACGCAGAGTATGTGGTGACAAATTCGTTTCATGGAGTGGCAATGTCCATTATCTTTCAAAAACAGTTTGCCGTATTTCCACACAGTGTCAGAAACGCAAGGCTGGCGGATATTCTACACACCGTTCATCTGGAGGAAAGAATCGTAGGTGAGGAAAAAGGGGTGCAGGGGATCTATGAGAAGATAGAATGGAGAAAGGTGGAGGAAGCCCTTAAGGAGGCAGTAAAACACTCGGAGGAGTTTATAGAGAGAGAAATTCTTGGACACCGAAACGGTAACTGTAAAGAACATAATCACGGTTAATTTCATTGTGATTATGGGTTTCAATGACAACGTTTCCTGGCTGGTGCTGTTTACTATGCAATGGATAATAGAAAAAGTGCGAAGCAACACAATGAATTGACATCATTCACTTTGGGTGCTATAGTGCTTTTAGGGTTTTATATGAAAAGGGGGAAGATATATGGTCTACGAGAAACCTGTAATGAAAGTTGTTAGGCTGGAGGAGGCAGATATTATCTGTGCTTCTGGTGAGTATACTTCTAGCAACGGCAACAAAGGACATGGCAACAATGGCAATGGCGTTGGCAAGGGACATACGGAACATGGCAATGGCAACGGCTATGGACATTACAAGTAATAACAAAATGGGTAATAAGAGATAGAGTGTGTCAAGCCAAGAACAGAGAATAAGGAACAGGAATTATATCCTGTTCCTGTTCTTGTTCGTCAAAAAGGGGATTTCAATGGATACAGCAGAACCATTTTTGCTTCGCCTGGCCGGAATCACGGTTCGGGTTGTATGCCAATTTCCAGAGAGCCAGGATTATTGCCGGGATTACCTGTGTGGAGAGAGATGCGGCAGGTCTGGAGGGCATACGGGGAGTCTGTATATGGAGGTTCAGGTAGGAAAAGAGCAGTTAAATGCAGAGCGGGCCGCCTCGCCGGCATATCCGGACACCTATCTGGAGCGTTTAAGTATCTACCGGCAGATTGCCGAAGGGTTGCCGGCCTTTGGGCGGGCTGTGTTCCATGGGGCTGTGGTTCAGTTCCAGGGAAAGGCCTATTTTTTTTCTGCTCCCAGTGGTACCGGCAAATCCACTCATGTGGCCTTGTGGAAGCGGTATATGGGAGAACAGGTGGGAATCATCAATGGGGATAAGCCTATTCTGGGGGATGACGGGAACCAGATTTTAGCCTATGGAACACCCTGGGCCGGGAAAGAGGGCTGGCAGTCTAATT
>CANDZL010000024.1:0-43193 GCA_947425205.1 uncultured Hungatella sp. | reverse complement strand
GGTCCCAAGGCCAAAAATCCTCTTGCAAGCAAGCTTGCATCGGATTTTTGACCTTGGGACTCTGGTATCATGACATTGTCTCCCAAACCAACCGTACAAATAGCCATACAAAGTAGAACATACAAAATAGAATCAAACATTCCATTGTTACCAGAAGCCTGATGTGATATAATATGCAGTATGGATCGATAAAATCAATATTTATTAGGAGGGGTTATTATGCTGGTTAACACAAAAGCAAAAGTAGGCGTATTCTCCATTGCGCTAGGTGCTTACCTGCCACAGTTTCCGTCACTGGTGCCAGAATTTGAATCACAGTACGAAGCATTCAAAAAGACGCTTCCCGACACAGTGGAAGTGATCGACGGCGGAATCGTAACAACCAAAGAACAGTCACAGGCAGCCGGAGACTTATTCCGGGGAGCAGACGTTGATTTGGTACTTTTGCAGCTTCTTACCTATGCAACATCCTACAATATGCTTCCAGCTGTAAAGGATTTAGATGTTCCAGTGGTTCTTGTCAATGTTCAGAAATTGAAGGCCCTTGACTACGACCATACAGATATTGCGTCCTGGCTTGGCGAAGGATATGCCTGCGGTGCTGTCGGCGAGATGGTGGCAGATCTTGAGAGATTCGATAAAAGACATGCTGTAATCACTGGAGTGGTGGAGGGAGGCGATCCCTATGTTCAGGC
This sequence comes from uncultured Hungatella sp., assembly GCA_947425205.1. GTDB lineage: Bacteria > Bacillota > Clostridia > Lachnospirales > Lachnospiraceae > UBA3402. Next base: position 42,498 of record CANDZL010000024.1, on the reverse strand, counting down.
GGAGATTGAAGACTGGTGCCGCGCTGCACAGGTTCGGAGAAGATTCCGGGATACCAATATCGCACAGATTGGAAGGCCTTATCCTGGTATGATGGATCTCTATATTGATGAATCCAATCTTTATCGAAGGATGCATTTATATACCAAACAGTTTGACTGGGAGAAGATGTGGGCAATTGCAGACAATATCACAGATGAAGAAGCTATCCGCGAGAAGGCTCAGGATATTCTTGATACCTTTGACATTGAAGGCGGCGGAAGTGTTGAAGAAGTATGGGAGATGGCCAAATATGTGGTTGCTTTTGAAAAATGGGTTCAAGATGAGAAGCTGGGTCTGATTGCTTCCCATTATGACGGTTTTGCTACAGGCAAGGCTGGCATTCTTGACAGTATGCTTATTCCTGCTTTTTCTATGTTGATTAAACAGGGAACTGCCTGCGCCGTAGAAGGTGATATGAAAGTTGCTATGGCTATGAGCATTTTAAAAACAATCTCCGGAACTGGACAGCTTGCAGAGATGTATTCCATTGATTTCAATGATGACATTGCTATCATCGGACATAGCGGATCTGGTGATGCGGATATCTCGGATAAGAAACCAACGATGAAGATTGTAAAAGTATTCCATGGAAAAACCGGAGGCGGCTATCTGACCCAGTTTTATCCATATACAGGACCTGTCACCTATCTGGCGATCACCCAGGACGGGGATGGACACTTTAAATTCATTGCTGCAGAAGGGGTCAATGAAGAAGGTAAGATCCTTTCCTTCGGAGATACCAACATGCGGACACGCTTTACCTGTGGGGCAAGAGAATTTGTCAACCGTTGGAGCGAGTGCGGTCCTACCCACCACTTTGCAGCGGCCATAGGAAGACATATCAATACCATTCTGAAGGTAGCGCAGATCTTCAATGTACCTGTCGATGTGGTTACAAAATGATGTAGTTATAAAATAATAAAACATAGCACGAACACATTAAGAACATAAGGGAGCATAATAGAAAGAACCGGCAAACTTTGGAAGTTTCAGAACCGGCAAACTCCAGAACCGGCAAACGGATGTCCCCACAGAACAAAAAGAACATAGGGCTGTGAAAAAAGTTGTAGAAAAAGGCTTTTTTCACAGCCCTCTTTATCCCCAGTGGACAAGGGGATATACGCCTTGTATTTACCAAAGCAACAGAAATCAGAGCCATTGCAGAATCGCAGAATAGACAGACGATTCCCCATGTACATTGTTATCGCCATTCATTATGCCATCATGCGAATCAATCCAATCACCGTTCCCATAATCTCTACATGGTCAGTAATAATCGGCTCCATAGCATCATTCTCCGGCTGAAGCCGGTAATATCCCTTTTCTTTATAGAAGCGCTTCACCGTAGCAGAATCGTCGATCAAAGCAACTACAATCTCGCCATTCCTGGCTGTATTCTGCTGTTTTACAATGATCTGGTCTCCGTCAAAGATTCCCACATTGATCATGCTTTCCCCTTTTACCCGCAGCATAAATGTCTGCTCATTGGGCAGAAGATCTACTGGAATAGGGAAATAATTTTCTATATTCTCATCTGCCAGAATCGGCTGTCCGGCAGCTACCGTTCCTACCAGGGGAACATTCACAACCTCCCGTCTGGTTAGATTAAAACAATCGTCGATGATCTCTATGGTTCTCGGCTTCGTTGGATCCCGACGGATATATCCGTTCTTCTCCAGTGTCTCCAGGTGAGAGTGAACAGAGGATGTGGACTTCAAAGAGACAGCCTCACAGATTTCCCGGACAGACGGCGGATAGCCCTTTTTTAAAATAGTTTCTTTTATATACTCTAAAATCTCTTGTTGCTTTACGGTAATCTTGCCTTGCGCCATAAATAGACCTCCTTTACCCTACCATGAATCATAATAAAATTCTCATGAAATATTGCAGTCCCACAAACTCCACTTCGAGAATCCGCAGATCAATCCCATTAAGTTATACTAATAGTAACATATGTTCGAAAAAAATGCAAACTTTTGTTCGATTTTTTTATAAAAATATATTGACAAACATCCGTTCGATGATATAATAGTTTTATCGAACAGATGTTCAGAACAAGCGTTTGATTACTTTGGTAGAACAACAACAGGAGGTATGTATGAAAAGAACTTGGTTCCTTGCATGTTTCATATTAATATTAGGAATTAGCTTTTGCGGCATATCTCTGTTGAATTCAAAAGCCGAAGAAACCAATCGCCAGAGCAAGGTCATTTACTATAAAAGTATTGAGATCCAGGCAGGAGACAGCCTTTGGACGATAGCAGAAGAGTACGCCCCCTATACTGGCATGACGACAAAAGAATATGTTAAAAAATTGAAGCAGATGAATGACCTTAAAAAAGATATGATTCATGCCGGATGTCACTTGACCGTCATGTACGCTGTAGAAGAGTGATACTTCCAGACCAGATACACAGACTATTTTTCAAGTTGGTTCCCTAAGCTTCACTTTATCTCTTGCGCTTCTCCGGCGGGCATCATCCAGAGCGGCATAGTGTTTTTTGGTGGTATTGACATCTGCATGCCCAAGAACATCTGCAACCAGATAGATATCGCCTGTTTCCTGATAAAGGTTGGTTCCATAAGTGCTTCGAAGTTTATGGGGTGTAATCTTTTTTAAAGGCGTTACAATCCTTGCATATTTTTTCACCAGATTTTCCACACTTCGCACAGACAGGCGCTTTCTCTGCAGAGATAGAAACAGTGCGTTCTCATGACCTGTTTCAGGAATCACAGCCTTTCTTTCCTCCAGATAATCCTTCAGTGCATCCTCTACCTCAATGCCAAAATAGACGGTAACTTCTTTCCCCCCTTTTCTGTGGATATGAATTCCGCCGCTGTGAAAGTCAACATCCTGAATGTCAAGGCCCACACATTCCGAGACACGGATTCCAGTTCCCAACAGAAGGGTTAAAAGGGCCAGATCCCGGATTTTCGTCTTTTCATGGAAAGCCTTCTGCTTATCTGTAAGATTTTCACCGCTTTCTACCGCATCAAGAAGGCGTGCGACCTCGTCTACATCCAGACGGATGATTTCCTTCTCATGAAGCTTTGGAAGCCGTACAAGGGCTGCTGGATTGTTTTTCAGCATTTCTTTCCTGTAAAAATAGTTGTAGAAGCTTTTAAGGGAAGAAATTTTGCGCATGATTCCACGTTCTTTATTGACCACTTCCTGGTTTTTATCATTGAATCGGTATTTTAAATATTCCATGTATTCTTCCAGATCCGACGGTGTGATTTGGTCTAAGTGGGAGAGTGTGATATCCCGGATTTCCAACTTGGCAATGGTCGGATTTTCCTTTTTTAGGAAATCAAAAAATACGTTCAAATCATACCCATAGGCAATTCTTGTTCTGGAAGAAGTCTGAGGTTCGATCCCTCTGAAAAAATCCACACAAAAAGGAGGAAGCTCTTTTACCATAGTTCGGAGATGAAGGATATTTTCCCTATCTTTTTGTTCATGATATGGCAATTGCTGGCTCATGGCTGTATCCTTTCTTTTGTCACAAATTCCGGCCATCCTGGCAGGTTTCCGTTTATAATTGCATGGAACATCCGATCTTTGGTTCCCGGATTTTCTCGTTCCAGATTCTTTAAGATTCCTTTAACATATTCTCGTTTCGTATGTCCGTCCACTGGACACGGATTTTTGCAAACTGGAAGATCATATTTCTTTTTAAATCCGATGACATCCACCTCATTGACATAGATCATTGGACGGATCACAGTTAAACCAGTTCGGTCTAAGTATGTGGCAGGCGAGAACGAATAGAATCTTCCTTCATAAATCAAGGATAACATCATGGTTTCAATGACATCATCCTTGTGGTGAGCATAAGCGATTTTATTACATCCCAATTCCAATGCCGCCTGGTTTAATGCCCCTTTCCGAAGCTTTGCACACAGAGCGCACGGATTGGATTCCTGACGGATCTGGAATAAAATGGTTCCGATATCTGTAGGAACCACAGTATAAGGAACAGAAAGCTGCTGGCAAAGCGCGTTCACCCTGGTAAAATCTGTTGTTCCAAACCCAAGATCGACCGTTATCCCATATAATTCAAAGGAATTGGGGTAAAAACGTTTCAATCCATAAAGCGCATACAAAAGCGTCAGGCTGTCTTTGCCGCCGGAGATTCCAACGGCAATACGATCCCCTTTTTGAATCAAACCATATGCGTCTGCCGCTTGGCGGGTTAAGCTAAGCAGTCTCTGTAATTTCATATTTTCAGAAATCCTTTCGTCTGTTTATGCGAAAACACGTTTGAAGTCACGATAACGTTGGCAAAGGCGGCAGAGCGTATCTCGGGCCAGTACAGATAACTATTCGCGAAAGAACAGTTTAACGAATAGTTGGAACAAATACCGTTTCACATCATCAGCGTTTTTTAAAATGCATAAATGTAGTCACAAGGCTCATCACAAGAGCAAAAATTACCCAAGAAAGGGGATTTCCCAAAATTTCGTCTATCATTCTCATGAGCTCCTTTCTTCACATATTTCATAGCCTTTACAGACGTCCACCCATGCAACATATCCAGAATACGTCTCTAACTCTGGAATCGTAAGTTCAATGGCGCTATTGGAACTTCCGCAGGCGGGAAAGACGGTTGAAAAGCGTTTTAAAGAACGATCCAAATATACCTGAACATCTTCCTTCAATGCAAATGGGCATACACCACCTATAGCATGTCCAGTCAGTTGAATGACCTGATCCGGCGACAACATTTTGGCTTTGGTTCCAAATTGTGCCTTATACTTTCCGTTGTCAATTTTTGCATCCCCTGCCATACAAATCAGTACCCCATGTCCGTCTATAAGAAAGGATAAGGTCTTGGCTATGCGCTGAGGCTCACAGTGAAGTGCAGAAGCCGCTAATTCTACGGTTGCACTTGACACTTGAAATTCCATGACCTTATCTTCCATCCCATACGATTTAAAATATTCCTTTACCCGTTCAATCGACATAACGTTTCTCCTTTGCCGCTTTTGTTTTATTGTATCGTCTGTATTTCATTATGTCTTGTTTAAAACTAATTTTCCATCAGACTACATTCATTGTCGTCTGTCAAGGATACCACCGTATCGCCTCTCTTCTCCTCCTCGTAGATGAAACCATTGTGCCCCATAAATCGGGCGAGGTATACTGTCCGGCTGAGTTTTGCCAGAGTATAATGCCAATGGTCACAACACTAGTGTAAACCATTTCCAACAAATTTACAATGTTTAATTTACTATTGGCAACCTCTCTTTCTTCCGTTATAATAGACAGTAGTTTTTGTCAAAAGGAGGATATATCAATATGGCTTTTGATGGGATTGTAATCGCAAATCTGACCAGAGATTTAAAAAACAAATTAGAGGGCGGAAAAATAAATAAAATTGCTCAACCAGAAAAAGATGAGCTTTTGTTTACCATAAAAAATAACCGGGAGACGTTACGGCTTTTGATTTCTGCCAGTGCCAGCCTTCCTTTAATCTATTTTACGGAAAACAATAAGCCTAGCCCATTAACTGCACCAAACTTCTGTATGCTTCTGCGCAAGCATATTGGAACCGGAAGAATTCTGGAGGTTATACAGCCTGGTCTGGAACGGATTATTGAGTTTAAGATTGAACACCTGGATGAATTGGGGGATATCTGTCACAAACGCTTGATCGTGGAGCTTATGGGCAAGCACAGCAATATTATTTTCTGTAAGGAAGATGGAACCATCCTGGACAGTATCAAACATGTATCTGCCCAGATAAGCTCTGTCCGGGAAGTGCTTCCAGGAAGAAACTATTTTATCCCCCATACGATGGACAAAGAGGATCCCCTTCATATATCTCTTACATCGTTTCAGAATGTGATTGGCAGTACTCCGGCTCCGATTCAGAAAGCATTGTATCTGAAATTGACAGGAATCAGTCCAATTATGGGAACTGAACTGTGCCACTTAGCTTCCATTGACGGCGATCGTTCAGCCAATGAACTGTCTGAAGCAGAATCCACTCATCTTCATCATACCTTGGCGCTTATGATGGAGGATGTGAAGGAAGGTCATTTTTCCCCCAATGTCCTATACCGCCGGGAGGAACCTGTAGAATTTTCTTCTCTTCCCCTTACCTGTATGGCTGGAAGTGACTATCAGGTTCATGCCTTCTCGTCGATCAGTCAGCTTTTGGAGACATATTATGCATCCAAAAATGCCATAACCAGAATCCGTCAAAAATCAGTGGACTTGCGCAAGATTGTCCAGACGGCCCTGGAACGTAACTATAAAAAGTATGACCTTCAGAAAAAGCAGCTGAAAGATACAGAAAAACGAGATAAATATAAGGTATATGGCGAACTATTAAATACCTACGGATATGAGTTGCAGGGGGGAGAAAAAGAATTAACATGCCTGAATTACTATACTAATGAGGAAATAAAGATCCCTCTGGATCCCCAATTGACTGCCAAAGAAAATTCACAGAGATATTTTGATAAATACAACAAGCTGAAACGAACCTTTGAGGCTCTTACAGAATTAACCGAAGGGACTTCAAAAGAAATTGAGCATCTGGAATCAGTCAGCACTGCCCTGGACATTGCATTAAAAGAAGACGATCTGGTTCCAATCAAAGAGGAGTTGATTGAATACGGCTATATTCGCCGCCGGGCTGCCGGAAATAAAAAGCCTAAGATCACCAGCCGTCCCTTCCACTACTTGTCTTCCGATGGCTTTCACATCTACGTAGGGAAAAACAATTATCAGAATGAAGAGATTACCTTTAAGCTTGCCTCTGGTAATGATTGGTGGTTCCACGCCAAAGGAATTCCTGGATCTCATGTGATTGTCAAGACAGAAGGCCAGGAACTTCCGGATCGGGTCTTCGAGGAGGCGGGGGCTTTAGCCGCCTATTATTCCAAGGGCCGAAACAATGATAAAGTAGAAATCGACTATATCCAGAGAAAACATGTTAAAAAAACAGCTGGAGGAGCTCCTGGTTTTGTCATTTACCACACCAACTACTCTCTTTTAGCTGATCCAAAAAAGTTACCAAAGGAGATAGCAGAAACGCAAAAGTAACATAAAAAGACAGCTTAAAAAAGGGTAAACGATACGCCTGTTTTCTTTCAAAAGAGAATCGAAAACAGGCGCACTATTCTTACTTTTTCCGAAGTTCTGTCTTTCCGCCCATATATGGCTGCAGAGCCACAGGAATCCGAACACTGCCGTCTTCCTGCAGATTATTCTCCAGAAATGCAATCAACATACGAGGCGGAGCAACCACCGTATTATTTAATGTGTGGGCAAAATATTTGCCATCTGGCCCGTCCACACGGATCTTCAAGCGGCGTGCCTGGGCATCGCCTAAGTTGGAGCAAGAACCTACCTCAAAATACTTCTTCTGTCTGGGAGACCACGCCTCCACATCGCAGGATTTTACTTTCAGATCCGCCAGATCTCCAGAACAGCATTCCAGAGTACGAACCGGAATATCGAGAGACCGGAACAGATCTACGGTATTCTTCCAAAGTTTCTCATACCACATGGGAGACTCCTCCGGCTTGCAGACAACGATCATCTCCTGCTTCTCAAACTGGTGAATTCGGTATACTCCCCGCTCTTCAATTCCGTGGGCACCTTTCTCTTTGCGAAAACATGGAGAATAGCTGGTCATGGTCTTGGGAAGTTCCTCTTCCTTCGTGATGGTATCAATAAATTTACCGATCATGGAATGTTCACTGGTTCCGATCAGGTACAGGTCTTCTCCCTCAATCTTATACATCATAGCATCCATCTCTGCAAATGACATAACGCCTGTCACCACATTGCTGCGGATCATAAAAGGCGGTACGCAGTAGGTAAAGCCACGGTCAATCATGAAATCTCTGGCATAGGAAATCACCGCGGAATGAAGCCTTGCGATGTCCCCCATCAGATAGTAAAAGCCATTACCAGCCACTTTTCCAGCAGCATCCAGATCGATTCCGTCAAAGTTCTTCATGATATCCGTATGGTATGGAATCTCAAAATCCGGAACAACCGGATCGCCGAAACGCTCCAATTCCACATTCTCACTGTCATCTTTGCCAATGGGCACGCTGGGATCAATGATATTGGGAATGGTCATCATAATCTTTAAGATTTTTTCTTCCAGTTTTGCCTCTAACTCTTCCAACTCAGCTAAACGAGCCGCATTGGCTGTAACCTGAGACTTGACAGCCTCTGCCTCTTCCTTTTTACCCTGTCCCATCAGTTGTCCGATCTGTTTGGATAATTTATTTCTGGAAGCGCGAAGATTGTCTGCCTCGGCCTTTGCCGACCGATTCTTAGCATCCAGATCGATGACTTCATCTACTAAGGAAAGCTTAGATTCCTGAAATTTATTGCGGATGTTCTGCTTTACTACCTCTGGATTTTCTCTTACAAACTTTAAATCTAACATGTTCTTCCTCCTGCCACAAAATTAATAACATATCACAATAAAAGCAGTGAATTGCTTGATCTTGTGTGATTATACATCAGAATGGTACTGAATGCAATAAACAATTTCGCGGCATGGAAGAAGGTATGTGGAACCCAAACCAATCCTTTTACGAGGGAATATGGAAGAACAGCCCTGCCTTTTTTAAGACTGGCCTTACCGCCATATACACCACTACCACAACAATGGTTCCGGCAACCGCGTTGATAAACGTAACTCCGGCAGCCCAGGTGGACATGATTTTGGCAGCGGAAGATTCTACTCCCAGAATGTAATTTTTATAGAAATATCCTACGATTGGATCCATAATTACATTGAATCCAAGACCTGCAATGGAAGCGATGAGGGACCACTTAAACACATATTTGCTGTCATGATCCTGAGTAATGTGTGCAATTTTATGTGCGACCAGGCCTGCAATCAATCCAATACAGAATTTCAAAAGAAAGGTCTTCGGAGCGCTGGTCACATAGGCTGGATCCAACAGATCCGCAATCGTCATCCCCAGTGCACCAGCAATACCGCCATAGCCGCCGCCTAACAGAAGGGCTGCCAGAACACAGAATGCATTGCCGATATGAAGGGCCACCATATCACCGCCAAAGGTGGGGATCGGAATCTTCAAAAATGTAAATGCCACATAGCAAAGAGCCGCCATCAATCCGGTAATCACAATCTTATATACCTTTTCATTTTTTTCATTCATAAGTCCATTCCTCCTTGTGTGTCTTGTATGTAGCGTGTGCCTTGTATGTAGCACATGATAACACACTAGTGGAATGATAGAAATAGCCAGTTTTCAAATTTTAAACCATGCCAGTTTGTTTTGGATTCACTGTAATTACACTAGTCCCTAGATTCCACACAGATGAGAATCCCTTCCTCGAACACAATCTTGGCCTCATCCTTTGCCAGCTCATTGCTGATGCACAGGCCGGCTTCGGCTCCGATATGGATGTTTTTCTTGTACAGTGGATACTTAAACCCAGTCAGGGTAATTCCCTGTACCTGCTCGGTCAAGGGAAGAAACGAGACATAGGTTCCATACAGCGAGCTGCGATAAAAGGTTTTCCCTTTAGAAAGCAGATATACCTTATTCTGCCTATCCATGAGACAAGCTTCCACTCCCAGATCCAGACACAGCTTTAAAAGGTGCAGATTGCTCCACTCATGATCCAGTCTTCCGCCGGTGGCTCCCAGAAGGAACAGTTTTCTGCACCCCAGCTTTAGGGCTGTGTTGATGGCCAGTTCCGTGTCTGTCTCATCCTTTTCCGGCTTGTGGACATCCCACAGAATCCCTGGCATGTTTCGGTATCGTTCCAGGATCCGAGGGTCAATCGTATCAAAGTCTCCCACAATAGCCGTGGGAATCAGTCCCAGTTGTTCTGTATAAGTTAAGCCGCCATCCACAGAGACCACGCAATCCATGGTTTCCTGTTGCAAAAAAGAACCGGCAAAAGCCAAATCAAACCTTCCGCCGGTTAGAATCAATCCTTTTTTCTCTGTCTCCCTTGTTTCTGCCTTCATTGTGTTTTGCTTCCCTTTGCATAGTCTTGAAAAATCTCAAAAAAGCGTCGGGTATTTGCCGCTGCATCTCCCTTGAAGACTGCAGATCCAGAGACGATCACATTGGCACCTGCATCCAGAAATTCACGGACATTGTCAAGGGTTACACCACCATCCACCTGAATATCCATAGAAAGTCCTAGTTCCTGGCAGCGCTTTCTAAGGCGACGCACCTTATCCAAGGTATAGGGGATCCGTTCCTGTCCGCCAAAACCAGGGTTTACAGTCATAACCAGAACCATATCCACCTGAGGCAGGATCAGGTCAATGACACTGATAGGCGTGCTGGGATTGATGGCGACTCCTGCTTTTGCCCCGTTTTTACGGATCACCTTTATGGTGGAGTCTAAATGTCCGCAAGCCTCAGCATGCACTGTAACCAGGTCAGCCCCACATTGACAGATCTCCTTAATATACCGATAAGGCTCCCGCACCATCATGTGGACATCAAAGACTCGATCCGTACAGCTTCGGATAGAAGAAATAAGAGGCATGCCAAATGAAATGCTGGGTACAAAATCACCGTCCATCACATCCAGATGAACATACTGGGCTCCGGCACTGCTGACGGCCTTAAGCTCGCTTTCCAGATTCTTAAAATCTGCCCCTAAAACAGAGGGCGCCAAAATAATCATATCAGTATCTCCTTTTATTCTTTAGTTCCTGATAAAACAGTTGGTAGTTTCCATAACGGCTGTTACTGATCTTCCCCTCTTCCACCGCAGTCTTAACCCCACAAACCGTTTCTCCTATGTGAACACATCCGGAAAAACGACAATGATCCTCATACAACTCAAATTCCGGAAAATACTCTTTTAACTCCTGTTCTTCCATATCTTCCACAAAAACAGAACTAAATCCAGGTGTATCCATAAGATATGTTCCCGGCTCTGTGCAGAACAACTCTGAATGCCTTGTGGTGTGTCGGCCCCTCTTTATTTTTTCACTGATGCGCCCAGTCTCCATCTGCGCATTTGGCAGAATCCGGTTCATCAGAGAGGATTTCCCCACTCCGGAGGGCCCTGCAAGCGCCGTGGTTTTTCCTTTCAATATCTGTTGCACCGCTGTGATTCCATAATCTTCATAGGTACTGAAGCATACCACCGGATACCCGGCAGACTCATAAATCATCCGATAGTTCTCTGCCTTGTTCTCGTCCGATAGATCCATCTTGCCAAAACCAACAACCGCCGGAATTCCAAGCCGTTTTACCATCACCAGAAACCGATCCAGAAGATTTAAGTTTGGTTCCGGATCTGCCAGGGCAAAGACCACCAGCACCTGATCTACATTAGCTGCAGCCGGCCGTATCAACATGCTTCTTCTGGGAAGAACCTTGTCAATATTCCCTTCCGGCGGTTGTGTGCCTAACACAGCAATCTCTACATCATCCCCGACCAAAGGCTTGATGCTTCGGTTCCGGAAGATTCCTTTGGCCTTACATTCATATACCTGATGATCTTCCCCATACACATAATAAAATCCTGCAATTCCCTTTATGATTTTCCCTGTCACACATCTGCCTCATTCTGTCTCAAAAAATGCCACTGGATAACTTTGCAGCACCATTCCGTCTGCGACACTGACCACTTCCACTTCCCCATAACTTAGTCCGGAGATTCCTTCTATGTTTGGATAATCAATGGAAAGCACATCTCCGCTGTGAACGGTTCTTGTCTCCATCAACGTCGTATAGGTAGCCTCCCCATTATAATCCTGTTTTAACCGCACGATTACATCCACCTGGATGGGCATCTCGCTGGGCGGCAACTGGAACGTAGAACGGATTGCACCGATAAACCGCTTTCCTTTAGGGCCAAGGCTTACAACATAAGAGACGGACGTGCCTGCCTTCAACATAGTATCGGCCTCAAACTCCTGGCTGATGATATGGCCTTCCGGCACAGTATCGTCATTCTGAGAGGTTACCTGCCCTGGATTCAACTCTGCAGCTGCCAGACGGTTGATGGCATCTTCCTCTGTAAGCCCCCGCAGATCCGGCACCGCACGGGTAGGGCCTGTACTGACAAAAAGGGTAACCGTTTCTCCTTCCCTTGGAATGTGAGGCGAAGCAGGTTCATAGCGAATTACCTGCCCTTCTGGTATGCTGTCGTGGGCTTCCTGATTAAGAACCGGTTTTAACTTATACTGCTCCAATAAAAGTTTTGCCGCCTCCCCGTTCATCCCAATAAGATTTAAAGGAGTCAGATCCACCAGATCGCTTCCATTGCTGACATAGACATCTACGGTTGAATATTTCTTTACCACGCTTCCCTCCGGAATATCCTGAGAAAGCACATAATCCTTCTCCACTGTATCAGAGTCTACATAGTCTACAATATTCATAACAAGGGTTGATTCTTTCAATTTATCCCTTGCAATGTCAACCGGCAAGTTCAGGACATCCGGCATATACACCTCTGTATCACTTAAGGTGCTTTCCTCCGGAACCGGAACGGTTTCTGTCTGAATGGTGGTTGGCTTGTTGCCGCTGCCAAGACTGAACACGCCTCCCAGCCGAACAAACACAAAGACTAACAAGGCGACAATTAAAATGGCTGCCAAAATACCTACACCAGTCATGATCCGCTCCAGTTTTGGATTTACATCATTGTGAGGAGACCGGTTATATTCCCGGTGATTAGGATAATCTCGGTCTTCGTAGCCCAGGCCTTCATAGTCCCGTTCTTCGTAATCTCTGTCCGGATAGTCCCGGCCCGGATACCCTCTGTCCGAATACTCCCGGCTGGTGTACTCCCGATCTGAATACCCTCTGTCTGGATACTTCTCATTGGAATACTCTATATTCTGAATCGGAGCCGCCTCATAGCCTCCGGAAAGGGAACCACCGGTGTGATAATTCTTCTGCCCCACCTTGATTGCATTTAATTCCCGGTCACTGATGGTGACGGTCTCGCCGCCAAAGTCCTGATCCGATGTCCTGGTCACAAAATCCTCATTGGGATAGATCAGGGAGCGCTTTAAATCGGCAATCACCTCTGCAGTAGTAGAATACCGATGTTCCGGCTTCTTCTCCGTACATTTTAAGATAATATTCTCCAGACTGACTGGAACTGCCGGATTATAGACGCTTGGCCGGACAATAGGCTCCTCCAAATGAGCCAGCGCCACAGCAATGGTATTGTCCCCGGCAAACGGAACCCTGCCGGTCACCATCTCATATATGGTGATTCCCAGGGAGTAGATGTCGCTTCTGGAGTCGCTGTATCCGCCTCTGGCCTGCTCCGGAGAGATATAATGAACCGAGCCCATGGCAGCCATAGTGGTGGTCTGCCCGGTCGCTGCTTTGGCGATCCCAAAATCTGCCACCTTTACCTTGCCATCTCTGGATATAAGCATATTCTGCGGCTTAATATCCCGGTGTATGATCTGATGTTCATGAGCCACTGCGATTCCCTGGGCGACCTGAATGGCAACCCCCACAGCTTCCTTAATATCCAATATCCCTTTTTTGGCAATATAATTTTTTAAGGTAACACCTTCCACCAGTTCCATCACAATATAATGAAAATTGCCTTCATCCACAACATCATAGATATTGACAATATTGGGATGGGACAGCCTGGCTGCCGCCTGGGCTTCCATCTGAAACCGGCTGACAAAACCAGCATCATTGCTAAACTCTTCCTTTAAAACCTTAACTGCCACCAGTCGGTTCAACTTGTGGCATCTGGCTTTATACACATCCGCCATTCCGCCGGATCCGATCAGTTCCAGAATCTCATATCGCTCTTGTAAATAGGTTCCTGCTCTTAACATGGTGCCACCTCACTTACCTGCGGGTCTGCAAGAAGCACCGTGATGTTGTCTTTCCCGCCATGCCGATTGGCCAAATCGATTAACTGCTCTGTCTTCTGCCTCAGAGAGAGCGCCTGCTCCAGGCAGAGAACCATCTCCGTTTCTGAGACCATATTGGATAAGCCGTCAGAACACATCAGGATCAGATCCTTCGGCTGCAAAGGCTCCTCGAAAAAATCTGCCGATACATGGGATGCGGTCCCTACGGCTCTGGTAATAATGTTTTTCTTCTCCCTATAATCCTGGCTGTTTCGGTTCATCTGGCCTAAGGCAACCATCTCCTCCACAAAAGAATGGTCTCTGGTAATCTGAACCATGGAGTGTTCTCTATACAGATAAAGGCGGCTGTCGCCGATATTTGCCACATACAATGTATCATCTTCTACGGAAGCAGCCACCAAGGTAGTGCCCATGCCTCTGTAGGCAGGATCTCCCATGGAGATTCCATACAATTGTTCATTGACCATCTGAATGCCCTTGGAAAACTCAGACACCACAGGCCCATGCCCATTGTCTCTAAAATAAGATACCAGATGCTCCACCACATATCTGGATGCGTAATCTCCAGCCTGGTGTCCTCCCATTCCGTCTGCTACAAGAAGCAGATTTTTTAAATTCCCCACTGGATCTGACGAGGAGTAAAGGTAATCCTGATTGTGGGTCCTAACTCTTCCCACATGGGTAAACCCGTATGCCTGCATCCTCACCCCTCCTTTTTTTGATCAAGATAACTTTTTCGAAGCTGTCCGCATGCTCCGCCGATATCGCGGCCCATTTCCCTTCTTATAGTAACATGAATCCCATTTTTTTCAAGATAATTTTTGAAATCCTGAATCGATTGGGAATTGGGCTGGACATAGTCCCGTTCCTGAATCGGGTTAACCGGAATCAGATTCACATGTCCATTTTTGTGTTTTATCAAACGGACAAGGGCCTGGGCTTCCGAAAGATTATCATTTACCCCTTTCACCAGGCTGTACTCGAAGGTCACCCTGCGCCCGGTTTGGTCAAAATACTCCTGGCATGCCTCTAAAATATCGGCAAGGCGGTATGTATTCGCCGAGGGCATCAGCTTTCTTCGAACGGCATCACTGGGGGCGTGCAGAGACAATGCCAGGGTAATCTGAAGATGTTCCCCTGCCAGCTTTCGGATGCCAGGTACGATTCCGCAGGTGGATACGGTGATATTACGCTGGCTGATGTTCAATCCGCCCTCGCTGCTTAACAACCGGACAAAACGGACAAAATGATCATAATTGTCAAGAGGCTCCCCGGATCCCATCACCACCACATGGGAAATCCGCTTCTTTAAATCTTTCTGAATCTGATAAATCTGCTCCAACATCTCAGAAGGACGCAGATTTCTCACAAGCCCGTCCAGAGTAGACGCACAAAACCGGCATCCCATCCGACATCCCACCTGGGAAGAGATGCAGACAGAATTACCGTAGTTATATTTCATCAAAACACTCTCGATCACATGGCCATCCGGCAAGGCAAACAGATATTTCCTGGTTCCATCTGCCTGGGAAATCCGCACATCCGCCACAGACAGAGAAACCCATTCAAAGCGTTCCTTAAGGCGGTTCCTTAAATCCTTCGAAAGATTGGTCATGTCATCAAAAGAATCCACAAGCTTCTCATGGATCCACGGATAGATCTGCCTGGCGCGGAAGGCCGGCAGTTCCATGTTCTTAAGTTCTTCTGTCAGTTCCTGGCAAGTCAGGGATTTAATATCGATTTTTTCCATTATATTCTCTGCAACACTGAAAGAAAGAACCCGTCGCAGGGATGGATTCCAGGCAAAAGCTGAATATATCCTTCCCTCATGGTATCACTCTTCAGCTCCTCTCCTAATCTTCCCTCTATATTCACAGGCCGGAACGGATACCGTTCCAGAAACCATGCAACATTCTCTTCATTTTCTTTTGGATCTATGGTACAGGTGCTATAGACCAGGATTCCTCCTGGTTTTACATACTGGTACACCACCGACAAGATGGATCTTTGAAGCTTCGCTAAGGCGACGGCTCCGTCTAAGGTCATCTTCTGTTTGATATCCGGTTTCTTCCCCAGGATCCCTAACCCGGAACAAGGCAGATCTGCCATGACAATGTCTGCTTTTTCCACAAAGGAATCATCCCTTTCAAGGGCATCCCACACGGAAGCCGTCAGATTGGACAGGCCGGAACGCACAATATTCTCTTTTATCATGTCTACTTTATAACTGCTTTTATCCCGCACCTCCACATGACCGGTTCCGTCAAGAAGATCCGCGATATGAAGGCTTTTTCCGCCAGGCGCACCACACACATCCAGCACCACATCGCCTTTTTGGGGGCTGGCGGCCAGTCCAGGCAGGCAGGAGCTTAAATCCTGCACCTGAATCCATCCTTTATAAAATGCTTCCAGCTTGTCCAGATAATCCACATGCTCCAGATACAGGACGCTGTCAAGCAGCCGGCTTTCTGTCACCTGGACTCCCTGGCTTTCCAAGCTGCCAACGATGGTTTTCTTGTCCGTACGGTTTATATTGCAGCGGACGGTAAGTGGATGAGGACTTAAAAAATAGGACAACATTGTCTCTATGGTAGCTGTTTCGTAGGTCTGGCTCCACAGAGACAGAATCCAGGAAGGCATGCTATATCTGACAGAAAGGCCTGGAAAGACAAGCTGGTCTTTCTGTCTGGAGACGGCTCGGAGGACTCCGTTGACAAAGCCTTTCAACCCTTGAAACTGACGCTTCTGCGCCAGAAGGACAGCCTCATTGCACACAGCAGAATCCGGAATACGATCCATATACAGTAGTTGGTACACAGACATCCTCATCAAAGTGCGGATAACAGGCTTCATCTTGTCTGTCTTCACCTTGGAAAACTGGTTCAGCACATAGTCAATCTGAAGCAAATATTCCAGGGTTCCTTCTGTCACTCGTGTGACAAAGGCACGATCCTGCTTCTCCAAATACTGGTACTTGCTTAATGCCTGGTTAAGGACCACGTGACTGTATCCGCCTTTTTCAAGAATCTCATACAGTACGTCCAGGGCCAGTTCCCGGATCTTGGAAGGCTTGGCCTTCTTGTTTATGGTATCAGTCACGGTTTCGCCTTCCTCCAAACAGGATCACCAGACGAAGAAGCTGCAGGATTGAAGCTGCAGCCGCAGCTACATAGGTGAGGGCAGCCGCCCCCAGCACTTTTCTGGTTTGGCCTACTTCCTCTCCCTGAAGAATACCTATCTGATCCAGTAAAACCACAGCCCGTCTGGATGCATTTAACTCTACCGGCAGGGTAATCAGCTGGAAAAGAACCACCAACACAAACATCCAGATTCCAATATTGACCATGGTGCTCCCCATGCCGCCGATGATCAGTCCCAGAAAGATAATCGGCCAGGACAGCTGGCTTCCCAGATTTGCTACTGGAACAAAGGCCCCCCGCAGCTTTAACGGAGCATAATTCACATGATCCTGGATGGCATGGCCGCACTCATGGGCTGCAACGCCGATGGCAGACACGGATGCAGAGCTATATACTGGCTCTGACAGGCGCAGCGTCTTGGTTCTGGGATCATAATGATCTGTCAACTGTCCGGGCACCGACTCAATGGATACATCAAAAATCCCCTGGGAATTTAGAAGCCTTCTGGCAGCTTCCGCGCCGGTCATTCCGGTCATGCTCCGCACCCGGGAATAGGTTTGAAACGTGCTCTTCACCCGGGCAGACGCCCACATGGAAAGCGCGGCTCCAATCAGCACCAGAATCATAGTAGGGTCAAAAAAGCCATATCCATAGTAACCGTACATCTTAACAACTCCTTTCAAAAACCGTGTGCACCTCTATGGGATAGCCCCGCAGAAATGCTTCCACATCCATCCGTTTCTTGCCTTCCGGCTGCAATTCCTTTAAGGAAAGAGTGCCCCTTCCGGTCTTCACATAGATGGCCTTTTTATCTGTATATACCACTTCTCCACAATCCCCTTCATACTCATCTGGAAGAACCTGGGCCTTCCAAATCTTTAATGTCTTCCGGTTCCATCTGGTGTAAGCGCTGGGCCACGGATCAAGGCCACGGATCAACCGTTCGATGGAAGCTGCATCCATGGTCCAGTCAATCTCTCCCATGGATTTTTGAAGCATCTTGGCATAGCAGGTGTTCTCCTCTGTCTGAGGTATCCCCGTGATGGTTCCCTCCAGAATCTTTGACAAAGTGGACAGAATTAATTCTGCCCCCATCCTGCTTAATTTATCATGGAGGCTTCCCCCTGTTTCATCCGGACTTAAGGTTACAGACATTTTCTCCAGCATATCGCCGGTGTCAATCCCCTCATCCATCATCATAGTGGTCACACCGCTTTCTTTCTCCCCGTCAATCACCGCCCACTGAATCGGCGCCGCTCCCCGGTACTTGGGAAGGAGGGATGCATGGACATTGACACAGCCCTTAGGCGGAAGATCCAGTATGCTTCTTGGCAGGATCTGGCCGAATGCCACCACCACGATTATATCCGGGTTCAGATTCCGTAACACCTGCACAAACTCAGGGTCTCTTGCCTTCACCGGCTGATACACAGGAATCCCAAGTTCCAGAGCCTTCTCCTTCACCGGGCTCATGGACACTGCCTTTCCTCTTCCTTTCGGTTTATCTGGCTGGGTCACAGCGGCTATGACCTGATAAGGTTCTCCCGCTCCTGCTAACGCCTCTAAAACTGGAACGGAAAAATCCGGCGTTCCCATAAAAACAATCTTCATCCTGCCTCCTTCTCCTTTCTGGAAAACCACAGGGATACCGACTACCCTATGCTTCCTCCTCCGCATCCATCAGTTCTCCCTCTATGACGGAAATGTAAAGTTCTCCTTTTAAATGGGCACATTCATGGCAGATGGCCCTGGCCAGTAGATCCTCTGCCTCCAGGACAAATTCATCCATATTTTCATCAAAAGCGCGTACCTTTACTTTATAAGGCCTGGTGACAATTCCGTACTTTCCAGGGACGCTTAAACAGGCTTCCTGCCCGGTCTGGCTTCCCTCCTCCTCCAGGATCTCTGGATTGACAAATACATACTGATTGCCGTCATCCACATCGACAACCACAATCTGCTTCAGGATCCCTACCTGAGGAGCGGCCAACCCGACACCGTTGCTCTCATACATGGTCTCAAACATATCCTCAACCAGGTCCAGAAGCCGGGGTGTCATCGCTTTCACTGGTTTGCACGGTTTATATAAAATATCATCTCCAACCACTCTTACTGTTCGAATTGCCATTTCTTTTTCCCTTCCTTTTCATGTATTCGTTACGCAAAATCGTATTGGACTGTCACATGGGAAAACCAGGAGGAAGCACGGCTGAAACGATCCAGCTTATCCTTAATGGTTATTAGTATACCATAGTTTTCCTGTTTCAAGTATAAAATTTTTCTATAGATATCATTAACTTTGTAAACGGACGCATCTGCAGGTCCGATGACTTCCACCTGGCCAGCCCAGACAGAGGACAAGATCTGCATGTGCATCTGTTCCATCGCCTGTTTAAGCACGGCTTCATCCTTTCCAGACATGAGAACTGACAGAAGCTGACTGACCGGAGGATAGTGAAGGGCCTGCCGGTAAGCCATCTCTTTGTAGTAGAACCCTTCATAGTCCTGTCCGGCTGCACAGGCAATGCTGTAGTGGTCTGGGCTGTAGGTCTGGATAATTACGTTCCCCGCTTTCTGCCCTCTCCCGGCCCTGCCTGCTGCCTGGGTAAGAAGCTGAAAGGTTCTCTCGCCACAGCGGAAATCAGGAGAATAGAGGGAAAGATCCGCAGCCAGAACGCCAACCAGGGTCACATTGGGAAAATCATGCCCTTTGACAATCATCTGGGTCCCAACTAAAATATCCGCCTCTTTTTCTGCGAATTTCGACAAAATTTCCTGGTGGCCGTCTTTTGACGATGTGGTGTCCAGATCCATCCGGAGAATCCGGGCCTGAGGAAATAACTGCCTGGCCATAACCTCGATCTTCTGGGTTCCAGTGCCGAATCCTGCAATATACGGAGAACCACATACTGGACACCGGTCTGGCAAAGGAGTCTCATAGCCACAATAATGACATTTTAGCCGGTTTTTGTGGTGAAGGGTCAGGGTCACATCGCAGTGAGGACATTTGACTGCCTCCCCGCAAGAACGGCAGGAAACAAAGGAAGCATACCCTCTTCGGTTTAAGAAGAGCATGATCTGCTCCTGGTTGTCCAGCCGTTCCTTCATAGCCTGTTTTAATGCCTCACTGAAGATGGACCGATTTCCCCGTTTCAACTCTTCTCTTAAGTCCACTACCTGAACCTGGGCTATATGACTGTCCCTTTTGGCCCGTTTTGAAAGCCGATATAAGCGGTATTCCTTGTGAAGGGCTCTGGTATATGCCTCAAGAGAAGGAGTTGCGGACCCTAGCACCAGGGAGGCATGGTTCATGTCCGCCAATTTCCCGGCAGTCTCCCTGGCATGATACCTGGGAGACAATTCGCTTTTATAGGCACTTTCATGTTCCTCATCGATAATGATCAGCCCAAGAGCCGGAAATGGCGTGAAAAGGGCCGACCGAGGGCCAATCATGATCTTCACCTGCGCTGCCCTGGCCCGTTCAAACTGGTCATACCGCTCCCCTGCAGACATCCTGGAATTCATGATAGATACAAGGGGACCAAACCTGCGGTAAAAACGAAGGACCGTCTGATACGTAAGGGCGATTTCAGGAATCAGGACAATCACCTGTTTTCCCTGTTTCAGCACATGGCTTATCATCTCCATGTAAACTTCTGTCTTTCCGCTTCCGGTGATGCCATAAACCAGGGAAGTCTCACGGATACCCTGGTCATACCGGATGGCAAAATCCTGGACAATAGCCGATTGTTCCTGATTTAGGTCCACGATAGCCGCCTTCCGGCTTCCGTGGATCTTTGGATTTCTGTATATGGTTTCCGACTCCATGGAAAGAATCTCTTTTTCAATCATTGGCTTAATGGAGGCCATAGATACATTCATCTGGCTAACTGCCACCATATAAGGGATGACAGAAGTGTCCTGAAATGCTCTGAGCAACCGTTCTCTGGCCTTATACCCTTTTTTCTCTGCTTCCAAAATCCGTTGCTCAAGCTCCTCCTTCCCCAACCGACATACCAAAAACCGTTTCTCCTTCTGCCGTACCTTTTGCTTTACTGGCAGTACGGTTTTTAATGCCTGGTTCATGGTGGAACCGTACCGTTCCTTCATCCACCAGGCCAACTGAATCAGCTTGGACTCCGCCGTCACGCTTCCGGCCACCACGCCTGTGATCTCTTTTATCCGGACCGGATCATATTCCGCCTGATCCGTAATCCCCACCACATATCCTTTTCTCTCATGATTTCCCTTGCCAAACGGAATGGTTACCAAAACTCCCGCCTGAATCTGACCCTCCAACGGCTTTGGAATCTTATATTGAAATGTCTTGTCTACTTTCTCATGAGAGATATCAATGATAATGTTGGCGTACATAGTCTGCCGCTTCTCCTAACTTCATGCTGTTGGAGCCTTTCAGTAAAATACAGTCCATTGGCTGGAGCTGCGCCTCAAGCCAATGTTTCAATTCTTCTTTCTGGGATTCGGAAAACCACAGAGCCGTTAAGCGTGGATTTGCCTTGAGGGCACCTGCCTGGATTTGCTGTGCCAGTTCTCCGTAAGTCACCAGGATATCCACCTTCTTCTTTCCAAGGTATTCTCCAACCTGCCTGTGATACATACAGGCATCCGCCCCCAATTCCTTCATGTCCGCCAGCACGGCAATCCGCCTGGCAGCCTCTGTTCTGGAATCCAGAATGTCAATGGCTCCTTCCATGGACACCGGGCTGGCATTGTACGTGTCGTCAATCAACACCAGGCCGTCGCGAAGCTCATAGATCTGCTGACGGTTTTTTACGCCGCTGAACTCCTCCAGCCTCTTCGCCGCTTTCTCTAAGGGCACTCCCATATGGTCTGCAACCGCAAGGCCTGCCAGGGCATTCCATATTTGATGTCTGCCTAAGACATGGAGGGACACAGGAATACGTCTGGGCTCCTTGTCCTGCCTGTCTTTCCTGCATATAGCTGTAAACTGTGGGTATCCATTTTCCAGCCGGATGTCTACAGCCCGGTACTGGCAGGCTTCCCCGGTTCCATAGAAGACTGTGTGGCAGCCGTCCTTTGCTTTAACCGTCTGAAGCAGCAAATCATCGCCGTTTAGAATCAAAACACCGCCAGCCTTCAGGCCATCCTGAATGGTAAGTTTCTCTTTCAGAATATTCTCCTTGGATCCCAGCTGCTCAATATGGGCCACCCCGATGTTGGTAATCACTGCCAGATCAATCCGGGCGATTTGGGCGATGACAGTCAACTCCCCTGGCTCACTCATTCCCAGCTCAATGACTCCCGCCTGATCCCGGCCGCTTATCTCTGTCAGCGTCATAGGAACGCCAACCTGGCTGTTATGGTTTTTCGGTGTCTGAAACACCTGGTACCTGGCGGAAAGGGCCGCCGCGATCATTTCCCTGGTGGTAGTCTTTCCCACACTTCCTGTAACTCCTACAAGAGGAAGGGTCAACCGGTCTCGATAATAACTTCCGATTGCCTGAAGGGCCTTTTTGGTATCCTCCACCTGGATGACAGCACCCTTGCCGCCGGCATGTTTCCAGCTCTCATCCGGTTCCCTGCTTGTCAAGACGGCTCCGGCTCCCTGCCTCAACACTGCCTCAATATATTTGTGAGCATCGATCCGTTCCCCGATGAGAGGCACAAACAGATCGCCTTCCTTTACTTCTCTGGAATCAATGGCAACCCCTGTCACAGAACTATCGCCCTTTCCCAAAAGAAGCGTGCCGCCGGTAGCTGTCACCAGATCATATACTGTCATTCCCTCCATAGCATGTTTCCTTTCTGATATGTGGCTCAAACAATTTTTATGAAAGCCCCTGAATCACTTCCTGGATCACCTGCCGATCCAAAAACGGATATCGGACTCCCTCAATCTCCTGATAGTCTTCATGTCCTTTCCCAATAACCGCAATCATATCCCCTGGCTGCGCATGGACAATGCTGTACGCGATGGCTTCTCTCCGATCCGGAATCTGGATAAATGCCCCTCCGGTCTTCTCAATGCTTCCCCGTATATCAGCAAGAATATCCTCCACCCGTTCAAACCTGGAATTGTCCGCCGTCAGAATACACAGATCCGCCAGTCTTCCGCCGATTTCCCCCATGGAATATCTGCGGTCCTTGGATCGGTTACCGCCACATCCAAACACGCATACCAGCCGTTTGGGATGATACTCCCGCAGTGTCATCAGCAGGCTTTCCATACTGACCGCGTTGTGGGCATAGTCCACGATCACCGTACAGCGGGAAGACGTATGCACAATCTCCATCCGCCCATTTACATGAAGATGCTCCAGCCCATGACAGATGCTTTCCCTGGGAAGGCCAAAAAAGCTGCATACGGATACAGCCGCCAAAGCATTGTATACATTAAACCGTCCCGGAATATTCACACGAACCTCCAAAGGAGGCGTTTCCTTTGCAGCAACATGAAAATCCACTCCCACAAAATCTGGTTCGGACACAACTCGGATGTGATTTGCTGTAAAATCTGCCTCTTGTTCCAGCCCGAAAGTATAGATATGATCTGGTTCTTTCGTGTCTGCCACCTGCCTCATAACCGCTTCAAAATGCCCGTCATCCCGGTTGACAATCCCAGTCCTGCACTGGTTTAAAAGCTGGGATTTCCAATACAGATATTCTTCAAAATCTGCATGTTCGTCCGGCCCGATATGATCTCTGGAAATGTTGGTAAACAAGCCGTAGTCAAACAAAATTCCATCTACCCGGTGCATCTTAAGCCCCTGGGAAGATACCTCCATAATCAGATACCGGCACCCTTCCTCCACCATCTGGGCAAAATACTTGTGAAGCTCATAGGATTCCGGCGTGGTATTCCTGGTGGGATAAGTCTTCTCTCCGATCACAACGCCGGCAGTTCCAATAATCCCCACCTTCTCCCCGGCTGCTTCCAGCACAGCTTTTATCATATATGTGGTGGTGGTTTTCCCTTTTGTTCCAGTGACTCCGATACACACTATGTTCCGGGCAGGGTACCCGAATCTGGCTGCTGACAGATAGGCTAACGCCTCCCTGGAACACCCTACCTGAATCACCACAGCATCCGCCGGAATCTGCCTTTTTTCCTCATCCGTAAGAGTTCTCTCCACAACCAGAGCCCGGCAGCCTTGTTCCATCACTTGCCCCATAAACTGGTGGGAATCCACCTTGCTTCCAGCCATGCATACAAACACACATCCTGGCCCTGCCTGCCTGGAGTCATAGACTACCTCTTCCACAGACAGATCCGGATTCCCCTGGATTACAGTATATGGGAGTTTTTCAAGCCCCTTCCCAATCTTCATTCTCTACCTCCCCATTGATCTTCCTATTCCTTAAAACAGTCCGATAATCTTTCCTTCCTCATTCACATCAATGGCATCCGCTGCTGGCTTCTTGGGCAATCCAGGCATGGTCATGATGGCTCCGGTGATTACCACCACAAATCCGGCTCCTGCAGATACGTACACATCCCTTACATTGATCACAAACCCACTTGGCCTTCCAAGCTTAGTCTGATCGTCTGACAGGGAATACTGGGTCTTTGCCATACACACAGGAAGCTTTCCAAACCCCATCTGCTCAATCCGCGCCATAGCCTTGGAAGCTGCTGGAGCATAGGCCACTCCATCTGCCCCATAGATCTCCTTCGCCACTGTATCCACCTTTTCCTTCAGGCTCATATCATCCGGATAAAGGGGATGGTAATGGCTCTCCTTGGTCTCAAGGGTCTCCATAACCTTCTTGGCCAGGGCTTCTCCGCCTTCTCCGCCCTTGCCCCATACTTCCGACAAGGCGAAGGCGCAGCCTCTGTCCTCACAGAACTTCTTCACAAACTGATACTCTGCCTCTGTATCTGTCACAAAGGAGTTTAATGTCACAACCACAGGAACATCATACTTTTGTATATTCTCGATATGCTTCTCTAAGTTTACAATTCCTGCCTTCAGCGCCTCCAGATTCTCGCATCCCAGCTCGTTTTTCGGCACACCGCCGTTGTATTTTAATGCTCTGACTGTGGCCACCAGAACCACTGCATCCGGCTTTAAGCCAGCCTTCCTGCACTTGATATCCAGGAATTTCTCTGCGCCTAAGTCTGCGCCGAAACCAGCCTCTGTCACCACAATATCCGCCAGCTTAAGGGCTGTCTTCGTGGCTCTCACGCTGTTGCACCCATGAGCGATATTGGCAAATGGGCCGCCATGAACCAGTGCCCCGGTGTGCTCAAGAGTCTGGATCATATTGGGCCTTATGGCATCCTTAAGAAGAGCCGCCATAGCTCCCACCCCATGGAGATCCGCGGCCGTCACTGGCTCCCCCTCATAATTATATGCCACAATGATTCTTCCAAGACGTTGTTTTAAGTCCTCCATGTCATCTGCCAGACACAAAATGGCCATGATTTCAGATGCCACGGTAATGACAAAATGATCCTCCCTCACAAAGCCATCTGCTTTTGCTCCCAATCCCACCACAATGTTGCGGAGGGCACGGTCATTGATATCCAGGCACCGTTTCCACAGAATCTGCCTGGTGTCAATCCCCAGGGCATTGCCCTGATGAATATGGTTGTCCAAAAGAGCCGCCAAAAGGTTGTTAGCTGCTGTTATGGCATGGAAATCCCCGGTAAAATGAAGGTTTAAGTCTTCCATGGGAACCACCTGGGCATAACCTCCTCCAGCCGCTCCTCCCTTGATGCCAAAACAGGGGCCTAAGGACGGTTCTCTGAGGGCAATGAGCGTCTTCTGCCCCAGGCGTTTCAGTGCATCACCCAGACCCACACTGGTTGTGGTTTTTCCTTCTCCTGCCGGAGTGGGGTTGATTGCTGTCACCAGAACCAATTTCCCGTCTGGACGGTCCTTGATCTGATCCCACAGCTCATCCGTCAGTTTTGCCTTGTACTTGCCATAAAACTCAACCTGGTCCTCTCCGATTCCATAGGAAGCCGCAACCTCTCCTATGGGAAGCATGGTTGCTTCCTGGGCGATCTGAATATCTGTCTTCATAAGCCTAAATCCTCCTTCATTTATATGTAAAGTTAGTGAAACCCATGGTTACTCCTTTAACATCTCCTGGAATTCTTCCAGGGTCATCAGAACCTTCCTGGGCTTGGTGCCCTCCTCCTCGCCGACGACTCCTGCCTCCGCCAGCTGATCCATGATTCTGGCCGCACGGTTGAATCCGATCTTAAACATCCTTTGGAGCATGCCGATGGATCCTTTTTCTTTCTCGATGATAAATTTCCCTGCCTGGGCAAAATACTCATCTCTTCCGTTGCCCTTAGCCTCTGCCGGCCCTGAAAATACAGGCATGGCGATCTGGCTCTCAATCTCCTTGTGGTACTCTGGCTCCGCATTCTGAGCAGTTAAAAACTCCACCACCTCCGCAACTTCCTGATCTGACACAAACGCTCCCTGCACACGCTGAGGCTTCTGATAACCGGAAGGATAAAACAGCATGTCCCCCTTTCCCAGAAGCTTCTCCGCACCGTACATGTCGATAATGGTGCGGGAGTCCACGCCGGAAGACACGGAAAAAGCAATCCTGGATGGCACGTTGGCTTTGATCAGTCCGGTGATAACATTGACCGACGGCCTCTGGGTTGCAATCACCAGATGGATGCCGGCCGCACGGGCCAACTGGGCCAGGCGGCAGATGGCATCCTCCACCTCCCCGGGAGATACCATCATCAGATCCGCCAATTCATCGACGATTATGATGATTAACGGCATCTTCTGAGGCTTATTCTCACCTTCAATGTCTCCTATGGATTCAATCTTTGCGTTGTATCCCTGGAGATTGCGGACATTGTACTGTGCAAACTTTTGATAACGGTCCATCATCTCTGCCACAGCCCAGTTCAGCGCCCCAGACGCTTTCTTCGGATCCGTTACCACTGGAATCAACAGATGGGGAATCCCGTTATAGGCGCTTAACTCCACCACCTTTGGGTCGATCATGATCATCTTCACGTCATTGGGATTCGCCTTGTAGATCAGGCTCATGATCAGGGTGTTGATGCATACCGACTTTCCGGATCCGGTGGCTCCTGCAATCAGAAGGTGAGGCATCTTGGCCACATCTGTCACCACCACCTGGCCTCCAATATCTTTTCCCACGGCAAAAGCCAGCTTGGACTTGTTGGTTTTAAACTCTTCCGACTCCAACAGTTCCCTCAGATAGACCACATTGTTTTCTTTGTTGGGAACCTCGATTCCCACAGCAGATTTCCCTGGAATCGGTGCTTCGATACGAATGTCCGCTGCCGCCAGATTCAGCTTGATGTCGTCGGCCAGTCCTACGATCTTGCTGACCTTCACTCCCTGTTCCGGATGCAGTTCATACCGGGTAACCGACGGGCCGCAGCTTACATTGGTCACTGTCACGCCTACGCCGAAATTTCTTAAGGTCTGCTGTAGTTTTATGGCAGTTTCCCTGTACTCCTTATCTGACGCAGAGCCAGCAGAGGATTTCCCCTTCTTCAACAGATGAATAGGAGGAAATTCATATTCTTTCGGCACCATCATCTCTTCCTTCATCTGCGAAGGCAGGATCACATCCCCGGATTCCCTGGCCTCCTCCCGTCGTTTTTCCACCTTCTTTTTCAGTGCTTCCGTATCGGTCTCGATAATCTTCCCTGTAGAGGTCACCACACGCTTGGATTCCTCAGGAATGGAGAATTCCTCTCTGCCGGAAAGGAAGGTGCCAGGCTGGTTTTGCGCCTCAAACTCCCCGTCTGTTTCCACATCATCTGGCCTTAAAGGCTCTTCATAAATCGGCTCTTCCTGAAACCCTGCAGACTCTGCAACATTAGGCTGAGCCATGTGACCGGGATATTCCTCATAATAGGCCTGTTGATCGTCATAATCCGGCTCTTCCTCATAGAACTGGTCATCATAACTGGAGCCCTCCCTATAATCGTCTCCCCGATCGTCATAACCATACATTTCCTCACGAAATTCGCTTTGGCTGTCATCATAGCCAGAATCTTCTTCATAAAAAGAACTTTCCCTTTGGGAATACGGCTCATCCTCCCTATACTCCTCTTCGTGAAATCGGTTGGCCCATCCGTCGAATCCGGAGGAAGGCTGCAATATTTTGGATTCTTCATCGCTGGCAGGGTCTCCTCCTGTTCCAGAGTTCCAGGGAACACAGTAGTCGTCTGTAATCTCCATCTCTCCCAGAGTCCGCATATCCTTCTGCACCCGTAATTCCTGGCCATTTCCACTACACTGATTGCCAGAAAGGATTTTTGTCTCAGGAACATCGGTCTTCCGATTCTCCTCAACAGGAATCGTATCCCCCTTGTTTTCATAAGAATCCGGCATATGAATGGTCCCAGTAAACAGATCCGCCGGGGAAATCACCGATGGATTTGGCTCTTTTGGATCCTGATATCTGATCTCATCCTCATAAGAGTCATATGTGTCATATGCTTCCGCCCCCAGTTCTTCTGGATACTCATCTTCCCCGTCCCATTCTGTCTCATCCTCCCAGGCATCCAGCTTGGTAGAACTTAGGTTTACGCCACGAAGCTTCTGCTCCTCCTTAAGCCTTCTCTTCTCTTCCCTTCGTTCCTCATGAACCACCCGTTTTCTCTCCACATCTTCCCGGGCGTATTGGTACGCTCTTCCGCCGCCTTTTTTCACCAAGGCCACTAAAGACCGTTCTGTGATACAGACCCCGCAGATGGCCAAAAGAACCAAAAGCACAAGATACGTGCCGACAGTTCCCAATACAGAGCCTAAGCCTATGACCAGAAGCCCTCCCACAAAGCCTCCTCCGCTTCCGCTTTCCGAAGAACGGAAAAATGCTTCTGCAGCCTTCTGGCCTTCCTTGTATCCTTCTCCAAAAAACATTTCTGCCAACCCACACAAGACTACCACCGCTACCACCACGGAAATCAGCTTGATAGCGGCAATGGGATTGCCTTTATTGGCCAGGGCAAAACAAGTTCCCACAAACAATAGGATAGGCGCAACAAACCCGATCATCCCAAAGATGCCCAGCTGCGCCATTCTTAAATAGTCCCCTGCAATCCCACACAGATGAAAATTGCTTAAAAACAATAAAACTGCCAGAGCAAATGACCCGATAATCAAAACCTCGGAGCGAAGAAATCCCTCCTCCTGATTCTGCATCTGCTTTTTTGATCTGGTTCCTGATGATTTCCCTCCCGATGCTTTTGTCCCTGATGTCCGTTTCCCTTTTCCGGTTGTCTTTATTCCATTCGCTTTTGTCCCAGCCACCGGTCTGTCAAGCCTCCTTACTTCAACAATCAATTTTTCCCCTCCATACCACACTCCCAATACCGTCATGTTTCATGAAAGGGAATTCTTTGTGAATACTACAAAGAATGCACAGAATGTTAACTCTGACAGCATAATTTCTCTCTGCCCCAGGTTTTTTGTGAACATTCTGGCACCAGCCTTAATAGTATACAAAAAAATTCCAAAAAAAGCAATCAACTCTGATTTTCTTCTCCGTGGATCCGTTTTACCAGAATGCTGAAGATCAGAAGGCCGATACAAGGTACAATATTGGATGCCATCCCGATGGTAAGCCCGGCATGTTCCGATATCACTCCGGCAATCCATGGCATCAGGATTGCACCGGCGCTGGCTACCGGAAGCATGATGCCGATGCTGGCTGCTGTCGTCATCTTCCCGGCACTGGCCACTGCTGTAGGATTCATGCCTGCCATGGAAAATGCAAAGGCAAACAAAAGGAGAACCGCAGGTATCTGACTTTCCGTCATCATCATAGCAAGATAGAATATGATACATCCAATCCCCATCTTAATAAGCGCAGAGTATGTATTTTTAATAGGAACCACAAATGCGATCAACAGTCTGGCAATCAGTGTGGCCGACCACATCACGGTCACCGTGTAGGTACTGAAGATACCAGATAAAATGCCCCTTCCTTTAAAATATGTTACCATCCATCCGTTGACGCTGAATTCCGCGGCGTTCTGACAGAACAAAAGCCCTGTCAACAGCCAGAACTTTTTGCTCTTTAGAAAACTCCAATGGGTTCCCCGTTCCTTAAGCATTCCTTTTTTGGCCATAGGCGTTGCCAGAAACACCATCCACATGAGACCTCCCATCACTGCTAAAACAAACAGGGAAACAAACGGTCCCAGGGATGAAGTAGCTGCAATAAAAAACGGGCAGAGAAGCGCCCCCAGCGCATAACAGCCATGCATCAGGTTCATGCCTGCGGCCCTGTTTTGGGAATTGTCTCCCACCAGAATCGTACAAGTGTTGATCACGCACCCTTTGGCGATTCCCAAAAGGAAAAATGCCAGCATCAGCACAGCCATCCAGGTGGTCATACCCATAGCCAGATATCCGATTCCATACCCGCAAGTCAAGATAGCCGCTGTCTTTTTCATCCCCAATTTTACTGTAAGGACAGCAGTCAAAAATCCAGACAGCAAATTTCCAACACTCATCAGGGAAAGAAGGGTTCCCGTCATGCCATAAGCAAAACCATAAGACTCCTGCAAGATGCTTACTACAATTCCACTGCTGATCACGCAAATGCCACTGATAAAGAAGGTAAACAGCCCTACATTTTTTTGTAAATTCTGACTTTTTTCCATGATCAATCTCCTATATTTAAATATTATGTAATAATTTTGCCTCTTCCAAAAGACAACGCTTGATTGTATAATAAGAACTATAACACAAAAATCATAAAATACAAAGGAGATATCTTATGAAACGCAAATTTTCTGTCATCCTGCTTCTCTCATGCAGTATCTTCCTATTAAATGGCTGTAAAAAGAAACATGAGGCAGTGGATCTGTCCAGCATACACACCACAGCTGCCCGGGAGACTATGGCTCCATCCACAACAGAAGAAGAAACGGAAACCCCTACAGAGGAGGAAGAAACCACCAAGTCTTCATCGGATGTAGCCCAGATCTCCTCCCAGGTATTGTCCTATCATCCAGGAGACAATACCAGTATCACCATCGCTTACCCAGAGATCTCCAATATGAGTGACTCTGCCAAGCAGGATCAGGTCAATCAGCTTCTCCTGGAGAATGCTTCTGCCCTGTACGTTTCCATGGAAGCAGAAGGCTCTCTGGAATCCATGGACATCAAATGCAAGGTAGAATCCCTGGACCGTAACCGGGTAACCGTTGTCTACACTGGTTCTTGCAAGACAAAAGATGCTGCTTATCCTGTAAGTGTATTTTTCACCAATACCGTGGATCTTCAGCAGGTGAAATCCTTAGGCATCAATGATTATTCTGATGCATACACCATGGCCGGCTATCTCATGTCTGATGACGTGGCGTTCTATCAGGTCAATGAAGAACTTAAAAATTCGCTTCTGGAATATCGGGCAACTCAGAGCCTTGAGGATTACACCAACCTGTTTAATCAGGCAGATTTTCCATTAAAATCCTTAGGCGGCGGACAGGCTTCTTTTCCAGGCTCTTTCAGTTATCTCAATCAGAGCACCCTGTACTTCTCCATTCCAGTGCCTCATGCTTTAGGCGATTACGCGTTGGTCAGCTTTCCGATAGACGGAAAATAAATCCAGGAACATGATGATCAGAAAAAAGAGACTGTTACAAAAATGCGGCAAATCCACAATATAGAGCCCATGCTTATGGAATATCTGGACAATCTATTGTAAGAATCTGCTGTTTTGCAACAGTCTCTTTCTGTTTAAAATAGTTTCATATACCATTGAATCAAAGGATCTCCAAACCAGACCACTGCAAGGCAGCCCATAGACAAAAATGGGCCAAACGCGATTGCACCGTCCTCCCTGTTATTTCCTCTCTTTCTTATCCGGTTTCCGGCAATCCATAAAAGGCCGAAGATGCTGGATGCAAAAATCATGAGAAACATCTGTTTCCAATCCAGATACAGGCCCATCACCACCATCATCTTGATGTCTCCGCCTCCCATAGTCTCCTTCTTCATGAGCCGGTCCATGATCAGAGTCAACATCAGCATTGCACCTGGAATCACCAAAACACCTCCTAAGATTGCGGGAAGGGGATACCAGACCGGACGTTCAAAGAAACTGAGAAACAACAAACGGTTTATGGTCAAAAGAAGCAGGCATGGATCTGGAATAATCTTCTCTGCTCCATCCACAAGAGAGATAAATAAAAGAAGCGTTCCAGCTATGAGCCACATGATTGTCTTCCATGACAGGCCGAATTTGAGAAAGGTTCCTGCAAAGATCACGGTGCCTCCCAATTCCGCCCAAAATAAGGAGATGGGGATCAACGATTGGCAGAAACGGCAGCGGCCTTTGTGGGTTAAATAGCTGATGATGGGAATCAGATCTTGAAAAGTTAAGACATGGCCGCAAATGGCACAGTGGGAGCGTCCCTTTCCAACGCTTTTATTGTCCTGTTTCCTGGAAACCAGACAGGCCAGGAAACTGCCAATGACACTGCCTAAGATAGCAAGCCAGAATGTAAGGTAGGCGGTTTCGAATATAGAAGTTGAGTTCATGATGTCTTGTCCTTTGATGTTTTTTGGTGCACGAATTCCTATACACTTGTTTTTTGCGTCCTGGAAATGATGGGTGTTTCAAATACATTTCCCATAGTTTGAGTGTTCCCCTTTGTATACCATAATATGCCTTATGCTTTGTTTTGTCTGTCATATAGATTACAACTTCCATTCCTTTGCAGCTTTCAGGCTTTCATATATTCAAAATAATCCGAAGGATAAACCGCCCTTCCTGAACCTTAAAATCCACCTCTCCGTCATAATGCCCCGCACTTCTTAAGATACTTGCCACTCCGATTCCATGCCCCTGGGACGCTACAGGAATCCCATTTTCGAACACCACCTTATCCCGGCATGTATTGGCAATTTGTATAACCAGTTTCTTATATTTCGGTTTGATCCGGACAAAAATCTCTTTTGTTTCTTTCTCAGAATTCAGACATCCATGAATCGCATTTTCCATGGCATTGCCTAAGATGGCAATGAAATCGGTCTCGCGGATCGGGATATCCTGGCTTACTTCCACATCCATAGATGTCTTGATTCCAGACTTTCTGGCCCGCTTTCCATATTCCATCAGAATATTGTTGACTGCATTGTTGTGGCACATAGCCGATAGTCCTTCGTCCTCCTGTTCTCTCTCATATTCCTTAAGATAATGAAAAAGTCCTTCCATGTCTCCGTTTCTGGCATAGGCCGCCACATTCAGATTATGGTGCCGAATATCATGCCGGACATGCTTTGCCTCCTCAATGGACCTTCTTGTCAGTTCCAATTCTTTTTTCAATAGGTTGTTGCTGATCTTTATCAATTCCAGCTCCCGCCGCCTTTCCATCTCACCACGGATGGCATGGAGGGTAGTCAGCATAGTTAAATGGGTAAGGATCATCAGCACGCACAGGCTTACAAATACCAGCTGCTCCCGTGCCTCTCTCAGAGACACCATATCCGGGTATGAGCCCTGATAAATGATCAGCAGATCTCCGGCTACGGAAACCATACATACGTTTCTCCACTGAATATCCACATGTTGTATCAGATCCTGAAATGGCTTGCGCAACCACCGTATATAGACGAATGCCATAACACTTAAGCAGGTTAATCGAATTCCAATATCCGCCCACGGACTGCCGCCAAAGAGAACCTGTGCCCCGCCGATCCCAACATACAAGAGAAAAAGAAAGAGAAACGCCTGAAGAGACATGTTATAAACAATCTGAAATCCGTTCATGCTGCTCATGTGGAAGAAAAAAACAGATGCTGTAATAAAGAGAACCAGAACACAAAATCGTTTGTAGCTTGCCGGATCCCACAGCACCCACCCGATTCCCACAATGCTCAATGCGCCGCAATATAGAATGTATCCAAGAATGGTCTTCTTCCATGGATATCTTGGCTTATCCAAAAGCAGAAACATGATGCAGAAACCACCGATTTGGATAAGGTTGCGGACAATGGAAAGCAGCGGTGTAATTCCTAATATCATGTATCCTCCTCACAGTAAAACCGGAAATACTGTTCTTTCAATGCCGGAAACGTACCCCTGGGAAGCCGGATACTCATACCTGTATCCAGCCGCAATTCCTGGGCATTGAGACTGTTGACATAGGCAAGGTTTACAAAGTACGCGCTTCCCACCTTCACAAATTCCCTGTGGGCGCTTACCATGGAAAATAAGCCTGTCAGAGTCATACGCAGCATCATTTGGCTACCATCTTTTAAATAAAGGCACTGATAATTACCTTGAGCCTCACAACATACAATCTGTGACAGGGCCACTCGTTTGGCCACACCACCTGTCTTTAAAATCAGGAATCGTTCCTTCTCTTTTTCTGCCTCCAAAAAGAACTGATCCAATACTGGAAACAAGTCTTTAGGGGAAACCGGCTTTACAAGATACTGTACCGCCCCTACGCGAAATGCATCCAGCGCATATTCTTTGGAGTTGGTAATAAAAACAATCCGGCACAGACGGCCGATCCTGCGCAATTCCTCCGCCACCTGAATCCCACGGATTCCAGGCATGCAAATATCTAAAAACAGAAGGCTGGGATCGTAATCTTTCTCTTCTGCCAATTTAAGCAGCCGATCCGGGTCTTCAAATCGTTCAACCGAAAACTCCGACTCAGGATTCTCATGGCCATAAGAATCCAGCAAAGCCTGAATCTTGTTTAGCTCCCCCTTGTCGTCATCACAAATTGCTATATGGTACAATTCTCATTCTTCCTTTCTGCGATTTACCCCCCCGAGCCGAAAACGCTCTTCCAAAAAGCGCCCACATTTGGTGTTAACCATATACGGACGCTTCTAAAGAACGATCTAACAATCAGCCATTCAGCCAGAAGGTTGTGTAATATCATTGTAGCAGCTTTCTGTATTTTTCCTGGGAAAATCAAAAGGAAAAACTTACAACTCTATGGGGTATTTTAGCATAGATTTACCCTATTTTTCCAAATTGTGACAAATTGCACTTTTTCTGTGATGGTTTACTTTCAATATTCGATATGTTTTTGTTCTATTCATTTCGAATTGCTGCCAGAGGGCTTAACCGCATAGCTCTCAATGAGGGGAAGAAACCTGCCGCCATGCCCACAAAGATGGCAAACACAATAGCTGCCCCACT
This sequence comes from uncultured Hungatella sp., assembly GCA_947425205.1. Lineage (GTDB taxonomy): Bacteria > Bacillota > Clostridia > Lachnospirales > Lachnospiraceae > UBA3402. The sequence goes on along the minus strand of CANDZL010000024.1, from coordinate 7,354 downwards.
AAGCCAGAGAGGAATCCTGGAAATATCGCCATCCATTCCGGTCATAGCCTGGGCGATGGCCAGAAAATTGTTCATGGCAAAACCGATCCCGTAACTGATCAATACTCCGATGACCCCTCCGATAAACCCGATAAACCCAGATTCCAGAAGGAACATATTCCGGATATTCCTGAGATCACACCCCAACACCTTGATAACCCCGATCTCCTTTGTCCTCTCATAGATGGACATCATCATGGTATTGGCAATCCCAATAGCGGCCACAAACAGGGAGACAGCTCCGATTCCGCCAAGCACCAGCTGAATGATATCATAAGTCTTCTGAGACTGTTCAATCCATTCCATCTGGCTGTTGGCCTGATAACCCATGTCTGTGATCACCTGTTGTACTTCTGTCACATTCTCCGTATCATCCACAAAGACCACAGCCTGATTGTAGATGAAATAAGGGTATGGCTTTCCTTTCTTATTGGTGGGCTGCCCGGGAATCGGCTTCTTCTTATAGATCCGTTTCAACTGGGCTTTCAGTGCCTCAATCTCTGCATAGACGGAATAGGTATAATTATTGTAATCATCCACTCCGCCTTCCACAACGCCGGCGGCCTCGATCATATATTTTTTCGGAGGCTTTACTGTATTCCCATCGGAACCGCCGGATCGTGACTGATAATAAGCGCTGGTGTCAAAGATCACAAACATTGGTTTGTTCATATAGTCCACAGGCGGCATCTCTCCTGTGTCCCAGAATCCCTGTCCAGTCTTACTGTTGGAGAACCAACGGATAATTCCGTTTCCATAGATAAATTTTAGTTCCGTACTTCCTTCCTCAGGGATAGCCCCTTCTCCCAAAGGGATCTCCTCCATGTATTCTCTTGAGACTCCCTCAATATTGACACCGGCCTCATAAAGCCCCTGCTTCAGAATGATATCCGTCATGAGAATGGGGGAGGCGGATCTCACATGATCCAGACGTTTAAACTTGGTGATGGTATCGTCGGTAATGTACTGCTCCTCTTCATTTCCAGAGTCAGAGGAGCCGTAGTACCTTCCCCCATTGCTGTACACAGTGATCGAAGTCATGCTTCCATAAGAAGAATACATCTCCATCATCAGGGCGTTCAATCCAATACCAAGAGATACCATGACCACCACAGAGGCGGTTCCGATGACAACCCCCAGCACGGTTAAGGCGGTCCTTAGCTTTCTTCTTCTTAAGTTATTGACACTCATGCCAAGCAGATCAAGAAATCTCATCGTCTATATCCTCTTCTTCAGCCGCCTTCTTTTTCTTCTTCTTTACCATGATGACAACAATCACTGCCACAACTGCCACTGCCGCCAAAGGAAGGATAATCTTCCAATATTTCTTCACAGGAGAAACCTCCTCCATGGGAATATTGTCAAACTCAGATCCATCCATCTCTCCGAACACGTCCTCCTCTGTCATCTCTGTCACGTAGAGGGATAGTTCCTTCTCCACCGGTTCCTGGGTCTCCCCATTTTCATCCTCATAGGTGATATGAATCTTCACCTTGCCGTCATCTGCGGTGGCTGCTATGGCGCTTACCATTGCATCCACATTGCCTGTCTCACCAGGTTTGATGTTCCCTACATAAGTGTCTGCCGGGGCGATAGAGTCTGCCTCAAATGTCACCATCACATTGTAGAGAACCACTTTTCCTGTGTTGTTGATGGGAAACATGATGTTGCTCTCGGATCCGACATTAATACTGTCCGGCATAACCTCGATGGTGCCGGTATTCAGCTTGGCAATCTGCTTGATAGGGATGTCGATGGACACTTCCTCCGCTGCATTCTTAAACTCTGGGCTGTCATAGGTTTCCTTGATCTTCAGGGCGTAGGAGCGCTGGTCAATGCCAGCCTTGGAAAGCATATTGACTTTCAGTTCTGTCACCTCGCCTGCCGCCATGGAATTGACCACCACAGAGGATGAGCCGGACTCCGTGGTAAATACCGCACTGTCGCTTACCTTCTCCGATTCCAGGGAAAACATGATGTTGCTTGCCGCTATATTGGAGGAAGCATTCTTCATCCGAAGGATCAGAAGAAACGGCTCCCCGGCAATAATATCCTTGGGGACAGTCTCAAAGCTGTCCACAACGATTCTGGCCTTGGTTCTGTCATTGGCATTGAAATCGCCGGAAGAATCCTCTTTTTCCTTATTCTTGATCCGTACCCAGAAGGTATCCTCCTCGGTTTTCACGTCTCCGGTTGCTGTCTCTCTGTAGGTAATATTAAATTTGATGGGATAATATCCACTGTAGGCATCGGACCGGACTGCCATACTGTAAGGCAGCTGTACCACTGTCCCTGCGGCTACGGTCTCGAAGGTCCGGTCATAATTGCCGTCATTGATATCAAAGGGAAACTCGGCGGAATCTTTACTCAGCACCATGCTGACTGTCACATCCCTGGCATCGGACAGTCCGGAGTTGCGCATGTTGATAGCAAAGTCCAGCACATTGGGATAAACGCCGTAAGGAGTACTCTGCCCTTCTCCCAGGACAAAACTGATCTGCTTGTTGGGATCGTCGTCATCGTCATCCCCGCCAGTAGGCTTAGTAACCCAGATAAGCACATCACCGATATGCTCGCCGCTGCCATCCTTCCCCCAGCTGATCTCAATGGGAACCGAATAGTACCCTTCCGGCAGATCTGCCCTCACTCTGGCAGTTAAGGACACACTTTTCTCCTTCCCCTGTTCCACCTTGCCAACATATTTCTTCCGGAAGGTGCTGTCAACAATCTCGAAAGGAAACACATAGTCCAACTGTTCCGATCCTGGCGGAGACATGGAATAGTAGTTGTCCTGTATAGAAACGTATACGTCTTCCCAGTCCTCGCTGTCGGTGGAATTGCGAATATTGAAGGTAATATTCATGCTTCGCCCGATCTTTCCCCGTGGCGTTGATTTCACCACCAGATTCGGATGATCATCCGACGGATCTGCCAGGGCTGTCAGCATAGTCAGCGGAAGGGCTGTCACTGTCAGTATCACTGCCATTATCAATAGGATTGCTTTTCTCACTCTCTTTTTCATGCTCTGTCTCCTCTATCTCATCATCCTTGTGGTGCATTTCTTCAATCTTAACGATCTTCCCATCTACAATGTGGAACAGCCGGTCTGCATAAGAAGCCAGATGGTTGTCATGGGTGACCATAACCAAAGTCTGCTGCTGCTCCCGCACGATCCTTCGCATCAGTTTCAAGATCTCCATAGTCGTCTTGGAATCCAGATTGCCTGTAGGCTCGTCCGCAAATATGATCCGGGGATTCACTGCCAACGCCCTGGCAATTCCCACTCTCTGCTGCTGGCCGCCAGACATGGCATTGGCCATATGCTTCATCTGCTTTTCCAAGCCTACCAGTTTCAGGTATTCTACCGCTATGGCATTGCGCTTGCGTCTGGGGATTCCGCGGAAAGACAAAGGAAGCGCTACATTCTCCACCGCATTAAGCGTTTTCAACAGATTGTAGGACTGGAAGATAAATCCCACCCGCTTTCGTCGAAATTCCACCAGCTGGTTCTCAGTCATATGTTCGATATGGATCTTGTCAATAACGATCTCTCCCTTGGATGGCTTTTCCAGGCCTGCAAGCATATTCAACAAAGTAGATTTGCCGGATCCGGAAGGGCCTACGATAGCACAGAATTCCCCCTTGTAAATGGAAAAATCCACGCCGTCCAGGGCATGAACCTTGGTAGTCCCAACTTTGTATATCTTATATAAATGTTTCACTTCAATCATAGGAATCGGCGACACGAAATTACTTCCTCCTGCTTTTAATGATTTCCTTTTCTATCTGTTCCTGAACCCAGATACTCCCAGCGATATCCATAATTACAGTCTATCTTACACCACATGGCGGTGATTGTCCTGTTTTTTATTCTTAAAGTTCCTTAAAGTTTCCTTAACGACACAGAAAAATGTGGCAATCTTTCCAGGAATCCGATATAATAAAGGACGGCGATACTGCAACGATTATTGAAAAAAGGAGAAAACCATGAGACACCTGTTAAATCCGCTAGACTTCTCGGTTGAAGAGATCCATCAGTTATTGGACTTAGCCTCCGATATTGAGCATCATCTTCCCAGATACGCCCACGTATGTGATGGTAAAAAAATTGCAACTTTATTTTATGAGCCAAGCACCCGAACTCGTTTGAGTTTTGAATCCGCTATGTTAAGTTTAGGCGGAAGTGTTCTTGGCTTTTCTTCTGCCGATTCCAGCTCTGCAGCCAAGGGAGAAAGCGTGGCGGACACCATCCGCATCATCTCCTGCTATGCGGACATCTGTGCTATGAGACATCCTAAGGAGGGAGCTCCCCTGGTAGCAGCTACTCATTCCTCTATCCCGGTGATCAATGCCGGCGACGGAGGGCACCAGCATCCCACTCAGACCCTCACAGATCTTATGACCATTCGCTCTCTTCTTGGCCGGTTAAGCGGTATGACCGTAGGCCTGTGCGGAGATTTAAAGTTCGGCCGTACAGTCCATTCCTTGATCAATGCCCTGGTCCGCTATCCGGACATCCGTTTTGTCCTTATCTCCCCTCCTGAGCTGCGGGTGCCAGAATATATCCGTGAGGATGTCTTAAAGGCGAAAAACATCGAGTTTAAAGAGGTGGGCAACTTAGATGAAGCCATGCCAGAATTGGACATCCTGTATATGACCCGCGTCCAGAAGGAACGTTTCTTCAATGAAGAAGACTATATCCGTTTAAAGGATTGCTACATTCTGGACAAGGCCAAGATGAAGCTGGCCAAAGAGAATATGTTTGTCCTTCATCCCCTTCCAAGAGTCAATGAGATCTCTGTGGAGGTGGACAACGATCCCAGAGCAGCCTATTTCCGTCAGGTTCAATATGGAGTGTATGTGCGAATGGCTCTGATTATGACATTATTGGAGGTGGAAAAGCCATGTTAAATATCAGCGGATTAAAAGAGGGTATCGTACTGGATCACATTCAGGCCGGCAAAAGCCTTGATATCTACTACCACTTAGGACTTGATAAGCTGGAGTGCCAGGTGGCTATCATCAAGAATGCCAAAAGCAGCAAGATGGGCCGGAAAGACATCATCAAAATAGAGGGGGACTTAAACAGTCTGGATCTGAAAGTATTAGGCTATATCGACCACAATATTACGGTCAATGTCATCCGGGACAATACGATTGTGGAGAAAAAATCCTTAAAGCTTCCGAAAAAAATCACCAATGTCATCCATTGCAAAAACCCTCGCTGCATCACTTCCATCGAGCAGGAACTGCCGGATGTGTTCTATCTTTCCGATGAGAAGACCGAAACTTACCGCTGCCTGTACTGTGAAGAAAAATACGGGAAATAAAAGCAGGAAAACGTGATAGAAGCAGACACCCCTGCTTTGAAAGGAACAAGTATGAACCAGAAACGAATTCGTGATTACAATCTTATTCCAGGCACCATGAAGACAGGAAAACGGAATAAAATAACCGATGTGCCCGGTGTACTGGTGGGACACGCTACTATAAAAAATGAAGAAAACCATACCGGAGTCACAGTAATCCTTCCCGGAGGGGATAATCCATTTGCCAATAAGTACACAGCTGCCACCTATGTGCACAATGGATTTGGAAAAAGCTGTGGCCTGATCCAGATCGACGAACTGGGAACTCTGGAGACTCCCATCGCCCTTACCAACACCTTAAACGTAGGCCTGGTGTGGGATGCCATTGCCCAGTATGTGCTTACCAGGTGTGAGGAAGACGGCGTGGAGGTTCACAGCCTGAACCCAGTTGTGGGAGAATGCAACGACAGCTCCATTAACCAGATTCAAAAACGGGCCGTTAAGGAAGAACATGTGTTGGAAGCCATACGCTGCGCAGGGGAATCCTTTCCGGAGGGGGATGTGGGTGCCGGAGCCGGAACCATCTGCTATGGCTTAAAGGGCGGCATTGGCTCTGCTTCCAGAGTCCTCTCCGTTGGAGAAAAAGAGTATACCATCGGCGTTTTGGTACAGTCCAATTTTGGCTCCACAGAAGATTTTGTCCTCAACGGCATCCCGGCAGGAACAGTGATCCTGGAGAAGAAAAAGAAACTAGAACGTATGGCGGTCTCCCAGTGCGATCAGGGATCGATCATGACTGTTGTAGCCACAGACCTTCCGGTTTCTTCCAGACAGCTGAAACGGATTATCCGGCGGACAGCCGTGGGAATTGCCAGAACCGGAGCCTATACCGGCCATGGAAGTGGTGAGGTGATGATCGGATTTACCACGGCCAATCGGATCCCAGCAGCTTCGAAGGAACCACTCCTTTCTCAGACCATGATTCATGAAACGTTGATCAATCTGGCCTTTAAGGCTGCCGCCGAAGCGGCTCATGAGGCCATTTTAAACTCCATGGTATGTGCAGAGAAAACGGTTGGCCTGGATGGGCAGATCTACTACGGCTTATCCCAGTTTCTCCCGGAGTTGTTACGCTGAGTGCAGCCTTGCAATGGCATTACGGGAAAGCTTACATCCTAACCTAACTGAATCATATCGGAATCCGGCCCATTTTGCTTCTCCTTTCACAGGCAGGCCGGATTCCAGGTAAATTTATGAATATTCTATAAATTTACGAAATTCTTTCGTTTATCGATTGCAAATCTCCATGTTACATGATATAGTTTTTTTATCTAATTAATCTGAGGTTCCGGTGAATTCTCACTACATGTTCCAGATTTCATTTGGTTTTGAATATCAGCCTGCGAATGAATGGCCTGCTACAGAAAAATTGGTACAATGCCATTGACATACCATCAATCTGTCGCTTGACCTGAACGCTTCCATATGTTACCATAAAATCATTGAAGACGTAAGCAAAGATTCCCGTATGGCCGCTTAAAACAGAGGATGGTCATATCAGGCAATAGAGATGCTGCAACATATCCATGCCATGCAGCGAAAGCAGCAAGAATTCACGAATGCACCATCGGGACCCATACAGCCGCAGAAAGGAGCACAGCCATGACGGAAAATGAATTTGTCCTCATATTAAGGACTGAACTGGAACCACTTAAGCAGGACTTAAGAGATACCAAAAATGATTTACATGATTTGCAATTAGATGTTCAAGGTTTAAGAAGCGATGTTCAAGTCTTAAAGACTGACGTTCAGGATTTAAAGAGCGATGTTCAAGTCTTAAAGACTGACGTTCAGGATTTAAAGAGCGATGTCCAAGTCTTAAAGACTGACGTTCAGGATTTAAGGAGCGATGTTCAAGTCTTAAAGACTGATGTTCAGGATTTAAGGAGCGATGTTCAAGTCTTAAAGACTGATGTTCAGGATTTAAGGAGCGATGTTCAAGTCTT
>CANDZL010000023.1:0-43402 GCA_947425205.1 uncultured Hungatella sp. | reverse complement strand
AAGGTGGTTTTGACTGTCTGCAAGCTGCTTCTGATTGTGGATATTCTGATTACCACCATGGCGGTGGCAGGCCGCTACGTTGTGTTTATTCCCGACCCGGCCTGGAGCGAGGAAGTGGTGCTGACCTGCATGTCCTACATGGCTGTGCTTGCCGCTGCCCTTGCCATCCGAAAGGGAACCCATATCCGCATGACGGCCCTGGATCCCTTTCTTCCAAAGGGACTGGTGAAGTTTTTGGATATTCTGGCGGATTTGGCGGTTCTGGCGTTGTCTCTGATTATGATTGTGGTGGGATGGCGGTATGCCGTAGGCCTGGGGGCAAAAGGCACCTATGTAAGCATGCCCAAGGTATCCAGGTTCTGGATGTATTTTCCGGTTCCTTTAGCAGGCGTCGCCATGTTGATTTTTGAGCTGGAAGCAGTATATAATCATATAAAAGGATTTTTTGTAAAGGAGGAGGTGCAGGTATGAGTGTAGATTCTATGGCGATTCTGATTTTGTTGGGAAGCTTTTTTGTCATGGTGTTACTGCGGTTTCCTATTGCCTACGCAGTGGCCCTCTCTTCGGTTTTCTGCCTTTTGTACCAGGGACTGCCCCTTACGACCATCTGCCAGCAGATGGTGAAGGGCATCAGTTCTTTCAGCCTGATGGCGGTTCCGTTTTTCATTACCATGGGGTGCCTGATGGGCTCCGGCGGGATATCGGAGAAGCTGATTGCACTGGCCAATTCCTGTGTCGGATGGATGCGGGGAGGCATGGCAATGGTAAATATTGTGGCATCCTATTTCTTCGGAGGCATTTCCGGTTCCGCGGCGGCGGATACGGCTTCTCTTGGAACGATCCTGATTCCTATGATGGTGGATCAGGGATATGACGACGATTTTTCAACGGCAGTGACCATCACCTCATCCTGTGAAGGCCTTCTGGTTCCGCCAAGCCACAATATGGTGATTTATGCCACCACGGCGGGAAGTATTTCCGTAGGAAGCTTGTTTTTGGCAGGATATATTCCCGGGGCCCTTCTGGCTGTGTCCCTTATGATCGGCTCCTACATTATTTCCGTAAAGAGAAATTATCCTAAGGGTGAGAAGTTCAGCGTTAAAAATCTGATAAAGCAGTTTGCAGTGTCCTTCTGGGCTTTGGCTGCCATTGTGATTGTGGTCTTCGGTGTGGTAGGGGGGAAGTTTACGGCCACGGAATCTGCGGCCATTGCGGTTATCTACAGTCTTATTGTCAGTGTGTGCATCTACAAGGGACTGGATTTAAAGGGAGTCTGGAAGGTTCTTGAAAACTGTGTGGATACCCTGGCCATTGTGCTGATTCTCATCGCCACCTCCAATATTTTCGGATTTTGCCTTACAAGGCTTCATGTTCCGGAATTGGCGGCTAGCGCCATTACCAATGTAACCAGAAATCCTATTATTCTGGCGCTGCTTTTGAATCTGATTCTTCTGGTTCTGGGCTGCATCATGGATATGGCGCCGATTATTTTGATAGCAACCCCGATTTTGCTGCCTATAGCAACTTCCATCGGCCTGGATCCCATTCAGTTCGGCATTATGGTAGTGTTAAACTGCGGTATCGGTCTGCTGACCCCGCCTGTAGGCGCCGTGCTGTTTATCGGCTCCGCCGTGTCCAAAGTGCCCATGGAGCGGGTGGTGAAGGCGACGCTTCCGTTCTATCTGTGTATGATTATTACCTTGCTTTTGATTACCTTTGTTCCGGCGATTAGTTTGTGGCTTCCCGGCCTGGCAGGATAGGGCGTGAAAAAGAGGACGCTTGTTCTGGCGGCGGCTGCCATGGCCATCGCTGGAATCGGCGGCTGTGAGATCGCAAGGGACAGAGGGCAGGAAGCCATAGCTCCGGAGTTTGTGCTTACGTATGCGGAGAATCAGCCGGAAGATTATCCCACAACCTTAGGAGCTTACTGGTTTGCCCAGCTGGTCAATGAAAGGACCGGCGGGAAGGTGGAGATTCAAATTAATGCGGGAGGGGTTCTGGGGGAGGAGCAGAGTACGGTTGCCCAGATGAAGTTTGGAGGAATTGATTTTGCCAGGGTATCCCTTACCTCTCTCTCAGATGTGATTCCCAGGCTGAATGTGCTGCAGATGCCGTATCTGTATACGGGGGCGGAGCATATGTGGCGTGTTCTGGAAGGCCCTGTGGGGGAGGATTTTTTAAATTCCCTGGACGGGTCCGGTGTGAGGGCCCTGTCCTGGTATGATGCCGGGGCCAGGAATTTCTATAGTGTGAAAAAGCCGGTGGAGCGGCTGGAGGACGTGAAGGGAATGCGGATCCGGGTTCAGGAATCGGATCTGATGATTGCCATGGTGGAAGCTCTGGGAGCCTCGGCGGTGCCTATGGCCTATGAAGATGTGTATTCGGCCCTTGAGACAGGGAGAATTGATGCCGCGGAGAACAACTGGCCGTCCTATGACTCTATGGGACACTATAAGGTGGCTCCTTATTATACGGTTGACGAACACACCCGGGTACCTGAGATGCAGATTGTATCTGAGGCTACCTGGGAGAAGCTGCCGGAGGAGTACCGGGAGATTATAGAGGAATGCGCCAGGGAATCGGCGGTTTATGAACGGGAATTGTGGGAAAAACGGATTCATGAGGCGGAACAGCGGGTGCGGAAAGCAGGGTGTCATGTGGTGGAATTCTCTCCGGAGGAGAAGGCCCGCTTTCAGGAGGCGATGATGCCGGTCTATGGGGAGTACTGCAGTGACTATATGGATATCATTGAGACGATTTTGGAGGAGGGGCGTAACCGTTTGGATATCCCTTGAACGGTTAGCGCATCTTTTGTCGTGCTTCTGAGAATTTTGATGATAAAAAAAATCCGGCGGGTATCTGGTGATGGATGAGATTGAGAACCACTTTAATAAGGAAATTGTTTCTACATTGATTCGTTTTTTATGGATACACGGCCGAATAAGAATGGTGGGACACTAATTTTTCGACTCATTATCCGGAACTGAGAGATGTTTAGGCTCAGCAAGGCATATGAGGGAAAAGTGGATGTGAATAATGTGATTACTGCGCCGGAGATTGAAATGCTGATTATTTTCAACGAGGGGAAGTATCATGAAATTTCAAAAATCAGAAAAGGGGAATAAATGTTATTAGATATACTGAAATAGATGATACGATAAAAATTAGTTCTTGCATTTTCCCCTTTCTATGCTATACTGGAACATGTCAAAAAAAATAATAAGAAAAGCAGAGTAGGCTTACGCGCGTTAAGTGCTTACCGGACGGGGAGTTGCCGGTAGGACGAAGGAAATCTCCGCGGTGCGCAGGCCGCATCCCGCTGCAATGGAAGATAGGATTATCTCCTGTTGTGGTACGAGGAGTGGCAGTCCCCTATTGGATTGCCGCGAACAATCTGCAAAGGAGGTAATTTTTTTATGAAGATTTTTGTGAAGAAATGGATCCAGTTGTTTTCCGATTCCTACAGAGAACTTCGGCAGGTAAAAACCATCGCTGCCATGGGCATGTTCGGAGCCATCTCCGTGGTGCTTGGGTCTTTAACCATTGTGATTGGCGATTACATTAAGATCGGCTTTTCCAGCGTTGCCCAGCAGTTTGTCTATTATCTGTTCGGCCCTGCCGCAGGAGGATTCTTTGCAGGGGCCATGGATATCTTAAAGTATTTTATCAAGCCTACTGGGGCGTTTTTCCCAGGGTGGACCATCAGCGCCATGACAGCAGGGGTATTGTACGGGTGCTTTTTCTACAAGAAGCCTCTTACCATTCCTAGGGTGCTTATAGCGGAGTTTACAGTTTCCGTTGTGTGCAACATGTTTCTGGGGACGCTGTGGCTGGCCATTATGTATGAGAAGGCCTTTATGGTCCTGCTGCCTATGAGAGTCATCAAAAATCTGGTGATGTGGCCGGTAAATTCCATACTCTTTTATACCTTAACCTGGACTATGGAACATTCCGGCGTGTTCCGTGTGATCCGGAGAGCGAAAGCCTAACAAGGACATAGGTATACATCTGGAAGCCAGAAAATCGGAGAGAATCATGAAAACCATGTCTGCACCAGATACATATACAGCACAGTGCCGGCGCTGATGCTAAGCAGCGTGTGTTTCCTCCATTTATGTAATACCGCGATGAAGAGGATGGAGATAAACTCCGGAAGTCCATGAAACGGGGAAAAAACCGCATCCTTCAGGCAATATACGATTAAGAATCCGATAACTGCACAGGGAAGCACAGTACCCAGGTAAGAAATATATCTGGGCGGTGTCTTTCCTTCAGGAAACAGGAAAAAAGGCAGGAACCTTGTGAGCATGGTTCCCAGTACCACCGCAGTGATGGTAAGGATCTGTTCTGGTGTGGTCATGACTGGTTCCCTCCTTCTTTAACAGGCTTCCGTCCAAGGGAAAGACAGGCTACCATAAGGGCCATGGCAGGAAGAATGAAATTTCCGGCCTTAAAGATCAACAGGGAGACAAGGGAACACCCGATGCCGATGAGGGCCGGACGGTGGTCCCTGGTTTCTTCCCACTGATTGATAAACATAACCACAAACAGAGCGGTCATGACAAATTCGATCCCTGTGGTGTCAAAACGGATCACATATCCAAGAAGTGCTCCCAGTGTGGCCCCGGATACCCAATAGATCTGGTTTAACACCGTGATAAAAAACATGAACCATCCCTTATCCACGCCGGCAGGAGGCTCCACCCCGCAGTTGACAGTGAAAGTCTCGTCACACATGCCGAAGATCAGATAGAATTTCTTCCAGCCAGTATGTTTATATTTCTCCAGCATGGAAATCCCGTAGAACAGATGCCTGGCATTGACCATAAACGCCAGAAAAAAACTATACAGGGGATGAAACGCCGACAACAACAGGTTGACCGTGACAAATTCCATGGAGCCGGCAAAGATGAAAAGACTCATAAACAGGGGATAGACAAAGGAAAATCCTTTACTCCTCATAAGAAACCCATAGGACATTCCCAAGAATAAAAATCCGATGCAGACCGGAAGCGTATGGGGCAGTGCCGCTTTCAGTGCTTTTGCTTTCATGGTGGAATCCCTCCTTGCGTGTCTGCTTCCTGCCCACATAATGTCTCATGGCATCTCCTGCTTCATTCATGACAACATCTTCAGGGATGACATGAGAGGGGATGCGAACATTCTGTAGCTACGTTCTTTAAAAAGATTAATGAAGAAATAAGCTGGAAGCATGATTTTTTTGCATTATATATACGTTTTGGATACTTGTCAATACTTGGAGACTGCTTGGGGAAGCCGCCCTGCCGCCTTGCCTTCCATTGAGATGAAAAGGAAAGAAAGGAAATTGCCATGATTGATTTACTAGACTGTACCTATTGCCCTACACAGAAGGAAGTGGAAGAATATGTGAGAAATCCGGTGTTTCAAACCTTCTGTACGGCCATAAAAGAAACATATAAGACAGAGGCAAAGATAGAATTCAGTTCCTGCAGCATGGAAAAGGGATGGAACATTAAATTCAAAAAGGCAGGGAAGGCTTTGTGTACGATTTATCCCAAGGAATCCTTTTTTATCGTTCTGGTAGTGGTGGGGGCAAAGGAAAAGCCGGTAGTGGAAGACAAGCTTTCTGAGTTCAGCCCTGAAATACAGGAGATTTATCACCAGACAACAGAGGGAAACGGACAGAGATGGCTGATGATTCCAGTGGAGGAAAAAGACCCTGTCTATGATGACGTGCTTCGCCTGATTGCAATCCGGAGGGGGTGACGGTTTGTGAACAAGAACTATCTGTGGAATATTGTCTGTGTAATTTTTATATCCTGTATAATCAATGGGATTGTCTGGATTGGGTTTCATGGCATTCCCCTTATTGGCCTTCCTGAAAAAGAAGAAGTGGAAAGAGTCACTATCGTTTATAACAATACAGAGGAAAGAAGCCTCACAGACGAAGAGAGCATTGGGCTTCTGGTGCAATCGGCCAATCTTCTGAATTACCGGTTTGGGGGTAAGACGGAAGAAACTCCGGTCCTGTCTGTATCCTATCATCTTAAAAATGGGAAAACAATAAGCCTGGAAGCCAACAACACCACCCTTTGGTGGCGCGGAAAATCCCATGCACTCAAGGAAACAGATGTGTTTATCAATGTTATAGAGGGCCTGTTTTTCCAGTGAATTAGGACAATTAATGCCGCAACCGCCTCATAATATGGCAATCAGAATGTCGAAAATATACAATACATCCCCTCTCTGTTCATGATAAGATAGATAAACGGAATTCACGAAGGAGGGGATATGCTATGAGATATTGTAATACATTGATTGCCGTAAAGGATATGCAGGCTTCCCTGCAGTTTTACGAAGAGTTGTTTGGAGAGAAGGTAGCAGTTGACCTTGGGTGGTGCAAGGCATTGACCTGTGGCCTGTCGCTGCAGGAGCATTTCGACGAGATCGCAGGATTTCCGCCTGAGACCATGAAATACCGTTCCAATACTATGGAACTTTATTTTGAAACAGAAGACTTTGAAGGGTTTATGGCCCTTTTAGATGACCATCCGTCAGTGGAACGGCTTCACGAGCCAAAGACCTATCCTTGGATCCAGAGAGGAATCCACATTTTTGATCCGGATGGCCATTTGATTGAGGTTTCGGAGAGCATGTACACCGTAGCCAGCCGTCTGTTTAAGGATGGCGTAAGCGTGGAGGAGGCTGCCAGGCAGACGCAGCATCCCCTTCCGGTTGTGCAGGCATGGCATGACCGCTACAAGGAATCGAAGGTTCCGGATATAAGCGTATGTGGAACAGACTGCACCACCTGTTACTGCTATGGAAGCATGTGTACTGGCTGCAACGCATGCAGCGGAAAGGTATTCCATGCACCAGAAGGCACTGCATGCGCCATCTATGAATGTGTCAGAAACAACAAGGGATTTGGGCACTGCGGAGAATGTAGCAAGGCCCCCTGTGACATCTGGATGAACACAAGGGACCCTAAGTTTTCCGACGAGGAATTTGATGAGAATGTGAACATGAGGCTTCACACGCTGAAAGAGATGTCAAAGCGTTAGGAGGCTGCCGGCTTGACAAACGTCTCTTTACGATAAGGATTATCATACCGTTTATAATCATGTACTGGAAGGACGATACCTTTTACGGTCAGCGGTTCATTCCACCCTAGGGTCATCTCGCCCTGGGAGGGTGAATGGTAGACCGCGTGGAAGGTATCCCCTTCCAGTTTTCCATCTGTCAGGAAACCATCGCAAAACCTGTCAAAGGAGCCGTTCTGCGCCAGGCTGCCCATCTCTGCAACCCACACGTTGGCATGGCCGTTGGCGTGGTAGAAATAGGGCATTGCATCCTGGTAAATTTGTTCCCACCGGTCTGGATAGACCTCCTCATACAGCCTGGGATCCGGTTTTAGGAAGCGGGCGGGTAGTAGAGAGCGAAGGGCGATATAGGCGTTTTTCTTTCGTCCCAATACCCATCCATCCACTTCCCGGACTTCGTCAAACTCTTTCCTGGGGAAATAGGCATGGGTCTCCAACATACGGATACAGTCCGCCGGAGTTCGGTAGATACACAGAACCACATTTTCATGCTGGACTGCTTTAGGCAGATACCAGTTGCCGGCCATCTGGTTAGGCCGGTCCATGAAATCCTGGGAGCCAGGATGATTGGTAAACACCCTGGCCTTTCCACCAAGGAAAGCTGCCCAGGGCTGTTGCTGGTATCCCTGTTTCCCTTTGCGGAAATCCTGGGCGCAGCTAAGGCCATAGTCCGGCGTGCGGTAGGTATACAGATCCACCTGGGTCAAGGCCGTAAAGTCTGGATCCGGATCACATGGGATGCCGGCCAGGTCACACAAGTCATACATTTCCTGATAGGCATGGATCCGCTCGTTCATCCAGTTGTCAGGCCTGATAACATGATGGGAATTGGCAATGACTTCTCTGGCATCATAGGTTTGGTTGCCCCAGAAGAACATGATATTGTGAAAATCTCCAGGATCTACGCCAAATTGCTTGGCATCTGCGGTATTCAGGCTCATCCGTTCCCGGTTTATCATGACAGGAGGCTTGTCCCTTCCGATCTGCCGGATGTTCTCCGGGCATGGATAGTCATAGACAGCCAGCATGACAGCGCAGTCTGCCAAGGGCCCGTCCCAGGTTCCCTCTCCCCAGTACAGCTTGCAGATGGGACTGATGGATTCCATATCTGGCTCGGCCAGATACCTGGTGTAAGTCCGTCCCTGGGAGCCAATCCAGTGACCCTCAAAGGTATTCAGGGCAATTTCCAAAAGAAGCATATGTAAGAGTTCCTCCGCCTTCTTTTTCACGTCCTCTTCCCCATAGAACCGAAGGCCCAGAAGTGCGATCATATCCTCAGCATAGTAATTGGTACACCACTCGCTAAAGCCAAAGCGGCGCCTCCACTCCATCCAGCGCAACAGGCATTGCCTTCCATGTTCCTTATGCCAGCTTCCTGTCTGGCCGTTGGAAGGAAAGGTTCTGTCCGGGAATAAGCTTCCCACCAGATATTCTGCGCTGTGGTAGAGGATCTGATGATTCTCCGTAAAATAGCAGGCATTGATCTCCCCAGGTTCATCCAGCCAGTAACGAAATCCTATAAGGGTTTCTTCTATCTCATGTACGGCATCTGCTGGCAGCATGGTTCGGTACGCAAAAAGAATCCGGATCAGCGCCGGAATCCCGAATTCGGCCATATCCATCCGGTTTCGGATCCGATCCAGAGACGCGTCCAGATACGCTCTGCAAAAGGCTTTGCCAGGAAGCCCTCTCTTTGTTAATTCCAACTTCACAACTTCATAATAGACCGCATGAAAGGTATCCAGAGACTGACGCAGAAATGGATTGGTCTGGGAAGAGCCGTTCACATGTTGGAGATATTGGGTGGTGCATTGGGTGATATTCAGTGCAGTATTCATGTTTCATTCCTTTCTGCCTTTTATAAGGCGGTATTTCGCTGGGGATACTCCCAGTTTTCGCTTAAATGCCCTCCGAAACGAGTGGGCGCTGGTATAACCTACAGCAAAAGAGATAGAATCAATGGTTTCCTCCGTTTCCGACAACAGCTGGCAGGAACGCTCCAGCCTTTTATTTTCCACATAAGACAGAAAATTGACACCGGTCTGTTCCTTGAAAAATGCGGAGATATAGCTTTCCGACATTTGAAACCCATCGGCAATCATGGTCAGAGATAAATTGGGGTCAAACCCATGTTCATCCACAAACTCCAGAAGCCTTAACTGGAGAGATTTTTGCCTCTCTGTCTGGGCATCGGCGGCAAGCTGGCAGAGGGAGAGGAAGAACTGGCGCAGCTGTTCCCAGGTCCAGATTCCAGGCCTGCGGCTCTGTTTCTGGAAAACAAAGGAGGAAATCTCCTGTGCCAGATCCTGATGGGAACACGGGATCTCACTACATGCTGTGAGAAGAGTGGTCTTCAGCCTCAATTCCAATAATTCCCTGGCAGCTTCCGATACAGGCTCTTTTTCATAGTTTTCTTTGTAGAGATAGGACAGAACTTCTGTCAGGCTCTGCCGGTCGCCGCATTTCGTGCTGATCAGAATCCGCTGTTCCAGCTCTGCAGGATAGAAAAAGACAGGGATACCGGCCTGAGCCTGGTGCCACACCAATCCGCTGCTGGTCCCAGGCATCCGGTTTTTCAGTGCAAACAAGGCTTCCTCATAGGAGACATGCAACTCAGTCATATCAGAATAGAAGCCGCCGCCTCCCCCAGGAATATAGATATGAAAAGGAAGGAGGAAATCCTGGATTTCCTGGATCAGGCCGGACAGATGCATACGGAGCAACTCCTCTCCTTTGTCATAGTATTCCGTACCGCATATGAGGGTCAGACAGTCAATTCCAGTGTCGATAACGAACAGCTGGGAGAACGGTGCCTGGCAGGACATATGGTTTAAACTCTGCTGGATCCATGTACGGATGCGGGCTTTAATCAGAAGGTAATCGGACGGACTGTGAAAGGTTGTGCCGCACAGGGCGGAATCTTCCGTGATCCGTATACAGACCGCGCACCAGTGGCAGGATTCCCGGGAGATACCAGCGGATTCCAGGGATGAAACGATCTCTTCCCTGGTGCCGAAACAACCAGTGAGAAGCCGGCTTATGGTAGAAATCCGCATCTCCGCCTCCTGCCTGGCCAGCTGGGACTGAAGCTGGTCATTGTCCGAAATCAGGCGCTTCAAGGGATGGCTGATTTTTTTGGCAAATGTAAGACAGCTGGCAGCAAGGGACACAAGGCAGAGAGAAAGCATCACAAAAAAGATGGTTTTCATGGTCTGTGCAGGACGAAAAACTTTGCTGTAGGGGGCTGCGGTGACAAAGGTAAGGCTGTCGTCAAAACGGGCGAATGTCACCAACTGGGGGCTGCCATTTAGTATTTCCGTGTAAGAGCCGTATGGGGTATTGGGTAAGGTGCCTGAGAATGGAAACTGGCCTGCCTGGTCTTTTGGCGTTTTCCAGGAAGCCAGAAGGTTGCCCTCATCATCCAGTACCCACAGAGATTCAAAGGTATTGGAATGAACCAGGCCGGACAGCAACTTATCCCGGTCTAACAGGATAGTAATGTGGCCGGTAAGCTGCTTCTGGCTTCCTAAGGGAAACTTCTGCACATAAGGAATGGCCTTTAAAGGAATTCCCATGGTGTAGTAGGTGCATCCGGGCATCAGCCTTCCCTGCCTTGAGCCGGCGGCATGCTTAAGCCAATGGTGGGGAGAAAGATATTCTCCTGCGAAAGAGACCTGGTACCAACTGTCAAACGGAAGGGCGCCATTGTATTTAAAGACCAATCCGCTGTTTTCCGAATACACGGCGATCTCAAGGATCAGGTCTGAAGGCAGCTTCAGGCTTTGAAGAAACTCCTGATACTGCTGTGCAGTCATGATGTCTCCTGGCTGGGCATCCGCCCAGTTCCCATCCAGATTCAACATAAAATACGTCAGGTGATTATTGCCTGCCTGTTGGACAATGGTGTTGATCTCGCCAAGCCGTTCCTGATAGAGTTCACAGATCTGTCTGGTGGATGTCTGATTGATCTGTCCAATATTTTTTTCCAGGCTTTTTAAGGTGGCATAATAGGAAATACCTAATGGCAGCGTAGCCAGAATAACCGCACAGGAAAATAGGAGAAGATAGCGGTGCAGATAAGGCAGCCGCTCCTCTTTTTTGTTGTAGAAAAACCATTTCCTCATACGTTTCCTCCTTGCTGTGACGGTCAGACTTATTATAGTAAAAGCAAAGGTTAACCGCAATGAATTCTATAAAAATGTCCATGAAAAGAAAATTGTACCATGCCGAAACCCTGAAGCAGCCTGCATACTGGATGTTTCAGGAAGAACCGTACCTTGTGAAACAGCCTGTTTTCCCGTATTCTTAGCCTGTGGCAAAAGAGACGGCAGATGACGGTGGGGAACAAGAATGTACGGCTCATAATGAGGTTTTGGGTGGTTCAGGAAATACAAAAAGGAGGGCGGTTACCAATGAAAACACATTTAAAAAGAATAAGGAGGGACAAATACCTGTATCTGATGCTGCTGCCAGGAGTGCTGTTTATGCTTCTGTTCCGATATCTTCCGATGGGAGGACTGATCATAGCGTTCAAAGACTTCTCCCTGCGAAAAGGAATCTGGAAAAGCGCCTGGGCAGGAATGGAAAACTTCACCTTTATTTTTACACAGAACCCGGATTTTTATCAGATTGTAAAAAACACCCTGGAGATCAATCTGCTTAAACTGTTGTTTTCCTTCCCCATGCCCATTGTGCTGGCCCTGATGATCAATGAAGTAAGGGGTGTAAGGCTGAAAAAATGGATCCAGACATCGGTATACCTTCCGTATTTTGTATCCTGGGTTGTATTTGGCGGAATTGTGATACAATTTTTGAGCCCGGGCACTGGAATCGTGAATCGGCTGATCCAAGCCTTTGGGGGATCATCCATTCCGTTTCTTCAGGAGGAACGGTACTTTAAAGGGATTGTTGTGGTCACGGATATCTGGAAAGGAGCCGGTTGGGGAACCATTTTATATCTGTCCGCCCTGACAGGAATCGATCCGGAGATCTATGAGGCAGCCAAGATCGATGGGGCCGGCCGCCTTAAGACCATCTGGCACATCTCCATACCAGGAATCTCCGATACCATCGTAGTCCTTTTACTGTTACAGATCGGAGCCATGATGGATGTGGGATTCGAACAGATCTACGTGCTCTGCAAGCCAATTCTTTACAGCGTTGGGGATGTCATCAGTACCTACGTATACCGTGTAGGTATCGGTAATGCCCAGTTTTCCATGACAGCTGCCGTAGGCCTGTTCCAGTCAGCAGTGGGCTTAACATTGATTGTCATCTGCAACCGGATATGCAGGACATTCTTTGACAAAAGCCTGTGGTAGGAGAGGAGGTGTAAAGCGTGAGAAAGAGGAAAAAAATAAGCCTGTCTTACATGGGGATTGTGATGGCGTTACTTCTGTTTTCCTTTTTATGCATCCTGCCGTTCTGGTACGTGTTCATCAGTTCAATCAGCGATCCTCTGAAGCTTAGGACCGGGGATGTAAGACTCTTTCCCAATGGATTTTCCATGCAGTCCTACAGAATTGTACTTAAGGAACGCAGGTTCTACAGAGGTTTGCTTGTGACCCTTATAAGGACAGTGGCGGGAACCGGGCTTGGGCTTTTCATTCAATCCATGACAGCGTATGTGTTGAGCCGAAAGTCCTTTGGAGGAAGAGGATTTTTCAGCCGAATGGTGGTGTTTACGATTCTGTTTAACGGAGGAATCATACCCAATTATCTAATCATGCAACAGCTACATCTGCTTGACACCATATGGGCGCTGATCCTTCCCATGGTTTTTAATCCATGGAATGTAATGTTATTGGTCAGCTTTTTTGCAGCAGTGCCGGACTCCATCGAAGAGTCTGCCAAGCTTGACGGAGCCAATGACCTTGTGATTTTTTTCCGGCTGGCAGCTCCTTTATCCAAACCGGCTCTGATGACCATCTTATTGTATATATCGGTACGCCACTGGAACGAGTTGATGGACGGAGTGATCTATATCAATATGGATCGGTTAAAGCCGCTGCAGGTATACTTAATTGAACTGATTATGCGCTCATCTGTACAGAATATGGTAGAGCCCAGTGAAAATTTTGTAACGGCATTGTCCATACAGACTACCGTAATCTTTGTTTCCTGCCTGCCTATTTTGACTCTGTATCCATTTGTACAGAGGTTTTTTGTAAAAGGTATTATGGCAGGAGGCGTAAAGGGATAAAAAGGCACAAAAAACGTAAAAAATCTATGAAAAAGGAGAAGAAACTATGAAGAACCACAGCAGAAGAATCGCGGCATTGTCCATGTCTATTTTCCTGGCAGCAGGAGTCCTTGCAGGATGCAAGGCCGGGGAGGGCGCAAAAGAGCCTGCAGCGTCACAGCCAAACGGCTCTCCAGACAGCCAGCCCACAACACAGGAGGAAAGGCCCAAGGTAACCATACTTACCAACATCAATGTGGATACGGAAGGGACCGATGTAAATGACAACGATTACATCCGGTATATTGAAGAGCAGACAGGAATCGATATTGAATTTATCAATGACACGTCCTCCAATTATCCCCAGAAACTAAACACCATCATGACATCCAACAACATACCGGATGGGGTGATGCTTATGGGTGATACCCAGAGAACCGACCTGGCCAGATTTGCGGAGGAAGAACTTTTGCTTCCCCTGGATTCCTATATTGACCAGTATCCCAACCTGAAAGAAAACATAAAAAAAGAAGCATGGGACGTGACAAGATTCGACGGGCAGATCTATGGGGTTCCGTTTCAGCGATACGATTCCAGCCCTTATATGACATTTCTTCGAAGAGACTGGCTGGAAAAGCTGAACATCGATCCTGAGAAGGATCTGGTGACCATTGAAGACTGGTATCAGGTACTGAAACGGTTTGTGGAGGAAGACCCTGACGGAAACGGACAGGATGATACGTATGGTTTGACCGCCACCACGTCAGGAACCCATTTTACGAATTTTACGTTTCTGGATTCCTTTGGCGCAGCCAAGGCCAAATATGTGGACGGTGAGCTTCTTCCCAACTATATGCTGCCGGAATATAAGGAGTGGCTGAAATTCATGCATAAGCTGTATGAGGAAAAAATCCTGGATCCCAACTTTATTGTGGATGATGCTTCCACGCTGTGGGATAAGGTGACAGGAGGAAAATACGGTGGATTTCTGTGGTTCTGGGGGCTTACGGAATATCAGAGCAAAGGATATGACAGAAAAGAACTGGTCGCTGTGAAGCCGCCTGTCCATAAGGACGGAAGTGAAGCATCCTATGTGTATTCTTCTCCCAACCGCCATATGATGGCCATCACGACTGCATGCGAGAACCCGGAGTACCTGTTAAAGATATGGGACTGGGCGTGCTCCCAGGAAGGCGGAATCTTTACCTTTGCCGGGCTGGAAGGAAAAGATTATGACTTACAGGACGGCAAGATCGTACTCAGAGAAGACAGAAAAGGGAAAAATATTGGATGGCGCCAGCTTACCCTGGGGATTCAGCTTCCCAATGTGGATAAGGAACCTGTCTTTGGAATTATGGAACAGAATTTTGGCCAGCAGGGAATGGAGGATCTGATGCTGTCCAACCAGTGCGGATCCTACAATGAGCTGGATCTGTACTGCCCGGTGTTTACGCAGCTGCAAAAATATGACTTGGCAAAGCCAGTGCAGGAGTTTACGGATAAGGCCATTACCGGTGCCATTGATATTGATGCAGAGTGGGATAACTATGTGGCTGGCTGGCGTAAGGCTGGAGGAGATGAGAAAATACGGCTTTCTACAGAATGGTATTTGGGATCGGAATATTTTAAGTAACCAAATTTTCCTGCTTTTTCCAATTCCCTCTGTTTTATTTTCAAAGGGATTATGGTATACTGATTCTATAAGCGACGAAAACGAAACCATGTCTTATATGGTCTCGTTTTCTTGCCATAGGTGCGCAGTAAAATAGAAGGAGGAGAAGGAACATGTTGGAAAAAATTGATCTGTCCAAGGAAGTGGATAAGGACACCTACAAAAAGGTAGTGGAAGAGGAAGGGGCCAGGCTGGGGCTTTTGCAGAGAGAATGCAAGGCAGCAGGAATTCCGGTGATGATTGTCTTTGACGGCATGGGGGCGGCGGGAAAAGGCGTACAGATCAACCGTTTGATTCAGGCGCTGGATCCCAGGGGCTTTTCGGTGCACGCCAGCAATTCTTCCAACGAAGAAGCGAAGATGAGGCCCTTTCTGTGGCAATTCTGGACCCAGATCCCGGCCAAGGGTCGGATCGCCATCTTTGACCGCAGCTGGTACCAGATCGTGCAGGAAGACCGGTTTGACGGCGTGACCAAGGAAAAAGATCTTCCGGGAGCGTATCAGGATATTCTGTCCTTTGAAAAGCAGCTAAGCGACGACGGGATGGTGATCATCAAATTGTTCCTTCATATTTCCCAGGAAGAGCAGAAGAAACGGTTCAAGAAACTGGCAGACTCCAAGGAGACTGCCTGGCGTGTATCCAAGCAAGACTGGAAACGGAACAAAGACTACGAGGAGTACTTAAAAATCAACGAGGAGATGTTGGAGAACACCGAGACCGAGTATGCGCCCTGGACGATCATTGAGGCCACGGACAAAGACTATGCGGCCATGAAGATCCTTACGACTGTGACCACGCGCCTTGCCTATGAGTTGGAACGGAAGAAAGAACAGGCGGCCATAAAGCCAGACAGCCAGACTCCAAGGCCTTCCGAACGTTTCCACAACGGAGTCCTCTCCGGCGTTGATTTATCAAAATCCCTGACAAGGGAAGAATACAAGAAAGAGTTAAGCCGGCTGCAGAAAAAGCTGGATAAGCTTCACAGTGACTTATACCGTCTGCGGATTCCGGTGGTTCTGGGCTTTGAGGGATGGGATGCCGGCGGAAAAGGCGGAGCCATCAAGCGTCTTACCAGCCACCTGGATCCCCGGGGCTACCAGGTAAATCCTACGGCATCGCCCAACGACATTGAGAAAGTACATCATTATCTGTGGCGATTCTGGAACAATATGCCAAAAGCCGGCCATATAGCCATCTTTGACCGCACCTGGTATGGCCGCGTGATGGTAGAGCGGATTGAAGGATTCTGCACAGAGGAAGAGTGGAAGAGAGCCTACCAGGAGATCAATGAGATGGAATCCCATCTGGCCAATTCCGGCGCAGTGGTTTTAAAATTCTGGATCCACATCGACAAAGACGAGCAGGAGCGCCGCTTCAAAGAGCGGATGGAGACTCCGGCAAAACAGTGGAAGATCACCGATGAAGACTGGAGAAACCGGGAAAAATGGGATCAGTATGAGGCAGCCGTTGACGAGATGCTGGTGCGCACCTCCACAACCTATGCCCCCTGGATTGTGGTAGAAGGAAACAGCAAATACTATGCCCGCGTAAAAGTACTGAAAACTGTGGTAGAAGCGCTGGAAAAGAAAATCGAAGAAGTGAAGAAGGAAAAGTAGAAACCAACGTTCCCCCTCATTTTCCCCTTGAATTATTCCTACGGATAGTGTAAATTAGTAGTAAAATGTATTTATACATGAAATCAAAGAGGAGGTAAGTACCAATGGAAGAGGCTGCAAAATTATTTGACATGAAGGTTCTTCACGTAGGAATCAACGCCAAGGATGAGGAGCAGGCACTGGGATGGGCTGATGAATTTCTGAAATATTTTGACCTTCCCATTAAGAATGGCAACAGCTCCGTGTTCTCCGGCACGTTGGTGGAGATTATGAAGGGACATGGACGGGGAACTGTGGGCCATATTGCCATCGGTGTCAGCGATGTGGACAAGGCCATTGAATATTTTAAGGGCCGCGGCGTGAATCCCATTGAGGAGACCAGAAAGGTGGTAGACGGCAAGACCACATTCACCTATCTGGATAAAGAGATTGCCGGCTTTGCCATCCACTTAAACCTGGTGAAAGAATGAGCAATGTAGTGATCATAGGCGGAGGCGCGGCCGGTATGGCCGCTGCCATTGCCTCTGCCGGACAGGGACATGAAGTCCATTTATATGAGAAAAATGAGAAACTGGGGAAGAAGGTTTACATCACCGGAAAGGGCCGATGTAATGTGACCAACGCCTGCGATATCAATGAATTGTTGCAGAACGTGGTGACCAACCCCCGTTTTTTATATAGTAGCTTTTACGGTTTCTCCAATCAGGACATGATGAGCCTGCTGGAGCGAAATGGCTGTCCATTAAAGGTAGAGCGAGGCAACCGGGTTTTTCCTGTATCTGACAAGTCCTCAGATGTCATCCAGGCGCTGGCGGGACAGATGAAGGAATTGGGGGTGAAGGTATCCCTCCATCAAGAGGTGAAAGGCCTTCTGGTTTCACACGGGATCTGTAAAGGAGTTGTGTTGTCCGGCGGCCGGCATGTGGAGGCGGACGGGGTTATCGTGGCCACAGGCGGTCTGTCCTATCCCTCCACAGGATCCACAGGAGACGGACATCGGTTTGCAAAAGAATGGGGGCATACCGTGACAGAGATGTCTCCGGCCCTGGTTCCTTTTTACGTAAAAGAGGATGTGGTACAGAGCCTTCAGGGGTTGTCCTTAAAAAATATTGAGGCAGTCATACTGGATGGAGAAACAGAAGTTTACCGGGAATTCGGGGAGATGCTGTTTACCCATTTTGGCGTAAGCGGTCCGGTGCTTTTAAGCGCCAGCAGCTTCACAGCCAGACGGATCCGAAAAAAGCCTCTTACCTTATCCATTGACTTAAAACCTGCGCTGTCAAAGGAACAGTTGGATGCCAGAATCTTAAGAGATTTTGACGAGGCGGCCAATAAGCAGTTTAAAAACGCCCTGTCCAAATTATATCCCTCCAAGCTGATTCCTGTGATGATCCAGAGAAGTGGGATTTCACCGGAGAAGAAGGTCAATGAGATCACCAGGCAGGAGAGGATGAACCTGGTGGAGAGAACCAAGGGATTTACCTTGACGTTGACCGGATTAAGGGGATATGAGGAAGCCATCATCACCCAGGGCGGCGTTGACGTAAAGGAGATAAACCCAGCTACCATGGAATCGAAAAAGGTGAAAGGCCTTTTCTTTGCCGGGGAAGTACTGGATTTGGACGGAGTGACCGGAGGGTTCAACCTGCAGATTGCCTGGTCTACCGGGTGGGCGGCAGGTTCCCATATCGAATATGTGTGACAGTGAAAGAAGGAGAGAGAAGATGGCGCTGACATATAACATAGCGATTGACGGACCGGCAGGAGCCGGAAAAAGCACCATTGCCAAAATGGTTGCTTCAGAGTTGGGATTTATCTACGTGGATACCGGGGCAATGTATCGGGCTATGGCTCTTTATTTTTTGCGGAAAGGGATTCACAAAGAGGATGAAGGAGCAATTGAAGAGGCGTGTAGAGAGATGGAAGTCTCCCTTCGGTATGAGGACGGGATTCAACAGGTGCTTCTCAACGGAGAAAATGTGTCAGGGCTTATCCGCACGGAGGAAGTGAGCAATATGACCTCAGCAACCTCAGTCTATAAGCCTGTGCGCCAGAAGCTTCTGGAACTTCAGAGGCAGTTGGCCAGTACATCGAATGTGATCATGGATGGCCGGGATATCGGAACCTGCGTCCTTCCCGATGCCCAGACCAAGATCTATCTGACGGCTTCCAGCCAAGTCAGGGCCTTAAGACGGTATAAAGAGCTGATAGAAAAAGGTGAAATGTGTAATTTGGAGGAAATTGAGCAAGATATTATAGAACGGGACTATCGGGACATGCACCGGGAGATTGCCCCTTTAAAACAGGCAGAAGACGCGCTGTATCTGGACTCTTCCCAGATGACCATCCGCCAGGTGGTGGACGCGATCATCGGCGCGGCCAGAGAGAGGGGACTGTCTTAGTATGGATGTCATCGTCGCAAAGACAGCTGGTTTCTGCTTCGGAGTGGAGCGTGCAGTAAAGCAGGTATATGATCAGATTGAACATGGTGTAAAACCGATTTATACCTTAGGGCCCATTATCCACAATGAAGAGGTGGTTCGGGATCTGGAGGAAAAAGGGGTTTGGGTCCTTTCTTCACTGGAGGAATTAAACAAAGTAACAGAAGGCACAGTGATCATCCGTTCCCACGGAGTGGGAAAGCCGGTATATGACCTGATTGAGAAGAGAGGGCTCCACCTGGTGGATGCCACCTGCCCATTTGTGAAGAAGATCCATCAGATCATGGTAAAGCAGAATGAGGAAGGCCGCCGGGTCATCATCATCGGGGATGAGGCCCACCCGGAGGTGGAGGGAATCAAGGGATGGGGAGATGGGAGGACGCTGGTAGTAAAAACAGAAGAGCAGGCAGATCATTTGCCTTTGATTCCAGGAGAGAAACTGTGCATCGTTTCCCAAACGACATTTAATTACAATAAATTTAAAGAATTAGTTGAAAAATTTTCTAAAAAGGGTTATGATATAATTACTTTAAATACGATTTGCAATGCAACACAGGAAAGACAAGTGGAAGCGGAGCATATAGCGTCGCAGGTAGAAGCCATGATTGTCATAGGCGGAAGAAACAGTTCCAATACCCGCAAGCTGTATGAGATATGTCAAAACGAATGCAAAAACACTTATTACATTCAAACACTGGACGATTTGGAACCTGAAAGTGTGAATTCTGTGCGCAGCGTAGGTATTACAGCGGGGGCATCTACCCCCAAGAAAATCATTGAGGAGGTTCATACTAATGTCAGAGCAATTAAACGAGTTTGAACAATTATTGGAGGAATCATTAAAAACAATACGTGCAGGAGAGATTGTCACTGGAAAGGTCATTGACGTAAAAGAAGATGAAATCGTCTTAAATATCGGTTATAAATCCGACGGCATTATTCCCAGATATGAATATACCAATGAACCAGGTGTTGATCTTACTACCGTAGTAAAACCGGGAGATGAGCTGGAAGCCAAAGTCATCAAGGTCAATGACGGTGAGGGTCAGGTTGCGCTGTCCTACAAGAGGCTTGCAGCAGACAGAGGCAACAAGAGGCTTGAGGAGGCGTTCAACAACAAGGAAGTCCTTACAGCAAAAGTGGCTCAGGTTTTAGACGGCGGCTTAAGTGTTGTTGTGGAAGAAGCCAGAGTGTTTATTCCGGCCAGCCTGGTATCCGATATCTATGAGAAGGATCTGTCCAAGTACGCCGGGCAGGAGATCGAATTTGTGATTACAGAGTTCAATCCCCGCAGAAGAAGAATCATCGGTGACCGCAAGCAGCTTCTGGTAGCCAGAAAGGCAGAGATGCAGAAGGCTCTGTTTGAGCGGATTCAGGTAGGTGATGTTGTGGAAGGCGTGATCAAGAATGTGACGGATTTCGGCGCATTCATTGATCTGGGAGGAGCAGACGGCTTGCTTCACATCTCCGAGATGTCCTGGGGCCGTGTGGAGAATCCTAAGAAGGTATTCAAGGCAGGGGAGAAACTGACAACCCTGATCAAAGATATCAACGGTGAGAAGATTGCTTTAAGCCTTAAGTTCCCAGATCAGAATCCGTGGGCTGACGCAGCTTCCAAGTATGCGGTTGGCAATTTGGTCACAGGCCGTGTGGCGCGTATGACAGATTTTGGTGCATTTGTGGAGTTGGAGCCAGGGGTAGACGCACTGTTGCATGTATCTCAGATTTCCAGAGAACATGTGGAGAAGCCGGCTGATGTGTTGTCCATTGGCCAGGAGATCGAGGCAAAGATTGTGGACTTTAACGAGCAGGACAGAAAGATCAGCTTAAGCATCAAGGCTCTTCAGGTTGCTGCGGAAGCACAGGCAAGAGAGGAAGCGTTCGATGCAGATGTAGCAGATGTGGATGTGGAGGCAGTGGCTGCACAGCTGGAGAATGAGGCAGAGTAAGTGCTTCCCAGACGGGTGTGCCAGTACTCTGGGGCCGTGAATATACAATGTCTGGCAAGACACTAGGCGGAACCAAGCGCTCCTTAAAGAGCGCAATTGTCCATCGGCAAGCCAGAGGAAAGCGGTGTTGTACCAGAGAATGTTTTGATAAGAGAAAACCGAACGGTGGGATGGCCTGCTGTTCGGTTTTTTATAAGAGTACATCATAGAAAGGAAGCCGGTGATGGATGCTTATACAAGTTTTGCCAGGGTATATGATGCATTTATGGATAATGTTCCTTACGAAGCATGGGCCCAATATCTGCGGGAACTGCTTAAGGAATACGGGGTAGAGGATGGACTGGTACTGGACCTGGGCTGCGGAACAGGGAATCTGACGGAGATCCTGGCCGGGTGGGGTTATGATATGATCGGCGTGGACAACTCGGAGGATATGCTTTCGTCAGCTATGGAAAAGAGGGAGCAGTCCGGCCATGAGATCCTGTACCTTCTTCAGGATATGAGAGAGTTTGAACTGTATGGAACCGTTGCGGCTGTGGTGAGTATCTGCGATTCCATGAACTATCTTACGGAATATGGGGATCTTGTCCATACCTTATCTCTGGTCAACAATTATCTTGATCCTGGAGGCGTTTTCATATTTGACTTAAATACGGTTCATAAGTATCAGGATGTGATTGGGGACAGCACCATTGCCGAGAGCAGGGAGGACTGCTGTTTTATCTGGGAGAATGTGTTTGATGAGGAATCCAGGATCAATGAGTATGCCTTGACATTGTTCATTGAGGGGGCCGGAGGGCTGTATCGGAGGTATGAAGAGACCCACTATCAGAGAGCGTATATGATGGAGGAGGTGGCCCAGGCTGTGAAAGAAGCCGGGATGGAACTGGAGGCTATGTATGATGCATGCACCAGAAAAGCACCTGGAGAAGACAGTGAGCGAGTCTATGTGATAGCCAGGGAGAAAGGAAAATAGCTTTCAGGCATAAATAGATTCTGAAACTATACGAAGAGAACATCTGGAACCACTACAGGGAATTCGATAGAAGAAAGGAAACAGCGATGGCAGATTATATGATTCGGGCAACAGCGGCAGGAGGACAGATACGGGCATTTGCCTCCACCACCAGGGAACTGGTGGAGACAGCCAGGAGAGCCCACAACACCAGTCCAGTGGCCACGGCGGCGCTGGGCCGCCTGCTTACGGCAGGGGGAATGATGGGAAGCATGATGAAAGGGGAGGATGACCTTCTCACAATCAAGATCCAGGGAGACGGCCCTATGAAAGGACTGACTGTGACTGCAGATTCCAAGGGAAATGTAAAAGGATATGCCTATAATCCTATGGTGATCCTGCCTGCCAATTCTAAGGGGAAACTGGATGTGGGAGGTGCTCTGGGAGTAGGCGTGTTAAGCGTGATTCAGGATATCGGGCTGAAAGAGCCTTATGTGGGGCAGACCATTCTGGTGACAGGGGAGATCGCGGAGGATCTGACTTATTATTATGCTACTTCTGAGCAAACGCCTTCCTCTGTGGCGTTGGGAGTCCTGATGAATAGGGACAATACGGTGAGGCAGGCTGGGGGCTTTATCATCCAGCTTATGCCTGGAGCATCGGAAGAGATCATTGGGAATCTGGAAGAGAAATTAAAAAAGCTGCCTTCTGTCACGATTCTCCTTGACGAAGGGATGACACCGGAGGAGATATTGGAAGCGCTTCTGGGAGATCTGGAACTGGAGGTCATGGATCGGCTGGAGACCCGTTTTTTCTGTAATTGTGACAAAGCCAGAGTAGAGAAGGCGCTTATTAGCATCGGACGGAAAGAACTGGAGAGCATGATTGATGATGGAAAGCCGGTGGAGATCAATTGCCATTTCTGCAATCGGAATTATACGTTTTCTGTGCAGGAGTTGGAAACCTTACTTATTTCATAGGAAAGTGCGCCCTGTGAAACAAAACGCGACCCGGGGATGTGCACTCCGCGCAAAGGAAAATGGCTGCTGTCGCAGCCGCGCTTCGGCGCGCGAGTCCGGTGAGCCGGACTCTTTATTCAAAAGCCGTCTGTTAAAGGTGGTAGACATGTAAAAAGCAAAAAGAACCATCCCGATGGGTGGCTCTTTCCGTAATCAACCACGGTGTAGCTCTTTTACAAAATCTATATTACACGAAAAGGTACACTGATAACTAGATGATTAAAGTTTTGTTACGTTGGTAGCTTGTGGCCCTTTGGCACCGTCGATGACATCAAACTCTACCTCAGCGCCTTCTTCAAGGGTCTTGTAGCCCTCCATGTTCAGGCCAGAGTAATGTACAAAGACATCTTTGCCTTCCTCATCACAGATAAAGCCATAGCCTTTCTGGTTGTTAAACCACTTAACTGTACCTTTGCTCATGATGATACCTCCAAAAATAAAAAAAGTTGAGTCTAGCTGCAAACTATTTGCAACTGTCCTAAGGATATCATAATTGTAAAAAAGTGTCAAATCTTTTTATCAATCTGCTAGAAAAATATATTGAAATGCTATTTATGCATGATTAATAAAAGAATAGAAAGGAATGGTGAAGAACATGAAGAATTCCAATGTTTGGAATCATTTTAAGACGATTACGGAACATAAGCTTCTGGTTATGGAAGGCTGCTTTAAAGTTGGGCTTTTTAAACAGGGGCTGCTTCATGATCTGTCAAAATATTCTCCTGAAGAGTTCTGGACAGGAGTCCGCTTCTATCAGGGAACCAGAAGCCCCAATGCAGCGGAACGGGAGTTATATGGATTTTCCAAGGCATGGCTCCATCACAAAGGAAGAAACAAACATCATTTTGAGTATTGGATTGATTTTTCCAAAGACAAATCCAAAGGCCTGGTGGGGCACAAGATGCCAGTGAATTATGTTGCGGAGATGATGATGGATCGGATCGCTGCCTGCAAGGTGTATAAAGGCAAGGATTACACGGACAGCAGTCCTTTAGAGTATTATCACAGAGAGAAGGCGTTTATTGTCATTCATCCGGAAACCAGAAAAATGTTGGAAAAGCTTTTGGTGATGTTAAGCCAAAAAGGAGAGAAACGAACCTTCCAGGTGATCCGGAGGCTGCTTAAGGAAGGCAGCTATTAAGCGCCGGCGATGCAGGATCGGACGGACATGCCAGAAGAATAGGATTTATGGAAATGCGCACACTTAAAAACGTATGACAATCTATATGAGAATACGTGAAAGGAAGTGTTTCCATGAATCAGGACGAGAAGAAAAACAAGAAAGAGATTGAAGAGAAACAGGATGAAAAATTGGAGGAATATGGGCAGGTAACCCTGGAGGATGATGGAAAGAAGAAGATTCACCTGCTTTCCATCATCGGAGAGGTGGAGGGTCACGAAAATGCCCCCAGCAACAGCAAGACCACCAAGTATGACCATGTTCTGCCTATGCTGGCGGAATTGGAGCATGACGATACCATTAAAGGGATGTTGGTGCTTTTAAATACTTCCGGAGGGGATGTGGATGCGGGGCTGGCCATTGCGGAGATGATTGCGTCCTTAAGCATGCCTACGGTATCCCTGGTTCTTGGCGGAAGCCATTCCATCGGAGTGCCTTTGGCAGTTTCTACGGATTATTCTTTCATTGTGCCTACTGGAACCATCATGGTTCATCCGGTGCGTATGACAGGAATGGTGATCGGGGCATCTCAGACCTACGAGTATTTTGAGATGATTCAGGATCGGATCATCAGCTTCATCTCCAAACACGCATCCATCGCTTACGATCAGGTGAAGAGGCTGATGCTGAACACGGAGATGCTGACCCGGGATCTGGGAACCGTTCTAGTAGGTGAAGAAGCAGTGAGGCAAGGGCTGATCGACCAGGTCGGGGGAATCAAGGAAGCCCTTGGCAAGCTGTATGAGATGATGGAGGAAAATTAAGATACAGAAGCAAGGATATGGGAATCAAGGCAGAAATAATCGGCAGGATACAGAGTTGTGAAGCGATGCTGGCAGATAGGCAAAATGCCGGAAAACAATATGGTATGAAAGATTGTGACGGGGTTTAAGAACAATATGAAAGAGGACAAGCGGATTCCCCTTCCGCAAGCATTTTCAGAGAGAATGGAAAGGCTTCTTGGGGATGAATATCCGGCGTTTATAGAAAGCTATGAGAGAGAAAAGACATCCGGGCTTCGGCTTAATCCGCTGAAGTGGAAGGCCGCAGACAGGGAAGGGGCAGCTGCAGGCGGATGGCGGGAAGAAGAGGCATTCCGAGAGAAGCTTAAGACAGAACTAGGGCTTCGTAAGATCCCATGGGCGGCAGAAGGATATTACTATGAGGAGGAGAAGCGGCCTGGAAAGCATCCGCTCCATGAGGCAGGGGCCTACTATATCCAGGAACCCAGCGCTATGGCGGCGGTGGAACTTCTGGCTCCTGAACCGGGGGAGCGGATCCTGGATCTGTGCGCGGCTCCCGGAGGAAAGAGCACCCAGATCGCCGGAAAGATGGGGCAGATGGGCCTTTTGGTAAGTAACGAGATTCATCCTGCCAGGGCCAGGATCTTATCTCAGAATGTAGAGCGGATGGGAATCGGAAATGCTGTGGTGACGAATCAGGATTCCCAGACGCTTCTTAAACATTTTCCGGAGTTTTTTGACAAGATTCTGGTGGATGCGCCTTGTTCCGGAGAGGGGATGTTCCGGAAGGACCAGCAGGCCAGACTGGAGTGGAGCGTGGAACAGGTTAAGCTCTGTGCCAGACGCCAGGAACAGATTCTGGATCACGCTGCCGGTATGTTGAAAGCCGGAGGAAGGCTGGTCTATTCTACCTGCACCTTCTCGCCGGAAGAAAATGAGGGAAGCATTCAGGGATTTTTAAACCGACACAAAGATTTTGTTCTGGAAGATGTTGGGAGTTTGGCAGGTTTTTCCTCTTTTGGACACGGACAGCCTGGATGGATTGAGGGCGGAAGGGAAGAACTGTCAAAAACCTTTCGCATCTGGCCCCACAGGACAGAAGGAGAAGGGCATTTCCTTGCAGTCTTAAGAAAGGAATGCCTGGAACCGGAAACGAAGGAAACAGAATTTACAGAGGCAAAAAACTTTAAGAAGATTAGGCAGGCAACGAAAAAGAACAGCAAAAATAGCGGAATATGGGAGGCCTGGGGAATCTGGCAGCAGTTTGCAGACGCAGAATTGGCAAAAACCAATCGTGGCAGTGAAACGGAAAGGGTTGGGAATGTCTGGGAGACTGGTTGCCCGGTAATGTTTGGCGGCCAGCTGTATGTGATTCCATTGGAGATGCCGGATATCAAAGGGCTGAGAGTGCTGCGACCAGGGCTTCACCTGGGAGAGATTAAGAAGAACCGTTTCCAGCCGTCCCACAGCCTGGCGCTGTATCTGAGAAAAGAACAGGTGAGGCAGTGGGTTTCCCTGGAAGGGAACACAGAACTGATTCAGAGATATGGAAACGGCGAGACCATAGATATAAGCTGCCTGGAGGGAGTACATAGGTCTCCCCTGGAAAAGGGGTGGGTGCTTATGGCAGTTGACGGAGTCTCTGCCGGGTGGGCAAAGCTGACAGGCAATATGCTGAAGAACCATTATCCCAAAGGGCTGCGCAGGCCGGTGTGAGGATCATGAAAAGCCGCGACAGGCTTCATTTATAGATAAATGCCATATCATCTGGAAGGGCCGCCTCAAACACCATTTTCTTCTTCGTTATAGGATGCAGAAACTCCAGGCGGTGGGAATGAAGGGACTGCCTGGGGATAAATCGATAATCCGGATTGTAGAGGAAGTCTCCTAAAAGCGGGTGGCCGATGTGCTTCATGTGAACCCGAATCTGATGGGTCCTGCCGGTCTCAAGAATCAGAGACACCAAAGAGCAGTCAATGGCCTGATTATAACAGACGGGGCGGTAGCAGGTGCAAGCAGTTTCCCCGCGTCCATAATCCACCTGTCTCATGATGGTGGAATCCTTTGCCCGTGCAATAGGCGCATTCACATACCCTTCGGCAGATATTTTTCCGGATACTACAGCCAGGTATTCCCGGTGGATCTGTCTTTTCATTACCATTTCCGACAAAATCGCAGAACTGAGCCCGTGGCGGGCAATGATCAAAAGCCCAGTGGTATCCCGGTCCAGCCGGTTTACCACCCGGTAGACAAAGGTTTCCCCTTTCTCCTTAAAATAATAGGCCATCCCATTGGCTAGAGTATGTTCATAATGTCCTTGGGAAGGATGGATAGGAAGCCCGGCAGGTTTATTAACCACCAGAAGATCCTCATCTTCGTAGACAATATCCAATTCCATGGCAGTAGGCACAATCCCATTGGAATCCTCCGGCTCCTCCAGCCTCACCTCCAAAATCTCCCCTTGGCGAAGCAGCCTGTTAGAGTAAACCCTCTCCCCTCCCACAGACAACCCCATAGGCATCTGCTTCAACCGGATCATCAAATGCTTTGAATACCCCTGCTTCCTTAAAAATTGCTCAACCGTTTGAGAAATATCCTGACATGTGATATGATAAGTAAGTATTTTTTTCATAGAAAGATTCTATCATGGAAGAAGCGCATTGACAAGAGCAGACAAGATGGTAAAATATACAGTGAAAGTGTTGACCGGCGGCGCAGGATCAGCCGTGCTAGCACGAGCTGATCCTGCGACATCGGTCAACCAAGCGGGTATGAGCAAGGAGGCCGCCAGGCCGGATTGCGAATACACGCGGCGATTGCGAAGCAATCGACTTTCACGGAAGGCCGGGAAAGCCAAAATAAAGGCAAGCCAAAAGAAAGGCAACCCGCCGTCCCAGCCCGCCCACACATAATCCAAAGGAGAGGTGCAAAATGGAAAGACAAATGGCGTTCCACGTTCTGGAACTAAAAGAGACGAAAGACGAGCCAACAATCCAGGAGGCGTACAGAGGATTGTTAAAGCAGACCAATCCGGAGGATGACCCTGAAGGGTTTAAGCGTTTGAGAGAAGCCTACGAGACGGCTCTTTCCTGGGCCAGAATGCCAGAGGAAGAGGAAAAAGGCGAGAAGACAGACATTGAAAAATGGATTGACCGTGGGGATGCAGTATACAAGAATATTTACGACCGGTGTCGGCCAGAAGCATGGAAAGACGTTCTGGACGATCCCATCTGTGATGATTTGGACACCTCCCTTCAGGCCAGGGAAGCCATGATGGCCTATCTGATGGATCACATCTATCTTCCCAATGCAGTCTGGAAACAGTTTGACAAGCGGTTCCAGATTGTGGAAGACAGGGAGAATTTAGAGCAGCAGTTTCCCAAAGACTTTTTAAACTATGTGGTATATTATATTGAAAATACAGAATTTATCAATTATTCCCTGTTCCAGATCCTGGATGAGACAGATATGGATGCAGATGCCTATATCCGCAACTTCCTTGGGGTAAAGCGCCTCATTGATCAGGGACAGATCAAAGATTGCAGGGAGAAGCTGGAAGGACTGGAAGCCTTTGGCATCTATCACCCCTATCAGGACGTGGAGATGCTGCGGATTCTCTATACCCTGATGGAAAAGGCCAGCCAGGAGATGCCGGAAGGCGAGACTTTGGAGGCGACAGAAGGAGGAAAAGAAGCCATAAGGATCATGGAGAACCTTCTGGAGAAATACGGCCAGGACAGCTATGTACAGCTCCACTGTGGCGTGGCCCGGTGGGTTCTGGGACAGGAGGATGAGGCAGCACAGTTGTGGGAGGAGATCCTGGCTCAACAGCCAGCCCACTATATGGCAAAATTTTATATGGTCCGCTATTTGATGAAGAAGGAAGAGTACTATAAGGCCAAAGAGAAGATGCTGGAGCTTCTGGATGTGGATGGCAATGACGATCAGGTAATCGGATATCTTCATACAGCCAATGACGCGTTAATTAAGGAATATGAGGAGCAGCTTAAGGAGGCAAAAGCCAAAGGCCAGTTCCTTGAATTTAAAGATGCCATAGAACTTGCCAGGTGTTATTATCAAAATGAACGGTCAGAAGAAGCCATCGCCATTCTGGAGAAGATGGTGCCTGACGAGGAACAAGAATATGAGTATACCAACCTGTTTGGGCGGGTTCTCTACCGTGCAGATGCCTATGACCGTGCCTGCCCTCAGCTGAAACGGTGGCTGGAATTGATTCGCCAGACACCGGTGGATGACGATGAAGAGCACCAAAAGAGAAGAAGCAGGGAATTTCGGGCCTGCCACATCTTAAGTGGATGTTGCCATGAGATGGGGGACAGAGAGCAGGCTATGGACTATGTGGAGCAGGCGATCCGCGTGGCGGATAATGAAGAAGACCGAATCTCCGCTATGCAGTATAGAGCGTACATGCTGTTTACCCATGGAGAATATGAAGCATGTGTGGATGCCTGTGACCAGGTGATCCGGAAAAATGACCGGTATTTCCCCGCTTACCTTCAGAGGCAGGAGGCGGCATACAAGCTGAAAAAGGGCCAGCAGGTGGTGGATGATTACTACAATGCCGTCAACATTTTCAGCGGATATTTTAAGCCCTATCTTCTGGCTGCCCAGACCTTTTTCTATCATGACCAATATGAAGATGCCAAGGGAGTCCTGGACAGAGCCAGGGAAAATGAGGTGGAGTTCTCCGACAACATGAAGTTGTACCAGGTGAAGATCTTAAGGAACCTGGCGGAGAAAAAGGAGGATCGGGAGCTGCCATTTTCCATTGCCAAGGAGCTTTTGGAGACGGTGAAAAGCCCGGAGACGGATATCGAGGATCTTTCGGAGATCGAGTATGAGATTGCCCTGCTTTACTGGGATGACGCAGACCTGGAAAAGGCTGTGGAATATTTAAACCGCGCTATCGAGAAGAATCCGGAGAGAATGCAGTATCATATGGTAGGCGGACACATTTATCTGGATAAAAAGGCTTACAAAAAGGCGTTGGAGGAATACAACATTGCCAGTGCAGACTATGGGGAGTCTCCGTCCCTTCATTATAATTGCGGCGTGTGCCAGGAGGAGCTGGGGTTAAAAGAGCTGGCTTTAGAGTGTTACAAAAAAGCATTGGAGTACAAAGAAGGATACCGGGATGCCTGTGAGAAGATTGCCAACTACTACAAGGATCGGTACAACCGGTTTTATAACGAGGCGGATTTTGACTTGGCCTTAAGCTATATGAACCGCCAGCTGGCAGTGAGAGAGAACTGTTACTATCTGGTAGAACGGGGCAGAATCTACATGAGCGCCTATAAGCTGGAGGAAGCCATCAAAGATTTTGAGAAGGCTTTGGAATATGTGGACAATGATTGGGCTTCCTATAACAACATGGGATGCTGCTACAAGTATATGGGGCAGTTTGAGAAGGCTATCGAATGCCTTGAGAAAGCGGTAGAGTGCATGGGAGAAGACAAAAGCGTCCTTCCCTACAGCAACATGGCGGATTGCTATGAGGCGCTGAAACAGTATGACAAGGCTATCCAGTGTTATGAAAAGGATCTGAGTATGTTTCCAGACCGAAAGGTGTTCCGAAAGGAAATCGGGCTTCTGTACCAGTATATGGGAGACTATGACAATGCCCTGAAATATTTTGAGATGGAGCCGGGACTGGACGATTATTATGAGAATCTTGCCAATGTCTATTATCTTCAGGGGAAGAAGAAACTGGCCATCCAGACTTACGAGGAGGGTATCCGGAAGGCATCCAAGGAGGATAAGTCGGCTCGGATCAATGACCTGGCATATTTCTACCGCCAGGTTTTAAGAGATAACAGGAAAGCTGAGTACTATTACAAGAAAGCCCTTGCCGCGGCCAAAGATGACGATGACCGCCATGAGCTGGAATGGAAGATGGCGGCTCTGTATTATACCATGGGAAAGAAGGACAATGCCAAGCTGTTTGCCAGAAAATCCCTGGAACATTTTAACAAGGCGGGAAACGGCACAGAAGAAAATTATCTTGGATATCTTCAGTACCGCCCTGCAAGGCTGATGCGGTTCGGATGGATCTATATCTGCCTGGGGGAGACTGAGAAAGGGCTTACGATGTTCCGGCAGATGACCCAGTGCCTAAGGTGCCGCCACTGCCGTCATAAGGAGTGTTTTGAGGCCTATCAATATCTGGGAAGATACTATGAGACGACAGGCGAATATGAGAAAGCCCTGGAATTCTATGAAAAAGCCTACGAAGCCAATGACCAGGATTTGGTATCAGAGATTTCCATCGGGAAAGTGAAAGAGATGATGGGAAAAAAGCGATAAACAGGGATTGTGGAGGAAGATGCATTTATGATAATTGGAATTGATTTGGGGACGACCAACAGCCTGGTGGCATACTTTACCGAAGAAGGTCCTAAAATTATTCCTAACAGGCTGGGGAAAAACCTGACACCGTCTGTAGTCAGCATTGACGAGGAGGAGCAGGTGTACGTAGGGGAATTGGCGGCGGAACGGATGCTTCTGTATCCGGAGAGCGCAGCCAGTGTGTTTAAGCGGGACATGGGAAGCAAGAAGTTATTTAAGCTGCTTCACAAGACTTTTTTGGCTGAGGAACTCTCCGCCCTGGTGCTGCGCGCCTTGAAGGAAGATGCGGAAACCTTTTTAGGAGAGGAAGTAACCGAGGCAGTGATCAGCGTTCCGGCGTATTTTAACGATGCCAGAAGAAGGGCTACCAAGCGGGCAGGGGAGTTGGCCGGACTTAAGGTGGAGCGAATCATCAGCGAGCCTACGGCAGCGGCAGTGGCCTACGGTTTGTACCAGAGTAAGGAGCGGGCCAGGTTTTTGGTGTTTGACTTAGGCGGCGGTACTTTTGACGTGTCGATTTTGGAACTGTATGATACGATCCTGGAGGTACGGGCAGTAGCCGGGGATAATTTCCTGGGAGGCGAGGACTTTACGGCCGTGCTGGAGAATCTGTTCTTTGAGAAGAACCGAAGCCTGGACAGGCTGTCCTTAAATGAGAAGACCTTGCGCCATATCCACAAGCAGGCAGAGTTGTGCAAGCTGGGGTTCTCGGAAAAGAAGGTATCCCAGATGCGTTGCAAGGTGGGGGAAGAGATCTATGAGATGGAGGTAGATCTTCCCAAGTACGAGGAGGCCTGTGAGGAACTTCTGGAGCGGATCCGAAAGCCGGTGAAGAGAAGCCTGGCAGATGCCCATATCCGCCTGTCAGATATTGACAAGGTGGTGCTGGTGGGCGGGGCTACCAAAAGCCCTATTGTCCGGCGGTTTGTAAGCAAGCTGTTTAAGATGCTGCCGGATACTAACATCAACCCGGACGAGGCGGTGGCCTTGGGGGCTGCCATCCAGGGAGCCATGAAGGAGCGGAAGGATGCCATCAAAGAGGTGATCCTTACAGATGTGTGCCCCTTTACCCTGGGCACCGAGGTGGTGAGAGAGTGGGAGAACCATCAGTTTGAGCAGGGGGTATTCTGCCCCATCATTGACCGGAACACGGTGATTCCTGCCAGCCGGACGGAGCGGCTCTACACAGTGAGGGATAATCAGAATAAGATTCGGGTCAATGTCCTTCAGGGGGAAAGCCGGTTTGCCGCCAATAATCTGTCGCTGGGAGAACTGCTAATAGAGATTCCTGCGGCAAAGGCGGGGGAAGAAGCGGTGGATGTGACCTATACGTATGATATTAACTCCATTCTGGAGGTTGAGGTTAAGGTGGTGTCCACGGAAAAGGTGATGAAGAAGGTATTCCTGGGCCAGGATGTGGATATGACGGAGGAGGAGATTGAGGAGAGGTTGAAAACCTTGTCTTACCTTAAGATCCATCCGAGAGACCGGGAGGAGAATAAGTACCTTCTGCTTCGGGGGGAACGGGTGTATGAGGAAAGCCTGGGAGATGACAGGCTCTTTGTGGAGACGGCCATACGGAAGTTTGAGAAGGCATTAAATACGTATGACCAGGGACTTATCGAGGAGGCGAAGGTGGAGTTTAAAAAGTTTTTGGAGATGATGGAAGAGTAGGCAGGGGGCTTGCCAAAGGGGACGCTCAGGTAAGGGTTCCTCTCAGTTTGTGGTTTTGGAGCCAGGACCCTTACTTAAGCTGGTTATCGCTTTTGGTGGGAGGAGACGGTGGGAGTTTTTGCTTGCTGGAGGCATGGTCTACCAGGGAATTCTTCTTTAGGAAGCTGGCTCGTTTGATGCTGTCGATGCCGTATTTTTCGCGGATGGCATCGATGGCTTTGTCCATCTGCTCCAGTTTTTGGTTTCTGGGGGTGTGGAACATGTCTAGCTGGGTGAATCCGTCGTCCAAGATGTGGCTGGCACGGACGCTGATTAGGCGTATGGGGGTGAGATCCCAGAACTCTTTTAACAGTTTGCAGGCATTTTGGTAGAGAAGGGTGGTGGAATCTGTGGGGGAGTCCAGGATCATCTGGTGGGAGTGGGCGTGGAAAGTCCAGTCTTTTAATTCCACGCAGAGGCAGTTGCACTGCACCTTGTCCTTTCGCAGACGGATGCCTATGGTCTCGCAGAGAGATAGGATGACCTGGCAGGCATTGTCGTAGTCATCGATGTCCTGGGACAGGGTAGTTTCGTTGCTGTAGCCTTTGCTGACCGGCTCCTTTTCCTCTACAGGGCTGTCGTCTATGCCATTGGCATAACGAAAGATCTGGGCGGAGTATTTGTCGCCCAGATGGGATTTTAAAATTGGAAGAGGGGTGTGGGCCAGGTCTCCGATGGTGCGGATTCCAATGGCCTTCATTTTTTTCTCGGCGGAGTTGCCTACGAAGAACAGATCTCTCACCGGGAGGGGCCACATTTTTATGGGAACCTCTTTTTTCCACAGGGTGTGGCAGCGGTCTGGCTTCTCGAAATCGGAGGCCATTTTGGCCAGCAGCTTGTTGGAGGAGATTCCGATGTTGACGGTAAATCCCAGTTCATTTTTTATTCTTTCACGGATGAGGGCGGCTGTCTTAAAAGGATCCCCAAACAGATGGATGGTGGAGGTCATGTCTAAAAATGCCTCGTCAATGCTGAATTTTTCAATATCTGGTGTGTATTCTTCCAGCAGATGGAGAAGGTTTTCAGAGAATTCTAGATAGATGTCAAAATGGGAGGGGACAACCACCAGCTGGGGGCACTTTTTCAGAGCCTGGGCCAAAGGCTCGCCGGTGACGATGCCAAAGGCTTTTGCAGGAGTGGATTTGGCCAGGACAATGCCGTGACGGGAGGCTCTGTCGCCGCCAACTGCGGAAGGGATGGTGCGCAAGTCCAAAGCGTTGGGATCGTGTCTTAGACGGTGGACAGACTCCCAGCTTAGGAAAGCAGAATTCACATCAATGTGGTAGATAAGCCGTTTGTCTGACAGTTCCATAGTGCCTCCTTTTTATGTATATGTACGCCGGGAACCTCTCCTGCATCTGCCTTTGCGGCTGATTTACCCACTCGAGAGCACATGAGGTTTGGAGTTTCTTTCATCTGTTCTTTGCCGTTTTTGACCCCAGGAGCAGGCATGGGGAGACAGTGAGGGCATAGGTATATTTGGAAGGAATCTCCCTAAACCCCCTCCGGGGATAAGGGTTATAAATATAGCTGCATAAGGTCATAATCAACCTGACAGCCGTCAATCTTCATAAATCCCCGAAACGTACCGATGGTTTTAAAACCAAAATTTTCATACAGGTGGATAGCCCGGCGGTTGTCGCTTCGGACTTCTAAGGAGATGATCTCCATATTCTCGATCTGTCTGGCAAAGGAAATCAGACGCTCCATGAGACAGGTTCCAATATGCTGCCCCCATCTGGATTTTCTCACTGAGATGCTTATTTCGCCTCTGTGAGACAGGCGGGGCCTGGGAAATCCTGCAAAGGAGGCTGTACCGATGATCTCCCCCTGATCCACTGCAACAAAAAAGGCTTGTCTTGGAGATTGGAATGCATTTTCTAAAAAATGTTCTTCCTGTTCTACTGTGAAGGGAATGCCTTCCGGGCCAAAGCTTAGATTGTCGGATTCCCCTCCGATAAGTTTGCAATACTCTAAAATGGCGGCTGCGTCAGATCTTAGGGCTTCTCGGATCTCTATCATGGTAACCCTCCTGTGAATGTTAATTTGATAAACATGATTGTATCATAAGATTGTGAGGGTTGTCTATGGGGGCACGATTTCAAATTTACTGACATTCCTCAAAGCCCCCGCACATAGGATAGATAATAACGTTTCAGGAGAGACGGGGTTTGAAAAGATATATATATTGGTATAATCGGTTGCTCATTCTGTTTTTTGCATTCTTTTTCATTTCTATGATCTGTTTATCCATGAGAACAAGCTATGCTCAGACCCGGAATGCAGTGGAAACACAGGGTAAGGAAGAACCCCAGGGCGTGGCAGAGTCCCAGGGTAAGGAAGAACCCCAGGGCGTGGGGGAACTCCAGGGCAAGGTGGAGTCCCAAGGCGTGGGGGAACTCCAAGGCACAGCGGAGAGCCAGGAAACGGCAAAAATCCAGAATTCTCCCCATGAGAACCCATCCGGCCCAACCCTTCACGCACAGTCAGCAGTTCTTTTAGATGCTGATACCGGACGTGTTCTGTACGGAAAGGAGGAGGATCTGATTCGCCCTATGGCCAGCACCACCAAAATTATGACTTGCATCCTGGCATTGGAGAGGGGGAATCAGGACGACCCGGTAACAGTATCCGCCAATGCCGCGGGGCAGCCTAAAGTTCATCTGGGAGCACCTGCCGGAAGAACCTTTTACTTAAAAGACCTGCTTTATTCCCTGATGCTGGAATCCCACAACGACAGTGCTGTCATGATTGCAGAACATCTGGGCGGTAGCACAGAAGGCTTTGCCAGGCTTATGAATGAAAAGGCGCGGCAGCTGGGATGCAGCCATACCTATTTTATTACTCCCAACGGGCTGGATGCGTCCGTAACTGCAAAGGATGGAAAAACCTTAACCCACAGCACCACAGCCCGGGATCTGGCCGCTATCATGAGATACTGCACCTGGCAGTCACCTCAAAAGGAGAAATTTCTGGAGATAACCAGGACGCAGAACTACTATTTTATGGATGTGGAAGGGAAAAGTTCCTACTCCTGTGTCAACCACAACGCCTTTTTGTCCATGGAAAGCGGCGCCTTATCCGGAAAGACCGGGTTCACCGGAGGTGCCGGCTATTCTTATGTGGCGGCTGTGGAGGATGGAGACAGGCATTTTACTCTGGCGTTGCTGGGGTGCGGCTGGCCGCCCCACAAGACTTATAAATGGAGCGATGCCAAAGCGCTGTTTTCCTACGGGAAAGAAAACTATGAGAAGAGGGAAGTGTATCGGGAGCCGGAGCTTTGTCCCATACCTGTGAATCATGGAATCCCACAGGACGGAGACATAAGCCACCCGGCCTATGTTTCCTTGACATTGAATATAAGCCAGGAAGATAAGACATTAAAAGTACTGATGAGAGACGGCGAGGAGGTTCAGGTTCAGGTAGTGCTGCCAGAGAGCCTGGAGGCACCGGTAGGCCAGGGGACAGCCATAGGAAAGGTAGTCTATTCTTTGGATGGAATGCCTATCAAAACCTATCCAGTCTATGCAGAAGAATCCACAAAAAGGCTTTCTCTTTCATGGTGCATGAAAAGGATCGCCAGCCTGTTTCTTTTTTTGTAAAAATCCCGAAAATATGCTTGAAATTTTGGCTTGTACAGGTTACAATTAGAATCGGCAGAAATTGGATTTGTAGGGTGGTTGTTTGTTAAAAAACAGACAATTGCCATCAAAATATTTAAAAATGGAGGACTGCAAAATGAGTAATTCAGCACAAACTTCAGCAGGCAGCAGGATCAGCAAGCTGCTTGATGAAAACAGTTTTGTTGAAGTAGGCGCTTATGTGACAGCGAGAAATACTGACTTCAACATGACAAGCAAGGAAACACCCGCAGACGGTGTGATAACCGGATATGGTACCATTGACGGGAACCTTGTGTATGTGTACAGCCAGGATGCTTCCGTTATGGGCGGCTCCATGGGCGAGATGCACGCAAAAAAAATCTCCAATATCTACGGACTGGCCATGAAAATGGGCGC
Organism: uncultured Hungatella sp.; assembly: GCA_947425205.1. Taxonomy (GTDB): domain Bacteria; phylum Bacillota; class Clostridia; order Lachnospirales; family Lachnospiraceae; genus UBA3402. Next base: position 6,463 of record CANDZL010000023.1, on the reverse strand, counting down.
ACCGGTGATCGGCCTGGTGGACTGCGCCGGATTAAGGCTCCAGGAAGCGACAGATGCTCTTCATGGATTCGGACAGCTGTATTTGAATCAGACCATGGCATCCGGGGTGATTCCGCAGATCAGTGCTATTTTCGGCACCTGTGGCGGCGGCATGGCAGTGTCTGCAGCAATTGCTGACTTTACTTTCATGGAAGCGAAGAAGGCAAAACTATTTGTCAATGCGCCCAATGCTATCGACGGAAATTACACTGCAAAGTGCGATACCTCTGCTGCAGACTTCCAGGCAGAGAAGGCAGGGTTGGTTGACTTTGCCGGCAGCGAGGATGAGATCTTAAGCCAGATCAGAACGCTGGTATCCATTCTGCCATCCAACAATGAAGATGACATGTCCTATGACGAGTGTACGGATGATTTGAACCGGGTATGCGATGGACTGGAGAATTACGCAGGCGATACAGCAGGTGCTCTGTCTGTGATCTCTGATGATAATTTCTTTATGGAAGTAAAGGCTGCCCATGAACCGTCTATGATGACTGGTTTCATCCGCTTAAACGGCAATACCATAGGTTGTGTGGCTAACCGCACTGTAAGCTACGATGAGAACGGCGAGAAGAAGGCGGAGTACGAGGCGGTTCTTACCAGCCGCGGCTGTCGTAAGGCTGCAGACTTTGTATCCTTCTGCGATGCATTTAACATTCCGATCCTGACCCTGGTGAATGTAAAGGGGTATAAGGCAGACAAGTGCAGCGAGAAGAATATGGCTAAGGCAGCTGCCAAGTTAACGTATGCATTTGCCAATGCAAGCGTTCCGAAAGTGACCGTGGTTGTAGGCCAGGCATACGGGACCGCGTACCTGACCATGGCAAGCAAGGCCATTGGCGCAGATATGGTATACGCATGGCCGAAAACTTCCATTGGCATGATGGATTCCAAGGCGGCAGCTAAGATCATGTACGCCGATGAGATCGCTGGGGCGGACAATGCCGTGGCTTTGATTGATGAGAAGGCGGCAGAGTATCAGAAGCTGCAGTCCAGTCCGGAGGCAGCGGCCAAGAGAGGATATGTGGATGATATCATCAAGGCAGAGGAGACAAGACAGAGAGTGATCGCTGCATTCGAAATGTTATTCACTAAGAGAGAGGATCGTCCAGCAAAAAAACATGGCACGGTTTAATGAGGTGACAGGCGTATGAAACAGATTAAGAAAAGGGTATTATTGATACTTTGCATGGTGGCCTGCCTTTTCTCCCTTACTGCCTGCAGCAAGGAGGCGGAAGAGGCCAGCGGGTTAGATCCCATGATGGAGTCCAATCTAAAGCAGCAGACAGTCATGCTTTTAGACGAACTGGCTACCCTTCCCGCAGATCAGATCACTATGGTGATCGACCAGAACCGGGCGGCCGGTATGGAAGCTGTGGCGGTAGGGTTGGAAAACTATATGGATCTGACAGAGGAGCTGGGCGCCTATCAGTCTTGTGACGAGGGAAAGGTCAAGGCATCGGATAACGGCTATACGGTTACAGTGAATGCAGTGTTCGAGAAGAGGGCCTGTGAATTTATTCTGGATGTAAGCGAGGATATGTACAACATCACGTCCATCGCCTTTGAACCGGAGTACACCATGGGAGAGAACATGGCCAAGGCGTTCATGAACATGATCATGGGTATGGGAACCGTATTTATTGTACTGATTTTCATCAGCTGGCTTATCAGCTGCTTTAAGTATATCAATCAGTTTGAGAAGAAATCAAAGAAGGCTCAAACTGCTTCTCCAGCTCCCATACAGGCAGCACTGGCACCTGTCCAGGAGGAGAATTTGACCGATGATCTGGAATTAGTGGCGGTAATCACAGCGGCGATCGCGGCGGCACAGGGTGCATCTGCAAGCGCCAACGGCCTGGTAGTCCGCTCCATCAGACGAGTACCAGGGAATAAGTGGAAAAAAGCGTAATCATATTAGGAGGATTCTTATCATGAAAAATTATACAATTACAGTCAATGGTAATGTTTATGAAGTAACCGTAGAAGAGGGCGCATCCACAGGCGCAGCAGCACCCAGAGCAGCAGCACCGGCAGCACCTAAGGCGGCACCGGCAGCACCTAAGGCAGCGGCACCAGCAGGAACCCAAGGTTCTGTAACCGTTGCAGCTCCGATGCCAGGCAAGATTCTGGGCGTAAAGGCCAGCGTAGGACAGGCCGTGAAGAAGGGCGAAGTGATGTTGATCCTGGAAGCTATGAAGATGGAGAATGAGATCGTAGCACCTTCCGATGGAACTGTTGCCAGTATCAATGTATCCGTTGGCGACGCTGTAGAAGCAGGCGCAACTTTGGCTACATTAAACTAGGTCTTACGCCTATGTGCGTAGATTCCAGATGGAGGGATTAACATGGATTATATTACAAATACAATGGGTAATCTTCTTCAGCAGACAGCATTTTTGAACCTGACCATCGGCAATCTTGCTATGATTGGCGTGGCCTGTTTCTTCTTGTTTTTGGCAATCAAGAAAGGATTCGAGCCGCTTCTTTTGGTTCCAATTGCGTTCGGTATGCTGCTTGTGAATATTTACCCTGAGATCATGGCCAAACCTTATACAGATGCCATGGGAATCGAACATGCCGGAGGGCTTCTCCATTACTTCTTCATATTAGATGAGTGGAGCATCCTGCCTTCTCTGATCTTCATGGGCGTGGGAGCGATGACCGACTTCGGTCCGCTGATTGCAAATCCGAAGAGTTTCCTGCTTGGCGCAGCGGCTCAGTTTGGTATTTATACTGCTTACTTTATGGCTATTTTCATGGGCTTCAATGACAAAGCGGCAGCTGCCATCTCTATTATCGGCGGCGCTGACGGCCCCACTTCCATTTTCCTGGCAGGCAAACTGGGCCAGACCGGCCTGATGGGTCCGATCGCTGTGGCTGCGTACTCCTATATGGCTCTGGTTCCTATTATTCAGCCTCCGATCATGAAGCTGCTTACCACGGAAGAAGAGCGGAAGATTAAGATGGAACAGCTTCGTCCTGTATCAAAGCTGGAGAGAATCCTGTTCCCGATCATTGTTACCATTGTGGTATGTCTGATCCTGCCTACTACAGCTCCTCTGGTAGGCATGCTGATGCTTGGCAACCTGTTTAAAGAGTCCGGCGTTGTGGGACAGCTGGCAGAGACCGCTTCCAACGCTATGATGTATATCGTGGTTATCCTGCTTGGAACATCCGTAGGTGCAACTACCAGCGCAGAGGCCTTTTTGAACCTGGATACCATCAAGATCGTGCTTTTGGGCCTGATCGCGTTTGCGGTAGGTACAGCGGCCGGCGTGCTGTTTGGCAAGCTGATGTGTAAGTTTACCGGTGGGAAGGTGAATCCGCTGATTGGTTCTGCAGGTGTTTCGGCAGTACCTATGGCGGCCCGTGTATCCCAGAAGGTTGGATCCGAGGCAGATCCTACCAACTTCCTGTTGATGCATGCCATGGGACCCAACGTAGCCGGAGTAATCGGTACTGCGGTTGCAGCCGGTACCTTTATGGCAATCTTTGGTGTGAAATAGAGTTGTAAGATAGAGCATACAATTTGTGAGAATGTATAGGAGGAAATAGAATGGCTGAGATTCAGAAAAAGCCGGTTAAGATTGTGGAGACCGTTCTTCGTGACGCGCACCAATCCTTAATCGCAACCAGAATGAGCACAGATCAGATGCTTCCGATTATTGAGAAGATGGATCAGATCGGATATTATGCGGTAGAGTGCTGGGGCGGCGCAACCTTTGACGCTTCTCTGCGTTTCCTGAAGGAAGATCCATGGGAGAGGCTTAGAAAGTTAAAAGCTGGATTTAAGAATACCAAGCTGCAGATGCTGTTCCGCGGACAGAACATTTTGGGATACAATCATTATGCAGATGATGTGGTAGAATATTTTGTCCAGAAGTCTGTGGCCAACGGCATTGACATTATCCGTATCTTTGACTGCCTGAATGATATCCGCAACTTACAGACTGCAGTGAAGGCGGCCAACAAGGAGAAAGCTCATGCACAGATTGCACTGAGTTATACCCTGGGCGATGCCTATACCCTGGATTACTGGAAAGACATTGCCAAGAGGATCGAGGATATGGGAGCTGATTCCCTGTGTATCAAGGATATGGCAGGACTTCTTACCCCATATGCAGCCCAGGAGTTGGTGACAGCCCTGAAGGAGTCTACAGAGCTTCCTATTGATTTGCATACCCACTATACTTCCGGCGTGGCTTCTATGACCTATTTAAAGGCTGTGGAGTCTGGATGCGATATCATCGATACCGCCATGTCTCCTCTGGCTCTGGGAACCAGCCAGCCGGCTACGGAGGTTATGGTTGAGACATTCCGTGGAACGCCGTACGATACAGGCCTGGATCAGACCAAGCTGGCGGAGATTGCCGATTATTTTACACCGATCCGTGAGCAGGCTTTAAAGAGCGGCCTTCTGAATCCGAAGGTTCTTGGCGTGAACATCAAGACCCTTCAGTATCAGGTGCCAGGCGGCATGCTGTCCAATCTGGTTTCCCAGCTTAAGGAAGCAGGAAAAGAGGATAAGTACAGAGAGGTGCTGGAGGAGATCCCGAGAGTACGGAAGGATTTCGGCGAGCCGCCGTTAGTAACCCCATCCTCCCAGATCGTGGGAACTCAGGCAGTTATGAATGTGATTGCAGGCGAGCGCTATAAGATGGTTCCGAAGGAGTCCAAGAAGATTATGCTGGGCGAGTTCGGCCAGACTGTAAAGCCGTTTAATCCGGAAGTACAGAAGAAGATCATTGGCGATGAGACACCGATTACGTGCAGGCCGGCAGATTTGATCCCGCCGCAGCTGCCAGAATTTGAGAAGGCATGCGCACAATGGAAGCAGCAGGATGAGGATGTATTATCCTATGCTCTATTCCCCAAGGTTGCGGAGGAATTTTTCAAGTACAGGGAGGCACAGCAGACAAAGGTAGATTCTACTGTGGCTGATACTGCCAACAAGGCTTATCCGGTATAAGGATAACAGCTGGAAGGAAAAGAAAACTCTATGTAGATGGAACGATCTGTCTGCATAGAGTTTTTTGTGTTACAATGATAATAAGCCACAGGCTATGTCGGAGTATGGATTTTATAGGATGTGCCTATGGGGAAAAATTTACATTTTGCTTACAATTCTTGGCGAAAGCTTGAAGTTTTTGTGTTTTGGTTGACATATGGTGTCGAATATCCTTATAATGGATAGTATGCGAAATTATGTAAAAATAGTCAGATGGAGAGTACGGATGAAGAAGAAAAGAGTCCGACAGGGTGTTGCAGTGATGTTGGCCGTGTTGATGGTGATACATTCCTTTTCCGGATCAGGGCCGGGGATGGGGCTGGTCAGCTACGCGGATACGGTACGCCCGGCAGTAGTGAACGCCACTTCGCTGAATGTCCGCAGTGGTCCGGGAACATCCTATGGGATAGCAGGAAAGCTTACCAACGGAAGCTCAGTGAACGTCATAGGCGAGACCACAGGAGCAGACCGAAAAGTGTGGTATCAGATCGAATATGGTGGAGGAAAGAAAGGATATGTATTGTCTACCTATCTGAAATTTCCTGTGTCATATTCCAATGATATGAATTTTGAAAATTATCTCAATTCTCAGGGATTTCCGGAAAGCTATAAGCCGGGACTCAGACAGCTTCATGCCGAGTATCCCAACTGGGTGTTTAAGGCACAGCACACCAACCTCAATTGGGATGATGTCATCAGCAATGAGAGCGTGATAGGAAGAAACCTGGTGCACAGCAGCAGTGTATCTTCCTGGAAGTCTACGGCGGAAGGAGCCTACGATTGGAATTCCAGTACCTGGCCGGGGCTGGACAGCGGTTCGTATGTAGCTGCTTCGGATGAGATTATTCGTTATTATATGGATCCGAGAAATTTTTTGGACGATAAGTATGTATTCCAGTTTCTTGTACATAGTTATAATGCATCGGCTCAGACAGCGGACGGCTTAAGAAGCATGGTTCAGAATACGTTTTTGGGCGGGAATACCAATGTAAGCGGAGCCATAGACTGGAATGGTGGAACAGGAAATGGAGGAAATACGGGGCCTGGAGCATCCACAGGGAACGGAAATTCTACTGGAGGGGCCAGCCAGACCGGGCCTGGAGCATCCACGGGAAATGGAAATTCATATGGCGGACCCAGCTTGACGGGCCCGGGAAATTCTGCGGGAAATCAAGGGACTTCCTCCGGAGGAGCCAGCCAGACCGGCCCCGGAAGTTCTGTAGGAAATCAGGGAAGCACATCAAACGGAGGGGCCAGCCAGACCGGCCCTGGAAGTTCTGTGGGGAATCAGGGAAACTCATCAAACGGAGGAGTAAGCCAGACAGGTCCCGGAAGTTCTGTAGGGAATCAGGGAAGCACATCAAACGGAGGAGTAAGCCAGACAGGTCCCGGAAGTTCTGTAGGGAATCAGGG
>CANDZL010000022.1:0-46597 GCA_947425205.1 uncultured Hungatella sp. | reverse complement strand
AGTTTTCAGCTCCCAGATTCTGGCCGGAAAAGGTAGTGGCGGCGGAGGAGAAGGAGTTGATGGCCACATTGGCCATGCCGGTCACCTTCGTGGCCACGGAACATGCGGCCATAAAGGTGGACCCTTGTGTGTTGATCAGGGATTGGACAAAGATATGGCCGATGGAATAAATGGAATTATTCAGTCCCAGAGGCAGCCCGATCTGGACAATATTTAAGAGAATGCTCCGATCCAGGCTTCTGGGAACCGGAGAAAAGTTTAGTTCCGGGTACTTCTTTTTTATGTAGCAGATACTGAAGATCCAGGAGGCAAACATGGCGATGGCGGTGGCAAGAGCGGCTCCGGCCACATCCATGCCAAGTAGCGCCACGAACACCAGATCAAGCACAATATTGACAATGCAGGATATCATAAGAAACAAAAGGGAAGAGCGGCTGTCGCCTACACCCCGCAGGATACCAGCATTCATGTTGTATCCCATGTTTCCAAGGGTTCCAAGAAAAATGATGCGGATGTAAGATACAGCGTAGTTCCAGGCATCATCCGGAACCTGCATCAGCCTAAGGAGCAGAGGGCCTACGAATAATCCCAGGATAGAGACAGGGATTGCGCACAAAAACAAAAAGGTGTTGGCTGTGGCAATGACAGATCGTAAGCTTTCCGTATCTCCCCTTCCGGTATACTGGGATACGAGAATAGAGAGGCCGGTTCCAAAGCCCAGAAAGATGCACAGAAGCATCTCCACAGGCTGTGCGCTGGTGCCGACAGCAGCCAGGGATACAGGTCCGCAGAAGTTCCCGATCACAAGGGTATCCACTGTGTTGTACAGCTGCTGCAAGATGTTTCCGATACAGATTGGAAGGGCGAACAACACCACCAGTTTCATGATAGAGCCTTTTGTCATATCAATGGATGATCCCATGAGATTTACCTGCTTTCGTGAAAGGGGGACAGTCCCTTACGTTTACTGGAAATGAAACGGTTTTCCTCCTCATCATACTCCCATTACACGAAAAAAGCAACCAGGATTTTCGTTGATTTTACCAATTAGTCATATTGTTTTTTGGCTATTTCTACCAGCCTTAAAAATTCCTTTTTGTAGTCGTCTGTATCAGCGTGGATACAGGGCTCCGCCAGGGCCAGAACCGTGTCATAGGAGGCATTTCCCTTGTTCTCGCTGTCCCGCAGCACCATACCAAATTCGGCTACGGCCGCGGCAAATGACAGAGTCTCTGACAGCTCTCCTACATAAGAATCTGCATCCACCGGGTAAGAGAGAAGGGTGCTTTTGTTGCCGTTTGGCGCTTTGTAACGCAGATTCACGGTTAAAAGCTCGGAACTGTCTACCAGAGTGCCGGTAGTCTGATATTTTAAAGAAGATCCCTGGGAGGAATCTCCGTTTTCTGCCGGAATGATCTCATAGAGGGCAGTCACAGAGTGGCCGGAACCAATCTCGCCGGCATCCACCTTGTCATTGGCAAAATCCTCCTGATTCAACAGACGGTTCTCATATCCCACCAGGCGGTATCCGGCTACATATTTGGGGTTAAACTCCACCTGGATTTTCACGTCTTTGGCCACCGTGATCAGGGTGCCGCCCATCTCGTCAACCAGAACTTTTTTGGCCTCAAATATGCTGTCAATGTAGTTGTAATTTCCGTCTCCGTTGTCTGCCAAAGCTTCCATCTTATTGTCTTTTATGTTCCCGGTTCCCACACCGATGACAGACAGGTGGATACCATCCTTTTTTTTCTCCTGGATCAGGCGGGTTAGTTCTCCTTCACTGCTGATTCCCACATTTAAGTCTCCGTCAGTAGCCAGGATGACCCGGTTATTGCCGCCGGAAATATAATTTTTCCTGGCCAGCTCATAGGCTTTTTCGATGCCTGCAGCGCCGGCAGTGGAGCCACCTGCTTCCAGATCGTCGATGGCGGCGGCAATCTTGGCAGTCTGGTCGCCAGGGACACCGTCTAATACTACAGATTCGTATCCGGCGTAGGTGACAATGGAAACCCGGTCTTGTTTTGACAGGTTCTCCGCCAACATGGTAAAGGATTTCTGCACCAGGGGCAGTTTGTCGTCTGAATACATGGAACCAGATATGTCCAGAAGGAATACCAGGTTGGAGGCAGGGCGGCGGGAAAAATCGATCTCCTGCGCCTGGAGGCCGATGAGCAGAAGGTGGTTCTCCTCATTCCAGGGGCAGGCTGAATATTCTGTAGTCACGGAAAATGGCTCTCCGCTTTTAGGCTCCGGGTAATCGTAGGAGAAATAGTTGAGCATTTCCTCGATGCGGACAGCATCCGCGGGAATATCCTGGCCGGAATTGATAAAGCGGCGGATATTGCTGTAAGAGGCTGTATCCACGTCTACGGAGAAGGTAGACAAAGGCTCTTCCAGAACGGATTTATATCCGTTTTCAGAGATATAACGGTATTCCTCTGTGTTATAGTCCTGGCCGCCATAAGCTGCCTGATATTTCATGGACATAGAGGAATCACCGGAAACGGCAGAATTCCCCGGATCCTCCCCGCCATCGAAGGGGTTGCCGTCCCAGGGGGCGGCATCTGCCTCATAGGCACCTCCTTCTGCAGCTGCGGCTGTCTCTGCTGATATTGCTGAGTAGGTGGCTTGTGCTCCTCCTGAACGGGATGAGGGAGGGGCTCCGCAGCCGGAAAGGAGTGCGATGGTTGTAAGAAAGCATAAGCTTGTTTGTATCCATTGGTTCTTTTTTTTCATAATTTTCATAATCTCCTCCATATTCTGCATGGTTTTCGTAGGGTGCCTTTGGTGGCAATCTGCCGGTTTCTTTCCATTAGGCAATTCCAATATGAATCCAATATGATGTGACAGAAATTTTCGCGCGTTGCGGGATATGGCCGGCATCTTACAGTACTGGTCATGGCTGCACCAGGGAAAGAACATCTGAGAGAAACCCATCATCGTCTCTTAAAAGCATTCTGTCATAATAGAAGTCATTGGCTCCCTCTGGCTCTCCCACCACCACCAATGTCTGATCATCTGTAAGGCTGGCGTAGCCGGAATGGAACAGGTAAGCGCCGTTTTCTGTGATCTGGATCTGGGGGGCAAATGGGAACAGAAGCTGCCAGTCACTACCTAGCTGTTTTAACGGAAGGACGTAAGAACTTCCAACCTGCAGCTGGTATAGGATCTGGTTTTCACCGCCTTCCGATGCCACAATAGGGCTTCTTACAGTAAGGGATGTCAACGATTCCGTATAATCCTGGGAGTAGCAGATGGAATCCAGGGTGATATCGTAGACAAGAAGGGCTGCATTCTGGGATGAATCCATCTCCAGGGATACGGATGTGACCGTTCCGAGACACAGAAGCTCCGTATCTGCCAGGATATCTTCTGAAAAATACATGGTGTCTTCCGGTACAGTTACAGCGTGAGGTGGAAGAGACAGGGCGGAATAAGATGCCAAGTTCAGCTGACTGTAGTGGAGCACACCGGCAGTTTTATCAGAAGAGGGTTCATTGACAATACAATCCGCAGTGGTTCGGCTGTCCTCTTCATCTACAAGGGTTTCACCAGCAATCCAGTCGGCAGTGGCCTTGCCAGCCGCCCAATCCGCAGTGGCCTCTTCGTCTACACCAGTCTCACTGGCAGCCTCATTGGTTCCTCCATTTGCAACAGTTTCACCGGCAATCCAGCCTGCAGTGGTTTCTGCAGCGGTCTCCATACTGGATCCTGCCTGATTCCTTACAGGAAAGAGGGTGGAGTACCAGGGACCTGCGATCACCAGAAGGCAAGCGGCAGCTATGATTGCAGTGGTGCCAAAGGAAGCCCATTTATAGACTGTACTGTATGAACTGCGGAATGTTTCTGGCCTTACATGTCCGGAGGTGCGTTTGCGTATGTCTTCATGTTCCGGAAGATGGCCTCTCTCAGGATATTCTTTTAGGTTCCCTTCTATCCGGTCCCACAGATCCGGTGCAGACTGGCTCATTAAATTTTTATACTCCTGTTCCAATGATGATTTCTGTTTCACAGCTGCACCTCCTTTAGTTTTTCTATGGCTGTCCGATAACGCCAGGCCACGGTTCCCGGAGGTTTTTTCAGGATCTTTGAAATTTCCCGGAAGGTTAATTCTCCCATGATTTTCAGGTTAACAATCTGTCGTTCTTCTTTTTTCAGTGTCATCAGTGCCTGCTCAAGGCTAAGCTTATGGCAGATGCTGTCTTCAGCAGAGGGGCCTTCCTGCAGATAATCCGGAATTTCTGCAGTGGGCGATATGCGGCTTTGTTTGCGCAGATAATCAATCGCCATATTCCGTGCAATGGTGATCATCCACGCACGGTGCCCCTTGCCTGGTTTGTATGTATCTGCAATATCCCACAGGCGGATAAAAAACTCAGAGGTGATATCTTCTCCATCCTCACGCTTTCCCACGATATCGGAAACCACAGAAAAAATCATAGGACAGTAAGCTTCATAGATATGCTTCAACCCGTTTCGGTCGTTGTGGAGAATAAGGAGGATATCTTGTTCGAACTGCTGGTCATCCATGGCATTGCCTTCTTTCGCTTTGGCCTTGTATTAATGATACGTTTGAGAACTGGGAAATTTATGGGAAAAAATAAAAGTTTTTTTATTTTTTTAAAACATTTTTATACAGGCCTTTTTTCGTATTATACTTCTGGCTTCATGAGGATGCAAGAAGGGATTGAACAGCAACTTGAGGAGTTCTGGTTCAATAGTTGATAGAAAAAAAGCTGGAAGTATGAGCCAGTGTGTGATAGAATGAAAAGACAGGAAATGGGGAAGAATGTGTACGCTTCGCCAAAGTGTTAAGAAGCAAGGGAGAGAAGGAATCATATGAGAGACTCGAATCAACTAAAAAATATTATAATAGCGGCAGCATCCTTTTTTATTGTTGTTCTTGTGCTGATTTTGTTGATGAGGCTTCAAAAGGATGGAGAAAAGAATGAAGACTGGCGTGTCGAAGGCCAGGTTGTAAGGAAGGAAACCATCATACGGGAAGACAAGGACAATGGGACAGAGGAAGTATTTTTAATCGACTGTGAAGATGAAGACGGCGTTGTCCATACCTTTGAGCTGACCGACACAGCCTTAAGCGGAAATATTACCGCGGAAGATGCATACAAAGAGATCAAGACAGGAAGAGCCTATCGGTTTAAAGTGGGATGGAGGAACAGACAGGCAATGGATAAGGACGGCCATTATCCCAGTATATATGGAGCTGCTTCCCTGGTAGAGTTTAACCTTTCAGTAGCGGCAGAGGAAGAGCAGGCAAAGCAGCAGGCCAAGGACAGGAAGGATGGAGAGGATATCTCTGAGGGGTCTGTTGCAGCGGATGAGGCCGCAGGAATTGCCGGTGGTATAAAAGAGGCTGAGAATGAAGGGCAGGCTGGGGTTACAAGGGCAGCCGGGAATGAAGGGCCAGCCGGAGCCACAGGAGCAGTCGGGGGTGAAGGGCCAGCCGGAGCCACAGGAGCAGCTGAGAATGAAGGTTCAGCCGGGATTACAAGATCTGCAGACCGGGAAAGGCCTGCTGAGACAACGGCCAGGGAATCTTCCAGAGAGTCTGATGGAAGCCGGAGCACCCAGGAAGAGGAAATTCCTTCCAGTTTGGAAATTGGAGGAATTAAGATCGAGCGGGTAGACGAAACTATAGATGAGAAGCTGCTGGAAAGTGTGGAAGAGCAGGTAAAGGCAGAACTGGAAGAGAGTATTCGGGCGGAACTGGAGGAAAGCCTGGAGGCGGAAAAGAGGGCGTTGAGAGAAGAACTGGAGAAAGTGATGGGCTCGGATCTGCTTCATTAATTGCTGGCCGGGAAGAACCGTCATACAGATGGGGATCCAACCGGCTGAAACCAACATAAAGGAGAGCATACATGCTTACATTAGAAAACCTATCATTTGGTGTACAGGAGGAAAAGGGTGAAAAGGAAATCATCCGGAATTTGAACCTGACCATAGGAGAGCATAAATTCATTGTAATTACCGGACCCAACGGCGGAGGCAAATCCACCCTGGCCAAGTTAATCGCCGGGATCGAGAAGCCTACAGAAGGGAAGATTGTCCTTGACGGAGAGGACATTACAGAGAAAGGAATCACGGACAGGGCCAATCTGGGCATCAGCTATGCGTTTCAGCAGCCGGTGCGGTTTAAAGGAGTCCAGGTTCTGGATCTCATCCGTCTGGCGGCCAGGAAAAAACTGTCTGTGGCAGATGCCTGCCAGTACTTATCCGAGGTAGGGCTGTGCGCCAAAAATTACATTAACAGGGAAGTAAACGCCAGCTTATCCGGAGGGGAATTAAAGAGAATTGAGATCGCCACGGTTCTTGCCAGAGGAACCAAACTATCTGTATTTGACGAGCCGGAGGCAGGGATCGATCTGTGGAGCTTCCAGAATTTGATTTCCGTATTTGAGAGAATGAGGGACACAACGAAAGGCACGGTTCTGATCATCTCCCATCAGGAGAGGATTCTCAATATTGCAGACGAGATCGTGGTGATAAGGGATGGACAGATTGCGGCCCAGGGAGCCAGAGAACAGATCCTTCCGGGACTTCTGGGGACCAACTCGGCAGTGGATGCCTGCACCATGTTTTATAAGGGGGAACGATAAGATGGCAGATTTTGCAAACGTAGACAGCATACAGCTTCGCCTTCTGGAGGAAGTGGCGGACCTGCATCAGGTTCCGGCAGGCGCATTTAACATCCGGGCCAATGGGCAGCTGGCCCAGAGGGTGAACTCAGCCAATATTGAGATTGTATCGAAAGAAGACGGCACTGGGATCGACATTCACATTAAGCCGGGAACCAAGAAAGAAAGCGTCCATATTCCGGTAGTGTTGAGCCAAAGCGGCATCAAGGAGATGGTATATAATGATTTCTATATCGGAGATGATGCGGATGTGGTGATCGTGGCTGGATGTGGCATTCACAATGGCGGCGACCAGGATTCCAAGCACGACGGGCTTCACCGGTTTTTCGTGGGGAAGAACGCCAAGGTGAAATATGTGGAGAAGCATTATGGGTCTGGAGACGGCAGAGGCAAGCGGATCATGAATCCAGGCACGGAAGTGACCATGGAAGAGAACAGCTATATGGAGATGGAGATGGTACAGATCAAGGGGGTAGACTCTACCAAGAGAAGTACCAAAGCCGATCTGGCAGCCGGTGCCAAGCTGGTCATCCGGGAACGGCTTCTAACCCATGGAACCCAGTATGCGGAAAGTGGGTTTGTGGTGAACTTAAATGGGGTGGATTCCAGTGCCAATGTGATCTCCAGATCCGTGGCAAAGGAAGAGTCCCAGCAGCTGTTTATCGCGGAGATCAACGGCAATGCCAAGTGCGCCGGGCATTCAGAATGTGACGCCATCATCATGGACAATGCCAAGATCAGCGCCATTCCCAAGATCACGGCCAATGATGTGGATGCGGCGCTGATTCATGAGGCAGCCATCGGCAAGATCGCAGGGGAACAGATCATAAAGCTGATGACCCTGGGACTTACGGAAGCCGAGGCAGAGGCTCAGATTGTGAATGGCTTTTTGAAATAAAGGAAGGCATAACCGCCATTTCCATAGAATAAACTAAAAAAAAGCCCCGGGAGAGGCTATGGAAAACCAGAAGTTGGAGAATCTGTTGAATCTTGCACTAGGTGCGACACCCCAGGAGAGGGAGCGTTCGGAGAATCTGCAGGTGGGATATGACCCGGAAGAGCGCACATGGGAGTTAATTGTGAAGCATAGTGAGCCGTTGCCGGATCTTACGGAGATCGGAGTGGAGGCCCAGCCGCTTTTAAACAATTATTCCATTATTGTGGTTCCGGAGTCCCAGATCGATTTCATCAGTCAGATTCCTCAAGTTGAATATATTGAAAAACCAAAGAGGCTGTACTTCGCCGTCAACGAGGCGAAGACAGCCTCTTGTATTGATTATGTCCAGGTTGCCGGAAGTATGTACACGCCTTATCTGACGGGAAAAGGCACCATCGTTGCAGTCATCGATTCCGGGATTGATTATTTTCATCAGGATTTCCGGAATGAGGATGGAAGTACCAGGATTGGAGCCTTGTGGGATCAAGGACTGGGGCGTGTGTTTACCAGGGAAGAGATCAATCAGGCATTGGAGGAAGGAGACCGTATCGCGGCCAGAAACCTGGTGCCTTCTGTGGACGCAAGCGGCCATGGAACGGCAGTAGCCGGGATTGCAGCCGGGAACGGAAGAGAAAGCCAGGGACAATATCAGGGTGTGGCATATGAAAGCGAGCTGCTGGTTGTAAAACTGGGGGTGGCAGACCCGCTGGGATTTCCAAGGACTACAGAGCTTATGAAAGCCCTGGATTATGTGGTGCGGTATGGGGTGACAGCAGGGAAACCGGTGGCGGTTAATATAAGTTTTGGCAATACTTATGGTTCCCATGAAGGCACAAGCTTGCTGGAGACGTATATTGACGGGATCTCCAACTATGGACGCACATCCATTGCAGTGGGAACCGGAAATGAGGGAACCACCAGCGGCCATACATCCGGGATTATGTCAGAGGGACAGCAGGTAGAGGTGGAACTGTCCATCTCTCCCTACGAGACAGGGCTTAGTGTTCAGCTGTGGAAGCATTATGCAGATGATTTTCTTATCAGCCTGGTGACCCCGTCCGGAATGATCCTTGGCCCCTTGGCTCCGGTGATTGGCCCTCAAAACTGGAATTATGAGAATACCAGGATCCTTCTCTATTATGGAGAGCCAAGCCCTTACAGTACGGCTCAGGAGATTTATTTTGACTTTCTTCCTCTGCGGGGAGATTACTTACAGAGCGGAATATGGATCTTCCGTCTGATGCCCAGACGGATTATCCAGGGCAGGTATGACTTCTGGCTGCCTTCGTCCACAATTCTGAACAATTCTACATTTTTCCTTCAATCCACCTCCGACACGACCCTGACGATTCCATCCACTGCGTCCCAGGCAGTGGCAGTGGGAGCCTACAACAGTATTTATCAGTCATTTGCCGATTTCTCCGGGAGAGGATTTACAAGGGTTACCAATCAGGTAAAGCCGGATCTTGCCGCGCCGGGGGTGAATCTGATGGCACCGAAAAACGGAGGGGGATATGGAGCGGTTACCGGAACCTCCTTCGCAACGCCTATGGTTTCCGGCGGGGCGGCGCTAATGATGCAGTGGGGGATTGTGGATGGCAACGACCGGTTTTTGTATGGGGAGAAGCTAAAGGCATACCTGATACGGGGTGCAAGGCAGCTTCCAGGGTATGATGTATGGCCCAATCCTCAGCTGGGCTGGGGAGTTTTGTGTCTGAGGGATAGTCTGCCGGTGTGATTTGATTATAATGGCGACAATTTAGGTGCCTTTAAAATACAAACATATGATTTTGTGAGATTATTTGAGTGAGTTTATGAAACCAACTGGTTTTGCCATTTAACTTGGAAGGCCTGAGATGAAAAATTAAATTCTACTTGTAAATTATAGAAAAATGATTATGATAATTATTAGAATAGAATATGATTTGAATTGGTTGGAGGACTCTTTATGTTTATAGAAAACAAGACAACTGAATTCAAAAGAAAATACGTTGAAGATATTAAAAACACGATTATTGCGTTTGCAAATTGTGATGGTGGCACACTTTATATCGAAGTGGATGATGACGGAACAGTTTGTGGTGTTGACAACGTTGATGGTACAATGTTGCGTGTAACCGATGCGATTAGAGATTCTGTGCGTTCAGATATTACTATGTTTGTGGAATGCCGTAATGATACCATGGATGAAAAGCCTGTTGTGTGTGTAGATGTCCAGCGTGGCACTGCAAGACCGCATTATTTGAATGGAAAAGGAATCAGGTGTTTATGTTCGCCAGGGAGCATCGACAGTTCCAGCAACAGATACCGCCATCCTGAATATGATCAAGGATACTAGTGGGGACAGTTATGAGGAGGCCCGTTCTCTCGAGCAGCATCTTACTTTTAATAAAGCTATCGACTTTTTTAAAAAACGGGAAGTAGAGTTTGGAAGAACACAAATGCGTACGCTTCACCTGATTGGTGAGGATGATATGTACACAAATTTGGCGTTTTTGTTGTCTGAGCAGTGTACACATATGATCAAGCTGGCTGTTTTTGAGGGTGGCAAGAAATTTGTATTTAAGGATCGCCAAGAATTGTCGGGTTCTCTTTTGTATCAGATGGAGGAAGCTTTCAATTATATTGATCGTTACAATCGTACCCGTGCAGAATTTTCTGGACCGAATTGAATTCGTAACCATTGGCGGTTTGGTGAAAGGCATTGCATTGGATGACGTGATGCTGGGAGTGTCTGCACTTCGCAATCAGTATTTAGCGAATATTTTTTATCGTCTGTGACTGATCGAAGCATACGGTACAGGAATTCTTAAAATCAATGAATGTTATGTTGATTATGTTGTAAAACCAATGATCGAAACAACAAGTAATGCTTTTAAGATTACGCTTCCTAATACCAATTTCCACACAGAAGAACAAAAGGTTCCTAATAATTCTAAAATGGGTGGTTCTACCAGTGTGTCTAAAAAAGAAGAAAGAATGAATGCTGTTTTGGAACTGTGCCAAAATAAAGGCTCTATCAATCGTAGCGATGTAGAAATGGCACTTGGTGTGTCCCAATCTACGGCAATCCTGCTTTTGAGAGAGTTGACTGATGAAGGAATATTGATTAAAAAAGGAAAAACTAGAAATCTGCGATATTACAAGAATAAATAAAAGAGTGGTGATTTAATACCTCTTAAATATAAATATGGCATGAATCATATTTAATTGAAAATGATGAAATCAAAGAAATGGGCAAAGTGTTTGAAACCTATGGGTCGAAAAAAATTCGTATCCTTGATTTGGTAAATGGAGATCGAACATATTCTGGTTTCAGCTATTTTATGGATGGCTCTCGCCGTACATGCAAAATTGGCGATATGGTTTTAGAGGGAAAGAAAATATATCCTGTTGATGTAGCTTAGATTCGGGTTGGATGTACAGATTGAGACAGACAAAAAAACTACATATACATGGATCTGTTCAAAGGAAAACTCTTTTTCTTCTAAGTGATAAGATGCATCTATAGGTATTAAAAGCAATGATTTTACAGATGTGAGGAGGAGAACAAATGATCATTTCACCGAAAGAATATCCCCAAAATCTTCCTTGGGATGAAAAGGTTTTGTCGATGCCCAATATTCCAAGAGGCGCGGAAGGTCATATAATTGTTCTTCGGAGTATTTTGAAAAACGTTCAGAGCCATATGAATCCCAATGATAAGCTTAGTATTATAGGAAGTGATGCGAAACTCACACTGAATGAGGCGTGCGTCCGATTAAGGCCTATGCGTTTGGTCTTAAAAACATCCAATGGTTGGGAATTGACAAAAGAATCTGAGATTTGGCTCAATTCTGGTGATAATCTCTATTTAGCAGCAATACTTTGTGCCAATATCCGTTTTCTGGCAGAAATACTGTACTATTTGGATACACCTAGAAAATCGGCAGACTTAAAGGGAATTGCCGTACAGGAGTATGGTCTTGGCTGGAAGACCATTTCAGACATAAATAGCCGTCTTGTCTGGCTGCGGCAGTTTGGACTGGTTGATTTTCAAGAATTTTCTTTGCTGTATTCGGTGACTGATTTAGGCAGAGAATTTTTGAACTATATTCATGTTGTTGAACCGGGTCAGATATCTGGACAAGAAGATGAGACGTTGGAGGAGGACGCTCTTTCGATTCAACCCTGGGCAATTGATTATTGCGCCATAAGCCAAAATGATCTGTGTTTGCGCCATCAATCAATAGGCTATATTCCGGGAAATGCATTGGACTTCATACATACAATCGTCGAGTATTTATATTTGGTTCAGAGTAATGGGGATTACGATACAATTAAAAAATATGCCATGGGAAAATATGGGATTGCAGTTTCTTCCATACGATCGTTTATGAATACGCTGGTGAATATGGATTTTATAAAGCGCCAGACCGATCGCTTATTTGTATTGACAGATACAGCTGAAAAATGGCTTGAGACAAGTGGGATAATTGAGTTTGTGTGCTGTATTCAGAGAAATTTTCTATTTGTTTTTGAATTACTGAAAGAATTAGATGGAAAAGCTTTGAGTTTTCAGGAATTAGCAGCAATTGGAAGGGTATCCTATGGTTTGGATAAGGCAAGTATAGAAGAAATAAGAAAACGGATTGCGATTTTTAAAAGTGCGAAGCTTGTCCGCAGTGTCTCTCTTGATAAATTTATAATCACAAAACGAGGCCAATTATTGTTGAAGCAATTTGACATTCAGGAACAAAGATTAAAAAATAAAGAAAGTGATGACGAAAACCAGGTTCCGTTACCTAAGGGTGATTCTATCTGTACGGAATTGCGATTGTCTTCAAAAGACTCTATGAATCCTGACCGATTTGAGTGGGCGATTAAAGCAGCGTTTGAAGCGTTGGGATTTAAGGCAACCCGAATGGGAGGCTCTGGAAAGACAGACGTATTGGTACATACACCTGGTTCACCGAAAGTTTCTTTTTCCGTAGCGGTTGATGCAAAATCAACATCTGGAGGCAGTGTTTCGGATTCTCAAGTTGATTTTGATACATTGGAGGAACATAGAAAGAAACATAATGCGGATTATAGTATGGTAGTTGGCTGCGCATTTCAGAATGAACGGTTGATAAAACGAGCGAAGGAACATGGAGTTGTTTTGCTTAATGTAGATGATTTTGAGACGTTAATCAGGAAGCATCTTGAAGTTCCGATCAAGTTATCACTATACAGGAAACTATTTGAAAAGGCGGGGATCGCGGATATTTCTTTGGTGAATGATGACCGGCAGTATATCATATATCTTGGTAACTTGATGCGGGCGGTTATGAGTTGCCTCATTGCAGAAAGTGAAGATCCTGAGACGGAGGGGTTCTTATTTGAACGTGATATTTATCGTTCTCTGCGAGATAATAGAGAACTTGATAATCCGCCTACAATGGAGGCAATATCAAATATGTTGCAATTTCTTACTTCCCCACTGGTTGGATGTGTAGAAAAAACAAAAGATGGTTACTATGCCACAGGATCACTATCGGATGCGGCGCGAAAGTTTGCATTCTATTCTAGAAATTGCTTTGATGACCAATGAGAAAATGAGAAAATAAAAAGAAGATCATAAGATATTGTGTAAGAAACAAAGGCAGGGGGATGGTATGGTACATTCAAAGAGATTAGAGGAGACAGCGCTCTGGAAGATTTATCAGAAAAGGGCTGCTTCCCAACATACAAGGGTGAACTGGGTAAAGGAAGTCTGTGAAGCGGCAACGCACTATATGAAGGATGTGCGTCAGACATTTCAAAACTATACGCTGCATGATGAAACCCACATCATCAATGTGCTGGATGCAATGGGCGGACTGTTGGGGGATCAGATTTCCAGATTAACGGTTGGAGAGAGTTATTCGCCCGATGTCCTCTGGAAGTCGTGCCGAAGCGCTGCATCATAGCGGTCTGCAAGGCTCATGGCGAGAATCCCCAGGAGTTTTCCCATAACAGGGATTTGGCGTATCTGGCAGCAAACGATACCGACCCGTTGTTTTGCGCGCTTTTACTGCGGCTGTGCGATCTGCTGGATTTTGATGATACACGTGCGCCCAAGGTGTTATACAGTTATGTGGCCTCCGATGAAAAGAGCCGTGCCCACTGGGACAAGCACCAGGCCAGCGCAGGGTTTCGCTATCCGGTTACCCCTTCCTCCAATGATCTGCCTTATAAGGCTGTCTGTACCAATCCGGGAGTGGAACATGCCGTCAGAGATTTTTTAGATTGGGTTGACGATGAACTGGGCAACTGCATCCGATTACAGAAATACTGCAGGCCAAGCTGGCAGCAGGAGTTTCCATTTCCCAGGGCGGTTTTGCGGGATGAGATTGAATCGGAAGGATATATGAGCGGCGATTTCTGTCTGACTATGGAGCAGACACAAATCTTAAGTCTGCTGACAGGAGAAAACCTGTATGATGACAGAGATGTCTTTGTCAGGGAACTATTGCAGAATGCCATTGATGCCACGCTGCTTCGCGGGAAGATGGATCAGGGATTTCTACCGGAACAGTCCCGCATTGATCTATGGGAATGGAATGATGCGGAGGGGAATATCTGGTTTCGGATCGATGATCAGGGCACCGGAATGACCCTGGGCATGTTACAGAGATATTTTCTCAAGGTAGGCAACTCTTACTATACATCCCGGGAAATGGAACGGGATCTGCGGGATCATGGACAGACAGAAACCTATAGTGGGATTAGCCGATTTGGGATCGGATTTTTGTCATGCTTTCTCTGTGGGGACTATGTGGAGGTGTCTACCCTTTACTTTGATTCCAATAAAAACCGCAGGGAAGAATCGTCTTATGAATCTTATCAGACTGTACATTATGGCTTGCGCCTGCAGGTGACAGGGCTGAGCGGGTATTATACTTTGAAGAACCAGGCGAAGCACCATCAGACAGACGGGCCGATGGTGACACCAGATGGCGGCGATATCGGGAAGCAGCAGGGAGATGACAGGGAGGGATACCGCGCCAAAGCAGGAACGTCCATTGCAATCCGTTTAAATCCAGGAAAATTGGGGGCGTTGAATTTACGCGATGCAGTGGAGAAATACTTATGCGGAGCCAGGGTGCCGGTGTATTACAACAATAAGCGGATTGGGAAGACCTACGAAGAAGTGATGCAGAAAGCCCATGAAATAGAAGGGGAGCGGCTATATGAATTGCCGAAGGCGCAGAAGGAGAAATTTGATCAGACATTTCCGGATGTCCAAGGGCAATATCCAAAGATCGCTATGACGGTGGTGCCGCTGGATACCGAGGAAGATCGTGTCTTGCCAGGGGTATCGGGTGTGTTGGTGAAGTATGAGGTACGATTTGATAAAACACCACAGTGGAAGGAGAAGGATCGAAAATATATAGTTAAAGGACACATTTCAAAGGGAAACGGTACTATGCTAGTGAATTTGTATAATTCTTGTGAAAATATGATTTGGGATTATGCGTATGAGCGGCAAGAGATAAGAAGCAAATTTGGTGAAGCAGAGAGTGCCTTGGCAGCGGAATTTGAAACGCATTCTACATGCCCTCAAGAAGAGCAATTAAGGAAAATATGGGCTCCGATTGCAGATCATGTAAATCGGTATGAAGCATGGCCAGCTTATAATGGTTTTCAACAGAGAAAAGTCGTAAGTTTTAAATTGGAAGAATGGAGGTGCCCCAGTATTTCTGTATTTATTAACCCTTTTAAATACGGGAAAGTATGGTGTGTGTACCAGGGAGTTGTAGCTGGTATAATGTACCATTCTAATAGTAATTCAAAGGCAGGAGTGTTTTTTCTGGAAAATGGATGGAGGCCTGAGACTAAGGTAAGACGTTCCGTAATAGTAGGTGTTCCACTAGCGGTTTTGACCATAATGAATGGTATCCTGAAAAAATATGAGATACTCAAAGATAACGATTTAAGCTTTTTAGTAAATAAGGATGATAAGATTTATTCTTTGAAAGAATGGAGGAGTGTACGGATTCCACATTTGAAGAATTGGATGGATATCAATCAGAGGAATCATTTTACAGAGAGAATGCAGTTTTTAAGGGAACCGGTGCAGGAAAATGATTTTAGCAGATGCCAGGAATATCTATATAAGGGTGCGTATTACAAAACTTTGAATTTGTATCACGATGCCTGCCTTCAAGATTACTATCATATGATAATTAATTATGAGGAGGGACAGACCATATCATTTTATGAAAAGGAAGCGCCTGAAAAGGAAAGCATATTGGATCTGTTCCCGCCTATGCGGTTTTGTAAAGCAGCTGATGACAGGAACCGTCAATATCTGTGTGCGAAAGATATTTCTTTTCGGAAAGGCATTACGATGGATCATCCATTCGCAGTATGGCTTTTGGATCACGCAGTTTTGCTGAATCAATATTTTCAAAGACAGTTTCAACAGATCATTGCCTGTCTTTGTGATCGTTCCGGTGAAGCTGTCATATCGGAGTGCAATCATATCCGTCAGCAGCTGATGAGTTTACCGAAACGCCACGGTATTGATATGAGCAGCTTTCCGCAGTTAAGCGTAGATGACTTTTGGGTTATGGAGCCATCAAAGGAAGATTAAGATTCCATATTGGAACAATAAACACAACCGCAAGTAAAAAAGGCTGCCTTCTACATACAATAGGAGACAGCCTTAGAATCTATTTTGACGTTTAAACGAATCCGTTATCCTTCTTACTTGTTGCCTGCAGCATTGGCTCCGGCAATCTTACCAAAGCACAATGCATCTGGTACGGCATTTCCGCCGACACGGTTGGTGCCGTGGATTCCTCCGGTTACCTCACCAGCTGCGTAGAACCCAGGAATTACCTCGCCGTTGGTATCGATTACTTCCGCGTTGCCATTGATCTCCAGGCCGCCCATGGTGTGATGAACTGCCGGTGAGAAGGATGGTGCGTAGAAAGGACCCACCTCAATGGTATTTTCCCAGGTGGTACGGCCGAATTCATCCGGCTTTCCAGCCTTTACCGCTTCATTAAACTCTTTCACCGTCTCTTCCAGGGCATCTGCCGGGACTCCCATATTCTCTGCCAGTTCGGCAATGGTTTCGCCGCTGTATACCAGGCCATTATCAACCATATAGCTTAAAACTTCCGGAGTCATTCCGCGAAGCTCGGCTTCCTTCTGGTCGCATACAATATAGAACAGCTTATCTGTCTGTGCCAGCACGGCTGCCGCCAGCACATCGCGGCGTTGATCTTCTGCCACGAAGCGCTTGCCCTCTTTATTGCAGTATAGAGAACTGTTTACATAACCGGAGATACCGCCTCCGGAAACGGAATTCAGAGGCATCAGCTGAATCCAACCCATGCCCACCAGGTTTGCTCCCACAGCCTCGCCCATCACGATGCCGTCGCCGGTAGCGCCAGGTGTGTTGTTGGTTGTCAGAGACTCGCCGATGTCTTCCCACTGCTTGTTATACTTTACCCGCATTTCCACATTGGCGCTGAAACCGCCGGTAGCCATGATTACGCCTTTGCTTGCCTTCACAGTCACTTTCTCGCCGGATGCATTGGTAATCACAGCGCCTGCAACACGTCCATCCTCTACGATCAGTTCTTCCGCTTTGGAATCCAGATAGATATCTACGCCGTTTGCTGTTGCGTTATGCTCCAGAGCTGCAATGATATCTGCGCCGCTGTTGTTCGGTGTCTGATGGGAACGGTTCCACAGAGCGCCTACTACGGTGCTGACCTGATCGGTCCACGCAACGCCATTGTCTGTCAGCCAATGAAGGGTATCCAGGGTGTTGGTTGTAAGGGTACGTACCAACTCTACATTACCTTCATAGTCGCCGGCAACAATGCTCTGCAGGGCATGCCACTCTGGCGTGTCAAATAGCATGGTGTTGCCGGAGGCCTTATACTCGTCCCACTGTTTTTGTACCTCAGCCTTCAGTTTGGCGTGCTCCTCACTGACATCTTCATGAGCCAGGACTTTTTCTACAGCAGAAGCCAGGGCTTCTGTCATAGGAATATCTTTCTGTCTCTCAGGATCTGCGGTATTGAAAGCGCCGCCGCAACGGAACGTATTGCCGCCTAAGGCAGACAGCTTCTCCACCAAAATAACGCTTGCCCCTTCCTGGGCTGCTGACAAGGCTGCCGACAGGCCTGCGCCGCCGCCGCCGATTACCAGCACATCCACCTGGGAATCTGCCAGAACGCTTTCAGCCTCTTCGCCACCCTCAACAGCTACGGCACGAAGCGCCTCTGCATCGCCGCCTGCCTGAGTGACACAATCTGCCACAGCGTCCAGGATTGCCTGTGAAGTGTAGGTTGCGCCGGATACGGTATCCACTCCCAGGCTTTGGTTCTGGATGATAGCAGCAGGAACCTTCTCAAAGGCGGCATCACTGATGCCCGTGGTCTCCCCGTGCTCTCCAATTGTAATCTCTGTAATCGCATCCTCACTGAATGTTACGGACAGCTCTACCGGGCCGTTGTTCCCCTGGGCGCTGGCCGTATAAGTACCTGGTGTGTAAACCCCTTGTCCGGCGGTTTCTGCCGCCGTTGTTTCGGCTGCTGTTGTCTCGCTTTTTGTGGTCTCTGCAGCTGTTGTCGTGGAATCACCTTTTCCACTACATCCACAGAGCAGAAGCGTCATGGACAACAAAATAGCTGCCATTTTTTTCATCTCTTTACACTCCTTCCTCTTTCCTTTTCGGTGACCACCTATATGTGGTTTGTTAACTGTACCATGTTTTGGGCCTCATGTCAATTATGACCAAATTAAATTCCTGTTTTTGGTTAAATTCAATTCAAATTTACCAGAATATCTCTTAATAAAATATAAAATTGTATATTGACTGTCCTGTAACTGTACGGTTTATGATAGGAATATAAAAGACCAAGAAAGGAGAAAGTGTTATGAGAAAAATGAAAATTATGTGTACGGTTATCGCCAGTAGTGCTGCAGCAGGCTTGCTTTGGGCTTTTTTAGGGAAAAAGATAAAAATGTTGTCCACTTCCCTGAATAGTTTTAAGGATGAAAATCTGGCACATACATTCCAGCATACGCCGGAGATACAACCCACCAGAAAAATCAGCAGGGGGAAACACACATATCAGTTTTCAAAGGAAAGCAATGTTACATTGGCGGACGGCTTTCAATATGAAGGTACGTTCTATCCGTCTGAAAAATTTATGGAAGACACAAAGACCTCTGCCATGCTTGTCATCAAAGATGATGTCATTCGGTATGAAAAATATTTTTTTGGGGGGAATGAAGAAACCTTGTTTTCCTCCAATTCGATGGGGAAGTCGTTTGTGTCAGCTTTGATGGGGATTGCCATATCAGAGGGATATGTGGAAAGTGTTGAAGATCCCATCGGAAAGTACATACCGGAATTTGCAGGTACTAGGCTGGCGGGTATTCCCATCAGGGCTTGTTTGCAGATGGCTTCTGGAATTAACTTTAATGAAGAGAAGGATATGAGCGGTTTTTCCATGCGTACGCTGATGGGCTGTCCGGCTATGAAAGTCATTTCCAGGTACGGGATACAGGAAGAACCTTATACATACCGCAGATATCTGAGCATTAACACAGAAATTCTGGGGCAGATCATTAAAAATGCCACTGGACGCGGTCTTGCGGAATATATGGAAGAGAAACTATGGAAACGGATGGATGCAGCTCATGACGCATACTGGACTCTGAGCAATGGAACAGAGCTTGCAATGGGGGGATTAAGCGTATCCCTCAGGGATTATGCGCGCTTCGCAAGACTGTACCTGAACAACGGTAACTATAACGGGGAGCAGATTCTTGAAAAGGATTGGATACGGGACAGCCTGGATATCAGCGCAGCGTATTCCAGACCAGGATCGAATGAGGATGCCTATAATGCGATTGGCTATGGATACCAGTGGTGGGTGCCCAAGGGAGAGCAGGGTGAGTTTATGGCAATCGGCGTTTATGGGCAGTGGATCTACGTGAATCCCTCAAACAGGGTGATCATTGTAAAGACCAGCGCTGATCCGAATTTTATGGAGAAGGGATATGAACTGAGGCATGTGGAATTTTTCAGGGCGGTTGCAGGGGGGCTTTCCTGACTAAGGAGGAAGAACCCCTGCTATGAAAGACTCCTTCTCATCCCATAACAGGGATTTCAATCTGTACAATGTAATCCTCGATTCGGTCAATGACATTTTCGTTGATACCCATTTCATAGGAAAATCCGTGAAGCGTCAGCTTATGTTCCTGAGCATAATCAAGGATTTCCTGATACCGCTTCGGGATGCCGTTCCACTCCCCTTTATGGAAAGCCCTCAGATAGTTTCCTTTTGGCATGATATGAAGCCCGGTCTGGTATGGAAGAAAGGGGATCTCGATAAAGAGTTTGGAATAATTGTTAAAGCTGCCGTTTTGCAGGTCGGCAACAGAGATCATGGAGCCATAGGATGCCTTATGGAGGCGGCCAAGGCGGTATTTTTCGGTCTTGGCAGTGATCAGTTCCACTTCCTGTTCAAAGGAAGTATTCTGGTCTATGTTCACAGTAACCAGACAGCGCTCCTCTTTTTCCACAATGCTGATCTGGGATAAGTCTATGGTCAGCAGGGTGTCCATATTCTGGTGATGGGTACATAACGTAGTCCGGAGTGCCTGGAGGTGGGTGATCTGCATATCAAGGTCTGCTATCTTTTCTTCCAGAAGACATTTTAAGCCTCTGGCAGATCGGTTTTTCATGAAATTTTGTATTTCATTGATGGACACATCCAGTTCCCGCAGCAGCAGGATGGTTTCCAGGACAGGGCTTTGGTGGTAATTATAGTATCGGTATCCATTTTCAGGGTTGATGACGGCCGGCTTGAACAGCTGGATCTCATCATACCACATAAGGGTCTTTTTGTTGATGCCGTGCATGGCTGCGAACTGACCGATTGTGAGAAGTTTGTCTTTTTTATTCATGGTCACCTCATAAGATGATTTAAAAATGTATTGATCGAACAGTTACTGTACGGTTTATGATATCATATACGGGAAAAAATACAAGAAAAACGGAGGAAACATCAATGGAAAACTCAAATGGATATGAAAAGCCTGTAACGCTGAAAAATATCCTGAAATTTGCTGTGCCAACCATTGCAATGACCGTGTTTATGTCGGTTTATACTATGGTTGACGGACTGTTTGTGTCCAATCTGATCGGTACCAGCGCCCTTTCCGCCATCAACCTGACAGCGCCCATCATCCAGCTTGTCACGGCGATTTCCACCATGCTTGCCACCGGAGGCAGCGCGGTCATCATGAAAAAGATGGGAGAGCAAAAAGTCCAGGAGGCGAAGGAAGGCTTTACATTTCTGATCTTGGTGAATGTCATTGTTGGGCTTCTTATGTGCGGAGCAGGGTATCTGGCTATAAGGCCTGTTTTTGCCGGTATGAACCTTTCTATAGATGTGGAAGGGTACTGTGTGGAATATTTAAGCCGGTATCTGGTGTTTACCGTACCCATCCTTCTGATGAACAACTTCACCCTCTATATGATCGCCAGTGAGAAGGCTACGTTGTCCCTAGTCTGCTCCGTGGCAGGAGGGGTTTTAAATATGGTACTTGACTATGTGTTCATTGCCTGGTTTCATATGGGGATCAGCGGTGCTGCGGTGGCCACAGGACTGGGATACTCTGTGACAGCGGTTGCAGGGCTTGTTGTATTCAGCCGGAAAGAGAGCCTTCTTCATTTTACAAAGCCGGTAGTCCGCTTCCAGGTTCTGGCTGCCGCGGCTTCAAACGGATGCTCGGAGATGGCGACTGCCCTGGTTACCGGAATCATCACGATGATGTTCAACTGGACCATGCTATACTATGTAGGGGAGGACGGAGTTGCGGCTGTCACGATCATTACATATGTACTGATGTTTGCAAGCTCCCTGTACACAGGATATTCATATGGAGTTGCACCTATGATCAGCTATTATTATGGAGAGGGAAACCATGAGAAATTGAGAAAACTGGTTGGAATCAGCCTGAGGGTGATTGCAGGGATCTCGATTGTGACTGTTGCCGCTTCCTTTCTGATGACAAGGCCCCTGGTTTCCATTTTCGCCCGACCAGACAATCCGGTGTATGATCTGGCAGTGACAGGGAACCGGATCTGTACGATAGCCCTTCTTTTTATTGGCTTCAATATTTTTGCCAGCGGGATGTTTACCGCATTGTCCAACGGAGTGGTTTCGGCTATCCTTGCATTTTCCAGATCCTTTGTGTTTATGTTGATTACCATGCTGGTGCTTCCTTTGATCCTTGGGGTAAATGGGATATGGCTGGCAACGCCTGTGGCGGAAGGGATGGCGCTACTGTTGTCTCTTGTTATGTTCA
Organism: uncultured Hungatella sp.; assembly: GCA_947425205.1. Lineage (GTDB taxonomy): Bacteria > Bacillota > Clostridia > Lachnospirales > Lachnospiraceae > UBA3402. Next base: position 24,649 of record CANDZL010000022.1, on the reverse strand, counting down.
TAAAATATAGAAAGCGGTATTTTGTACCGTTTCTGTCCACATGTGTTCACAACAACTAGCAAAATCCATGAAAATCGCCTGCGTTGATAAGATTTTTGCTCGCCAGCCCAAGTTATCATACGGTCTGGGCGGCAAGCGCCCAGACTTACTGAAACAGTAACTTTTTATCCGATCAGAAAAGAAAGGCGCAGTGAAAGAATGTTGACAGGGACTTCCAGGCGGAATATACTATTCTCCAGATAGGTTATAACCGTTTGTGCTCTCGGAATCCTATGGCGGCTGCATTGGTAGGATTTCGAGAGTATCTTGTAAGAATGGAGGAATGGGAATGAACCATAACAAAGATCTATTTGAGAATGCGCCAGTAGGGAAAGCCGTAGCGGTCATGGCGGTACCTACGATGATCTCCATGCTGGTGGTGGTGATCTACAATATGGCCGATACGTTTTTCATCGGACAGACCGGGGATCCAATGCAGGTGGCGGCGGTTTCCCTGGCAACGCCTGTGTTCATGGTCTTTATGGCTTTGGGGAATTTATTTGGGATCGGTGGCAGTTCAGCGATATCCAGGGCGTTGGGGGAAAAGAAGCTGGACAGAGCCAGACATATTTCTTCCTTTTGTTGCTATGGCTCTCTGGGGCTTGGCGTGGGGATGGCTGCAGGTTTCCTGATAGGGATGGATGGAATCTTAACCCTCATCGGTGCCAGTGAGAATACCATTGGTTATGCCAGAAACTATTTAAGCTACATAGCATTTGGCGGGCCGTTTATCATGTTCGGAACGGCATTCGGCAATATTCTCCGGGGAGAAGGGGCCTCCAAAGAGTCTATGATTGGAAATATGATCGGCACAGTCATCAACATTGTGCTGGATCCAATTATGATTCTGGTGCTTGGCTGGGGAGTGGCAGGAGCGGCTATCGCCACAGTCATCGGTAATATGGCGGCCAGTGCCTTTTACCTTCAATATTTTTTACGTAAAAAATCCAGCCTTTCCATCCATATTAAGGATTTTCGGATGGGAGAGCGGATCGCAGTGAGTGTGGCTTCCATTGGAATCCCGGCTTCTCTCAACAATATCTTGATGAGCTGCGCCAATATTGTATTGAACCACGTATTGGCTGGCTATGGAGATACACCGGTAGCTGCTATGGGTGTGGCGATGAAGGCCAATATGCTGGTGGTGCTTTTACAGATCGGCCTGTGTGCCGGTATCCAGCCCTTGATCGGATACAACTACGGTGCCAGGAACAAGAAACGTCTCATGAAGGTTTTCTGGTTTACCGGGGCTTGTGCGGTAGGGATGGGAACGCTTCTGACAGTGTTTATGGTGATCGCCAGAGAGGGGATCATCCACGCATTTATTGATGACAGCGCAGTGATTGGGTACGGGATCCAGATGGTAATTGCGCTGCAGATCTCAGGCCCTGTGATCGGCATTCTGTTTTTGTGCATCAATGTTCTTCAGGGAATGGGAAAGGCCCTTCCTTCCTTGATCCTTACCATATGCCGCCAGGGACTGGTGTTTATTCCTCTGGTATTTTTGCTTAACCAGATACTGGGCCTGGACGGCGTGATCTATGCACAGCCTGCAGCGGACTTTGTGTCCATCGTTCTTTCTTCTTTGCTCTGCATGAAGATACTCCGAGGATTTGACAGCAGATAAAGGCGGTTTCGCGCTACAAGTGTGGACGGGGCGTTTTATCACCTTATCCAATATTCGACAAATAGGTCGCTTTCCTTGAATCAACCCAGGATTCTATGTTATACTTAGAGCGCCAAAAAGGGCAAAGAGTTGTAGGATCGAAGGGGAGGCTATGCCGAAAGGAGATATTGGAATTGAGATTGGGGCAAGGCAGGTGAAGATGATTTTCTGTGAGAACCATGGTTTCTGCAGGGAAGAATTGGAGCCACTGCCAGAACGCTGTGTGAAAGATGGAATTTCCATGTCTGTGGAAGTCATGGCAGGGTTTTTAAAGAAGATGGCAAAAACCTATGGCTTCAAGTGCCGCAGCTGCTGTCTGGTACTTCCGGATCACGTGACATTTACCAGAAGGCTTACCATGCCTGCGATGAGCGTAAAGCATCTGAAGTTAAACCTGCCCTATGAGTTTCATGATTTTGTGGGGAATAAGAAAGAAGCGTATCTGTTCGATTATGCCGTGATGGATATGCGTTATGATGAACGTAAGCAGCCGGTCTCGATGGATCTGATGGCAGCGGCTGTCTCTAAAAGAACAATGGAAGAATACAGGCAAATGCTTCGGTTGGCCGGATGGAAACTAAAGGCTGCGGCACCGGCGGCATTTGCCTATTCCGGTTTAATACGGGAATATGAGGAAAGAAGAAAGCTGTCTGAGCCTGGGGAATACTGTTTTGTGGACCTGGGATACAAGACAACCAAGGTATGGTTCTTTCATGGAAAAGCATTGGAGGCATATCGCCGGATCGAAAATTGTCTGGTGAAAGGAAGCGGTCAGACATTTTATGACGCCATAGGGACGGAGATCCGCAAAACCCTGGAGTTTTATTATTTCCGCAACCCGGACAAGCGGTTTGCCAAGATGTATCTCTGTGGAGGAGGTTCCAGGGTAGAGGCGTTTCGTGATACGGTGGCAGAATATACGTTGCTTACACCGGAAGATGCCGGACACCTGGTCTTTTTTGCAGATCGTTGTGGAACCCATCCCCAACAGGCACTTATCAGCCCGGCAGCAGTGGGAGTCACATTCTGCCGGTAGTTGTCTGTCGATGGCAAAGGCAAGGAGGGATTGGTGTGGGAAAGATAGGAAAGGAAAAGTATCCATCCAAACAGACGGTGAATCTGGCGGCATGTGGAAACAGCATGGAGAATACACGGTCCATGGTACCGTTGGTGGTTTTGTCTGTTGCCTTGCTTGCAGCTATCGCAGGATATTGTATCATCTGGCCGGTGACAGCGCTTCATGCCGTCCAGGCAGAGTTGGAGGAGAAGAAAGCAGAATTAAGCAGATATCAAGAGTACAATATGGATTATTATGAGATAGAAGAAGCATATCGGGACTATTTTTGCACCTATTTGACAGAGGAAGAGGCTGGTTTAGCAGACCGTTCCCCAATCGTAAAGCTTTTAGAGGAGAAGACAGCAGCCTATGGGGTGGTGGACTATGTGACGATCCAGCAGGATCTCTGCCAAGTAACCATAGAGGATGTGCCGTTTTTTGCTGTGGCACAGCTGGCAGAAGAACTGGAGTCGGATCCCCTTATCCTGCAGGCGATTGTATCTGTGGAAACAGCGGGAGAAAATAACAGTGACGAGGGCGAAATCCGAAGAGTGACTGCAGAGTTCACGATGACGCTGGCTCCGCCAGAAGACATGAAGACGGGACAAGAGGATGCTGGAGGGGCCAGAGCATCCGGGGACAAAAAAGATCATCCTGGCAAGGCCAGCCAGATACGATAACTGCAGAAAGCAGGTGATTGTTTGATAAACAGGAGAATTCGATTTCAGGATAATCTATTTCTGGCAATGCTTCTCATACTCCTTGCTGCATGTTTCGGTTATTTCTGCGTGAGAAAGCCCTTCTGTGCAAAACTGGCAACGCTCCAGAGGCAACAGGCTGCTATCGAGGATGAGCTGGAACTTCAGCGCTATATGGCCCAGCGGAAAGAAACTATGGAAGACCAGATGAACCAGGAGCCAGGGAAGGGAAATGGACAGCTTGGCACCTATCAGAATATGACAAATGAAATAAACCAGTTGGGCCAGATCCTATCTGCCGCAACATCCTATGACCTTGACATGTTACCGGAGGAAGTGTCTGAAGATATTGTGCGAAGGGAGATTGCCATATCCTGCCAAACCGATTCTTATGGACAGGCATGGGATATTTTGAAGGCCATTGAAGACGGAGAATACCGCTGTATCATAGAAGACGTGGAGCTGATAAGAAAAGTGGACGAGGCAGGTGAAACGGAGGGCGGGGAATCGGTCTTTGTAAACGTGTTGGTCACCTATTTTGAAGTGGCAGATGGAGAGGAAGCATGGGAAGGGCAAGAAAGGACAGGAAAGGAACAAGAGGAGGACAGCAGCTTTTAAAAAGGCTGCGATGGAAGAAGACAGGATAAGGGAGGGGAAGGAAATAGGTGAGAAAGGAAAGGTGGTCAGGCGCGTGACAGAAAAAATGAGGAGCCAGAATGGTATGTCCCTGGTTCTTGCTCTAATCTTCTTTTTGGCCTGCGCCCTTTCCGGTTCCATGCTTCTTGCCATCGCCAGAACCTACGAAAAGCGTATGGCGGCGGAGGCGAAGGAGACAGAGTATCTGGCCGCTTTCTCTGCAGCAGAATTTTTAAAGTCCCAGCTGGATGGCTGTCAGGGAAGCTGGAGCCTGGACGAAACCAAAATCATCATGGAACCAGACATAGATAATAAGGTTCAAAGAGAACTGCTGGAAACAATTTGCAAATTCTGCAAAGGGTATGAGACGCATCCGGCAGGAATCAAGAAGGAGTTAAGCCTTACGTTCACTCTGGAGGATGAAAAAGGGGAAAGCCGGATCATGCCAGAGATTCAGGTTCGCATAACCATAGAATCTGATGCCAAAGCAGATGCCACAGAATCCAAGATACCAATTGAACTGCGTGCAACCCTTTCCCTGGAAGGGGAGGAGAATCGGATCATGAGACTGACAGCAATGGGAATTGCCTGTTATGAAGACGGGGAAAGCCTGGAACTTTATTGGGAGGAGATGGAGACAGGGAGATAAAGGCCGGAATCTAACGCTCCCTTTTCCTGGTATCCTGAGGGGTCTCATGAAAAAATTTCCTGTAGGCCCGGAAGAACGTGGAATAATTTTTGAATCCGCACAGATAGCAGATCTGGGTGATGGATTCCTCCTGCCTTAGAAGCTGCCTTGCCATGAGAAGGCGCTTGCAGTTAATGTAGCCGCCGATGGTATAGCCAGTTTCCTGTTTAAACATCCGCATAAGGTGGTATTTACTGACGAAAAATTTCTCAGAGATCAAATCCACACTTAGATCCCAGGACAGATGTTGGTTGATAAACTCCGTAATGGAAAGGATTTTGGGATGAAAATGGCTGGCGGCAAAGAAGCCCCGGCTGTGGGACAGGGCGGTGCGGTTCAGGTGAATGATAAATTCTAAAAACAAGATCCGGCAGTACAACTCATTGGCATAGGCATCTTCTGTGCTGGCTTTTTCCAGAAGCCGGATGGTCTGAAACAGACGGTCCGCTTCCGCTGCCCCCATGCGGAGCACGCTGGAATGAGCCTCCGATGCCTGACGGAAGCACTCTTCCAGATCACAGCTTTCCGTCTGATAAGTGTTTAAAAAATCGGGAGAAAGGTAGACAATTATCCGGTCATAGGGAACTGACTGGTCAATATGGGGGCGGTGAATCTCCCCGTGGCGCACAAGTACAATGTCGTAGGGCATCAGCTGATAAGTCTGCCCTTCTATGGTGTAATCTACATGGCCCGACAGGAATATGATGATTTTGTCAAAGTCGTGGTAGTGAAACTCAAATTCCTGAGAGGGGATATCTGTCAAATGGAACAATCTAAAATCACAAGTTAAGTATCCTCGTTTTTCATAACGGATATCGTTCATAAACATTCTAAACATCCCTCCCATAATAAAACAGTGATAGAGCCACATACGGCATTCCATATGCCGCGATATCCCATAATCCAGTGCAATGCTGTACTTCCAGTATACAGCAGGATTTGAAAGATAGAAAGCACAAAATGGATAGAAAAGAAAACGTATGTGGAATATACTGGTAACACAATGAAAAAAGAAAGGCTCTGTAAAGCGGCAGGCCGCCAAAGGCCGATGGCTGGAAGGAATCCTGGAAAGACAAGAAAACTGTGAAAAGAAAGGAAACGAAGAGGGCAGAAGGTATGAAGATCGTATTGGAGAAATATCATGGGCTTGGCAACGACTATCTGGTGTTTGATCCCAACAAGAATTCGCTGAAATTGTCACCAGAGAATGTGAAATTGATCTGTGACCGGCATTTTGGAGTTGGTTCTGACGGCATTCTTGAGGGGCCGATTCTGGGGAGCGAGCCGATGGAGGTTAAAATCTGGAATCCGGATGGAAGCGTGGCGGAGAAAAGTGGAAACGGAGTCCGGATTTTTGCAAAATATTTAAAAGATGCAGGGTATGTTCAGAAGCAGCATGTGATGCTTGGCACAGGGAGCGGGCCTGTAAAGGTGTGGTATCTGAATGAGGAAGGCACCAGGCTGAAGGCATCTATGGGAAAGGTTTCCTTTCGAAGCGATGAGATTCCGGTGACCGGGCCGGTGAGGGATGTGGTAAATGAGACGCTGATTTTCGGGAAGATTCCTTACAAAGCAACCTGTGTCTCCATTGGAAACCCTCATGTGGTGATTTTCCTGGACGAGATCTCAAAAGATCTGGTATGCCGCATTGGGAAGAACTCGGAATGTGCAGAGTATTTTCCAGAGCGCATCAACACCCAGATCATGAAGGTGATTGACCGCAATACCATTGAGATTGAGATCTATGAGAGAGGGGCCGGGTACACGCTGGCTTCCGGAAGCAGCGGATGTGCGGCAGCGGCCGCCGCTTACCGACAGGGGCTGACAGACTCTAAAATGTATGTGCGCATGCCTGGCGGTACCCTGGAAATTGAGATTCTCGACGATTGGAATGTGCTTATGACAGGAGATGTAGGATATGTGGGGAAGATTTCCATAGGAAGTACTTTGGCGGAGGAATTGAAAACCCTTCAGTAGCCGGATGGACGACAAGTCGATCAATGGGCCAGCCGGTGGAATGCATTGACATTTCTGAAAGGTTACTGTATTATATAGATATTATTCAATAACAGTTCAGAAATATTTAATAATAATTCAAAAGGCATATGCCGAAGCCGGTTGGCAAAAGGAGGGGTTTTATGAGATACACGGATTATAAGTTTCATGTGCCAGAGGAGAAGATTGTAAGGATGATTGTGGATACGGATGCCAAGAATGAGGCGGACGACCAGTTTGCCATTGTCCATGCGCTGCTAAGCCCTAAGTTTGAAAATGTGGGGATGATAGCGGCCCATTATGGAACCAGGCATGAAGACGGTATGGAGAGAAGCTTTAGGGAATTGGAGACCATTTTTGATAAGATGGGATTTCCAAAGGACGGCATGCTTTACCGCGGCGCCAGCCATAAGATACCGGATAAGGGCACTCCGGTGGCAAGTGAGGGTGCCAGCCTGATCGTAAGGGAGGCCATGAAGGAGGATCCCCGCCCATTGTTCGCTATTTTCTTAGGTCCCCTTACGGATCTTGCAAGCGCCCTTCTCATGGAGCCGCGGATCGCTTCCAGGATGACAGCCATCTGGATCGGCGGCGGCCGGTATCCCGAAGGAGGGGCGGAATTCAACCTGGGAAATGACGTGGATGCGGCCAATGTGGTATTCCAGAGCAAAATGGAGATCTGGCAGGTTCCGAAGAATGTGTACGTGATGATGCCGTTATCTTTAGCGGAGTTGGAATATAAGGTTGCCCCTTACGGTGAGATCGGGGAGTACCTTTTAAGGCAGCTGGACGAGCACGCCAACGAGGAAGGCCCAAGGAACAGTCCTTTCCGCAGCGGTGAGACCTGGGTGGTGGGAGACAGCCCGGCAGTTGGGCTTTTGCTGTATGAGCATTCGTTTGAATTTGACTGGGTGGAAGCTCCGCTGATCACATCGGATATGACGTATGTACATACCAAGCTAAACCGTCCTATCCGGGTGTACCGCTCAGTAGACAGCAGGTTGATATTGGACGATCTTTTTGCAAAATTGGCTTTGTTTTATGAGAAGAGAAAAGGAAAAGGCTGTTAGGACTTGCGGGCTGACGATGCTGTTTCCGCCTGATGCCTGGTGGACAGACATTAACGAACAGATATTGTCTGTGAATAGTAGTGGTCGGACAAGACATTGGCCGGGGGCTGTGGTGATATTCCACAGTCCCTTGATTTATATTATCTGGAAATATTGAGAGGGGCATTGGGGAAGTATACCCTGGGGATCCTCTACAGCACCACTAGCGACACGGTCTGTGTAATGGAAATGCATTACACTAAATTTATTGAATTATGCTTAATGATTAAGATAAAATGAGAGCAAAATCAAATGAGATTTAGATAAATTAAAAAGAGATTTTAGAAAAACATACAAAAAAGTTTCGGAAATTCCTTAAAAAATATAAAATAACTATGATAAACCAGACGAAAATAAAAAAACATGTTGACATATCAACCAGAAACTTTTATAATGTGTAATACAAAGACAATGATTTGCTTCTGAAATATTTAGATAAATTAAATTAACATTTAACTGGAATCAGGAGCGGGAGGACATTGTTAAACTATTTAGAGAAGGAGAAGAATTTTATGAGATTAAAGAAAGCAATGGCTTTGACGTTGGCATCTGCTATGGCATTATCTCTGACTGCATGTGGTGGCGGAGAGAAGACAGAGACTACGGCTGCAGGCGCGGCAGAGACCACCAAGGCAGCTGAGGAGACCAAGGCGGAAGAGAAGAAGGATGCAGAGGAGACGGAAGCTCCTGAGGAAAATGGGGGGGCTGAAGGCTCCAGCGTGGAAGTTGTGGAGTTTCCGGAAGAGTTAAATGGCGGAGAGCCATGCACCATCCGTTTCGCGTGGTGGGGCGGCCAGACCAGACACGAGAGAACAGAAGCTGTCGTTAAGAAGTTTATGGAGAAGTATCCCAATGTTACAATAGAGATGGAGCCTTCCGACTTTGACGGATATTTTCAGAAGCTTCCAACTCTGATTGGTGCACAGGATGTGTGGGATGTATTCCAGCTGGGCAACAACTGGGCGGAATTCAATGCAGTTATTACCGATTTGACACCATACATTGAGGATGGAACCATCAACACTGATTACATCAGCGATGCTTTCTTGGCAACAACGTATGATCTGGGTATGCAGATGGAAATTTCGCTGGGAACCAACGCCCACTGCATAGTCTACAATGCAGATCTGCTTGAGCAGGCAGGGTTGGAGCCGCCGAAGGAAGGGTGGACCTGGGAAGATTACGAAGCTTATTCCGAGAAGCTTAAGGAAGTGACAGGTGAGTACGGATCTTCCTTCCTGGAAGAATTTTATGGTGCATGTACAGTAGGTGTTCCTCAGTATGAGGATGGACTGAACTTCTTCAAGGCGGATAACAGCGGCCTGATGATTGAAAATCCAAGCTATATGGTTCCATATATTGAGATGCTTCAGAGAATGACTGCCAGCGGCGCTTATCCAGATCGTGGCGTATTGAATGAGATGGGCGTTGCTCCGGAGCAGAACTTTGTGGCTACAGGCGAAGCCGGCCTTACATGGGTGCTTTCCAATCAGGTTGTGGCTATGGCTAAGGCAGCAGAGGAGAACGGGGTAGGCCGTCTGGAGATTGCGCCTCTTCCAAGAAAGACGGCAGACGGGCCTTCCGGTTATGCAGTGAAGTCTTCTCAGGGTCTTGCTATCTACAATCAGACCAAGTATCCGGAGGTTTGTGCGGCATTCATCAACTATTTCATCAACAGCATTGAGGCCAACAACATTCTTCTGGGTGAGAGAGGAGTTCCGATTACCAGTGCGGTACGTGAGGCTATGGAGCCTTCATTGACAGATGTGGAAAAAGGAATTTATGATTACATAGATATGGTTGGTAATTGGGAAGATTCCAAGAATGTATTTATCAACGAGCCGTCTCAGCAGGCTGCGATCAGAGACGAATTCAAGAGCCAGCTTGATAGGGTAAATGCTGGCGAGATCACTGCAGAGGAAGCTGCGCAGAATGTGTTTGATTTTGCAACCGACGCGTTCTCTAGATAGTTTTTAGCTGTCGTTTGGAAGATAAGACCAACGGCCTGCTGCTTTCAGCAGGCCGTTTTTGCAAAAAGGAGATAAAAGGATGAGCAATCAGACGAATTCGGCAGTGAAGGAGAAACGGACATTCAAGCAAATCATGTGTACGGATAATGCGGTTGGATATGTATTCGCAGCCCCGTTTATCATAGGATTCTGCGGCCTGACACTGTTTCCTATGCTGTTGTCACTATATTATTCTCTGACAAACTATAATTTTGTAAATTCGGATTTTATTGGACTTGCCAACTATGTGCGGATGTTTGTGGGAGACAGTAAGTTCTGGTACTCTGTGTGGAGAACCTTGATCTATGTGGTGTTGGCTGTTCCGGCTAAGCTGATTTTTGCCTTGCTGGTGGCCTATTTCCTGACAAGGGAAACAAAAGTTGCCAGCCTTTACCGGGCTGTCTATTATCTGCCTTCTCTGGTAGGTGGCTCTGTGGCGGTAGCGCTTGTGTGGAAGCAGATGTTTGCGCGCAAGGGCATGATTAACAGCATCATCACAGCGATAGGTCTTGATCGGTTAAATTGGATGGGAGATAAGTCCCTGGTTATGTTTCCTTTGGCGTTGCTGACCGTATGGCAGTTCGGCTCCTCCATGATTATCTTTGCAGCAGGATTAAAAGAGATTCCTGCCACATACTATGAGGCGGCTGAGATTGACGGTGCCAACGCATTCCAGCGGTTTATCAAGATTACGCTCCCCTGTCTGTCACCGGTGATTTTGTATAATCTGGTGATGCAGACCATTACGGGCTTCATGGTGTTTACCCAGGCGTTTATCATTACCCAGGGTGGACCGGCTGATGCCACCAATTTCATTGCGTACTATATTTATAAACAAGGCTTTACGTATCAGGATATGGGATATGCCAGCGCGCTTTCTTGGGTTCTTTTGATTGTTATCTCGGCGGTTACTCTGGTGATCTTCAAGACATCGAAGAAATGGGTGTTCTATGAAGCTGGAAGTGATGATTAAGGGGGTGGCATAGGATGGGAATGCATGCAAAGAGACGTATCGGTAAGTTTTTCTATCATCTGCTGATCGGCGGTTTTGGACTTCTAATGGTCTATCCGATTTTCTGGATGATTATGGGAGCCTTTAAGAATAACAATGATATTTTAAACCATTCTGCCAGCTTTTTCCCTACGCTGGGATGGCATATGGAGAACTGGGCTAATGGCTGGAAGGGGTACAGCGGTGTAACCTTTGGAACGTTCTTCCGGAATTCTCTGATTGTGGCCTCAATCGCTACACTGGGAACAGTGATTTCTTCTTCTATGGTGGCTTATGCCCTGGCAAGGGTGAAGTTTAAAGGGAGAAAAATTTTGTTCTGGTGTATGTTGGCGACATTGATGCTGCCAGGACAGGTTATTTTGATCCCTCAATATATGATCTACAATTCCTTAGGAGTGGTGGGAACTTATATTCCATTGATTCTTCCCCATTTCTGTGGACAGGCATTCTTTATCTATCAGATGATGCAGTTCTGCCAGGGGATTCCAAGGGAATTGGATGAAGCGGCGTTTGTGGATGGGTGCAATAAATATATGATCTATTTTAAGATTGTCCTTCCGCTTTTGAAACCGTCCATTATCACGACGCTGATCATTCAGTTCTACTGGAAGTGGGATGATTTTATGGGGCCGTTAATTTACTTAAGCAAACCAATTACATGGACGGCTTCTGTAGCGCTTAAAAACTTTGCGGATGCTTCAGGGCAGTCGGATTTTGGCGCATTGTTTGCTATGTCTACCCTGTCGCTGATTCCGGTGTTTTTGATTTTCCTGATTTTCAACCGGCAGCTGGTGGAGGGTGTAAGCTCTACCGGACTTAAGGGATGATGGAATATACTCTCGCGATAACAGGTACAAAGAGGCTGCGGGAGTACATTAAAATAAAATAGGGGGATAGGATGATGGCAATTAATCGGAGAGAATTGGTGACCAGACACAATCCCATATTGACAGAGGCGGATGAAAGTTCGCCTTTGTCTGTTGGTAATGGGAATTTTGCTTTTACGGCGGATATTACGGGGATGCAGACGCTGTATGAGGAGTATAGAAAGGTTACGCCTCTGTGTACCATGGCACAGTGGGGGTGGCATACCAGGCCGGTAAGCGGTGAACGGTATGGGTATGGCCTTGAGGATGTGGAGATGACAGAGTACCCTTATGAGGGGAGAACGGTCCGCTATGCCGTGGAGAGGAAGAAGGGGAATGAGGCGGTTTATGACTGGGTGAGGCAGAATCCCCATAAGCTTAATCTGGGGCGTATTGGGTTGGTGATGGACGGGAAGAGTGTGGATAAAGGCCGTCTGTCGGATGTGCACCAGGAACTTGACTTGTATGAGGGGATTTTAGACAGCAGGTTCTGCCTGGACGGGATGGAATGCCAGGTGAGGACGGCCTGTGGAGGGGAGAAGGATATAGCAGCTTTTTTGGTTCAGTCGGAGGCTTTGGGGAAGGGGCTGGCGGTGGAACTTTCCTTTCCTTACGGAAGCCCGGATATTTCCGCCAGTGACTGGGAATCAGAAGATGCCCATGTGACAGAAGTTGTGGAGAGAGAAGCAGGCTGGGTTTTACTGAAAAGGACATTGGATCGGGATGTTTATTATGTGGGTGTAACACTGGAGCATTGCAGTCTTGTGGAAGTGGGAGTGCATCGGTTTCGAATCTTGCCGGCAGGTCAGGGGGAGATGGGGCTTACGGTTCATTTTCTGAAGGACGGCTGGTATGCTGGGATAGCTTCGGGTGTCTTGGGAACTGGGATGGCTTCGGATGTCCCGGAAATTGGGGAGGCTAAAGATACAGGGAAAGCCACAGAGGCGGCGGGGACAGAAAAGGCTTTTGAGGACAGCCGGGCATACTGGAGGGAGTTCTGGGAGAAGGGCGGTGTCATTGACTTGCATAAGAGCAAGGATGGCCGGGCCCTGGAATTGGAGAGGAGAATCGTGCTGTCTCAGTACCTTTTGGCCCTGCAGTCGGCAGGGGATATGCCGCCTCAGGAAACAGGGCTTACCTGCAACAGCTGGTATGGGAAGGCCCATCTGGAAATGTATTTCTGGCATGAGGCCTATCTGCCTTTGTTTGGACACAGGGATTTGTTGGAGAGAAGCCTGTCCTGGTATGTGAAGCACCTTCCGGAGGCTAAAGAGAATGCGGCGAGAAATGGGTACCAGGGAGCCAGATGGCCTAAGATGGTATCGGAATCCTGTGTGGATTGTCCTTCGCCGATTGCCACGCTTCTGATCTGGCAGCAGCCTCACATTATTTACATGCTGGAGATGGCATATCAGTGTGAGGAGGAACGGGATTTTCTGGAACGGTATTATGAGGTGGTGGAGGAGACCGCCAGGTTTATGGTGGATTTTGCGGTGTTTGATGAGAAGAAGGGCGTGTATGAGCTTCGGGGGCCGGTGATTCCGGTGCAGGAGAATCATGATCCTATGGTGACGAAAAATCCGGCGTTTGAGGTGGAGTATTGGGGGCTTACCCTGAAGATTGCCGCAGAGTGGGCCAGACGGCTGGACAGGGAGGTTCCAAAGGAGTGGATTCGGGTGGCGGAGCATATGGCGCCTATAGCGGTAAAGGATGGGTGCTATCTGGCTCATGATAATTGTCCGGATACGTATGGGGCGTTTGCTCAGGATCATCCGTCGATGTTGTGTGCGTATGGGCTGATGGATGGCGGCAGAACGGATAAGGAGATTATGGGGAATTCCCTGGAGAGGGTGGTGGAATGCTGGGATTATCCTTCTCTGTGGGGCTGGGATTTTGCAGTTATGGCTATGACGGCTGTAAGGCTTGGGAAGCCGGAGAGGGCCATTGAGCTGCTTTTGATGGATACGTTTAAGAACCGGTATGTGGTTAGCGGGAATAATTTCCAGGAGGGAAGAGGGGATTTGCCTCTGTATCTGCCAGGAAATGGGTCGCTTCTTTTGGCGGCGGCGCTTATGACGGCGGGGTATCCGGGGAGCGGGGATTTGCCAGGGTTTCCTAAGGATGGGCAGTGGGTTGTGGAGTTTGAGGGGGTAAGGGCGTTTCCTTGTTGAGGGGAGGCGCTGGGGGAACTCTTTCCGAAGCTGGTGCTTCCAGGGCTGAGTGGAGGGAAAGGCGGATCTTTATTGATGCTGTAAATAGTAAACGTTTGATTAGATTTTTTAATGGTACAAAAATTTTTATAAAGCGATGGAAAAAATGGAGGGTGGAATATGAAGCCTTGGGAAAAGGGATTGTTGAGAGTGAGTGATAACTGTAGGTATCTCTGTAATGGGGAGGAGCCGTTTTTTTGGCTGGGGGATACGGCTTGGCTTTTGTTTCAGAGGTGTAGCCTGGAGGAATCGTATGCTTATCTGAGGAACCGGAGGGATAAGGGGTTTACGGTGATTCAGGCGGTGTTGATGCATAATCTTCCGGGGACGGAGGTGGCCAGCAGCTTGGCGGATTCGGACAGGGATGTAACCAGCCCGGATTTCTGGGAGCATTGTGATAGGGTGGTTCGGATGGCGGAGGAACTGGGGCTTTATATGGCTTTGCTTCCTTCCTGGGGGGCCGTGGTGAAGGGCGGCGCTTTGAATATGGACAATATTGACCGGTACGTGGAGTTTGTGGCGAAACGGTATCAGGAGAGCCCCAATGTGATCTGGCTTTTGGGAGGGGATATTCGGGGGAGCGAGGCTTTGGAGCTGTATAAAAGGGAGGGAAGGCTGTTTAAGGAGTATACGCCGGATAAACTCATAGGGTATCATCCGTTTGGACGTACTTCTTCTTCTATGTGGTTCCATGAGGAGCCGTGGCTTGATTTTAATATGTTCCAGTCGGGACATCGGCGTTATGATCAGGCTTCTCTGGGGGCGTGGGATGATAATGCCATGAAGGAAGGGTTCTTCGGGGAGGATAACTGGAGGTATGTGGACAGGGATCATGGGTTGGTACCCCTGAAACCGGTGGTGGACGGGGAGCCGTCTTATGAGTGGATCCTTCAGGGGCTTCATGTGAAGGATCAGCCTTACTGGAGGGAGTGGGATGTACGGCGGTATGCCTACTGGTCTGTGTTCCAGGGGGCTATGGGGCATACCTATGGAGATAATGCCATTCAGCAGTGTTACTGTGATGCTTCCAGCCAGGGAGCGTATGGGGTGAAGCAGGTGTGGCAGGAGTCCATGCATCATGTGGGATCGGAGCATATGGGACATTTAAGACGGCTGATGGAGTCGGTGGATTACCAGAACGGACGGCCCAGGGAAGATCTGCTTTTATCCGGACAGAAGGAGCGGTATGGAAGGATCGCGGTGTTTGCAGGGGAGGATTTCCTTTTGGCTTATGATTATCTGGGAGAAGAGTTTGCTGTGGATTTGAGGAACTTTGCAGGTAAGGAGATTCATGGCTGGTGGTTCGATCCGGTAAGCGGTGTGTCCAGCTATTTTGGAAGGCTTACAGGGAAGGAAAAGGCAGAAGTAAAGCCAGTGGCACGGTTTACGGAGGATAATGACTGGGTGCTGGTGGTGCGCTGTGTGAATGATTGAGGAATCAGGCAACGAGAGTGGCGGATTGTTGTATGAAATGGAAAGGGACATGGATTTAGGGGGATTTTATGGAAAAGGTTCGGTTTGCTACCATTGGAACCAATATTACGGATACGTTTTTGAGGGCGGCGAAAAAGGTGCCGGAATTTGAGCTGGCGGCGGTATTTTCCAGGTCAGAGGAGAGAGGGAGAATGTTTGCTGCGCGGCATGGGGCGCCCCGGTATTTTACGGATCTTCAGGCTATGGCGGAGTGGGACGGATATGATGCGGTGTACATCGGGGCACCCATTGCATTTCATTACCCGTATGGAAGATTGTTCCTGGAGCATGGGAAACATGTGCTTATGGAGAAGGCGTTTACTGCCAATGGGTTTCAGGCCAAGGTGCTCATTGAGCTTGCCAGAAAGAAGAATCTGCTTTTGATGGAAGCCATGATGACCACCCAGTTCCCCAATTTTTTCCAGATACGGGATAACCTGCCTAAGCTGGGAAAAATCCGGAGGTATGTGGCGAATTTTGGGGTGTATTCTGTGCGGTATGACGCGTATAAGGCAGGCGAACCGGTGAATACGTTCCGGCGGGATCTGTGCAACGGAGCCATGCTGGATATGGGGGTGTATTGTGTGGCTCCCATGGTGGCGCTGTTTGGGAAACCGGAGGAGGTAAAAGCTTTCGGAGTGGTGCTGGACAGCGGCGTGGACGGACAGAGTACGGTGATCTGCCGATATCCTGGTATGGAAGCGGTGAACCTGGTGACAAAGATTGCGGATTCTTATCTTCCCTCGGAGATTGCGGGGGAAGAGGGAACTATGTATCTGGATCATATCCAAAGGCTTCAGGTCATGGAGATCCGTTACAGAGACGGAAGAAGAGAATCCATCCGGGTGGAGCAGGAGGAGATGCCTATGGTATACGAGCTGCGGGATTTTATACGGACGCTTAAGGAGGGAAGAAGGGAATCTCTTTGCAATACCCACAGGTTGTCTCTGGAGGTGATGGATGTTCTGGACGAGGTGAGAAGGCAGGTTGGGGTTACCTATGAATGTGACAGGTAAGGGGATGGAAAATGTTTCAATGAAATGGGAGGGTGCCACGAGGCGGCGCGTACCGTTACCTTAAAAGGAGGGATGGAGATGATTCAGAATCCGATTTTGAAAGGTTTCTGCCCGGATCCGTGTATCATTCGGGCAGGGGAAGATTTTTATATTGCAGTGTCTACCTTTGAGTGGTGGCCTGGGGTAAGGATTTACCATTCGAAAGATTTAAAACACTGGGAGCAGATTCCGTCGCCGCTGCGTCGGTTAAGCCAGTTAAATATGGCAGGAGATCCTACGTCCGGCGGTGTGTGGGCCCCTTGTTTAAGCTATGATGGAAAACGGTTCTGGCTGGTATATACGGATGTGAAGACCAAGAAAGGGATGTATTACAATACCCACAATTATCTGGTGTGGACAGAGGATATCTGTGGAGAGTGGTCAGAGCCGGTGTATCTAAACAGTGTAGGCTTTGATCCGTCCCTGTTCCATGACACGGATGGAAAGAAATACCTGATCAATATGTTAAATGGGTTTAAAGGAATCACGGTTCAGGAGTATGACCCTGTTACAAAGAAGCTGACAGGGCCGGTTAAGACTGTGTTCCACGGGACAGAGGCAGGATATACAGAAGGCCCCCATATGTATCACATCGGAGGGTGGTACTATCTTTTGACAGCAGAAGGAGGGACCGGCTATGAGCATCAGGTGACCGTTGCCAGAAGCAAATGTGTCTGGGGGCCATTCGAGGCCGGGGAGGAGAATCCTGTAGTGACTTCCGACCGGTCTGATCCTCATAGCCTTCAGAAGGCAGGACACGGCTCTCTGGTGGACACTGGCCATGGGGAATGGTATCTGGCCCACCTGTGCGGAAGGGCCAGGAGGACAGAGGAGGGGAAGCAAGTATGCTTAACCGGAAGGGAGACCAGCCTTCAGAAGGTATGTTTTGAGGATGGGAGGCTTCGGATGGCAGACGGAGGAAGGGTTGCCCGCCAGGAAGTAGAGGAACCGGCAGGAATTGCTCCCTATCCCTTAAAGCCGGAAGCTGACAGAGATGATTTTGACAACCCTGTGCTGGGATGTCGCTACACCAGCCCCAGAATGCCTTTGAATGACAGAGTTAGCCTGGTGGAACGCCCTGGCTGGCTCCGTCTCTACGGCCAGGAATCCCTAAACTCTTTGCACCATGTAAGCCTTCTGGCTGTCCGTCAACAGGAAGTCTGGGCTGCTGCAGAGCTTTCCATGGAATTTAAGCCGGAACGGTACGAACAGCTGGCTGGCTTGGCCTATATGTACGACGCTATGAATTTCTATCTGTTTGGAAAAAGCCGATTAGAGACAGGAGAGACCGTACTGCGAATCGTAGGAAGCGATACAGGAGTTTGCAAGTTTCTGTGTGAAGATATTCCGATTCCACCAGAAGGTGCCATCACCCTCCGCGCTGAGACAGACCCTGCCGGAGCCTGGGTCACCTTCTCCTACAGTCTGAAGGACGGCATCTGGCACCAGGCAGGACAACGGTTTACCACAGAGATTCTCACCGACGAGCACTGCCGTGGATTTACCGGCGCCCACTTCGGCATGTACTGCCACGACATGAGCGGTGCCGGCAAATATGCTGATTTTGATTACTTTCTCTATCATGACAGAACATAAAGCATATTAAAATTCATTTACCCCTGAAAGTCTCTAACACTCTCCCGTGAAACCAACCTGGTAGAAAGCGCCAGTTTAACCAGGCTTTGGGAGGGGCTCTGAATACGGCTTAAAAGCTGGTTTACCGCCAGCATCCCGAAATTCTGTTTCTCCACCCGCATGGTAGAAAGAGTGGGGGATAGGAAATTGCACATTGGAATATCATCAAACCCGACAATGGACACATCCCCTGGAATCTTGATGCCTGCTTCCGTAAGAGCCCGCATAGCCCCTGCGGCGATCAGGTCATTGTCTGCAAAGTATGCGTCTGCCAAGGGGATGCCTGTGGCCAGAAGGGTCTTCATATCCAGATAGGCTGTCTCCATGGACGGGGAAAGCTCCAATACATAATCCATATTTTTCTTGATATTGCTGCTGCGGAGCGCTTTGAAATACCCGTCTGCCCGTTCTGCAAAGTTGGCGATCTGGAAGGAAGACTTTAAGTATCCGATTCGCGTAAAGCCTCTTTGAATCAGATGGGAGGTAGCCATATAGGAACCCTGGACGTTGTTGATGAGGACAGTATCAAAACTCATGTCTTCATAATAACAGTCTAGAGCGACAAGGGGACAGGGGAGATCGAGGAAAGGCAAAAAGTCCTGCTGCTCCATCTCTGTAGCCAGGAGAAGAAGTCCATGGTACTCTTTGTCATACAACTCCTTCAGCTGAGGCTCCACAGGCTGATTCCCGTAGATATAGAGGATGTTGAGGCTTAGGCTGTTGGTCTGGCAGGTATTGCTGATTCCTTCGGTTAAGTCGGAGAAGAAGGGAGTATCGCTTACTACCTGGCCGTTCTTTTTATAGATGATGAAACAGATATTCTTGGTCTCTGCCAGGGAGTAGGAGTACTTGCTTAGATCATAGCCATATTTTTTGGCAGCGGAAAGAACACGGTCTCTGGTCTCGTCGCTGATCCCGGGCTTGTGGTTGAACACCATGGAGATGGTGGCGGGAGAAACATTTAGTTTTAATGCTAATTCTTTCGCTGATATAGACATAATATCACCTCGGTTGATGTAGAGATTTTTATTAGTTCAATTTTAATTTATTTTTTCAGAAAGGTCAAGCTGAATAATTCATTAAATGTATTTAATGAAGAAAATTGAAAACTATTTAATATATAATTGACTTATGCTAAATTATTAAGTATAATTTAGATATAATTAAACCTTATCAAAGACAAAGGAGGATAAACCATGGCAGAGATAAAACTGGCCTTTGCACCTACGAGAAGAAGCATTTTTTCCGCACCGGCGGCTGTGGAATTTGCAAATTTAACGAGACAGAAACTGAAAGAGATGAAGGTCTCCTTCGTGGATATTGATGATATCAATGAAGAGGGACTATTGTATGACGAGGCAGGCAGGATTGCCATGACTGAAAAATTTAAGAGGGAAAAGGTGGACGGCCTCTTTCTTCCACACACAAATTTTGGAACGGAATATGAGTGTGCACGGCTTGCCAAGGAGCTGGGAGTTCCGGTGCTTCTGTGGGGCCCCAGGGATGAGTGCCCGGATGCGGCGGGGGTGAGGAAGAGGGACAGCCAGTGCGGCCTTTTTGCCACAGGCAAGGTGCTTCGAAGATTCCAGGTGCCCTTTACCTATATGACTAACTGCAGCCTGGAAGATAAGGAGTTTGAGCGGGGAGTAAGGGATTTTCTGGCTGTGTGTAATGTGGTGAAAGTGTTCCGGGATATCCGGATCCTGCAGATTGCCCCCAGGCCCTTTGATTTCTGGTCCACCATGTGCAATGAGGGAGAACTTCTGGAGAAGTTCAATATCCAGCTGGCCCCCATTCCCATGCCGGAGTTAAAGACAGAGATTGAGAAGGCAAAGGCTGAGAAGACACCGGTAGAAGAGGTGATGGCTTACTGCCGGGCCAACATGGAAATCAAGATTAAGCCGGAGGAACTGGAAAATGTGGCTGCCCTTAAGGTTGCCATGAAGCGTCTGGCGGAAAAATACGGCTGTCGGGCAGTGGCAATCCAGTGCTGGAACGCCCTTCAGGGAGAGATCGGGATCATGCCCTGCGCTGCCAATTCCCTGTTAAATGAGGAGGGGATTCCGGTGGTATGTGAGACGGACATTCACGGTGCCATCACAGCTCTTCTTGCGGAGGCGGCAGCGGCAGACGGAACCAGAAGCTTTTTCGCAGACTGGACGGTGCGCCATCCTCACTGTGACAACGGGGAACTTTTGCAGCACTGCGGCCCGTGGCCTATCTCTGTGGCCGGGGAGAAGCCGTCCATCGATTATCCTCTGGCATTTGATTATCCGGGAGCTGTGGCGGCACAGGCGAAACACGGGGATGTGTCTCTGTGCCGGTTTGACGGGGACAATGGACAGTACTCCCTGCTGCTGGGGCATGCCAAGGGGATCGACGGCCCTTACACCAAGGGCACCTATCTCTGGATTGAGGTGGAGAATTTAAAGAGGCTGGAGGCAAAGCTGGTGGAGGGACCTTACATCCACCACTGTGTGGGAATTCACAAGGACATTGTTCCGGTACTTTACGAGGCATGTAAATACATAGGCGTGGCTCCGGATTTCTATGATCCCATTGAGGAGGACGTCAAGGCATACTTGAGGGGCGAGTGAAATGGATAATTTAAGAGAAAAGACCTATGAACTTAGGCAGAACATTCTGGATATTGTGGTGGCAGGTAAGGGCGGCCATATCGGCGGGGATATGAGCGTGGTGGATATTTTATCGGTTCTGTATTTCCGCATTATGAACGTGTCGCCGGGGAATCAGGACAGCCCGGACAGGGACCGGTTTGTCATGAGCAAAGGGCACTCTGTGGAGGCGTTGTATGCTGTTTTGGCATCGGCCGGATTCTTCTCTCTTCAGGAGGTGCTGGAGAAGTTCTCCAGGTTTGGCTCTCCTTATATCGGCCACCCCAACAATCATCTGCCGGGGATTGAGATGAATTCCGGTTCCCTGGGCCATGGGCTTCCAGTCTCTGTGGGAATGGCCCTGGCAGGGAAGATGGATAAACGGGATTACCGGGTGTACACCGTGATGGGCGACGGAGAACTGGCGGAAGGGTCTGTGTGGGAGGCTGCCATGGCCGGGGCAAATTACGGTCTTGACAATCTCTGTGCCACCATTGACAGGAACAGGCTTCAGATATCCGGGGGAACGGAGGAGGTTATGAGGCTGGATTCTTTAGAGGAGCGTTTCCGGGCGTTTGGCTGGAATGTGATCCCGGTGGATGACGGAAACGATGTGGACCAGCTGACAAAAGCTTATGAGGAAGCGAAGACGGTGAAGGGAAGGCCAACCATGGTGATTGCCAATACGGTGAAAGGCTGCGGCTCGGCTGTCATGGAGAATCAGGCGGGATGGCACCATAAGGTTCCTACCCAGGAAGAATACATACGGATTTCCCAGGATCTGCAGGAAAGAAGGAAGGCAAATGGGCTCCATTTTTAGAATACTTTCCGGTGTTCCCACCAGTTGGCAGGCACTGCACAGCAGCGTGTGCCGGTTCATTGAAAAAGGAGGAAGACAGAATCATGAATAAGATTGCAAATCGGCAGGCCATCTGTAATGTTCTGATGGAACATGCCAGGACAGATAAGGATATTGTGGTGCTTTGCAGCGACTCCAGGGGATCTGCCTCTCTGGCTCCGTTTTTTAAGGAGTTTCCGGAGCAGGCGGTGGAAGTTGGAATTGCGGAGCAGGATCTGGTAGGGATTGCGGCCGGGCTTGCAAGGTGCGGCAAGAAGCCTTTTGCGGCTTCCCCGGCCTGTTTTCTGACTACCAGAAGCTATGAGCAGGCAAAGGTGGATGTGGCCTACTCAGGTACCAATGTGACTCTCATCGGCATCAGCGGCGGGGTGAGCTATGGGGCTTTGGGCATGAGTCATCATTCTACTCAGGATATTGCCTCCATGTCGGCGATTCCCAACATGAGGGTCTATCTGCCTTCGGACCGGTTTCAGACGGCGAAGCTGGTTGAGGCGCTGTTAGAGGATGAGAAGCCGGCCTATATCCGGGTGGGAAGGAATCCGGTGGAGGATATCTATTCGGAGGAAAGCTGTCCTTTTGAACTGGATCACGGGGTGGTCTTAAGGGAAGGGACGGACGTGCTTTTGGTGGCATGTGGAGAGATGGTAAGTCCGGTTCTTTCGGCGGCTGAGATTTTGGAGCGGGACGGGATTTCTGCCTGTGTGATTGATATGTACTGTGTGAAGCCTCTTGATACCAGGCTTCTCCTTGAGAAGGCGGCTAAGGTGAAGGCAGTGATTACTGCAGAGGAGCATGTGCGCTTTGGGGGGCTGGGGAGTATGGCAGCTCAGGAGATCGGGGCTCATGATCCGAAACGGGTGATCAATCTGTCCCTGCCTGACGCACCGGTGATTACCGGGAATTCCAGAGAAGTATTTGACTATTATGGGCTGAACGGAGAGGGGATTGCAAGTGAAGCGAGAAAGGCGCTGGGGGCATAGATGGAAAACTATATTCTAAGTGTGGATCAGAGTACCCAGGGGACCAAGGCGCTGCTGTTTGACGGTGAGGGGAGGCTTCTGATGCGGAAGGATAAGTCTCACCGGCAGATGATCAGTGAGGAGGGTTTTGTGTCTCATGACCCGGAGGAAATCTACAGGAATACGGTGGAAGTTCTGGGGCAGGTCATAGGGGAATCTGGTATTGATAAGAGCCGGATTGTGGCTCTTGGCATCAGCAACCAGAGGGAAACTTCAGTGGCATGGGACAGAAGGACCGGGAAACCGGCGGGCCATGCCATTGTGTGGCAGTGCAGCAGGGCGGCTGATGTCTGTAAGGAGCTGGATGGCGAGAGGGAACTGGTGAAGAGGGTTACGGGGCTGGAGCTGTCGCCTTATTTTCCGGCGGCGAAATTTGCCTGGATTCTCAGAAACAGGAAGGAGGCCAGGGAACTTTTGGGCCAGGGAAGGCTGTGTCTGGGAACGGTGGATGCGTTTTTGGTACACCGCCTGACTGGTGGGAAGGTGTTTAAGACTGATTACTCCAATGCTTCCAGGACGCAGCTGATGGACCTGGCGGCTGGGGTGTTCGATCAGGGTGTGTGTGGGAAATTCGGCGTGGATGTCTCCTGCCTGCCAGAGATCGAGGATTCTGACGGATGGTACGGGGAAACGGATCTGGAAGGGATTCTGGAACACCCCATTCCCATCCGGGGCGTGCTGGGGGATTCCCATGCAGCTCTGTTCGGACAGGCGTGTCTGGAGAAGGGCATGGTGAAAGCTACGTATGGAACTGGCTCTTCCATCATGATGAATGTGGGGGATAAGCCGGTATTTGCAAAGAACGGAGTGGTGGGCTCGGTAGGATTTAAGATCAATCACAAGATGTCCTATGTGCTGGAAGGGAATCTGAATTATACCGGGGCAGTGATCACCTGGCTTAAAAAGGATCTGGGGTTGATTGAGCGGGATCAGGAGACGGAAGGGCTGGCGTATCAGGCCAATCCGGCGGATGAGACGTATCTGGTTCCGGCCTTCAGCGGCCTGGGCGCGCCTTACTGGGACAGCAGCGCCAGGGCAGCCCTTGTGGGCATGTCCAGGACTACGGGGAGGGCGGAGATTGTGAAGGCGGCGCTTTCCTGTATTGCTTATCAGATTACGGATGTGGTGAAGGTTATGGAGGATGAGGCTGGGATCTGCCCGGAGGCTTTACGGGTGGATGGAGGGCCTACCAGGAACCGGTTTTTGATGCAGCTTCAGAGTGATCTTCTGGGGATCAGGGTTTTGGTTCCGGAGCAGGAGGAGTTGTCTGGGATCGGGGCGGCTTACGGGGCTGGATTGGCTGTGGGGTTGTATGATGAGAGGATTTTTGATAGAATGAAGCGGGGGGTTTATGAGCCGGGGATGAGGCTGGAGGAGAGAAGTAAGCTTTATGATGGGTGGAAGATGGCGGTGGGGAGAGTGATAACGCGGGGGTGAGGTGTCTATTGCGTGGGGGCTGTTTGTCGCATGGGGTCCGCCTGGCGAGAGAATGATATTGTTTTCTCCTGGGCACGCTCGCGCTACGTGAAGAGCGCAGCGGTACATAAGGCGCTAAAAGACAGCGCCTAAGTACCGGCGGTCTTCAAGTACCCTGGAGAAAACAATATCATTCCCTCGCCAGGCTGTGTTATCGCTGGAGTAAATGGGGAGGCAGTGGTAAGAGACTGCTTTTCTTCTAGTACTGCCTTGTGGAAATTCCGGTGAATAAAGCACTCGCTGCCTATGCCCTCTGCACGCCTGCAAAGCTAGACGTAGGCACCACTATGCCGTCGCTTTGCAGACGCACAGATGACGCAGACATCAGGCACTCTATTCATCGTTATTTCCGCAAGGCAGTACTAGCTGCATTATCTCTGGGGGAAATGAAGAAAAAGGCTGTTGCAAGGGACAATGTCATTTAGGCAGCACATAATCTTCTGGGATAACGTAGCCGGGAGAGGGACTTATGTTGTGTTCTCCAGGGTACTTGAAGACCATCGGTACTTAGGCAATGCCTTACGTACCGCTA